>QOQB01000009.1 GCA_003331305.1 Flavobacteriales bacterium | reverse complement strand
GTTCCACCAGGAATTTATACTTATTCAATTTACACAAGATGGCCTGTTGCGGTTGACTATAATGAATCTCCTGCGAAAAAACCTTTTTTAAGAATCAAAGGACATAATAATACTGATTCTAATGATGATTCAACCTTAGTGGACGTAGTTCCAAATAATTCAGCTGGAACAACAAAGGACGATTGGATACAAACTACAGGTGAAGTTACAATTCCAGCTGCCTCTGATGGCTCAAATCTAAAAATTAGATTTTCATTCGGAAAGTTAGGGGGTTCAAATGCTTCTCCAACCAATCTTGATGAAATATTACTTATAGACTATGTTTCACTAAAATATAAATCCTCAACTGATAATGATGCTAGTGCTCTAAAATTAAAAGGGGTTATTGACTTTTCACTTCCTGGAAAATGGATGAAAGGTGTCCACCTAAAAGCAAATGCTGATATTTCTGACTTGAGTATTTATGGTATTGGTGTATATAGCAATGGTAATACTACAGAAAACGAAAACCAAGCCTTAAGCGGAAGTGCAACAGCTGGTGATGATATTTTTGTATGGGATTCAAGCGGTGGTTCAACTGCTGCTGACATTTATATGAATGCGTCCAATGTATTTAGCCAATCTATCTACAATGAATCTATGGATGGCTTCAATGGTGATGATGCACTAACATTAACAAAAAATGGAGAAATAGCGGAAACTTTTGGTGTCATTGGTACAGATGGTACTGGTGAATCATGGGAATACACGGACACATGGGCTTACAAGGTAGACGGTGCATGGACTTATGGAACAGTAAATTGCACCGATGGTTCATACTTTACTTGGGATTCTGGTTGTACTTATCCATTAGCTGTAGGTAAAGAGTTAACGGGTGCATCTACTACCAAGGTTACTTCCTTTAATGAAAACATGGCTGATATGCCAGCAAATGGAGGATTTTACTACAACGAAGCTGAAGCTCCAATAAAAAGGGTAACTTCTAGTCAACACCCTGCAGGTGGAACTGTAATGCAATATGTTGATGATGGGACATACCAATACTCAAATATGCAGATTCAATTTAAAAGCAAAGTTGATCTTACTCAAATGAACACAATCACTTTAGAAGTTTATATACATGGTGATTCACTTTCTGGAACTCAAACAAATCAGTTGGCTCTAAAACTGCAAGATTCATCTGAGGGTCAGCCTTGGAACAATCAAAATGTTGTTACTAAAGAAATTGACTCTGTTGATGTATGGAAAGAGCTAACGTTTACTTTCGATGATACTGCTTCAATGGCTAGAGACGATGTTGACAGAATTGTGGTACAGTTTAATGGTGAAAACAACTATGATAAAGTTTATGCTTACATCAAAGATGTTGTAGGATCTTACACAGCTCCAGCAGTTGTTACTCCGCCTACTCCTAACACGAATCTTGTAGTTACCTTTGAAGGTAATGACATCAATAGTGAAGATTTAAATCTTGGTGGTACAACTGGAACTGCTATTGTAACTGATCCTACGGATTCATCTAATAAAGTTCTTAAAATTGAATATGTAGATGGTCCAGGTTGGGGCAATAATGCTGGTTTTGATATACCAACAGGAATGAATAAAATAGTTGCTAATACTATTACATTTGATATTTGGTCAGATCACAGTTCAAGTGCTACGCAAGATGATGGCTACGGTTATATGCTCAAATTGGAGCAACCTGAAGGTTCTATCGAGAAATCATTTAAGGCGGATGGTGCTGGTGCATGGCAAACAGTAACAATTGATTTATCCAATTGTGATTACAAACACCCAACTGGAAACTGTGGTGGTCAGGAAAATGCTGGTAATGAGTTTACTAGATTCTTATTTTTCCATTGGGGTGGTAGTAATCCATCTTCTTCGTACCCCGATACGATTTATATTGACAATATCAAATATGATACAGGTACTCTTGGATTAGCAGATGTTAATTTAGCAGATGCGATAGTTGTTTATCCTAACCCAACTGATGGGATTCTAAACATTTCAGGAGTTGAAAAAGTTGATGCTGTAAGAGCATTCTCCATCAGCGGACAACTTATAAAAGAGGCTGTCAACGCAAACTCTCTCGACTTATCAACTGAAAGAAAAGGTTTTTACATGATAGAAATCGAACATGAGGGCCAAACTACCATAAATAAGCTAATCTTAAGATAATCTAAAACTAACCTACAAGGCTAATAATAAGCCTTGTAGGTTTATTAAATTAAAACATGAAAAATCTATTAATATTTTTATTTACAGTAGTATTGTATTTTTCGAATTATGCACAGGATTACACTAAATTCCAAATTAAGCGAGCAACTATGTTTTCTACATATATCGCTGAAAAAATGGATTTAAACGAAACAGAACAACAGTTTGTTTACGATGTTATGCTTGCAAGAGTTTACAATTCGAATGCGACAATTAAAGCACAAAACCTGACTGCACAAGCTGATAAGCAAGCGGTCTATAAATCTGGGTCCAAGAATGCTCAAGAAAAGTTAGCGGCAGAATTTGGAGCAAAAAAAGCAAGAAAAATGATGATCTTGAGCAATGAGGCGAGAAAAAATGCCGAAAAAAAATAGCATTTTATACCCCTTAGTGACCAATTTTAAAAACCTGCTTCTAATTTTAGTTGCAGGTTTTTTAAATGCCCAACAAACCCCACAAGCACTTGTTACTAAAATGGGACGCGGAATAACTTTGGGTAATGTGCTTAGCGCACCCAGTGAGGGAAATTGGGCGGGTGCAGCCACAGAACAATACTTTATTGATGTGGCAAACGCTGGCTTTACCAATGTGCGTATTCCTATGGATTTTTTCGGGACAAGAACCACTGGAAGCACCTCATCATTTAGCTCAAGTGCCAATACAAACACAACTGTAGATAGATCTCAATTTCAAGTTAGCGCCGCTTACTTAGATCGCTTGGAACAAGTGATAGCATGGGGGCTAAACCAAGGCTTGGTAATTGTTTTAGATTTTCATGGCGCTACTTTAAAATCTGAGTTTATATATACGTTTAATTCTTCTGAAAGTTCATATACGCACCCAACTTCCGCTAAGCGCGCTGCTGATTTAGCCAAATTTTACGCCATTTGGGAACAAATTGCAGATCGTTTTAAAAACTACTCAGATAATCTAATTTTTGAGGTAATTAATGAACCCTATTTTCATATTTCCGCCTCCGAAATGGATGAGATTAATGCTGAAGTAATTTCAATTGTTAGGGCTTCGGGAGGTAATAATTCGACAAGAAAAATAGTTATCACAGGCGGCTCGCAGAATAGTTTTAGGGCGATAACCAGTATCGGAAATCAAATTATAAATAGCGATAATTACCTTATTGCTACATTTCACTATTATTTACCATTTAGTTTTACAAAGTCTAGCGATCACAGGTACGATGATAATAATTGGGGTACCAACCAGGATAAAAATGAAGTAGATGCTAATTTTCAAACGGTTGCTGATTGGGCAAATCAGTTTAGCCCACCAGTGGCTGTTTATTTAGGTGAGTTCGGTGCGGATAATGCTTATGGTTACAGTTATCAAACAGGAGACTTACATAAAGTAACGGCAAACAACTCACCCAATGGCAATGGATATGCAGATGGTGGACCTGACCTTAACTCTAGGTATGAATATCACGCATATTTGGCAAACGCTGCTATCAGTAGGGATTTTTCATTTTCAGCTTGGGATGCTGGTGGTGAAGCTTCTAAATCCATTCATTTACGAAAAGACTCAGGTCTTACTGTCTATGACATTGATTACTTCTGTGTGGACAGCTACGATCCAAAATCAACTACAATAAGTACAGTAAATGAAACGAGTCTTTGGGTGGATGATATAAAAGACGCTTTACTCGGTGTTGAAAAAACATGTAACGATAACGTCGTACTTAAGAATATGGATTTTGAATGTGGATTTGACAACAACTGGTCTTTGTATCGTCAACCAAATAATGATGATAAAGCTGTACTTGAAGATGCAACTTGCAGCGGTTCTTTTAGTGGCGTTAGTGCAGCTAAAATTACTGTTTTGCAGTCTGGATCAATTGGAAGCGTAATCTTGAGAAATGCACAAATTTCCAATGATGGTAGTTTAAATAATAACCGATATACTTTCAGCGTGTATGGTAAGGGAAGTTCCCCTGATTTAACGTTTAAGATGCGGGTAAAATATATTTTAAATGGCAGTCAGTATACTGGATCTCAAGAAAAAACACTGCAAACATCTTACCCCCAAACACCGTATACTTTTTCATTTGATGTCCCAGACGGAACCACCGAAATACAGTTTCAGCTATTGTGTGGAGAGGATAGAGGTACATATTATTTTGACAACTTTTCGGCTACAGAGGAAACATTAAGTAAAAAAAAGCTTTCTCAAAAAATAAATATTTATCCAAACCCAGTAAGCAACAAACTTTATATTGAAAAAGACGTTTCAGTTGATGCTGTATCCCTTTATGATATCAATGGAAAAAAAATAAAGTCATGGAAAGGACAAAAAAATGAATATGACCTTTCCTTTCTATTAAATGGTATATATTTTATAGAAATTGTTGCCAAAAATAATCTCTTTTGTACTAAGAGTATAATTAAGGGATAGCATTTAAACAAACCAATTAGCAACCCAAGTGCGGAACATATTTTATTTTTTTCTCCTTGCTTTTTCCTTTATTGTTTTTGGACAAAACAATAAGCCACTTAATGTGGTGTTTATTGCTGTTGATGATTTAAAACCAACTATTCGCAGCTTTGGCGATGCTTATGCTATAACCCCCAATATGGATATGTTGGCAAGAAAGTCAAGCTTGTTTCTTAATATGCATACTCAACAGGCCACCTGCAGTCCATCTCGAATTAGTTTGCTTACGGGCTTACGCCCCGATAAAACACAAGTCTATGATTTAAAAACCCGAATGCGCGATAAGCTTCCTAACGTAGTAACCCTTCCGCAACATTTTAAAAATGTAGGCTATACAACTGCTGGAGTAGGGAAAATTTTTGACCCAAGGGGTGTTGACAAAAATTCAGATGCGCTATCGTGGTCGCTACCCTTTAAACGGGCACATCAATTAAACTACCCTCAGCCATGGGGCCCGCCCACAATTGGGGATTATCAAAATGAAAAAATAAAAAAAAGGATAAACACCATTATTAATTCCAATGATTTAAAATCTGGTGAAGCTGGTGATTTTCTTCAGACAGTCTATAAGCCACCTTTTTCTTCTAGCCCTGCCCCAGATGAAGCCTATGCAGACGGTGCCATTGCAGCACAGGCAATTCGCATGATTGATGGCTTGTCTCAAAACGCCAAGCCTTTTTTTCTTGCAGTTGGATTTAAACGCCCACATTTACCTTTTTCCGCACCCCAAAAATATTGGAACTTCTACAAAAGAGAGCGCATGCCATTAGCCTTGTTTCAAGATCGAGGACAGAATATTGGTAAGCTTGCCTTTAAAAGAGCAGGGGAAATTTCAAAATTCCCAATGGATGATCGTTATTATACAACGGACAGTAATGGGCAACTCAATCTCGATTCGGATTTCCAGCGTGAACTTGTTCACGGCTATTACGCCTGTGTATCATTCATTGATTTTCAGATTGGAAAAATCATTAATAAGCTCAAAAAAGAAGGGCTTATGGACAACACGATTATTGTAATATGGGGTGACCACGGTTTTCATTTAGGCGACCACCGCATGTGGACCAAACACTCAAATTTTGAACAAGCAACGCGCTCTCCACTCATTATATACAACCCTAGAACACGTGCTGCCCAAAAGATCATGTCCCCGACCGAGTTTGTGGATATTTTTCCTACATTGACCGATATGGCGCAAATTGCACCAGCGTTAAATGTAGATGGCTCCTCTTTACTTCCCCTTATGATGGGACTGCAGCAGTCCATTAAAGACTTTGCCGTAAGCCAATACCCAAGAAATCAGAAAATGGGATATAGCTTTAGGACAGCTTCTTATCGCTACACACTTTGGATAAACAAAACCGAAATTGGTCAAAAAATCACGGACAAAGATATTGTTCAAGAGGAGCTGTTTGACTACAGCAACGACCCATTGGAAACAAAAAACCATATTGGGCTGAAAGGCTATGAAGTAATCTATGATGAAATTAAAAAGAAAGCGCTGGCATTCTTATCCCCAACCGCAGCTCCACAGCCACAGCCAAAGCCACAAGCTAAAAAGGTCAGTGATGGAATCAGAGATTTATTAGCCAACAATGATTATAACCCTAATCAGGTTTATGTTGGCGCAACGCTTAATCATCGACAACTCAACACCGAGGTTTCCAAATTGTTCTTAGACGAGTTTACCTATTCAACGCCTGAAAACTGTGCTAAGCAGACGCGAATACATCCAAAGCCAGGCGTATGGGATTGGAAAAAGATAAACGATTATTTAGATTTCGCAGATAAAAATAATATCACGCTGCGCATCCACGGCCCGATTAGTCCACAAGCTTCGCACTGGGCAAAGACGGACAGCCGAACTAAAGAAGAATTAGAAAAGAATATGGTGGAGTACTTTACTGCGCTTTGCAAACGTATGAATAAAGAACCCTCCGTCAAGTGGATGGATGTGGTCAATGAGACCATTACACCAGAGGGTGCCTGGTTTGAGGAAAAGCCAGGGTTTGAACTATGGGAAAATCCTTGGGAACAAATAGGTAGAGACGAAAATGACGTGCCGCTATACATTTCAAAAGCATTTGAAATTGCCAATAAATACGCCACCAAAAAGAGTTTGGTCTTTAACCAGCACGGAGGCATGGAACCTAAAATGTGGGAAAAAGTCAAGGAAACTATAGTGTACCTCAAAAATAAAGGTTACAGAATCGACGGTTTGGGCTGGCAGGCGCATTTGAGAAGCAATAGTCCACTTGCACTCGACAAAAAACAACTTGACTATTTTGCTTCGCTTATCGACTGGGCGCATGAACAGGGCTTAGATTTTCATGTCACAGAAATTGATTATAAAATTTGGGATTCTGTTAGAAGTCAAACAGCCCTAAAAGAGCAAGCTGATGCTTACGCAAATATACTTAAGGTTTTGCTCTCGAAACGAAATCAGGGGGTTGTTACCTACAACACTTGGGGAATGGTAGATGGTTTAAAAGGAAAGCACCACGATATGTACCGTTTTATTTTTGATTCAAACCGCAACCCAAAGCCAGCCTATTTTGCCCTCAGAGAAGCCATTCTTAACCCTGATAATGAATTGATATTAAAGTGATTATGAAATTAAAATTGTTTGTTTTATTGATAAGTGCTGTTGTTTTTGGACAAAACAATAGCCCAATATATTTAAACCCTAGCGCTAATGTTGACAGCCGTGTGGCTGATTTGATGTCTCGAATGACCTTGGAAGAAAAAGTAGGTCAAATGTGTCAATATGTTGGAATAGATTATTTAAAAAAACAGCAGCGAAATAAAAAAGCTTCTGGGGATTTGTCAAAGCTTAATAAAGATGCTTTCGCGATGTATAGCTTGTCTGAAAGTGAAATAACACAAGAAATTATCGATGGGAAAATTGGCTCTTTTCTACACGTTTTAGATCCCAAGGAGGTAAACTATTTACAAGATTTTACCTTAAAATCTAGATTAAAAATTCCGCTTATAATTGGCATTGATGCCATTCACGGAAATGCTATGGTTAGCGGGACAACGGTTTATCCATCGCCGATATCAATTGCTGCTACGTTTAATAATGATTTTGCGTATGACGTGGCCAAACAAAGTGCTAGGGAAATGAGGGCTACAGGTTCTCAATGGACTTTTATGCCAAATATTGACGTTGCACGTGACCCTAGGTGGGGTCGAGTTGGTGAAACTTTTGGAGAAGACCCTTTCATGGTGGGAGAAATGGGTAAAGCTATGATTGAAGGTTTTCAAGGAGACGACTTTAGCAATCCAAATAATGTAATTGCCTGCGTAAAGCATATGATTGCCGGAGCTGAACCACTCAATGGACTTAATATTTCTCCAATGGATGTTTCAGAAAGAACACTTTATGAAATTCATTTGCCTCCATATAAAAAGGCAATAGACGCTGGCGTTTATTCCATAATGGCAGCGCATAACGAACTTAATGGTACCCCTAGTCATATGCACAAAGGTCTTATGACAGATCTGTTTAGAAATGAATGGGGTTTTGAAGGATTTTTTGTGAGCGATTGGTACGACGTTAAGCGAATATGGTCGTATCACAAGGTGGCTAGAAATTACAAAGAAGCATCCTTGTTTTCGGTAGCTGCAGGTATGGACATGAATATGCACGGACCTGATTTTTACGATTATGTTGTTGCTTTAGTCAAAGAAAAAAAACTATCAATGGATCGCGTTGATGAAGCATGCTCAAAAATATTATACGCAAAATTCCAACTTGGTTTATTCGAAAACCGATTTGTGGACACCTCCAAAATAGTAGAAAATGTGTTTATAAGAAGTCATTTGGATAAAGCTGAAGAAATAGCTGATAATTCGATTACACTATTAAAAAATAACGACTTACTTCCAATCAATAACTCAAACTCAAAGCGGATATTGGTTACGGGACCTAATGCAAATAACAACACTACCTTGGGCGATTGGCATTTTGAACAGCCTTCAGAAAACGTGGTAACCATTTTTGAAGGTATAAAGGAAATAGGAGAAAAGTATAATCACAAAGTAGATTATTTTGATTCAGGAATTAAGATTAGAAATATTCAAGTTTCGAAGATTACAGCTACTTCTGAAATGTCAGCAAATTATGACCACGTATTTGTTGTTGTTGGCGATAATTCATTAAGATATAATTGGGAAGGCGGTAAAAGTTTTGAAAAGACAGCAGGAGAAAATAAGGCGAGAAGTTTTTTAGGTCTTCCAGGAAAACAACTAGATTTAGTGAAAGCCATTTATGAAAAAAACAAAAATATGACGGTTGTTTATGTAAGTGGCAAACCGATCAGCGAGCCATGGATAGAAGAGAATATTAAATCAATTATTCATGCATGGGAGCCCGGAAGTATGGGCGGTAAGTCGTTGGGCAAAATAGTTTTTGGAATGATTAATCCAAGCGGGAAAATGCCAATTACGACTGCAAGGTCAGTAGGTCAGCTAATAATGGTATATAACCACAAACCCACAAATTATGTACATAAGTATGCTTTTGAGAAAACAAAACCGCTTCACCCATTTGGTTACGGGTTAAGTTATACCACTTTCTCTATTTCAAAACCAATTCTATCTACATCTGTATGGGATGGTAGTGGGAAGGTGCATGTTGAGGTAGATGTTAAAAATACTGGCGAAAGAGAGGGCATGGAAACTGTTCAGCTTTACATCCGAGACGTATTCAGTAGTGTTACTCGACCAGTACTGGAACTCAAGGGATACAAAAAAGTAAATGTGGCTCCAGGCGAGACGAAACGCGTATCCTTTAGCCTAGCACTCGGTGATTTTGCGTTTTATGATAGAGAAATGAAGTATAAAGCTGAAGAAGGTGACTTCAACATTTTTGTTGGCAACTCTTCAAATTTGGTTAAACTCAAAAAAACAACACTCGAATTAACTAAAAACATATATATCAATGAAAACTAATATTTATTTATTAATAATTTGTGGCTTCTTTTGCTTTTCAACAATAGCGCAAGAATCAAATAAAAAAAACGTTCTTCTGATCATTGTAGATGACCTCCGACCTGCTCTGCCTACATATGGGGCAACTCAGGTTGTAGCACCGAACATTACATCGTTTTCAAAAAATGCAGTACAATTTAATAATGCTTTTGTGAACATTCCCACTTGTGGTGCCTCAAGGGCAAGTATCCTGACAGGCATGAGGCCAACTAGAGAATATTATAAGAAGTATTACACTTCTATTGATGAAGATATGCCACAAGCCGTAACCATCTCGCAATTGTTGCAAGCCAAGGGCTATACTACGATTAGCAATGGAAAGGTTTCACATAACCAATCAGATAAAGCTTCTACCTGGGATGAATTATGGCGACCAAGATCCACAACCCCAAAAGATTATCTTTTGGATGAAAATATCGAAGCCAGCAATCTTCCACATGAAAATAATCATGTGCCTTATGAAAAGGCTAATGTTGAAGACCAAGCATACAAGGATGGAAAAATTGCTGCAAAAACAATCAGAGATTTAAAGAAATTGAAAGCGAATAAAGAATCATTTTTTCTTGCCGCAGGCTTTTTAAAGCCCCATCTACCATTTAATGCTCCTGCAAAATATTGGGAAATGTATGACAGAAACAAGATTACAACCCCAATAAACAACAAATTCCCAACAACTGCGTATGAGGGCGCAGGGAATTGGTACGAGTTAGCTAAATACAAAGGAGTTCAAAAAGATTTTTCAGAAAAGCCCGCACTAAATGCAACCACCTTCACCATGGATGTGGAAATGACTACTAACCTAATTCATGGATATTATGCGTGTGTGAGTTATATCGATCAACAAATTGGAAACATTTTACAGGCTCTTGAAGACCTTGAGCTCTACGAAAACACCATCGTAATCATCACTAGTGATCATGGCTTTAGTTTGTCTGACCACAATAGATGGTCTAAGCATAATTTATTCAAGGTAGAAAACCATGTTCCCTTATTTATAAGAGTTCCAGGTCTTTCAAGTTCTGGAAAGTCTGATAGTTTTGTTGAACTCATCGATATATACCCAACAATATGTGAATTATTGGGTATAGAAAAACCCAAACAGCTAGAGGGTATGTCCTTGGTTCAAAATATAAAAGATCCAAATTTAATTTCTAAAACAAATGCATACTCACGCTATACTAACGGTGATATGTTTATATCGGATAATTATGCCTATTCAGAATGGAAGTATTCTGAAGAAGGCAAAGTAATTGGCAGAATGCTTTATGACATGAAAAATGACCCCCTTCAGATGGAAAACTTATCGCATCTTGAAAAATATGAGGCCCTTATGGACAGTCTAAGTATTAATATCAAATCAAAGAAAATTTACTAAAATGAAAAAGTTTGTATTTATATTATTTTCTGTTTGGGGTTCATTTATTTTAGCTCAAGACAAAAGACCAAATATTTTGTTTATCATGTCCGATGATCATGCGTATCAAGCGATCAGTGCATATAATGACAAGCTTATTAAGACCCCCAATATTGATAAAATTGCAAATGAAGGAATTTTGTTTTCAAACGCAAGTGTGACAAATTCCATTTGTGCTCCATCAAGAGCAACGATTTTAACTGGAAAATTTAGTCATCTCAATGGTAAAGTTGATAATATTTTCCCTTTTGATACAACCCAAATGACTTTTCCTCAATTGTTTAAAAATGCAGGATATCAAACGGCAATGTTTGGTAAACTTCACTTTGGAAACAACCCAAAAGGGTTTGATGACTTCTTAATTTTGCCTGGACAAGGTCACTACATAAACCCCAAATTTATAGGAAAGAAAAAGGATACAATAATTTCGGGGTATGTGACAGATATCATCACAGATCTTACTTTGAACTGGTTTGATAAAAAAAGAGATACATCGAAGCCATTTTTAATGATGTATCTGCACAAAGCACCACACAGGGCTTGGTGGCCAAGTCCTGAAAAATTTGAGGAATTTTACCAAAAAGAATTTCCATTACCAGAAACGCTTTTTGATGACTACTCAAAAAGGGCTTCAGCCGCTGCAAGTGCCGAAATGAATATTTTTGAGCACATGCATTTAATGCAGGACAATAAGGTCTATCCAAAGACAATACAGCAAATGGGGGATTTGGTCAAAGACATCACTTATACTGGAGAGAGTAGAAAGATAAAAAAAGCAGGAGCAGGCGAATTTTTAGGACCATTTAGACGAGCAAATAAACGACAAGAAGAGCACTACAGAAAAACGTTAGATAAAATCAGTGCTGATTTTAAAAACAAATGGCCAAATATGTCTGATAAAGAAAAAACCATTTGGAAATATCAGCGATACATGCAAGACTATCTCGCAACGATTTCATCTGTAGATGATAATGTTGGTAGGGTATTAGATTATCTGAAAGAAAATGACTTGGAAGATAATACGATTGTTGTTTACACCTCAGATCAAGGGTTTTATTTGGGTGAACATGGTTGGTTTGATAAAAGGTTTATTTATGACGAATCCTTTAAAACCCCACTACTTATACGCTGGCCCAATAAAATAAGACCAGGAATTACAAATGATGAAATGGTGCAAAACCTCGACTTTGCGCAAACATTTTTGGATGCAGCAAATATAAAAGCACCCAAGGATATGCAAGGTGAGAGTTTACTTCCCTTACTTTTTGAGGACACTAAAAAATGGGCACGAGAAGCTGTGTACTACCACTATTACGAATTCCCATCTGTCCATATGGTAAAGCGTCATTATGGTATCGTTTCAAAAGAATTCAAATTGGTTCATTTTTACTACGATATTGATGAGTGGGAGTTTTTTGACAGGAAAGCAGATCCGAAGGAAATGACGAACCTTTACGATGATCCAAAATATCAAAGCATCATTCTTAAAATGAAAAAGAAACTGAAAAAACTTCGTAATAAATATAAAGACTCGGATGAACTATCTCAAAAATATTTATATTAAAAATAACTTTTTTCTTACAACTTTATTTTTATTATTTACTGGCGTCTTATTGGGTCAGAGTGTTAGAAAAACCAAAGTTTTTATTCTTGCTGGGCAGTCAAACATGGACGGTCGTGGAAATGCTGACTTGCTAAGCAAAGAGGAGCTTATAGCATTAAAATTTGCGCAAGAGCGCATACAATTTTATTATAAAGGAACTATTAACGATGGAAATGATCCTATATTGGTAAATGGTCCTTTGGATGTTACTGACCCCTGGCCTTTTGTAAAAAAGAAATTTAGACTTAATAAGTGCTTTGGTCCCGAACTTTTTTTTGGCATAGCCCTTTCTAAAGCCTATCCCAAAGAGAAGTTTCTATTTGTTAAGCGTTCTCAAGGTGATACTTCACTTTATGGGGCCTGGAATCCAAATTGGAGCATTGAAAAAGCAAGGCTTAAAAACGAGGAGGATAAGCCAAAGCTTTTTGAAGATTTTATTTCAACAACTGATGCACAGCTTGCAAAATTACCTCCAGGTAGTTTTGAAATTGTCGGCATGTTGTGGGTGCAAGGTGAGTCAGATAATGGTCCTTTACCATCAAGTACCTATGGACAAAATATTTCAGTACTCATTCAAAAAGTAAGAGATTATTATCGCGTTCCAAAAATGCCTTTCCTTATGTTAGGAGTGGGTAATAATAAAGTAATTACATGCATGAGCAATACAAGTAAAAAAAGTTTAAACGTCTCTCTTATTCGCAAAAGCAATAACCCTAATGCATATAACTACACACCCATTTATACACACAATTGGAATGGAAAGCCTGTTGGCCATTATAATTATACAGGTATGAAGAAAATTGGGAATATGTTTTTTGACACTTATCAGAAATATTACACTAATTTTATTAATTGATGACAAAATTTTTAAGCAGTTTCAGTATCGCTTTATTGACGTTTTGTTTTGCCAATGCCCAAGGCGAACAACCCAATATCATTTGGCTTGTCAGTGAAGACCAATCGCCAGAATTCTTCCCCATGTATGGCGATAATACGGTTTATCTACCGCACTTAGAAGCATTAGCAGCGGATAGTGTCATTTACGACAATATGCATGCTACAACTCCTGTGTGTGCGCCTGCTAGAAGCGCCATAATTACGGGAATGTATCCTACTACTTTGGGGACTCACAACATGCGCGCCTATAATGAAGGACGTGACACGAATCAACCTGAACTAGGCATCCCCAGCTATTCACCAAAATTCTCAACTGACATCAAACCCTTTACAACGTATTTAAGAGATGCAGGGTATTACTGTACCAATAGCAACAAGCAAGATTATAACTTTAAAATTAGCAAAGACGCTTGGGATCAAACTTGCCGTTATTGTAGTGGAGAACAAAAGGCTAATATCCATTGGCGTAATCGCGGAGAAGGGCAACCCTTTTTTGCCGTGTTTAATTTTCAAATCACGCACGAGTCTCAAATTTGGAAACAACAAAACAACAAACGTTATGTAACTCCTGATGAGGTCAAAAATATTCCTCCTTATTTTCCAGACGACCCCGTTGTTAGAGAAGATATGGCAACGAATTACAGTAATTTGGTGCGCATGGATAAAGAGATAGGGGTCATCATCAGTGAATTAAAAGAACAGGGCTTGTATGACAATACCTACATCTTTTTTTACAGCGATCACGGCGGACCTTTCCCAAGACATAAACGTGCTATTTATGACTCGGGCATAAAAGTACCACTCATGATTAAGTTGCCAAAAAATGCTAAAGCTGGCAATCGTAATGACGACCTATGGAGTTTTGTGGATTTGGTACCAACAGTATTACAACTAGCGCAAATTCCCCTGCCGAACTACCTTCAGGGCATGTCTATTTTAGATAAAAAAACCAAGCCTAGAAAATATTTGGTAACGGCATCTGACAGGTTTGATGGTCAAGTAGATCGCATCAGATCGATTAAAACCAGGCGATACAAGCTTATTAAGAACTATGATGTTTCCCTTCCTCATGCGTTGGATGTCAATTATAGAAAAAAGATGCCCATGATGCGTCGATTGATCGCACTAAGCGAAAAAGGTTTGTTGGACAAAAACGCACAACGCTGGTTTGATACACCAAAAGCAGCGATAGAGTTTTACGACTTGCAAAAAGATCCTTTTGAACTCAATAACTTGGCAGGCAAAGCACTTTACACCAAAAAACTACGCAAACTCAATAGCCTATTGGAGCAATGGATTATTGATACAAACGATTTGGGCCGCTTGCCTGAACAAGAGATTATTGGCTATTCAATCAATTGATTTTTAGGAAGTTTCTACAAAACTGTTCAAAAGTTTGAGTGTTTGTTTCGAAAATAGCGCAATGGGTTGTAAGATTTTATTCTCAAGAATAAATTATTATTCCCGAAAATAAATAGTGGAGCAGAGGGGAGTGAAATCGAACTTTTTTAGAGAAGATTTGTCAAAAATGATAAAACTATAAGCTTTGGATTTTTTGGTTCAAGTTCCGCCTTGAGTACTAGAACAACATAACGGTTACATTTTTATTATATGTAACCGTTACACTATTATAGTGTAGCGGTTTTTTTATTCATTTATTTCTTTTACTTTTTTTCTATTGTCACCTGAGTCTGTATCAATTAGTTTATTGTAAGGATCTATACCGACTTCGATTGGCTCTTTGTCAACTATGATTGAAACAGCGTTATTAATTGCTGAAATTTTATGTTTTTTTAGATATAATTCTAACTCCTCTTCTTGGTCAATACCAAAAACCCCAATGTCGATATAATCCTCTAAATAGACTGAATAAGAGGGCTTTCCCATATCACTTCCTTGAAAAGATATCGAATCAATTTTACGATCACCAAAGTTAATTTTCCCTTTTTCGTCGTTTCTGTATTTACGAACATTGAATTCAAAATCAACTTTATATTTGCCATTTTCAAGTTTTGAAGATGAAGCAGAAACAGCTTTATTATCATACAACGTAATGGTTTCAAACATATCCTCTAAAATGTACTGAAGAGAATCTGGAGTATCTTCTTTTAAATAACTTAGAAGTTCTATTGTTGTTGTGTATGGCGGCTCTTGAAAAGCAACGCTATTCACATATTTAGAAATCGTTTTGTTTAATTTTTTCTCTCCTAGATAATCACTTAGCGCATAGAAAACAAGAGAACCTTTTTGATAGTGAATATAGCCTTGTCCATCATTATACATAAGAGCATTTTCTCTCTTTGTCTCGAAAGTTCGATCTGTTAAATAATTATCAAGGGCCTTTTTCAGAAATTTTCTCATTTTATTTTTCCCATTAACACTCTCAATAATTTTTAATCCAACATATTCGGATAAGCTCTCTGACATAACAGTTGCCCCTAAGACATCAGCCCCGATCACTTGATGAGCAAACCATTGGTGAGCAACCTCATGTGCTGTGATGTAAAAAGGATAATCGTTTCCTCCCTTTCTTGAATCATCAACATCAGCTATAAAGCCAACGCCTTCTGAAAAAGGGACAGTGTTTGGAAATGACTGAGCATATGACCCCAGTATTTTTGGAAACTCAACGATACGCAATTGTCTGTGTTGATAAGGACTGAATTGTGTTGAACAATATTCCAAAGCATATTTCATTCCTTTCATCATTCGGTCCAGGTTATAATCATGACCTTCATGGTAATAAATTTCTAAATCTACATTCTTCCACTTATCCTTTTTTACTAAATATTTGGCAGAATTAAAGGCATAAAAATTTAAAATTTTACTGTCCATTTTGTAATGGAAATACCTTCGATCTTCTTCAACCCATTCACGCTCTAAGTAACCAGGAGAAATCGCAATTTGATCCTTAGACGTACTTACAATTGCTTCAAAATCAATCCAATCAGAATCTCTTGAAATATAGGTATTCCCAAGAGCTGTAGTGTCAGAAGGGAAGGGTTTAAGGTTATTTGGTGGCAGCCCATATTTTTCTCTCGTCTTATCATCTCTTAGTTCACCTCCAGGGTATCCTATCGATGGAAAAACAGAATTATTGATAAAAGTACCGTTATATAGAACAGGTGAATTATTTCGTAATATTGTATTGTTTTTATTTTTAACTGTGAATGTAAGTTGTAGAGTATCTCCAGGAAGGATTGGGTCTTTAAAGTGATAAATATCGAAATGATATATCGTGTCTTCTAAAACTAAATCATTTAGCTTATTAAATTTAAAAGTACTGATTCTGCTTGAGTGGTCTAGAAATAAACTATCAATTGCTTTATCAGATTTATTGACCATTAAATAAATCCCAGAGGCTTTAAAATCTCTTTTTTCAGGGAAAAGATCTAGATTGACATTTACCGATGTAATTCTTGGTTGAACGTAATCTTCATATTTTTTATACTTTTTCTCCCATTCGACTGTCGCAACTTCTCTTTCTTTAGAAGATTTTCGAATATTTAAGATATTATTTTCATAATAAATATATCCACCAATTGATAGAAATAAAATTGTAAATAATGAAATGGTTAAACGATGGAGTCCATCGAATCTTTGCTTTGCTAAATAAAAGCGTTCTCTAAAACTACTGACAACCCCCCTGTAGTAAAACAATAATGTTAGTATGTAGAATACAATACCAAGACATGTCCAGTAAATCTTATATATAAAATATCTTTCAACACTAGAGCCATATCCATTCATATCTGAGTAGCTATAGCCAGGCCCTTGACTGTATTTATATATCGACTGCTCTAAACCTGCTAGACTTGTAAGTGGAATTACAATTAATAGTACAATCATTATAAAAAGTCCCAAATATGGGTTTGGGATTAATGTTTGAACTAAAAATGAAAGGAATGCCCATATAATAAAGTAAATAAGGCTTAAAAACAGAAGTTCGTAAATGTAAAGGTTTAGCTCAAAGTCATAAAACCCTTGGCTAATTTGAAAAATTAGTCCTGAAGCCAAAACTAATGAAAGCAATAAAATTTGCATCTTAATAATTGCTAAAAACTTAGCCCCGAAAAGAATCCAATTTTTGACTGGGGTTGTATCTATAAGCTCGTTGAATTTGAAAATCCTAGATCGATGGATTAACATTCCTGCGTACAAAAAAGTGCAAATATTAATCGAAAGAGTTAGCGTTTCTCCTGCTTCAAGCATTCTCCAAGTTCGAGGAAGTGTTGGAGTTCCAAGAATATCTCCAACTTCAAAAAGAGTTAATATATTAATTAGTAATCCAAATAAAACAATACAAACAAACGGAAGACTTTTTACTATGTAAAGAAAATCAATATTTGATAGTTTATTAAGAAGCTTTAATTGTGAAGACAGTTTAAAGTCTAAATTGACTTTCGGCAAATTTATATTGATTATTCCTAAAAAGTTATGGGTTTTTATCTTGTTTATCGTCTTCTTTTTAAAAGATAAGCTAATAGGGTTCTGACTAAATGAAAAGGAACGATAAATGGCAGCAAACAATATAGCAGATACACCCAACCATATTAGCCGATTATAAATAAATACCCCTTTAATCGGAATATAAAGTTCATTTTGTTCAGCAACTGTCCAATATTGAGTATAATATTGTAGGGCTAAATCTCCAAAGGGATCAATTAGAGCAGAAAAAAGCCTGTTTTCAGCCTCCTCAGAAAACCCGACCAAAAAGCCTTGCAAAATCAGTAATATCAAAACAAAAATAAACCCAGCCGAAATATTTCTTGAAAATGTTACAACCCCAAAAACGAGTAATCCAGTAAAAATCAGATTTGGAAGAATGTAAATAATATACACATCAAAGTATGGTCTTAATTCAAAAGATTTTAAAAGATCTGGGTTTGTCCCAGGTAAAATAAATCCTAAGCCAATCCCTAAAGCAATGATGAGTATTATAAGGTGTACCATAAAAACTCCACTCAGAAGCTTGGCAAATAGGTATTGTAGCTTTGTAAATGGATATGAGTAAAGTATAAAATGTGCTTCAGATTTATAGTCTCTATATATTCCTACCCCAATTATGGAAGGGTATAAGAAAATAATTAATGAGCTAAGTCCTCCAAATAACATTGCTATTGCGTAGGGGGAATTAACAACCCTAGAGGAGCCTACCGTCATAGAAACCGAGTCGAAAAGACCTGCTGAAGCACCAGAGCTAAATAAACCAATCGCGAAAAAAATGATTACATAAATATAGAATGCAGGTCTTTTGAACCAATAACTTAACTCATGAGAAAAAATATTATTTAACACTATTTAGAATTTTCTTTTAATGTGGTAAAGTATACATCCTCCAGATTTGGATCAACTTTTTTAAATCCTTCATTGGATTTACTCTCAGAGTAAATCCGAATGTTAATTGAATTGTCAGGATTAAAACTCGTTGATAAAATATTTAGGTTTTTATTCAATTCATCGATTTGATCTTTTTCAACGATTTTCATCCAAATTTTTCCTTTTAACTCTTTGGTTGAGTCCGTTGGTTTAATTTGTTTTAGGATTCTACCATTATTCATAATAGCCATGTTGTTACAAAGTTCTTTTACATCTTCAACAATGTGTGTGGAAAAAATAACAGTAGAATTTGAACCAACCTCCCTTAAAACATTTAAAAATCGCTGCCTTTCTGCGGGGTCAAGGCCTGCGGTAGGTTCATCTACAATAATTAGTTTGGGATTATTTATAAGAAGCTGTGCAATTCCAAACCTTTGTTTCATCCCTCCTGAAAAACCGCTAACATTTTTCCATCTTGCATCTTCTAAGTTGGTAATTTCAAGAAGATTATCGATCAATTCTTTTCTTTCCTTTTTACTGGAGACACCCTTTAACATTGCAAAATAATTAAGTAGGCTGTCTGCAGTCATTTTTGGATAAACGCCGAATGTTTGTGGGAGGTAACCTAAAATTTTTCTTAATGAAATATTATCTTCTAGCACATTAATGTCATTAAAGAAAATTTCACCATCGTCAGGACTTTGAATTGTAGCAATGGTCCTCATTAAAGAAGATTTACCAGCACCATTAGGACCTAATAGTCCAAACATTCCAGTTCCAATTTCAAGATTTACTCTATCTAACGCTTTAACACCATTTCTGTAGGTTTTAGAAAGTTTATTTATCGATAATTTCATGTTTCGCAGACTTATATTATTTTTGATTTTTAAAATTAACTAAAAATCATGAAATATTACATATTAGCATTTAAACAAGCATTCAACTTTAAGGGTAGAGCTAACAGACCAGAGTTTTGGTATTTTACCCTTTTTTCTACTATCATTTCCATCATATGTTCACTAATTGACACGCAAGTTTTAGGTACATCTATGTCAGAAACTGGATTAATTGGAGGGATTTATACACTTATTTCCATTATACCAAGCTTATCTGTTACAATTAGAAGATTACACGACGTAAATAAAAGTGGCTGGAACTATTTGTGGGTTTTTACAATAATTGCGAGCCCTTATTGGCTTTATTTAGTAATCAAAAAAGGCAATGATGGACCAAATAATTATGGCGAAGCTTCTACAAACTAAGTTTTATTATTTACAATAACCATTATTAATAAAAAACTTTTTCATTTTATATTGTTGTTAGTTGTACTAATATAATTAAAACCTACTTAAGAGGATTAGAAGTAGCAGAACTTAAAGAAGAAGATATGCCTATGGTTTAATTTCTTAAATTAGTACAATGAAAAAAACTATTACTTCTAATTTTATTTGTACCAATGACTGGGTTTGGGCAGCTTAATAGCGAAGTTGGCTAAAAAACAAAAAACCCTCACAATGTGAGGGTTATGTTGTGGAGTCGGAGGGAATCGAACCCTCGTCCAAACAAGTCAATCAAACGCTTTCTACAAGTTTAGTTTTCGTTTGATTTTTGAATAGTTGCTGACCGAAAACCGCCCACAATTACCTTAGCTTCTTTATTTTGAGAACGCGTCGAAGCACCGTGATCTCTATGTTGACTTTGATGGTATCTTTTTGCGGGACGCCGTCAACAAGGGCTTCCCAAAGACATCTTGCCTTCCCGCCTTGCGGGACTAGGGCCTGGACTTACTATAATTCAGTCAATTAGGCTGCAAGAGCGTAGTTATTCTCGCCATTTAAAATGGTGGTACTATGAGATTTACGAGCTGTAGTCCAGCGCTCGACTTGCTTACATCGTCATGAATCTCGCTGTCAATACCAGTCGACCCCATGTATTCAAAGAACGTTCCGCCAAAAGCGGATGCAAATTTAAGAAATTTGATTTACAGCTTTGCGCAATGTTGCTAATCTTTCTAATAATCCTTCTAAAAGATGAAGCGGAAGCATATTAGCACCATCGCTTTTTGCTGCACTTGGGTCAAAGTGAGTTTCCATAAATAGTCCATCTACACCTGCTGCGATTCCAGCCTTTGCCATGGTTTCAATAAGCTCTGGTCGTCCGCCCGTGACTCCGTTTGCCTGATTGGGTTGCTGGAGTGAATGCGTAACATCTAAAATAGTTGGGGCAAACGACTTCATTACAGGAATGCCTCTAAAATCAACTACCATATCCTGATAGCCAAACATAGTACCACGATCTGTAATCCAAGTGTTATTATTCCCAGAAGCAGTTACTTTGGTAACGGCATGTTGCATACTTTCAGGACTCATAAATTGCCCTTTTTTAAGGTTTACATATTTCCCCGTATTGGCAGCAGCAACTACTAAATCTGTTTGACGTACTAAGAAGGCTGGAATTTGCAGTACATCTACATATTCCGCAGCCATTGTTGCATCTGAAACCTCGTGAATATCTGTAACTGTTGGCACATCAAAGGTTTCACCTACTTTTCTGAGTATTTGTAAGGCTTTTTCATTGCCTATTCCAGTGAAGCTATCCAACCTACTCCGATTTGCTTTTTTAAA
The DNA here is from genome assembly GCA_003331305.1 of Flavobacteriales bacterium. Classification (GTDB taxonomy): domain Bacteria; phylum Bacteroidota; class Bacteroidia; order Flavobacteriales; family Flavobacteriaceae; genus UBA7446. Next base: position 39,331 of record QOQB01000009.1, on the reverse strand, counting down.
ACTTCCCTTAAAAACAAAAGGTAATTGAAGCCTGTTTGTTACTTCTACAAGGTGTTCTGCAATACGCAATGCCATGTCTTCTCCTTCAATGGCACAGGGTCCAGCTAACAAGAAAAATTGATTGGATTCGGTCTGGCGTTTTACAAACTGTTTCATGTGGTAAAAATACGGATTAAGCCAACGCAAAGCACATCATATTCCTGTATGAAAAAAATGTACCTTTGGCGCGCAAAATAGACTATGAAAAATATACGCAATATTGCTATCATCGCACACGTTGATCATGGCAAAACAACCTTGGTTGATAAAATTCTTCACCATTGCCAGCTTTTTAGAGACAATGAAAATAAGGGCGAACTTATTCTTGACAACAACGACCTGGAGCGTGAGCGCGGTATTACCATTTTGTCTAAAAATGTTTCTGTACAATACAAGGACACTAAAATTAATATCATAGATACCCCTGGTCACGCCGATTTTGGGGGTGAAGTAGAGCGGGTACTTAACATGGCAGATGGTGTTTTGTTACTCGTTGATGCCTTTGAAGGCCCTATGCCACAAACGCGTTTTGTATTGCAAAAGGCAATCAACTTAAAGTTAAAGCCCATTGTGGTTGTCAATAAGGTGGATAAAGAAAATTGCACTCCAGAGGAAGTGTACGAATCGGTATTTGATTTGATGTTTGAATTGGGTGCTGAAGAATGGCAATTAGATTTTCCTGTGTTATATGGATCGGCAAAAAACAATTGGATGTCAGACGATTGGCAAAAACAAACCGATTCAGTTGAGCCGCTTCTTGATGCTGTTGTGGAGCATATTCCCGCGCCAAACGTAAGCGAGGGAACCACGCAACTGCTGATTACTTCATTGGATTATTCGTCGTTTACTGGTCGAATTGCCATTGGTCGTTTGCACCGAGGAGTGCTTAAGGCATCAGACACGGTTTCTTTGGTGAAGCGAGATGCCTTGATAGTAAAGTCTAAGATTAAAGAACTTTTGGTGTTTGATGGATTAGGCAGGAAAAAAGTGGATGAGGTCAAAGCAGGAGACCTCTGCGCTGTTGTTGGTTTAGAAAATTTTGAAATTGGCGATACTATTGCAGATATAGAAACACCTGAAGCATTGCCTACCATTGCTATTGATGAGCCTACAATGAGTATGTTGTTTACTATCAATGACTCGCCGTTTTTTGGCAAAGAAGGAAAATTTGTGACCTCACGTCATATTAAAGACAGACTTGAGCGTGAGCTGGAGCGAAACTTAGCCATGCGTTTGGAACCTACTGATTCAGCTGATAAGTTTATGGTGTTTGGTCGCGGTGTTTTACACTTGTCGGTGCTCATAGAAACCATGCGTCGCGAAGGGTATGAACTGCAAATAGGACAACCTCAAGTAATTATTAAAGAAATTGATGGAAGAAAATGTGAGCCCGTTGAGGAATTAACTATCGATTTACCCGAAGGAGTTTCTGGTAAAGCGGTCGAAATGGTCACTATGCGAAAAGGTGAGATGACTGCTATGGAGCCCAAAGGCGGGCGTATGATGTGTTCGTTCAAAATACCTTCGCGTGGCATCATTGGTTTACGGAATCAGCTGCTTACAGCAACAGCTGGTGAAGCCATTATGAATCATAGATTTATTGATTTTGAGCCTTACAAAGGAGATATTCCAGGACGCATAAATGGGTCATTAATATCTATGGAAAAGGGATCAGCAATTCCATATTCGTTAGACAAACTTCAAGACAGGGGGAAATTTTTTATTCCACCAGGGGATGAAATTTACACTGGACAAGTAATTGGTGAAAATTCGCGTGCAGACGATTTGGTTGTCAACGTAACAAAAACTAAAAAACTATCGAATGTTCGCGCTTCTGGTTCTGATGAAAAGGTGAAATTGGCTCCTCCAATTACCTTTAGTCTGGAGGAGGCGTTGGAATATATCCAAAAAGACGAGTATGTTGAAGTCACACCTAGCTCTTTACGCTTACGGAAAATTTATCTCGATGAAAACGAGCGCAAACGTCGTGGTAAGCAAATAGGGTAATTTATTTGCTAAGTTTGCGTTTTACTCATAGATGAAAACCCTTCGTATTCAGCGGTATACTGCAAAGCACAAAAAAATATGGGATGATTTCCTTGCTGTAGATCCAAGGTATTCCTTTCTTTTTTATCGTGATTTTATGGAGTACCATAAAGATAGATTTGAAGACTATTCTTTGATGATTTTTCACGATGCTACGCTGATTGGACTTTTTCCTGCTGCCCTAACAAATCAAAATCAAATTCAATCACATAGCGGTCTTTCATATGGTGGATTACTCTATGATTCAAATACATTTGAGAGAGATTTTGTAAGTGAGATGTATCAAGCCATCATAGCGTTTTTAAACAAAAAGGGCATTACTAAGATCAACATCAAACTGCCTCCTTCTTTTTACAACACGGGTATAGCTGAACAAACGGATGTGATAAAGCAGCTTAAGGGGGATATGGAAAAATCGTTTTTGTCAATGGCTGTTGATATGACCCGTGCATTAAAAATTCACAAGTCTAAACTAAAGCGATACAAAAACCGCAAACTAAAAATGGAATTTTCTATTCATAATAATAATGATTTTAAGGACTTTTGGACAAACGTATTGATTCCTTGTTTGCACGAAAAACATCAAGCGTCTCCTGTTCATAGCTGTTCCGAAATCGAAAGTCTTCACGAATATTTCCCTAACACTATTGTGCAGTGGAATTTATATTACGAAGACATTATTATTGCCGGTATTACACTTTTTATAAAAAATAACATCGTTCGGTCTCAGTACGGCGCAACCCGATTGGGGTATGAACGTCTTGCCCCTCTAGATTATTTGTATATTTATTTGATGGAGTTATACAGCGAAAAAGGATTTCAGTTTTTTGACATGGGCTCAATCCCTCCATCGAATGATTTGACGTACCCACAAGGGCTTGTTAATTATAAGAAGGAGCTGGGATGTGATATATATGCTCAAGACCAATTTGTAATGAGCCATGAGAACTAACATACCATTTTTTAATATCGTCGCTGAAAATGCACCCTATGCAGAAAAGTTTGCTCAAGAGCTTCAGTTGTTTATGCAAAGCGGTCAATATATTCTGGGCGATGCGGTTAAAGATTTTGAAAAAGAATACGCCACTTTTTGTGGCACAACGCATTGTGTTGGAACAAGTAATGGTCTGGATGCATTACGTCTCATTTTTGAAGGATATAAAAGCCTTGGGATTCTTCATCAGGGCGATGAGGTTTTAGTTCCTGCCCACACATACATTGCTACTACCTTAGCTGTGATTCAAGCAGGACTAGTTCCTGTCTTTGTAGAGCCAGAAGATTCCTCCTTCCTAATGGATGTTGCTGTAGCACAACATCAATTGACTGAAAAAACAAAAGCGTGCTTGGTAGTTCATCTCTATGGCGAGTTGGTAAACACAAAAACATTCCAGTCGTTTGCGAAAAGAAATAACCTCTTGCTAATTGAAGATGCAGCGCAAGCGCACGGCGCGACAGCTTCTAATGGCCAGAAAGCCGGTGCCTTAGGCGATGCAGCTGCTTTTAGTTTTTACCCAACAAAAAACATTGGCGCTTTGGGCGATGCAGGCGCTGTAACTACACATGATGATGATTTGGTAAAAGCCATGCGCGCCATTCAAAATTATGGATCTTCAAAAAAGTACCAGAACGATGTACTTGGCTTTAATATGCGATTAGACGCATTACAAGCTCGTTTTTTGCTACATAAAATCCCTGAATACCCTTCGGCTATACAACGCCGACAAGAGATTGCCATACGCTATGTTTCTGAAATAGAAAATCCAAAAATAATCTTACCCGTTCATCCAAAAAATGACTCTCATGTGTTTCATTTGTTTGTGGCTCGTGTCGAGATGAGAGATGATTTTATTCAGCACTTAACAAAAAATGGCGTTGGTAGTTTGATTCATTACCCCACTCCACCTCACAAGCAAACTGCTTTAAAGCAATACAATCATCTGTCGCTTGCCGTTACAGAACACTACCATGAAACCGTTGTGAGCATTCCGCTATACCCAAGCTTGTATGATAAAGACGTGCAGTATATCATTGATGTCCTTAATAGATACTAGTGGGAATTTTAAAAAAGTATAAAAAAAATCTGTTGTTTCGTGTTATTGGTTACACAGGAACTGCAGGTGTAGTTCGGCTGCTAGTAGGGCTTGTTTCGCAAAAAGCTATTGCCGTTTTTGTTGGTGCTTCTGGATTAGCGCTAATGGCAAATTTGCGCAATCTCTTGGAAGTGCTCAGCTCTTTTTCATCACTCGGCACTAAGAACGGCTTAATTGCTGAAGCAGCTGCTACAAAAGATGCGTTGTCTTTAAAATCCCTATTAAATTCCATAGTAAGTCTTTTTTTTGGTGCTTCTATTTTGATAGCGCTCTTGCTGTTTTGGCAACAAGAGTGGATAACATCCCAATTGTTTTTTGGAGAATCTTTTGGGTCACTGTTCTTAGCCATTCTTTTTGCGGTCCCATTTATGGGGCTTATGGTGCTTATTGAGTCCATTTTAACAGGGAAAAAATCGTTTAAAGCTGTTTCAAATTTACAATTAATTACAGCTAGCATAACAGCATTTTTTATGATTGTATTGCTATGGTTGTATGGTTTAAAAGGCGGAATATGTGCCATTCTCTTACGGCCTATTATTGGAGCTTTGTTGTATTTTTTTTATTTCAAATCATCGATTTATAAATCAATAATTCCAAATGCATTTGAGTTTAACATAACAAAGGTAAAGGCATTATTCCCTTACATGGCTATGACCGTCGTTTCTGTGGGGTTCGTACACGCTATTGAGCTTGGACTGCGAACCTTAATTAGTATCAAAATAGATGTTGCGTCTGCTGGCTTTTGGACTGCAATGAACGCCATATCTTCCAACTATTTCATTTTTATAACTGCCGTATTTAGCTTGTATGTGTTGCCGCGATATTCAGAGCAGAACAGCGAGTTTCAATTACTCGATGAATCAAAGGATATTCTTAAAACACTACTGCCGATAGTAACTTTTGGAATGATTATGATCTATTTGTTCAGAGAGCCGCTCACAAAACTTCTTTTTACGGTTGATTTTATAGGTATCACTTCGCTTTTTAAATGGCAGCTGACTGCAGATTGGTTTCGCGTAATTTTCTTGGTTTTTGCCTATTATCTAGTCGCAAAAAAAAGATTAGTAGACTTTTTTATTGTTGAAATATTTTCATTTTCCACGCTTATATGTGTAAGTATTCTTCTTATAGACGATTATGGAATTGAAGCTATTGTTATTGCAAATGCTATTAGATATGTAGGTTGTCTGATATTGGTTGTATTTTTACTCCGTAACAAACTCAAATAGATGACTATGGAATTCACGTGGATTGATATACCAACCGTTAATGACCCAAGAGGTAACTTGGCTATCCTAGAAAAAGGCGTTATACCTTTCGATTTTAAACGTGTTTTTTATCTTTTTGATGTGCCTAGCGGGAGCAGTCGCGGAGGGCATGCCTTAAAGACCACCAACCAATTACTAATACCTATAAGCGGAAGTTTTGATGTGGTTTTAAAAAATGGTTCTGATACGCAAACCATGGCGTTAAACAGTCCAACTAAAGGACTTTTAATACCAACAATGACGTGGCGTGAAATGCACCATTTTTCTGCAGGGGCCGTTTGTCTAGTGTTAGCTTCTAAAACCTACCAAGAAGAGGATTATATTAGAGATTGGAACACGTTTACTGCTGTTACTGGGCAGCGTTAATCCATGTTTCTACATATTTTTTAGCTACTTCTTTTGCTTTGTGATGTTTCAAAACAAATGCTTTTGCATTTGCTCCAATAGTCTTTGTTTTTTTTGGGCTTTCTATGAGAGAACTTAGTTTATGCACCAAATAGTCAACATCGGGCAATGCGTTGATAGCCACTTCGTCCTCTTTAAGGTTGTAATACGCTAAAAACGCTTGTTCAGCACCTGTGAAAACTACTTTTCCAAAAGCCATGGCTTGTAGTGCATTATAGCCTTGATCGTAACAATAAATTTGATCTAGTAGTATGTCCGCTTTTTTAACTTCAGCCATATAGTCTTTGAAAGGAAGGTTGGTGGTTTTTTTTATGATAACATTCGGGTATTTTTTTTCAATTCGAGTTAAAGCCTCGTCAAAATACTTCAGCCCTTTTTTGGTATAGTTATTTGTGTTTATTCCCAACAAAATGGTTGTTCCTTTTTTTTGATTTGACCCCTCGCTTTCTTTTGAAAGTGCTATTGGATTGGGGATCATGCCAAGGTAATTGGAATTGCCTTGTAGTGGCAAATGATAATCCATGTCAGATGCTATTGTTCCAATAGTTACTTCTTCTATGTATTTGCTAAGTTTTTTAAAAGAGGGAGTTATGTATTTTAGTGAATATGCATAATCGGGTGTTAAACTTTTGTCTTCTAAAAGCGGGGTCAGGTTAGAATATTTTAAGTTTTCACTGTTTAGGCAGTAATGAATAATATTATAATCTTCCCCACAACACAATAAAACCATGTGCTTGTTTTGCTTTTTCAATCTTTTGAGTTGTCTTTTTTCAATCCACGGAACTCCTCCAATTGCATGCTCGTTTACAAGCTGGATAAAATCATAGTCTTTAAGTTTTGGCAATACGGATTGGAACTGCAAGCTTCGTAAATAAAAGCTAAAAGGATACCTGAAAATGAATGTAAAAAGTTTCTTTAATACTCCAGATGAACTTACAATTGCTGGTTTATTAAATAAAATATCAGACTCAAAGCTTTTAAATCCATCTCCTGAAGATATTAAAGTCACCTCATGACCAAGTTCAACTAAACCCTTTTTAAGACTGTTATGTAAATTGCTGTATTCGCCAAGAAGTAGGATTTTCATTAGTATGAAGTTGGATTTAAACCAAAGCGCAACATTATTTTTTTAAGCTTTAATAATGCTAAATAGAGTGGTTGCGGTAAGTAAATAAGCATGAGTTTTATTAAAGTCAACTTCCTTTTATTTATCTTTTTTCGATAAAACTTCATCTTTTTAATTTCATTTTCATTCTTGAATCTTCTACAAAAGCAATATAAATTATGGTTTATAAAACTATCTGTTGAGTCAGATTTCCCTAAAAATTTATCCAGAAGTGGATATTCCTTTTCTGTTATGCTGCTATTGGTAATACTAAACATAACATCTTTTTTTTGAAAATGAAAGGGTTGAAAAGCATAAACTAAATTGAACATATTAAAACAGCGTATGTAAAACTCAATGTCTTCTGCAAATGTTATTCCTTCTGCATATCCTCCGATGGACTTAAAAGCGATTTTTTTTACAACCAAACAGCTTTGCGTAATAATTAAATTTCGTTTGTTTAGTGCAAAAAAATCATCAATAACCCAAGATGTGCCTGCTTTTTTATTTGGCACATTTACCTTTGGGGTAAATAACTTTCCATTTATTACTTCTTTGTAAAATGTTCCAAAAACATGTTCTTTTGGATTCTTTATAATGAGCTCTTTAATCTTTTCTAAAAAGCCTATATCCCAACAATCATCAGCATCTAAAAATGCAATGAATTCGTTTTTGGCATTTGAAATTCCTGTATTTCTTGTTGCTGAAAGCCCACGATTTTTATGGTGCTCAATAATACGAACACGTTTATCGTTAATGCTTTTGACTATTTCTAAGCTGTTATCAGTTGAAGCATCATTAACAACGATGACTTCATAATTTGAAAAAGTTTGGTTAAAAACACTTTTGATTGTTTCAAGCACATACCCCTCTTTATTGTATAACGGTATAACTACAGAAAATCTAATCTCCATCTTTTTTGTGTTTTAAAAAGTAATGAAGCCTATAGAGATCAATAAAAAGAAGAGGTCCGCCAAACCAAACTAGAGTTTTTCTCATTACGGGAATTAAGATTCTAAGAATAAAATAAACAGTTTTTTTCAAATGTAAACGCTTTAAAAAAACATAATAACGCAATAATTTACTGTATTCAAGATTAACTCTCATGTTGTCGTGAATCTGGGTGATAGTTTTTGTCGCCTCCTCTGTTTTTTTTAAAAACTGATAGTTTTTTTCTAGGCCCAAATGAAAAGTATTGTTGTCTAGATGTAAAACTCGTAACTTTTTTGCCCTAAGCATTGCTGAAAGAAAATGGTCCTCTCCGTAAGAAGGATTTGTGTAGGTAGAAAAAATAGATAAAAAAATTTCTTTTTTTATCATCATATTACCAAAAAAGATGTTTTTAAATGGATCTTTATTTCGATTTTCACAAGTGGCTTCTTCTCTAGCTTTTCCATAGCGCAAACGCAAATTAAACATGTTTAGTTTGTTTTCATATCGATGACCACCTATGAATACATCATGAGATTTCGATGATGCCGCACTGTAATAAATGAGCGTGAATTTTTCTGTAGCTGGCAACATATCTGCATCTAAAAAAACGATCCAAGGAGCTTTACTGTTTTTTGCTAATTTCATTCTACTCTCAACGCGTCCCCTATTTGTTTTGTTGCTTAAGTAAATAAACCCGTTTTGTTTACAACAGTCTTCATTTTCTTGGGTAAACTTACATGAACCGTCCTCTAACAAAAGAACATCAATAGTATACTTAATTTCATCAATTTGCTTTCGCAAAGATTTTAACAGTCTCGTACAATCTGTATTGTATGTTGGAATACAAATGGATATCAAGAATTTTGATTTTTTAAAATGACTTCAGTAACCTTACCCTCCTCACATTTAAAGGTCTTTCCAGGATATTTTTGAATAATACTAAAATCGTGGGTTGCCATAAGTACGGTGGTTCCTTGTTTGTTTACGTTTCGTAATACTTCCATGATTTCCCACCGCGTAATAGGATCTAGATTACCTGTGGGCTCATCGGCGAGCAGTACTTTAGGATTGTTGAGAAGCGCCCTTGCTATAGATAGCCGTTGTTGCTCGCCACCAGATAAAGTTTGAGGAAAGCGTTTTTCTTTATCCTCTAAGCCTACTAATGCCAACACCTCGTCAATCCTTGCATTACGATCGGCCTTGTTTCTCCAGCCTGTGGCACGAAGCACAAAAGCTAAGTTTTGATGTACATTTCGGTCGGGGAGGAGTTTAAAATCTTGAAAAACAATGCCCAGTTTCCTTCTCAGCTTATGAATATGTCGTTTTTTGAGTTTTGAAAGCGCGGTATCGCAAATGTGAATTTCACCAGCTGTAAGCGGCATTGCGGCGTATAGTGTCCGAATTAAACTACTTTTACCGCTTCCTGTTCTACCTATAAAATACACAAAAGCACCTTCACTTATTTCAAGTAAAACTTGCTTTAACACCACTTTTTTGTGCTGACTAATCGTGGCATTTTCAATTTTGATTGTTGGTGAACTCATATTTGCTATAAAAGTAAGCATGTTTTTAGAAGGAGTTAAACCAATTGTGGATTTAAATAATAGTATTGATTATAATATTAATTCAAATAATCTAATTAAGTTTAAATATCAAATTAAAAAAAGTATTTATAGTTTAAAATAAAAATAAAAATTACAAATTTGCATCAAAATTTAAACCATGTGTGGAATTGTATGTGCTTTAAATATAAAGCAACCCGCTGTTGAGCTTCGCCCGCAGCTTCTTGAAATGTCAAAAAAAATCCGTCACCGCGGTCCAGATTGGAGTGGTATCCATGCCGATGATTTTGCTGTATTTGCGCATGAGCGTCTTGCAATCGTTGACCCAACCTCAGGTCGTCAGCCATTATATAGCGCTGACAAAAAACTGGTCTTGGCTGCCAATGGCGAAATTTACAATCATCGCGAACTACGCGCTACAACTCCAGATTACGAATTCCAAACGGGTTCTGACTGTGAAGTTATTTTGGCGCTTTACCAAGAAAAAGGGGCCGATTTTATTGATGAATTAAATGGCATTTTTGGTTTTGTGGTTTATGATGCTTCCACAAAAAGCTTTTTAATTGCTCGTGACCACATGGGTATTATTCCATTGTATTATGGATTTGATCAAAACGGAACACGTTATGTTGCATCAGAGTTAAAAGCTTTAGAAGGTGTTTGCCATACCATTGAAGTTTTTCCTCCAGGGCATTATATGACGGAGAAAGACGATTCGCCACAACGTTGGTACACGCGAGACTGGGAAGATTTTGAAAATGTTAAAGATAACGAAACAAGCATTGAAGATTTAGGAAAAGCGTTGGAAGATGCCGTACATCGTCAGCTGATGAGCGACGTGCCTTATGGAGTGCTACTTTCTGGTGGTTTAGATTCGTCCATTACTTCAGCCTTAGCAAAAAAATTTGCCAAAAATCGCATTGAAGCGGATGACAAAAAAGAAGCGTGGTGGCCACAATTACACTCGTTTTCTATTGGTTTAGAAGGCTCTCCCGATTTAGCAGCTGCACAGATTGTAGCAGATAGAATTGGAACAGTGCACCACGAAGTTACGTTTACTGTTCAAGAAGGACTTGACGCCATCAAAGACGTTATTTATCACTTAGAGACCTATGATATAACTACGGTACGCGCATCCACTCCTATGTATTTGCTTGCGCGTGTTATTAAGTCGATGGGAATCAAAATGGTGCTTTCTGGCGAGGGTGCCGATGAGGTGTTTGGTGGATATTTATATTTTCACAAAGCACCAAATCCAGAAGAGTTTCATAAAGAGACCGTTCGTAAGCTTGAGAAGCTGTACCAATACGACTGCTTGCGCGCAAACAAGTCGCTTGCCGCTTGGGGAATCGAAGGGCGTGTGCCATTTTTAGACAAGGAGTTTATGGATGTTGCGATGCGTATCAACCCAAAAGATAAAATGATTACTTCTCAGCGAATGGAAAAATGGGTGTTGCGTAAGGCTTTTGAGAACGAATTACCAGCATCAGTTGCTTGGCGTCAAAAAGAACAGTTCAGTGATGGTGTAGGCTACAGTTGGATTGATTCGCTTAAAGCAGTTGTAGAAGAAGCGGTAAGCGATGCGCAAATGACGCAAGTGACTCATCGTTTTCCTGTACAACCCCCACGGACTAAAGAAGAATATTATTACCGTAGCATTTTTGAGGGGCACTTCCCATCACAAGCTGCGGCACTGACTGTTCCATCTGTTCCATCTATTGCTTGTAGCACACCAACGGCACTTGCCTGGGACGCATCGTTTCAAAACATGAATGAGCCCTCTGGGCGTGCTATTGGAAATGTCCATGTAGATGCCTATGAATAGCCGTTTTTTACCCACATAATGTTGATAACTTGACCTAAAACAGGCCTCGCTTCTACTATAAAAGTGTGGCTTTTAGGTTAAATTTGTAAGAATAGCTTTTTCTTAAATAAATCATATGAGTGATCAACCAAATCAAAATTATTCTGCGGATAGTATACAGGCTTTAGAGGGAATGGAGCATGTGCGCATGCGTCCTTCCATGTATATTGGTGATGTAGGCTTACGTGGATTACACCACCTTGTTTATGAGGTTGTAGACAATTCTATTGACGAGGCACTTGCTGGGCACTGTGATCTTATTTCAGTTCAAATCAACGAAGACAATTCTATTACCGTTGAAGACAATGGCCGTGGAATCCCTGTGGGCATGCACAAAAAAGAAGGTGTTTCTGCTCTAGAAGTCGTTATGACAAAAATTGGTGCAGGTGGTAAGTTTGATAAAGACTCGTACAAAGTTTCGGGCGGATTGCACGGCGTAGGTGTGTCGTGTGTTAATGCGCTCTCTGAAATGCTTAAGGCAACCGTTTATCGAGACGGTAAAACATGGGAACAAGAATATGCACGTGGTAAGGCGCAATACCCTGTAAAAACAGTTGGAGAGGCCTCCAAAACAGGAACAATGGTTACCTTTTTGCCCGACAGAACTATTTTTAAGCAAACTATAGAATACAATTACGAGACACTCGCTAATCGGATGCGCGAATTATCGTTTTTAAATAAAGGAATCAAAATCCAACTCACAGACCACAGACAAAAAGACGAAAAAGGGGATTCTGTAAGTGAATTGTTTCATTCTGATGAAGGATTAAAAGAGTTTATTCGTTTTTTAGATGCTAACCGCGAGCCAATTACAGCTGATGTTATTTCGATGGAAGGAGAAAAAAACGATATTCCCGTTGAAGTAGCCATGATTTACAATACTTCATTTACTGAGAATTTGCATTCGTACGTAAATAATATTAACACACACGAAGGGGGTACGCATCTCTCTGGCTTTAGACGAGGACTGACTACAACTTTGAAAAAGTACGCCGACTCATCGGGGATGCTGGATAAGCTCAAATTTGAAATATCTGGTGATGATTTCCGTGAGGGACTTACTGCCATAGTTTCTGTTAAGGTTGCCGAGCCTCAATTTGAAGGGCAGACCAAAACAAAACTCGGTAACAGAGAAGTGAGTGCAGCAGTTTCTCAGTCGGTTTCTGAAATGCTAGAGAACTACTTGGAAGAGCATCCAAATGATGCCAAATCAATTGTACAAAAAGTAATTTTGGCAGCTCAGGCACGACATGCTGCGCGCAAAGCCCGTGAAATGGTGCAGCGTAAAACCGTTATGAGTGGTGGTGGCTTACCTGGAAAACTTTCTGATTGCTCAGAGCAAGATCCGAAATTATGTGAAGTATTTCTCGTTGAGGGAGACTCTGCAGGTGGTACTGCCAAACAAGGACGTGATCGAAATTTTCAAGCTATTTTACCGTTACGTGGTAAAATCCTTAATGTGGAAAAAGCCATGCAACACAAGGTGTTTGAAAACGAAGAAATTCGAAATATCTACACGGCACTGGGTGTGACTATTGGAACTGAGGAAGATGCCAAAGCTCTAAATTTAGAGAAGCTACGCTATCATAAAGTTGTCATTATGTGTGATGCTGACGTTGATGGAAGCCACATTTCAACCCTAATTCTGACATTCTTTTTCCGCTATATGCGTGAGCTAATTGAAAATGGCTATATCTATATTGCAACTCCGCCACTTTATTTAGTCAAGAAGGGAGCAAAAAAACAATACGCTTGGGATGATGATCAACGCGATCGTCTGATGCAAGATTTTGGGCAAGGGTCTTCAGTGCAACGCTACAAAGGATTAGGAGAGATGAATGCAGAGCAACTCTGGGATACAACTATGAATCCTGAGTTTAGAACCTTGCGTCAGGTTACCATTGATAATGGAGGAGAAGCCGACCGTGTTTTTTCTATGCTAATGGGCGATGAAGTACCACCAAGGCGAGAATTTATTGAAAAGAATGCCATCTACGCAAACATTGATGCATAATTGCTTTTTTAGGTCACGCACCAAAAAAATACTAATTTTACTTAAATTTAATTTCAATTCTTAATCACATACTATGTTATCATTCCCCAATTTTAAACTAGCATCAAAAAAATACTTTTTAATAGCGCTGCCCTTTTTACTGATGTCTGGTATGTGCGAAGACGATGCCATCGAAGTCGAAGTTGCTGATAATTTTGTCAATACATTTCATATAACTGACAAAGGAAGCTTTTCGGAGTTTTTTCAGACGGGTGAAGTTGATTTAGGCGATCTTATAGAAAAACACGGAGATGTACTTAAATCCTCTAACTTGGAAGGTGTTACACTTACTTTAAGGAATTACGACGTAAATAGTATTACCGTTGATGCGAAAATTGAAATTGGTGATATGACTGTTGTTGATAATACGTACACGCTATCAGACAACCAAGCGGTAGACCTTGATCTTGTCAACAGCTTTAACTTGATCCAAGAAATCCAAAGCGGTAAATATACATACAAAGTATCGTTCTCCTCCGAAACGCCTCTAAATGATGATGATTTTTATGTTGATATTACCTCAAATGTAAAGATCACTGTCGTGACTAACTAATGTCTTTTATTAGAATTAATTAAAGTAGTGAATCATGAACAAAGCATTCAAATTATTAGGTCTTCTTTTTGTGGGCCATATTTCTTTTGCCCAATTAGATTTGTCCACAGTATTAGAAGGTGGTGTGGACGATGCTCAGGTGTTTTTAGAGAATTACATAGAACCAGCAACAGCAGGATTCGGTTACGGACTTAATGGTGGATGGTATAATACTGCAAAGACGCACAAAAGATTTGGGGTTGATATTTCCGTCATTTCAAATGCATCGTTAATACCAACCAACAAAGAATTCTTTACTTTCAACAACGCTGACTATACCAATATTAAATTAACTGACAACAGCGTTAGCTCTGCTAGTATTCCAACTCTCTTAGGTCCCTTTGGTGGGGCAGGAGCAGAAAATAACAGACCATTGCTCAACTTTACTTTTAATGAGGGTAATGACGATATCTCTATATCTGCGCCACCTGGTTTAGGACTAAAAGAGGATATTGGATATAACATAATACCAACTGCTACTATTCAAGCTGGTATTGGTCTGTTTAAGCATACAGATGTTAAATTTAGATACATACCAAAAATATCCGCACAAGACGCTGAACTTTCAACATTCGGAATTGGACTTATGCATGATATTAAACATTGGCTGCCATTTATTAATAAATTGCCAATAGACATGTCTGCATTGATTGCATGGACAAACGTGAACTCTAAGGTTAGCTTAAACCCAACTGATGAGCCAACACAAGCAGTCGAGTTTGACACTAATAGTTTAACATTCCAATTGGTAGCTTCTAAAAAATTATCAATCTTAACAATTTATGGCGGAATAGGCACTTCATCTTTTAATTCTGAAGTGAGTTTGTTAGGTAATTATAAAACCGAAAGCAAGACGTACACTGATCCCATTAATCTAAATTTTAAAGGACAAAGTTTAAGATCAAATGTGGGAGTTAGACTAAAACTTTTGATATTTACGTTTAGCGCAGACTACGCGTTTCAAGAATACAACACATTTACCGCAGGTTTTGGCTTTAGTATCAGGTAATTTCATAGCTGGTATTTGTTGATTATAAACGACTGATTTACTCATCCTTATAAATAATAACGACTAATCTTTTAGTATTGGCGTTCAAGCCGTATTTTTGCTGCACCAAAATAACAAATAGATGAAAGTTACTATTGTAGGTGCCGGAAATGTAGGTGCCACTTGCGCAGACGCTATTGCTACACAACGTATCGCTAGCGAGGTTGTATTGCTAGACATTAAAGAAGGTTTTGCTGAGGGTAAAGCCCTTGATATGATGCAAACTGCTACAACACTTGGTTTTAACACCAAAATTGTAGGGACTACAAACGATTATTCCAAAACCGCTAATAGCGACGTAGTGGTTATCACTTCAGGTATTCCACGAAAGCCAGGAATGACTCGTGAGGAACTTATTGGTATTAACGCAGGAATAGTTCAAACTGTTTCAGAAAATATTTTGGCGAATTCGCCAAATGCTATTATTGTTGTCGTATCTAATCCTATGGACACCATGACCTATTTGACATTGAAAAAAACAGGATTGCCAAAAAATCGCATTATTGGAATGGGTGGTGCTTTAGATAGCTCGCGATTTAAGACCTACCTCTCTCTCGCCCTAGACAAACCTGCAAACGATATTCACGGTATGGTTATTGGGGGTCACGGAGATACAACCATGATTCCACTCACAAGACTTGCGTCTTATAACGGAATACCAGTTTCAACTTTATTAGAGGATGATGCGCTAAAGCAATTAGCTGCTGACACCATGGTAGGTGGCGCGACACTCACCAAACTATTAGGTACTTCGGCGTGGTACGCGCCTGGTGCCTCAGTTGCTTATTTGGTGGACAGTATTTTGAACGATCAAAAGCGTATTATCCCATGTTCTGTATACCTTGAAGGCGAATACAACCAAGAAGATATCTGCATTGGTGTACCATGTGTAATCGGCCGTTCGGGCTGGGAGTCTATTGTAGATGTAAACCTTAACGATGAAGAACAAGCAACATTTGATAGAAGCGCTGCTGCTGTTCGCACCATGAATGCCGCGTTAGATGGGATTCTTTCGTAATTTTTCAACGCTTTAAATAGGTATTTGTTAATCAGGGCGGATACGTTATATTTGCTCGTCTCATTTACGACACTAAATTCTATATCATGCAGAATAACGGACTTATCAAACTTTTCACCGTTTTATTTGGCCTTGTCAGCCTTTACCAACTTTCATTCACCTTTGTTTCATCAAAGATAGAGTCAGACGCAAAAACATTTGCACAAGCTTCGGTTAACCCAGATGACGCAAATTATTTTGCGCTAGTGGATATTGCCGAACAAAATTACTTAGATTCCATATCTAGCGAAACGGCTTTTGGCTACACGTCATACGGCACTGCAAAAGACCGTGAACTCAACAAAGGGCTTGACCTTAAAGGTGGGATCAACGTTATCTTGCAAGTATCTGTAAAAGATATTTTAAAAGGTTTAGCAGAAAATTCACGTAACCCACTATTTAATCGTGCATTGGAAGATGCAGATGTCTTACAAAAATCTTCAGACGACACCTATGTAGAAAGTTTTTTTGAGGCATTTGACGTTATAAAAGGAGATCAAAAGCTAGCGAGTCCTGATATTTTTGCCAATCGAACATTGAGCGATGACATCAATTTTAACATGAACGATGATGAGGTCCAACCTATCATTCGAAGAAAAATTGATGCTTCAATTGTTTCTGCCTTTGAGGTATTACGCAAGCGTATTGATAAATTTGGTGTGACCCAACCCAATATTCAACGTTTAGGCAATTCGGGTCGTATTTTGGTAGAACTCCCAGGAGCACGTGATGTGGAGCGTGTAAAAAATCTTTTGCAAAGCACGGCGCAATTAGAATTTTGGGAAACCGCTTCAAACCAATCTTATGGTGCATTTTTGGCTCAAGCCAATGAACTACTTAAGACGGTTGTAGCATCTCAAAAAGAAGAAGCTGTTACTGAAGAAACCTCAGATATTGACGATTTGCTTTCGGACGTTTCTGCACAGCAGGATTCTATAAGCACCGTAGTAAACCCTATTTACGATTATGTCAAAGGGGCTGGGTATTCTGGAGGTCCCGTTCTATTACAGGTTGATGCAAAGGACCAACCTATTTTGGAAGAGTACTTAAATCGTTCAGATGTTCGTGCATTACTTCCTGCTGATTTGCGTTTTACCAAATTTTTATGGGGAATTCCCGATGCCCAAACAGCTATTGTTGATTTATACGTGGTCAATGCTAACAGGGCTAACGAACCTCCCTTAAGTGGAAGTGTAATTGTTGATGCGGCTCAAACATATGACCAACTTGGGGCGCCAGCAGTTTCCATGCAAATGAATGGAAAAGGAGCGCGTATTTGGGAAGATATGACAGGTAAAGCGTTCCGCGAGGGTAGCAATATTGCCATTGTATTAGACGATGTGGTGTATTCCGCACCAGGTGTTTCAAAAGGGGCTATTGCTGGTGGCCGTTCAGAAATTTCAGGCCAGTTTTCGCTTAATGAAGCAATTGATTTAGCTAATGTTCTTCGTGCTGGTAAACTTCCTGCAGCTGCCGAAATTATCCAATCTGAAATTGTTGGGCCATCGCTTGGACAAGAAGCTATTGAAAGTGGAATCAATTCATTTGTAATCGCACTTCTTTTGGTGTTGGCTTGGATGATTTTTTATTACGGTCGTGCAGGTTTTTACGCTGATATGGCACTTACACTTAATATCATTTTGATTTTTGGAATTCTAGCCGGGCTAGGAGCTGTTCTTACACTTCCAGGTATTGCGGGTATTGTACTTACCATTGGTATGTCTGTCGACGCCAACGTGCTTATATTTGAACGTATCCGCGAAGAATTGGCAAAAGGTAAAGGTCAAAAACAAGCTGTTTCAGACGGGTTTAAAAATGCCTTGTCTTCTATATTAGATGCGAATATCACCACAGGACTAACGGCGTTTATCTTATTTATTTTCGGAACAGGACCCATTAAGGGGTTTGCTACCACCTTACTTATAGGTATCGCTACGTCGTTGTGTACTGCTATTTTTGTAACAAGACTTCTTGTGGATGGACGCCTAAGCAAAGGATATTCATTAGAATTTGCTACCAAAGCCACTAAAAATTTATTCCGAAACTTGGCTATTACATTCCTTAAAAAACGCACAATTGCCTACGTAATCTCGGGGGCGTTGATTACTATTGGTGTTTTCTCTCTTTTTACAAAAGGGTTAAATCAAGGAGTTGACTTTGTTGGTGGACGGTCGTACACGGTTCGTTTTGAGCAGGCGGTTAATCCATCTGATGCGCAAGCGCAATTAGCTTCACTTTTGGGTAGCGCCGAAGCCAAAACTTTTGGTGAGGACAATCAGCTTAAAATCACCACTAACTATAAGGTCGACGTGGAGGGTATTGAAGTAGATAACGAAATTCAAGAAGCATTGTACGGGGGCCTATCAACTTATCTGCCTCAAAATTTATCATACGATGATTTTGTTAATGGCGCTGAGGACAAACAAGTAGGTATTATGTCTTCCATAAAAGTAGGGCCTACAATTGCCGATGATATTAAGAAGAATTCTTTCTTGGCGGTATTTGGATCACTCATTGTGGTATTCTTGTATATACTTTTGCGTTTCCGAAAGTGGCAATATTCACTTGGTGCGGTTGCTGCAGTTTTCCACGACGTACTCATTGTATTGGGTGTGTTTTCGGTTACATACACCTTTATGCCGTTTAGCATGGAAATAAATCAGGCATTTATTGCTGCGGTACTTACGGTAATTGGATATTCATTAAACGATACCGTAGTAGTGTTTGACCGTATTCGTGAATTTACACGTCTTCATACGTCTTGGGAAAGTACAAAAACGGTAAATAGTGCCCTTAACAGTACATTAAGTAGAACAATCAATACGTCACTTACCACATTAGTGGTGCTATTAGCGATATTTATTTTCGGTGGAGAAGCAATCCGCGGATTTATGTTTGCGCTTATTGTGGGCGTACTTGTAGGTACGTATTCGTCGCTGTTTATTGCCACACCAGTAATGTTCGATACCTCTAAAAAGAGCAAATAAACCCGACTAAGCGTTAGCTTTGGTTTTATAGGAAATTGCAATTAGGATTAACCCAAGTAAGATAAGCGGGATGCTAAGCCATTGACCTGTTGAAAGATAACCAATGCTTTCACCAAAACCACCTTGACTTTCTTTTACAAATTCGGCTAAAAATCGTACCCCAAACAACAGCGTAAAAAAGGCACCAATCAGAAATCCCTTTTGATTTCGCTTAGTAGTATTTTTATAGATCAAAAAGAGAATAATAAATACAATGAAGTACCCTAATGAC
This sequence comes from Flavobacteriales bacterium, assembly GCA_003331305.1. Classification (GTDB taxonomy): domain Bacteria; phylum Bacteroidota; class Bacteroidia; order Flavobacteriales; family Flavobacteriaceae; genus UBA7446. The sequence continues at coordinate 20,011 of QOQB01000009.1, read as the reverse complement.
TCATAGAGTTGAACAGGGTGTCTTGGTAGGGTCTCTCCATTATTTTTAAAGACAACTCCAAAACTACTTCCAGTATATTTTCCAACAATTTCAGAATTAAAAAAGTTTCCAATTCGAATAAAAATACCACCTAAGGCAACCGTGATAGCAATACGATCTAACAGCCATACCAAAGATGTGTATTTGTATTTTTTGGTATACAGATATAAAGCGGTTAAAATCCCTACTACCGCGCCGTGACTTGCTAATCCCCTAAACCCAACAAACTTCCATCCATTTTCTGTAATTTTTATAGGCAAAATTATTTCCAATAGATTATTTTGAAAATAATCCCAATTGTAGAAAAAGACTTCCCCTAAGCGGGCACCAATTAGTGTTCCTGCCACCATATAGAGTAATAGCGGGTCTAGGTATTCCAATGAAACCCCTTCATTTTTATACATGAATTTCATCAAATAAAGCCCAGATGCGAAAGCAACAACGAACATTAAGCTGTAGTAGTAAATATTAAAACTTCCAAGACTAATAACAACTGGGTCTGGGGCCCACAAAAACTTGAGTGCTAACATGTGATTTTATTTGCGATAAATATACAGTAAAAATAGCCTAGTCGGGTACGGGGTCATGACCTTGACCGCCCCACGGATGGCATTTACATATTCGTTTGATTGCCAACACGGTACCTTTCCAAAGACCATGTTTTTGTAAGGCTTCTATGCTGTATTGAGAGCATGTTGGATGGAACCTACAAGCGGAAGGGAGTAGGGGAGAGATAAGCGTTTGATAAATACGGATTAGAAATAAAAAAGGAAAAATTAACACCTTTTTCATGACGATAGACTGTAAGTTGTACCGTCTTTTCCATCCTTGAGTTGAATGCCTTTTGCCAAAAGCTCGTCACGAATACGATCAGCAGTAGCAAAATCTTTATTCGTCCGCGCTTGTTCACGTAAATCAATTAGTACAGATAAGGCTTTATCCAAATAGCTGTTGTCTTGTTCTTTTGTTGTGAGTGTTAACCCCAGAACGTCAAATATAAACGCGTTAACAGCTTTGCTAAGTTTTTCAATGTCCGTGCCTGTTAGGGTGTCTTCCCCTTGTTTTACACGATGAATAAGTTTGACCGTTTCGAAAAGCTGTGCAATGAGTACAGGGCTGTTAAAATCGTCATTCATAGCAGCGTAATAGCCTTGAATATGATCGTTGATGTTTGCACTACTTTCTTTGCTTTTCGGTAAATCAGCCAGCAATTCAATACTATGAAGTAATCGTTCGTAGCCTTTTTCGGCTGCCTCTAATGCATCGCTGCTCAAATCCAAAACACTTCGGTAATGTGCCTGTAGCATAAAAAAGCGCGCTACATCTGGCGAAAACGCCTTGGAAAGCACTGGGTTTGTCCCGGCAAAGAGTTCGCTTGGCAAAATATTATTTCCTGTAGATTTTGCCATTTTTTTACCGTTTAGCGTAAGCATGTTGGCATGCATCCATGTGGTAACAGGGCTTTTTTGATTTATTGCCTGCGCTTGCGCAATTTCACATTCGTGGTGTGGAAATTTTAAATCCATACCGCCCCCATGAATATCAAATTGCTCGCCCAAATACTTGGTACTCATTGCAGTACATTCCAAATGCCAGCCGGGAAAACCATCTCCCCAGGGCGAGGGCCAACGCATGATATGTTGTGGCTCGGCTTTTTTCCAAAGGGCAAAATCTTGTGGCGAACGTTTGTCGCTTTGTCCTGAAAGTGAGCGTGTATTGTGAATCATATCCTCCAACTTCCGCCCACTAAGAATGCCGTAGTTGTTGGATTCGTTATATTTTTGAACATCAAAATAAACAGAGCCATTGATTTCATAAGCCATTCCAGATGCAAGAATACCTTTTACAATTTCAATTTGCTCGATAATGTGTCCAGTCGCAGTTGGCTCGATGTTTGGCGGAAGTGTATTAAATGCGACTAGTGTTTTATGAAAATCCACCGTATAGCGTTGCACCACTTCCATAGGTTCAATCCGCTCCAATCTAGCTTTTTTGGAGATGCGATCTTCACCTTCATCCGCATCGTGCTCTAAGTGCCCTGCATCAGTAATGTTGCGAACATAACGCACTGAGTAGTCTAAATGCTTTAGGTAACGATAAATCAAATCAAATGAGATAAACGTACGGCAATTGCCCAAGTGAACATTGCTATATACAGTTGGTCCGCAAACATACATGCCTACATGCTTTTCTTCAATGGGTGTAAACGGTTCTTTTTTTCCGCTGAGCGAATTGAAAATATGCAATGATGAGGATGTATCGCTCATAGGTTACAACGAAGTGTCAAGGTTGAGGTACCCCAAGAATTCTTTTCTGACCTCGGCTTTTTTGAAAGCACCGCCAAACTCAGCAGTAACTGTGCTGCTATCTACATCGCGAATGCCTCTTGCATTTACGCAAAGGTGTTTGGCATCAATGACACAGGCCACATCTTGGGTATTTAGTACGTCCTGCAAAGCTTTTACAACCTGAATAGTTAAGCGCTCTTGTACTTGCGGACGCTTGGCAAAATAGTCCACCAAACGATTCATTTTTGAAAGCCCTACCACGGTTCCATTGGATATGTAAGCGACGTGCGCCTTGCCAACGATAGGCAGTAAATGGTGCTCACAAGTAGAGTAGACGGTGATGTTTTTTTCCACCAACATTTCCCCGTACTTGTATTTGTTGTCAAAAGTAGATGCGCTGGGTTTGTTGTCGGGGTGAAGCCCTGCAAAAAGTTCGTTGACAAACATTTTGGCAACGCGTTTAGGAGTGCCTCTTAGACTGTCGTCTGTAAGGTCCATGCCTATGGTTTCTAAAATACGCGTAACATCTTTTTCAATACGCTCAATTTTCTCAGTGTTTGATATTTCAAAAGCATCGTCACGTAGCGGTGTATCGATATTTCCACTTAAATGATCATCGTCGTTGATATCCTCTAAAGTCTCTTTTAATAGTCGATCAAATTTCATAGCATCCTTCATAATAGGCAAAGATACTACATTCGTAAAAATTAACTTTTATTAGAAGCGGACATTATATGTCAAGGACACATTTCCCGATTGTTGTTGCACATTAAAAGAATCGGTAAGTCCAATAGTATAGAGTTGGTGTTGAAAATCTTGATTCAATTTTGTGTACGTAAGGTCCAGAGAAGCATTACCGAATCGAATTCCTGTGCCAACAGCAAATCCACTTCTTTCTGTCATAAGCTGGGTGTTTTTATACGGACTTTTTTCAAACCAATACCCTGCGCGAAGAATTATGTCCCCAAGCCGTGTTTCACCACCAGCTCTTAAGAACGAAGCAGCTTCAAGGTTACTCGAGATTTCGTCATTCAAATAATCAAAACTCCCGTTACTATCACTAGTTTTTGTGTTCGTGTAATCCTTTAACCCGTAATCTATACTTAAAAGTCCGCTAGTTCCAAAAACTAATGCCATGCTTGCTTGTGTTATGGATGGTGTTTTGAGGTTGTATGAGGGTAAGATATTAACAACATTTGGATATAAAGAACGCCCCATAGCACCATCTAATTCACTGTTGTATCTTACATCTAATGCCTCCGTGTATTCATCTTCAATTTCATAGTACGTTGGACTTGTGAAGTTTAAGCCTAAACGTAGTATGTCAGAGGCTTTGTATAAAGCGCCAAGCTGAACAGAAACACCAGTTCCAATCGTTCTTAAGTCTTGAATATAATCAACTTGATCTAAAAAGGACTTTTCACCATCTACATATTTGTCAGAAGTAAATTTACGTTGTGCGTAATCAATGCTATAGATATTGATATTTACCCCCAGCGCCAATTTTCCCAAATAGCGACCGCTAAAATTTATGGTGTACTTACGTTGCCCTCCACTAGTTTGCAAATCGTGAATTTGGTCGATACCTAAGCTTTTGTCGTCAACATATCCATAATAGGGTGTTTCATTTTCAGGGTCATAATAATTGATAAGCCCTGTAGCATATGCCATATAGGTGCGTTGTGCATCTGCGCCATAGAACTCACCTAAATCTGCATACTCATAGTCTGTGTTGTTTTCAAAATTATAGGAGCTAAATGGAATATTTCTATCGAGCGTTATCCCTGCAATTTCAAGGAAATAGTCAGCTAAACCACGTTGGGTATTTATTCCTTGTGCATAAAGATTTTTATTAAAGTTATTTACCAATTGGGTATTAAACCCAAAAGCAACTTTATCCCAATTGCTATTTTGATTAACAAAAACCAAGACAAATCCAGCTTGATCTACATCAAAGGAGCTAATTTCCATAGATTTTGTTGAATTAAAGAAAGAATTATCTGTTGTGTGTGTTTGCAAGCCCAACGTCATGCCAGCTTCATTAAATGAAAATACGGTAGAGGATGCTGGGTTGTTACTTATGGCAGATAAATCTCCTCCCAATGCTCCAAATGCCCCAGCTAATGCTTGGTATCGAGCCGAACCGTGTAACCCTTCAGTACTATATTGTACAACTTCATTTAATTCTTGCCCTTGCAATGATATTCCAAGGAGTGTGCAACTAAGCAGCCATATTTTAATATTTTCCTTTTTCATAAATTATCTCCTTCTTGATGAATTACTACTTCTTGAAGAACTACTGCTCCTTGTGGTATTTGTTGTCCGGCTCGGGGTTGAACTTCTATAATTGTTGGTGGATGATGAGGACGAACTTTTATAACTAGAATTGTTACTAGAAGAATTACTGTCTGAGTTGTAGCGACGCGTAGCGGTTCTAGTTGGCGTTTGATTATTGTTGGACACTGCTGAACGTCGTTGGGTAGTCGTACTGCTTCTTTGCGCATTCGTGTTTGTCCTTGTTGTGCTTCGCGCATTTGTCCGGTTGGTCGTTATCGTTGAGTTTGAGTTAACGCTTCGCACAGTTCTACTTGGAGTGTAATTACGCGTTATCGTTCTTGAGCCATTCAACCTCGTATAAATCGGCGCATCTCGATAAACGTTCCTGTTGTAATATCTTCTATCCCAATATGGATTTTGATACCCCCAGTTGTTCCAGTAGTTTCCACGATATCCCCAGCCAAAACGGTATGGGTTATAAAACGGGTGGTGATTAAAACCATATGTAAAATACCATGGGTGGTAATTATGGCCCCAAAATGATGAACGCCCGAATGTGTATGGGGCATCATACCAGCCCCAACCCATGTTCCAACCCAAAGGGCGATTATAAATGATATTGACATTTATGTTTTCAGCTTGATCTCCCCATGAACCATGCGCCTGGTAGTTTCCTGCGCTATTTTGATTTGGTGTTGGACTTTGATATTGCTCTGCTGCTGTAAAGTAGTAGTTATCTTGAACGCCTTGAGAAGCTTTTTCAGCAAAATAATTTTTGTAGTACGTTCCGCTTTGTTGTGGAATAGGAGTCGTATTTACAGCTTGTTGAGGGGCTTGCTGAACAGGTGGATCTCCATAGATTCCGTCTTGATAATAGGATACGGACTGATAGCCACTACAACCCACAAAAAGCGTGATTGAAAACAAAACCAAAATGACGTGTGCTGTATAAATGCGACTGCGTGTGTAAATAGTTCTCATGTCTGTATCGTTTAATTAACTTCAAATTTAAGTAGTTTTGCACTACAACTAACTAAAAACAAAAGTTGTGCCAAACTTATGGGGAAGCATTTAACAAAGCGAAGCGAAGATTACTCAAAATGGTATAATGAACTGGTAGTAAAAGCTGATTTAGCAGAGACATCTGCTGTGCGTGGCTGTATGGTTATAAAACCCTATGGATTTGCTATTTGGGAGCGTATGCAAGCCATTTTGGATAAAAAGTTTAAAGAAACGGGCCATAGTAATGCGTACTTCCCGCTTTTTGTTCCCAAAAGTTTGTTTGAAGCCGAAGAACAAAACGCTGAGGGATTTGCCAAAGAATGTGCTGTGGTCACACATTATCGCTTAGAAAATGATCCGGATAAACCAGGAAAACTTCGTGTAGATCCAAAAGCTAAATTAGAAGAGGAACTTATTGTAAGACCCACAAGTGAAGCCATTATTTGGAATACCTACAGAAACTGGATTCAGTCCTATCGCGATTTACCAATTTTATTAAACCAGTGGGCAAATGTGGTGCGCTGGGAAATGCGTACACGTTTATTTCTACGAACTGCCGAGTTTCTTTGGCAAGAAGGACACACCGCTCATGCTACCGAAGCAGAAGCATTGGAAGAAACCAAACGCATGAATGGTGTATATGCTGATTTTGTAGAACAATACATGGCTATCCCCGTTATACAAGGCGTCAAATCTGCGGCAGAGCGTTTTGCAGGTGCCGTAGAAACCTATTGTATAGAGGCGCTTATGCAAGATGGAAAGGCTTTGCAAGCAGGAACTTCGCACTTCTTGGGGCAGAATTTTGCTAAGGCTTTCGATGTGAAATTTGCCACCAAAGAAGGAGGATTGGAGCATGTTTGGGCAACCTCGTGGGGTGTTTCTACACGTCTTATGGGTGCGCTTATCATGACGCATAGCGATGATAATGGGCTGGTGCTACCCCCCGAATTGGCACCACATCAAGTGGTAATAGTTCCTATTTATAAAGGCGACGAACAACGTACTGTCATTGCTGCTGCCGTTGCACCTATTGTTGAGGCACTTCGCAAGGCAGATATTCGCGTGCATTTTGATAACCGTGATACGCACAAACCTGGATTTAAGTTTAACGAATATGAGTTAAAAGGCGTTCCGTTGCGCATTGGCATTGGACCACGAGACTTGGAAAATGGAACGGTAGAATTAGCACGTCGTGACACACTCTCTAAAAAAAGTGTTGCACAAACTGACTTGGTGAATGAAATCAAATCAACACTAAAAGAAGTTCAAGTTGATTTATTTGAACGGGCCAAAGATTTTAGAGCTGATCATACTACAGAAGTAGATACGTTTGACGCTTTTAAGGAAGTTTTGGAAACCAAAGGTGGCTTTGTTTCTGCGTTTTGGGATGGCACTGAAGCCACTGAGACGTCGATTAAAGAAGCCACCAAAGCCACCATACGGTGTGTTCCACTAGATAGTAAAGCAGAAAGTGGAAGGTGCGTTTTCTCAGGAAAACCAGCCAAACATCGAGCTTTATTTGCAAAAGCATACTAATTAAAATATATGTTGCAAGTTTGTTAGGTATCCTATAAATTTGCACCTCGTAAAACCGGAAGGCCCGTTCGTCTATCGGCTAGGACGCCAGGTTTTCATCCTGGTAAGAGGGGTTCGATTCCCCTACGGGCTACTAAAATTATAATATGGCAAATCATAAATCCGCCTTAAAAAGAATTCGTTCAAACGAAACTAAGCGTCAACGTAACCGTTTTCAGCACAAAACAACCCGTAATGCTATTCGCGATTTTAAAGCATTAGAAAAAAAGAAAGAAGCTGAGAAAAAGCTTCCGCTTGTGGTATCTATGATCGATAAGTTGGCAAAAAACAATATCATTCATAATAACAAGGCAGCGAACCTAAAGTCTAAACTTACCAAACACGTAAGTGCACTTTAAGTTATTATTCTGATAAGAAATAGAAAAAGGCGTCCATTTGGACGCCTTTTTCTATTTTTATATGACATACCTAAATATTAGGCATTCATGGAAATCAAAAACTCTTCGTTGTTAAGTGTTTTTTTGATTCGATCGCTGATAAACTCCATAGCTTCTACAGGGTTCATGTCAGCAAGGTATTTTCGCATAATCCACATACGCTGAATGGTTTTTTCATCCAATAAAATATCATCACGACGCGTGCTTGAAGAAACCAAATCAATGGCTGGGAAAATTCTGCGGTTGGAAATACGACGATCAAGCTGTAATTCCATGTTACCTGTTCCTTTAAATTCTTCAAAAATAACCTCGTCCATTTTAGAGCCGGTTTCGGTTAGTGCCGTAGCAATAATAGACAGCGACCCGCCATTTTCAATATTACGTGCTGCTCCAAAGAAACGCTTTGGTTTGTGCAATGCATTCGCATCTACACCACCACTTAAGATTTTACCTGACGCAGGCTGTACCGTGTTATAAGCACGAGCTAATCGGGTGATGGAATCCAGTAGGATTACCACATCGTGACCACACTCTACAAGGCGTTTTGCTTTTTCCAATACAATATTCGCGACTCTTACGTGGCGATCTGCAGGCTCGTCAAAGGTAGAAGCAACTACTTCACCTTTTACATTTCGTTGCATATCAGTAACTTCCTCTGGACGTTCATCGATGAGCAAAATAATTTGATATACTTCGGGGTGATTAGCCGCAATGGCGTTAGCCACGTCTTTAAGCAACATTGTTTTCCCTGTCTTAGGCTGCGATACAATCATACCGCGTTGCCCTTTTCCAATAGGACAAAACAAATCCATTACTCGAGTAGAAATAGTACTTTGCTTGTCGCCGATATTAAACTTTTCTTGCGGGAATAGGGGAGTTAGGTGTTCAAAAGAGACACGGTCACGCACCACATCAGGTGAAAGCCCGTTAATGAGTGATACCTTAATAAGCGGAAAATATTTTTCACCTTCTTTTGGTGGGCGAATATGGCCAAGCACAGTGTCCCCTGTTTTTAGTCCAAATAAACGCACTTGCGAATTAGAAACATATATATCATCGGGTGAAGACAAATAATTGTAATCCGATGAGCGTAGGAAACCATAGCCTTCAGGCATCATTTCCAAAACACCTTCGCTTTCTATAATACCATCAAATTCAAAATCAGGCTGTCGGTAGCGATTGCGATTATCTTTGTTGTGGTTGTCTTTGCCGTTATTGTTGTTTCCGTTACCGTTTTGGTTGCGGTTATCTTTGTTATTATTGTTGTTGTTGTTGTTGTTGCCCTTGTTATTATTTCTTGGGTTACCTGCGTTGTTCCCATTGTTCCCTTTATAACGATTGTTGTTTTGGGCAGGCTTTTCGTCTGTTGGCTTGTTATCGCTCTTTTCAACTTTTTTACGTGGAGTCCTTGCAGGCTTTTCAGAAATTTTATTCTTATCTACACTTTGCACCGGAGCTTCTTTTACTGCTTCACCTGGCTCGGGTAAAGTTGATTGGTGATCAATGATTCGGTATGTAAGCTCAATTTTTTTGAGCCCCGCAGTCTTTTTGAGGTCTAATTCTTTTGCAATTTCTTGCAATTCAGCAAGCTTTTTTGCTTTTAGTTCTGATAATTCAAACATGTGTGAATGGGTAAAATATAAATTGTAATATAGTGGGCTGAAGTAGTTGCCTGTTAAGCAAACATACAACATTTTTTATTTTTAACACATAATAATTTTCTTTTATGATAAGCATTTCCATTATAGTCCCTTTTTTTAACGAGGAAGCTTATCTAGAAAATTTTACAAATGCTTTAGTCACTCAGACCTACGCATTTACTGAACTTATTTTAGTTGACGATGGTTCGACAGATGCCTCTCTTTCAATCGCCAATGCTTTGGCTGCGACGCATAAATCAATCAGTGTGATTACTACTACAACAACATCAGTTCATCAGCCTGGGCAAAAAGTTGTCCATGCTTTTGATCGAGGTTTTAATGCACTATTACAACCGTGGGACATCATTTGCAAGTTTGACGCTGATATTATTTTTCCTCCTCGATACTTAGAAACTATGGCAAGCTCATTTTCAAATGATGACAACTTAGGCATGTTTTCAGGTGTGCTGACTACTTATTTGAATGGTATTTGGGAATTAGAAAATATTTCTACGCAACATGTACGTGGTCCTGTAAAGTCCTACAGCAAATCTTGTTTTCATGCTATTGGTGGATTACGCCCTGCACTGGGCTGGGATACTTTAGACGAATTATTAGCTCTTTACAAAGGGTTTACCATTAAAATTGACGATACATTGCGTGCTAAACACCTGCGCCCAACAGGTTATAAGTACAGTCACGGCTTGGCTAAAGCTAAAGGAGAAGTGTTTTACAACTTAGGGTATGGACTTCTTTTGGGTATACTCGCATGCATAAAATGGGCGCACCTTCAACGGGGTAGTTTAGTGGAAGTGTTGTTTGGCTTTTTTGGTGTTTGGCTCAAAAGCAAGCCAAAATTGGTCTCTAAAGCGGAAGGAAAATTTATTCGAACGTATCGTTGGTCACGTATCCGAAATCGTTTTATCGGCTAATTCAATAACAATTAAATTTTGCGCTTTGCCTTTGGCAAGTTCAAATTTTATTAAAGTTTGTTTTTTGTGAAACCCGTGCTTGCCCGCCGCACCTGGATTTATATAAAGTAGTTCTTTTTTTTTATCGTAGGCAACTTTTAAAATATGTGAGTGCCCACAAATAAAAAGTTGTGGCTTTACGTCAGTTAGTTTTTCAGCTATACCTTTAGCATACCTGGTTGGCCTAGCGCCAATATGTGTCATAAACACGGAGACTCCTTCAAGTTGAAAGTGTAAGTCTTTGGGGAACTCTTGTCTAATCGAAGCATTATCAATATTCCCATAAACGGCTCTAAGTGGTTTTAACTTCTGCAATGTATCGGTTACCTCCAAGTTACCAATATCGCCAGCGTGCCAAATTTCATCTACTTCTTTAGCGTAGCCCAAAATTCTGGGATCTAAAAAACTATGCGTATCTGAAAGCAACAATATCTTTTTCATCATCTTTGTACAAAATTACACATTGCGTTACTTTTTAGAGCTTTCATATAAAGGAACTTCTTATCACGGGTGGCAACGCCAGCCCAATGCGATATCTGTTCAACAGGTTTTGGAAGAAGCTTTAAGCACATTGCTAGGCAAGGAAACTCAAATTGTAGGGGCAGGGAGAACAGATGCAGGCGTACATGCCAAACAAATGTTTGCGCATTTTGACACAGATATTTCCGAAAATCAAGCCAGCGAACTTGTTTTTAGACTGAATCGATTTTTACCAGAATCCATTGCTATAATAGCTGCTCATCCTGTAGCTTCTGACGCACACGCGCGTTTTGATGCCATTTATCGTAGCTATGAATATCATATTACAAGTCAGAAGAATCCGTTTGCTAACGAACAGGCTTATTTTTTTAATGCGCCTTTGGATATAGAGGCGATGAATACCGCTGCAGCATTCCTTTTGAAGCACACCAATTTTAAATGTTTTTCACGATCCAAGACAGACGTTAAAACTTATGATTGCGATGTTATAGAAGCTTTTTGGGAACAAAAATCGGAACTCATTTTTCATATTTCCGCAAATCGATTCTTGCGCAATATGGTTCGTGCCGTGGTCGGAACGCTATTGGACATCGGTACTAGTAAATTATCACTCTCTGGCTTTCAGTCGGTGCTTGATAGTCAAGACCGTCAACAAGCAGGTAGTTCTGCGCCAGCAAACGGTTTGTTTTTAACCAAAATTTGCTACCCAAAACACTATCTTTGAAATTCATGGAAAAGAAACCCTCAAATAATATTTTGGATGTCAGTTTGTTTAAACGCCTGATGGTGTTTGTCAAGCCCTATCGTAAAACATTTGCTTTTGTACTGTTGGCTGCAGTGTTTTTGTCGGGGTTTTCTACGTTAAGTCCATACCTCCTAAAAATCACTATAGACGATTACATAACGGTAAAAGATTACGAGGGTATGTTAGTGCTTATTGCCTTGATGGGTGCTACCCTCATTATGGAGGTTATTTTTCAATTTATGTTTATTTATTACGCGAACTGGTTGGGCCAGCATGTAATTTTTGATCTACGCAACACACTCTATACACATATGTTGCAATTTAAAATGACATATTATGACAACTCTGCCGTTGGTCGTTTGGTTACACGAGTAGTCAGCGATATTGAAACTATCTCAGGAATTTTCAGTCAAGGCTTATTTATGATAATTTCCGACTTGCTTAAAATGGTTGTGGTTATTGTGGTGATGTGGTCTGTAAGCTGGAAATTAGCACTAATAGTTTTTGCCGTTTTACCCTTGATTTTATACGCTACACGTAAATTTCAAAAAGCCATGAAAGTTGCATTTGATGAAGTACGAACACAAGTGGCTAATTTAAACAGTTTTGTGCAAGAACGAATTTCTGGTATGAGCATTGTGCAGCTATTCGCTCGTGAACAAACCGAATCAAAAGCGTTTAGAGAGATAAACGATAAGCACCGTAAGGCTTGGCTGAAAACGGTGTGGTACAATTCTATCTTTTTTCCCATTGCCGAGCTTTCTACATCAGTAACCATTGGGTTATTGGTTTGGTTTGGTGGACTCAATGTTATTGCAGGTTCGTCAGGGATTACCTTGGGCATTATCTTTCTTTTTATTCAACTATCCCAAATGCTTTTTCGTCCACTTCGCCAAATCGCCGACAAGTTCAATACCTTGCAAATGGGTATGGTTGCTGTGCGTCGCGTTGTTGCTGTTTTAGACACGGATGAAACAATACCTAATCATGGTAAAATAAAAAACACAGAAATTAAAGGCGAGCTTCGCTTTGAGGAACTACATTTTTCATACAAAAAAGACGAGCCCGTACTTCACGGTATTTCATTTGCTATTGCACCGGGAGAGACCGTTGCAGTGGTTGGCGCAACGGGGGCGGGGAAATCTACGCTCATTAACATTTTAAGTAGATTTTACGAAATCGATAGTGGAAAGATTTTATTGGATGGTATAGCTATTGAAGATTATGAACGCTCTTGGCTTCGCAAGCAAATAGGTGTGGTATTGCAGGATGTATTTCTTTTTGCGGATTCTATATTCAACAACATTACGCTTTGGGACACTTCTATTAACGAAGATGACGTAATAGCTGCTGCCAAAAAAATCGGAGTACATCGTTTTATTTCAAGTTTACCAGATGGGTATCACTTTAATGTAAAAGAGCGAGGGGGTATGCTTTCAACGGGTCAGCGCCAACTCATCGCATTTTTGCGTGCCTACATAATTCAACCCAAAATTTTAGTTCTTGATGAGGCAACGTCCTCAATTGATACCCATGCCGAAAAACTCATTCAAAAAGCAACAAAAGAAGTTACCAAAGGGAAAACCTCTCTTGTGATCGCGCATCGCTTGGCTACCGTACAACGCGCCGATAAAATCATAGTATTAGACAATGGGAATATCGTTGAGGTGGGCACACATGATGAGTTATTAAAAATCGATGGAGGATATTATAAAAACCTTTACGAAGTGCAGTTTTTGTCTCCCACGCAAGTGGTCTAGTCCATGTCATTGGTAAGCAGCTCACTAAGCTCCTTGTAAGCACTAAATGGAACGCGCTCACCGTTTCTAAAATAGCTAATAGTCCCTGTTTCTTCTGAAACAACAAGCACAACAGCATCGGTTTTTTCAGTAATCCCTACGGCAGCTCGGTGTCTGAGTCCGTACCTTTTCGGAATAGATTTATTTTCGGAGACGGGAAGTACTACTCGCGTTGCAGTAATGGTATTGTTTTCAATAATCACAGCACCATCATGTAGGGGTGCATTTTTGTGAAAAATACTTTCAATTACTGGCACTGATATTTCCATATTTACAATAACACCAGAAGGCTTTAGAAAGTCTAAGCTACTATTGCGCTCTAATACCAATAATGCTCCTAATTTTTGCTTTTTAAGAGAGGAACAACTTTGAATCAGTGCCTCTATATTAAGTTCGGGCTCAAATGAGTTTTGATTTGCACTAAAAATTTTTAAATATCGATTTAATGCCTTTCTGTTTGCAAAATTAGAAGAGCCAAGCATGAGGAGTAATTTTCTAATTTCCTGTTGAAATACTACAATCAGCGCAAAGACTCCCACGCTCATAAACCCGCCCAAAATATTACTGAGTAGCTCCATTTTTAACGCATCTGTAATTTTCCAAATGAGATAAAGGATAACTATACCAACAAAAATATTGATGGCTGCCGTGCCTCGTACTAGTCGGTATGCATAGTACAAAAGCAGTGCTACAAGTATGATATCCAATAAGTCAAGTAGATTAAAATCTAAAAAATCAAACATCCTATAAAATTACGGATTTATTGAATAAGACGTATCAAGTGCTTTAATTAGATCTACGGCTTGCTTCGCTTCTTTAACATCGTGAACACGCAAAAGATGCGCGCCTTGTCGAAGCGCAACGGTATGTAATACTGTAGTTCCATTTAAAGCCTGTTGTATGTCAATATTTAGTGTTTTATATATCATTGATTTTCGAGAGACCCCAACGAGCAAAGGGACACCGTCTATTTGCAAGGTATTTAGGTGATTAAGCAAGGCAAAATTATGCTGTGGTGTTTTCCCAAAACCAAATCCTGGATCTACAATAATATCGTTGATGCCAGCTGCGTGCGCCGCTGCAATTTTTTCAGAAAAAAAGGATCGAATGGCAATAAGAACATCGTCATACGTAGGCTTGTTTTGCATGGTCTTTGGGGTACCTTGCATATGCATAGCAATATACGGCACACCAAGTTTTCCTACTGTTTTTAGCATGTTGTCATCTGCATTTCCCGCCGAAATATCGTTTACAAGTTGTGCCCCAGCATCAACTGCCTGGCGCGCCACGTTACTTCGGTAGGTGTCTATGGAAATGTAGATATGTGGAAAATTTTTAGAAATTTTTTCAATAACGGGAAGCACTCGTTTAAGCTCTTCATCAGGTGAAACTTCTTCTACACCCGGCTTTGAACTCGCACCCCCAACATCAATAAAAGTAGCCCCCTCAGAAATCATTTTTTCAGTTTGCAGAAGCGCAGTGTCAATGCGGTTGTGTTTACCACCATCGTAAAATGAATTGGGTGTAACGTTTAAAATCCCCATAATTTTGGGGGATGTAAAATCGATAATGTTACCGTTACAGTTGATGTTCATAAATAGCATTTAAAATTGTTGGTAATAAACCAAATCTTGTTCATTTTTGACTGAAATTTAAAATACAACAAACCAGGTGGCGAATACCAATGCACAATATATGTCAGAAGCTACTAAATGCAAGCAGCTTTTTGAAAAAAAAATGATTGATTATGGCTGTGCATGGCGCATTCTTCGCACTACGTCACTTACTGATCAAATTTTTATTAAGGCACAACGCATAAGAACGCTTCAAGAAGTTACTTCTAAAAAAGTAGATGAGAGTGAGGAATCTGAATTTATAGGGATCGTGAATTACTCCATTATGGCGCTTATTCAGCTTGAATTAGGAGTTGCAGACCAACCCGACTTGTCAAACGAAGAGGTTATGGAACAATACACTAAGCATGCTACCGCTACCAAAGACCTCATGGAGCGTAAAAATCACGACTACGGCGAGGCTTGGCGTGATATGCGAGTAAGCTCGCTAACAGATTTGATTTTACAGAAATTACTTCGTGTAAAACAAATAGAAAACAACAATGGCAAAACTCTTGTAAGCGAGGGGTTGTCGGCAAATTATCAAGATATGATAAATTATGCCTTATTTGCGCTAATCCATTTAAACACTAATTAAAATCAAATTCATGAGAAATCATATTGTAGCCGGTAACTGGAAAATGAACCTTAACGCAGCTGAAAGCCAGAAGCTTATAGAGGACTTAAAATCCAAAAAGCTTTCTAGCGATGTTCGCGTTGCCATAGCCACTCCTGCCGTGTATCTTGCTACAGCAGCAAATCAAACTGCTAACTCCAAAATTGACGTTGCCGCACAGAATATGCACCAAGCCGATTCTGGGGCATTTACTGGTGAAATATCCGCTTCGATGCTAAAGTCAATTGGTGTACATACTACTTTGTTGGGGCATTCTGAGCGCAGAGCCTATTTTCATGAAACAGATGAATTATTAGCAGCGAAAGTAAATACAGCCCTAAAAAATGGCATGGAAATTATCTTTTGCTTTGGCGAAGAACTTGACGAACGCAAATCAGAAAGCCATTTTGATGTGGTTACTACTCAATTGCGAAACGCACTTTTTCATTTAGATGCTTCGCAGTGGAGTCAAATTATTTTAGCATATGAGCCAGTCTGGGCCATTGGTACTGGTGAGACAGCCTCACCAGAGCAAGCACAAGAAATGCACGCACATATAAGAGCTGTTTTGGCAGCGCAATACGATGATGCACTTGCACAAAGTATTTCTATTCTTTATGGAGGGAGTGTAAAACCTGCCAATGCACAAGAAATATTTTCTCAACCTGATGTAGATGGTGGACTTATCGGAGGCGCTTCTTTAAAAGCCGATGATTTTGCTGCGATTGTCAATGCATTTTAAAGTTGAGAGCCTACTCCGCCTATCATTTTACGATTTTCCCCATTGACAAAATAGAAATTGTCTCGGCTTGGTTATCCACTTTTTCTTTTGAGAGCTTCGTACAACACGATAATGGCATATCTGCCTATATTCCAGCAGATCAAGCCCCAGTCAATTTGTTAGAAGATTGTCTTGCTATTCCTTTTACGGGCATAGAGCTTTCAGGAAATGTTGAAACTATGGCGGGGCAAAATTGGAATGCAATTTGGGAAGCACAATTTCACCCTATTAGTGTTGCCCATTGGACGGTGCGTGCCTCTTTCCACAAACCAGCCACTACCCAAAATGAACTTATTATTGACCCTCAAATGTCTTTTGGAACGGGTCATCATGCTACGACACAATTGATGTTCGAACAGCTCATAAAATTAGACTGTAAGCGTGCTTCTGTGCTTGACGTGGGTACTGGAACTGGGGTTTTAGCCATATTGGCAAAAAAGCTAGGCGCAGCTACCGTTTTAGGAATTGATATCGAAGATTGGTGTGTAGAAAACGCTAAAGAAAATGCGTTGAAAAACGATGTTTTAGATATCTCTTTTAGCAATGATGGTGTTGGTTCATTTACATCAAGTTTTGATATACTCCTAGCTAATATTAATCGAAATGTGTTGTGTGAGCATATACCCCAATATGCAACAATGCTATCAAAAGATGGAGTTTTATTGCTTTCTGGGTTCCATTATGATGATATTGTGGTGCTGAGAGATTTAGCGCTAAAACACGGACTTCGTTTAGATGCAAAAGCAGAAAAAGAGGGTTGGGTTTGTTTAAAATTTATAATTTAGTGTTATGATACGTTTTGATCAGACTGAAGAGCAAAATCAGCCGCAACACGATTTGGCGGTTGAGTCATCTCGTTTACATGAAATCATTTTATTTAACGATGAGGTGAACACTTTCGATCATGTGATTAAAACCCTAATAGAGGTTTGTGAGCATACACCAGAACAAGCCGAGCAATGTTCGCTTATTGTTCACTACAAAGGAAAATGTTCGGTGAAACGCGGCTCTTATGATGAGTTAGAACCTAAATGTATTCGTTTACACGCCGCTGGACTAAGTGCCGAAATTGTCTAGTCCATTCATTTTATACGATTTCCTTAACTTCGCTAAAAATTGTTTTATGCGCATCATTAGTATATTGCTGCTTTGTGCGTCCATTTCTTTTGCCCAACCTGCAGCTATGAAAAAATCAATTCACACTTTTACTGTTGAAGACATTAACGGTGATTCCTTTTCCCTCGCCAACTTGAAAGGTAAAAAAGTCATGATCGTAAATACGGCTTCAAAATGTGGGCTTACTCCGCAATACAAAAAACTGGAAGCACTATATCAAAAATATAAAAGTCAAAATTTTATAATTATTGGGTTTCCTGCAAATAATTTTATGTGGCAAGAGCCTGGCAGCAACGAAGATATTAAAGTGTTTTGTGAGAAAAATTATGGAGTTTCATTTCCTATGATGTCAAAAATCAGTGTAAAAGGGAGAAAGCAACATCCTCTATACGCATTTCTCACACAAAAAGATAAAAATGGTATTATGGATAGTTCTGTAAGTTGGAATTTTCAAAAATATCTAATTGATGAAAATGGTGTGTTAGTGGATGTAATCTCACCACGCGTACAACCGGATGATACTAAAGTGTTGAATTGGATAAAAAGTTAATGATGAAAGTTGATATTTTAGCTATAGGCGCGCACCCCGACGATGTTGAACTGTCGTGCGCAGGGACATTGGCTAAAGAAATTGGTGCTGGTAAATCTGTCGCTATACTAGACTTTACCAAAGGGGAGTTAGGAACACGCGGAAATGCAGATATCCGACAAAAGGAAGCTGCAAATGCAGCCGAAATTCTAGGAGTTACAACTCGTATCAATCTTGGTTTCGCTGATGGATTTTTTCAAAATGACCGCAAGCATCAAGATAAAATAGTTTCATACATTCGTCATTTACAGCCGGAAATGGTACTGTGCAACGCTATTAGTGACAGACACCCCGACCACGGAAGGGCAGCTACATTGGTTGCTGAGAGTTGCTTTTTAAGTGGTCTTCAAAAAATGGAAACATTTTATGAAGGTAAAAGTCAGTATGCTTGGCGCCCGAAGCAGTTGTATCATTACATTCAATGGAATAATACTACGCCAGATTTTGTTGTAGATATTGGCACTGAAATGAAAGTGAAATTAGCAGCTGTAAAAGCATACAAATCACAGTTTTATGATTCTGAAAGTACAGCGCCTGAAACGCCCATAAGCACGGAAAACTTTTTGAATAGCATAAAGTATCGCGCTGCGGATTTGGGTCGCCTTATTGGTGTTGATTATGCCGAAGGCTTTACTACAAGTCGTTTGATCGGGGTAAATTCCATTGGCGATTTACTTTAATTCCTTTTTTGAATTTATAAAAACGTAGTACATTTGCAGCCTATAAAATGGTGGTTGTAGCTCAGTTGGTTAGAGCGCTAGATTGTGGTTCTAGAGGTCGCCGGTTCGAGACCGGTCTTCCACCCATCAAAAACCCTTCGAGAAATCGAGGGGTTTTCTTTTTTAAACACAACTGTACAAGCGAAAACTCTTTTCAGCTAAATAGACTACATAAATATACGAAAAACATCAAAATTGGCAGTTGTCAGACAGTTAATTTTTGTCTTACGTAAAACAAATATTCCCTGTTATAAGTAACCAGGTTTTATTAAATCAACTGAAAACTGGCAGTTAATTCTAAAACACTGTTAAATATTTATTTGTCACTGGCAAGCAGAATCAGAAACTCTTTGAACTCCAGCACAATAAGCTTCGCCCCTATTATTGTAAGTGAAGCCATCACAACCACAAACAGGTTGGTATTCTTTGGTCGATGCGCAGGGATTAGGAACTTTAGTGTAATCAATACAGCCGGGGAAATATTTATCAATAAATTTTCTATACTCTTCTGAACCAAACGACATACCAGCAATTACATCAATAGTAGATTTAGCGACTTCTAGGGCATCATTTGATGATTGAATATTAAATTTTGAACCATCCATACTGGTTAATCTATTAGAATCACCTTTTAGTTTTATAGTAGTGTAGAAATAATAACGAAGTACATATCCAATGGTTAGTTCTGTTTTACCATAAGGTTTATCAAAAACAGAGGCGTCTGAAATTGTAGTCTCTAAAACTCTAAAGGGAGTACTAAAATTATTGTTTTGTCTTAAAGCTTCTAACTCAAGGATTGGGTTCTGAATATTGACTGTTTGTTCACCTTGACAAGAATAAGAGGCTAAAACAAAGAATAAAATAAGTTTTTTCATACTCAAATATACCAAAATCTCACCAAAACCCAATCCAAATTAGAGGAGCAGTTGGCTTATTTAAAACAGTTAAAATCCTCTATACTTAATAAAGCATTTAAAGGGGAGTTGTAATATCCTAAACCATAGGCATATCTTCTTCTTTAAGTTCTGCTACTTCTAATCCTCTTAAGTAGGTTTAGGATACATTCAAACTTGGGGTAACATATTTGCATTATAAATTCATTATCTTTATGAAAATATTAAAAATGGAAAAAAACGTTTCTAAAATTAGAACCCACGATGCAATAGTTGGACTGTTATATTTAATTAGCGTCGGATTGACACTATACACTACAAATTTAAACTTTTTGTCAATAGCTATAGCTGTTGGGGTTCTTCAAATTATAAGTCCGGCAACCAAATTCTGCCCAGTATATTTTATTCTAAACAAGCTAATGCCTGAAACTGACCCAATTCAGAATGGGAAGTAAGTGCTAAACCATAGG
>QOQB01000008.1 GCA_003331305.1 Flavobacteriales bacterium | reverse complement strand
TATGTTTAATTAATTTTCACAAAAATGACAATATTTCTATCAACCCGCGTTAGCTTAATGTTAAGCTATTTTAACTTTTCTTTAACGTTTAAAACGGCGTAATAATTGCGACGTAGAAGCGTCGTGTGAAGCTGTCTTTTTGGTGTCAAACTCATCCAAAATAACAGTTGCCAGTTGCTTGCCTAGCTCCACGCCCCACTGGTCGTAACTAAAGATATTCCACACCACACCTTCCACAAAAATCTTGTGCTCATACATGGCCACAAGTGCGCCAAGGGTTTTAGGAGTTAGCTTTTCAATTAACAGCGTCGTGGTTGGTTTGTCGCCTGAAAATATTTTAAACGGCATCAACTTTTCTAAGGCGTCTCCAGACAGTCCTTTTGCCACAAGCTCCTCACGCACTTGCGCTTCTGTTTTCCCTTGCATTAGAGCTTCGGTTTGTGCAAAAAAGTTCGCCATCAGCTTGTCATGGTGATTTTGATTGCCGTGTAGCGATTCCACAAATCCAATAAAGTGTGCGGGAATCAATTTGGTTCCTTGATGCATCAATTGGAAGAACGCATGTTGTGAGTTGGTACCCGGCTCGCCCCATACAATATTCCCTGTTTGGTATGAAACCGCTTCACCGTTACGGTCAACAGACTTTCCGTTGCTTTCCATAATTCCTTGCTGCAAATAGGCAGGCAAACGATGCAAATACTGCGTGTATGGAATCACTGCCTCTGACTGTGCGTCCAAAAAGCTTGTGTACCAAACGGTAAGTAATGCCAAGATTGCAGGGATGTTTTCATCAATGGGTGCCGTAGCAAAATGGGTGTCCATTTCATTTGCTCCTTCTAAAAGTGCTTCAAAGTGGTCTGGTCCTACTGCAAGTGCGATGGACAAGCCAACAGCACTCCAAAGCGAAAAACGTCCGCCTACCCAATCGTTCATTGGGAATACATTTTCGGACTGAATTCCAAAAGCACCAATGGCAGGAAGGTTTGTCGATACCGCTACAAAGTGGTCTGCAACGGCACTTTCGCCCAATGCCTCAACGAGCCATTTTTTGGCAGTTGTTGCATTTGATAGGGTTTCTTGCGTGGTAAATGTTTTAGATACTACTACAAATAATGTCGTGGCTGGATTGACTTTTTTCAACACTTCCGTCACGTGATCGCCATCCACGTTGGAAATAAAATGTACGTCAAGGTGGTTTTTATAGTATGCCAAGGCTTCCGTAATCATGGCAGGGCCAAGGTCTGATCCGCCAATTCCGATGTTTACCACAGCTGTAAACGCCTGTCCTGAGCTGCTTTTTCGGCTCCCGTCAATAACCGATTGGCTAAACGTTCGTATTTGCTCGCGTACATTATATACTTCTGGCACTACATTTTCACCATCCACACGAATGTCTGCGGCTGCTTTTGCTCTGAGTGCCGTATGCAACACCGCGCGCCCCTCCGTTTGGTTAATGGCACCTCCGCCAAAATATGCCGCCCGTGCATCTAAAAGGCCTACTTCTTTTGCCAAAGACACAAGTGCTTCTTTGATGTCGTTGTCCAGGTGGTTTTTAGAATAGTCCACAAAGAATTGGTCCCAATCAATGGAAAACTGCTTCGCTCTAGCATCATCTTCAGCAAAATAGGTTTGTAAGGTTTTGCGGTTGGCTGCAAGTTTTGTTAGCTTTTTCCAGCTATTTGTTGTTGTTGGATTAATTTTTGGAAATGACATGAGTTGATGATTTGTTTAATAAAATTCGATACAATCTAATGCTTCTTTAAATGGTTGCATATGATCCATGTAGGCTTCTTTTAATTTTGAGTCAATGGGTTTGGCTCCAGGTAATTTTTGGCGAAACGGGTCTACTTGTTTTCCGTTTTTCCAAAAGCGATAACAAACGTGTGGCCCAGAAGTATATCCTGTCATACCAACTGTTCCAATAACATCGCCTTGCTTTACAAATTGGCCCTTGCGCACGGCGCGCTTTTTCATGTGTAAATATTGTGTTTTATAGGTGCTGTTGTGCCTTATAGTTACATACTTCCCATTGCCTCGGGTGTAACTAGCGGCAACTACTGTTCCGCTGGCTGTAGTGCGTATAGGTGTTCCTACAGGTGCAGTAAAATCGGTTCCGTAATGTGGTTTTGTACGGCCATAATATGAAATTCGACGACGTTTATTGTAGCGTGATGATATCCGTGAAAACTGTACGGGTGATTGCAAAAATGCACGACGTAGGTTCTTTCCATTTTCATCAAAAAATTCGGTAATACCACGAACAGAGTCCGACTCAAACTCAATGGCATAGTATGGGTTTTTACGGTGCTCAAAGTATGCCGCATGAATGCGGTTAAGTCCCACATAAATGGAATCATCTACATATTTTTGGGTGTATATGATTTTAAATCTATCCCCTTTTTCAAGTCGGAAAAAATCAATGCTCCAAGCATAAATATCTGATAAATCATAGGCCAACAACGGGCTAAGGCGTTGTGCGTCCAAGGTTTCGGAAAGCGAACTTGTAATGACGCCTTGCGCTTCAAATGTGCGCAGTTCTACTTCTTTTTTTTGTGTTTCTGCAAAAATGGAATCCTTCAAATTTACAACTACATAATCCAGCATAGAGGGCTGATAAATAAACGCTACTGGAGTAGCAACGGAGTCTTTGGCAAACAAAAAGGTGTATGGCTTTTTGGGCTGTATTTTTCTAAAGTTATACTTCTTTTTTATTTTTCTGTTGATGTCGTATATCTGCGGATACGTAAATCCATTTTCTAAAAATATATCGGCAAACGTGTCGCCTTTACGCACGGTGTCTCGAACCACCTCAAAGTCATTGAGTTTGTATCCAAAGGCAAAAACATCTGGTTCTTTTGGAGGAAGAATTTCATTAGGCTTCTTAAGCGTATCGCTACAAGCGACAAGCAACAGCACTAATGCAAACGCAATAAATAGTTTAATTTTTGACAACAATTTCAAATGGATTATTAAGTCCTTTAAATTCATCTAAATCGGCGGTGATGCTACCAACACGCAAAGTTGCCTGTAAGCGTAAGGGGATTCTGTTTTTGTCGTTACTTACCCAAAGCATGATACTTTCGTTACTACGGAACACCCGTCCCGACTGCACATAGGGTCTAAATTTTAACGATCTAACGTAACCGAATTTGGTTTTTATGGTTTCGGTTCCTAAAAATTTGAATTTAAAAGCATAATTGGATTCATCAAAAAACAGATTTACCATGACATACTCTTCTTTTTTTATGTCAGAAACATCAAATTCGTTTCGCAAAAAATAAAAACAAGAAATTAAGTCTTGAACATTAGGAACCGTTTCAAATGAGCTTTGTTTATTTTGGTGTTTATCATCAACAAATACTTCATTTTTATCGTGGTCAAAACGAATGGTGATATGTTTTTTGTACCCGCCTTCATTGATGTTTCGAATAAAAAACAAGGGGCGAACGGCGTCTTTGGTAAAATAGGAATCATAATAATCATCTACTTTAAAAAACCATCGAGCTAACCCTGTTGTTCTTCCAACTCCTTTAGCATGAAAAACGGGTTTTCCTTCCCAAATTGTTTCATTGACCTCGATGGTAGCAAAGCTCGCATTGAAAATTCCGTAATGAATTCGAAACTTAAACCACTCCCCGCCTTTAAAAGCATCATTAAAAAACGTTGGAGGGGCTATTTGCTGTGGCCTTGCATTTTTTTGAATTTCCTGAGCAAAAGTGGATTGTGAAAACGTAAGCAACACCACCCAAAGCCATCGATTAAGAGTCATGTGAGCAAAAATACGTAAATGCATTTATCTTAAGTGTTAAAATTGCCAGCCAATACTGACGTAAAACAGTAGTTTATTTGATTGCGGGCTATACGATAACCATTAACCCTAGCGGTCCTGCAAACCTAAAGCCCCCGAACTATGGCGCGCACGCTAGTTCCGCCTACATAAACTGTTCTTTGTCCAGCGCGTTCAATTTCTTTGAGTACACCAATATAAGCCATCCCCTTTGCACCGCCGCCACTGAGGATAAGCCCCACTTTTGGGTCTTTACTTTGCGCTACAACAACGACAAAAAAGAAACAAAATAGAACGCTAAGCAGTCTTGTTGTGTAGGTAATCATATGTAATTTTCGCCTTTTTTGGGCCTAGGATTTGGGTTAGTTCATCTTGTGAAGCGGTTTTTATACGTTTTACCGATTTAAATTTTTTAAGCAATTCAATGGCGGTCTTTTCTCCAATTCCAGGTATGTTTTCCAAAGTGGAGTTAATCGCACTTTTGCTGCGTTTGTTTCGGTGTAGGCGAATGCCAAAACGGTGGGCCTCGTTTCTTAACTGCTGTACAATACGCAAAGTCTCTGAACGCTTATCCAAATATAACGGAATTGGATCATCTGGAAAATAAAGCTCTTCAAGTCGTTTGGCAATTCCTAAAATGGCAACTTTCCCCCGAATTCCCAACACATCAAAGCTTTTTAGCGCTGAGCTAAGCTGTCCTTTTCCACCATCAATTACGACCAATTGTGGTAATGCTTCGCCCTCGCTGAGCAAGCGTTTGTATCTGCGATAAACGACTTCTTCCATTGAAGCAAAATCATCAGGACCTTCGACCGTTTTGATGCCATAATGGCGGTATTCTTTTTTACTTGGCTTAGCATTTCGAAACACCACACAAGCCGCTACGGGATTGCTCCCTTGCATGTTAGAGTTGTCGAAGCACTCTATGTGTTGCGGTAGCTCGGAAAGACGCAAATCGCGTTGCATCTGTGCCATTACGCGTTGGCCGTGTTGCTCTGGATCCGTAAGTTTAATTTGTTTTAGCTGTTCCAGCCGATTTTGTTTCGCATTGCGTAATGACAAATTCAGAAGCTGTTTTTTTTCACCAATTTTGGGTACCGTTACATGGACGTCTTCTCCCAAATCCACCTCAAGCGGGAGTAGTATTTCTTTAGAAGAAGATTCAAATCTTCGCCGCAGTTCCACTACAGCTACTCGTAATAGCTCTATATCTGTTTCGTCTAATTTCTTTTTTAGTACCATGCTATGAAAACGCACAATAGAGCCATATGCAACCTGTAAAAAATTGACAAATGCATTGGATTCGTCCGAAACAATAGTGCACACGTCTACAGCGTTAATTTTGGCACTGACCACAGCCGATTTTGATTGGTACTGCTGCAACGCCTCTTTTTTTAATTTAATTTTCTGCGCATGCTCAAATTGTAACGTTTCGGCAGCGGCTTTCATCTCTCGAGCAAACGCATCGTTTACTTGCTTGAATTTGCCTTGCAAGATACTGCGGATGTGACCTATTGCTTCGTCATAATGTGTGGTGGTTTGTTTTCCTACACAAGGCGCCAAACAGTTTCCAATATGATACTCCAAACATACCTTATACTTTTCACTCGCAACATTTGTTTCGCTAAGGTCGTAATGGCAGGTGCGGAGTGGATAAAGCTCATTGATTAGGGTAAGAAGTACCCGGACCGTTTTGGCATTCGTAAATGGACCAAAATATTCCGAGCCGTCCTGAATGATTTTTCGTGTGGTAAATACTCTAGGATATCGTTCTTTTTTGATGCATATCCATGGATAGGTTTTATCATCACGAAGCAAGATGTTATACTTGGGTTGGTGCTCTTTAATAAGCGTATTTTCCAAAATTAATGCATCCGATTCGGTTGGAACAACAATGTGTTTAAGGCTATAAATAGAGTTTACAAGATTTCGGGTTTTTCGTGAATCTACCTGCTTTCTAAAATATGACGACACTCTTTTTTTCAGGTCTTTTGCCTTACCTACATAAATAATCTCGCCTTCCTCATTGTAATACTGATATACCCCAGGCTCGTTTGGGAGCGAAGCTACTTGCCTTTTTAGTGCCTCTTTTATCATGTGACTAAAATACAAAAACTTACCTCCGAAACAGCTATATTTAAGGATGCCTAATAAGAGCACATTGCGATCTTTATACCGCACAAAACGCAAAGCACTATCTATAACAGATCTTGCCCATGCTAGCGCTGCCATTCTTAAACGAGTGGTTATCGAAAATCGTATCGAAAATGGTCTTATTATGCTTTATTTAGATAGTACCTCCCATCACGAAATTCCAATGGAAAAATGGTTTGCAGCATTTGAAAAACAACCCATTTGTGTGCCGAGAGTTGTTAATACGAATGGGCAAATGGAAGCGGTCCTTTGGGAAAAAGGGACTCGGCTTGAGCCTAATAAGTGGGGAATTCCTGAGCCGCTAAGCACCCCCTACATAAACCCTCAAAATATTGCAGCCGTTGTAGTTCCACTGCTGTGTTTTGATCAAAATGGACACCGGGTTGGTTATGGTAAAGGATATTACGACAGATTTTTGTCACGATGCGCGCCTAGTTGCAAAGCTGTGGGTGTGTCTTTTTTTGATCCCATTGAGAAAATTGATGATGTCGAGCCAACAGATGTTGCCCTAGATATGGTCATAACCCCAAAAGGAGTTTACACGTTTTAATCCTTTGACTTTCGTGTTTTCAGTATTAGCAATACTGCTCCGACACTGATAGCGCTGTCAGCAATATTAAAAACGGGTTCAAAAAAAGTGAAGCGATCGCCACCAAGAAGCGGTAACCATTCGGGCCATGTCCACGTAAACATGGGGAACTGCAGCATATCGACCACGTGCCCAAACATCAGAGGTGCATAGCCGCCTTCGGCAGGCATAAACGAGGCAATTTGTCCGTAGCTGTTTGAAAAGAGAACCCCGTAAAAAACAGAATCAATAATGTTCCCCAAAGCTCCTGCAAAAATAAGTGATACCGCAATAAGTTGTCCTTTTGGTGT
Organism: Flavobacteriales bacterium; assembly: GCA_003331305.1. Taxonomy (GTDB): domain Bacteria; phylum Bacteroidota; class Bacteroidia; order Flavobacteriales; family Flavobacteriaceae; genus UBA7446. The sequence goes on along the minus strand of QOQB01000008.1, from coordinate 79,074 downwards.
TCCTAATTTTGTAGCGCGTACAAGCCAGTAACCAATTGCCGAAACCGCCAATAAGCGAAAGATACTTAGGAGCAGTTTCGCTGTTTTATCAGATATAAATGGCAAAATATCATTGAGGCGAGCACCCCAAGCCATTCCTTTATTTTCTACAAACAATAGGCGAAACCAGCCCCAATCTACAATGGCATCAGAACCATAAAACGTAAGCGAATAATTGAGTTTGATGTACACCTTAAACACTTGGTCTAGTACCAAAACGGCAAGGATAATCCAACAAATTTTACGTAGCGCCATAAATTAACGCTGCATGTTTTTTGCTTCAATACTCAGCGTGGCATGCGGCACAAGTTTCAATCGCTCTTTGTTAATGAGTTTCCCTGTTACACGGCAAACGCCATACGTTTTGTTTTCGATACGAATTAAAGCGTTTTTTAGGTCACGAATAAACTTTTCCTGACGCAAAGCCAGTTGCGTGTTTGCCTCTTTGGACATGGTTACTGAGCCTTCTTCAAATGCCTTGAAGGTTGGAGCGGTGTCATCCGTCCCATTGTTACCATCATTCATGTAAGCGCTTCTTATGAGTTCTAAGTCGTGTTGCGCCTTTGCAATTTTCATTTCAATTAGCCCCTTAAATTCTTGAAGAGCCTCGTCATTATATCGGTTTTTCTGTTCCATACTATTTAGGTTGTTACGATTTAACCATTGTTACCTGCGTGTTTAATGAATCAAAAATTAATTCGGTTGCTTCATTATTCACTTCTTTTGCTACATATATGGTTGTAGCTAAAATTTCGCGTTGAATATACGCTTTGTTTTCATTTAAAATAGCGTTTAACTCGTCACTTTCTTTAAGTGTAACTTCTATGGTGTCTGTCACCTCAAAACCAAGGTCTTTACGCATATTCTGTAATCTGTTCACAAGCTCGCGTGCCATGCCTTCCAAACGAAGTGTTTCGTTCATTTGAATATCAAGTGCAACGGTAACTCCTTGCTCAGACGCTACCATCCAGCCCGCAACATCTTTGGAGCTGATGACTACATCTGAAGCCTCTAACGTACACGTTTTATTGTTTATTAGGATGGTCAATGAGCCTTGTTTTTCAAGTTCCTGTATTTGTGTCTCGTTAAGGTTTTGTATGGCTTGCGCTACAAGTTTCATGTCTTTGCCAAACCGAGGGCCTAGCGTTTTAAAGTTTGGCTTGATTTCTTTAATCAATATAGAAGACGTGTCGCCTAATAACGTTACTTCCTTTACGTTCACCTCAGCCGCAATTAGTGCAGAAACGGCTTCAACTTGCTCCCGTTCTTCTTTGTCCAACACCGGAATCATGATGCGTTGCAACGGCTGACGGACTTTGATTTTTTCACGCTTGCGAATCGATAACACCAATGACGTAATCTTTTGCGCTCGTTGCATTTTCTGCTCTAATGAAGGGTTTATAGCATCTACATTTGCCTTTGGATAAAACGCTATATGAACCGAAGAAGCTGCCTCGCGTTTGGTAACCCCATTTAAATCCTGATAAAGTCTATCTGCGTAGAACGGTGCTACAGGAGCCATCATTTTGGCCACGCTCAACAAACATTCGTACAGGGTTTGATAGGCTGCAATTTTGTCTGCCTCATAGCTTCCCTTCCAAAAGCGTCTGCGACACAGACGCACATACCAGTTACTTAAATCTTCAGTAACAAAATGTGCTATGGCGCGACAAGCACGTGTAGGCTCATACGCATCAAAAGAATGTGTTGTTTTTTGAATCAAGCTATGCAGTTCTGACAAAATCCATTGATCGATTTCTGGGCGTTCAGCAACGGGGATTTCATCTTCTACGAAAGCAAACTCATCTATGTTAGCATATAGACTAAAGAATGAATAGGTATTGTAAAGCGTTCCGAAAAACTTGCGCCGTACCTCTTCGATGCCTTCTAAGTCAAATTTTAAATTATCCCACGGATTCGCATTGCTAATCATATACCAGCGCGTGGCATCTGGCCCGTATTTTTTTAGTGTGTCAAATGGATCAACGGCATTGCCCAAGCGTTTGGACATTTTTTGACCCTTTTTGTCCAAAACCAATCCATTGGAAACAACATTTTTATACGCAACCGAGTCAAAAACAAGCGTTGCAATAGTGTGAAGTGTATAAAACCAACCCCGTGTTTGATCAACTCCCTCAGCGATGTAGTCAGCAGGGAATGTAGTTCCGTGGTCTATTTTTTCTTTATTTTCAAACGGATAATGCCATTGTGCATAAGGCATTGCTCCTGAGTCAAACCAAACATCGATAAGGTCTGTTTCTCGGTACATAGGTTTTCCCGATTCGCTTAAAAGCACCAATTCATCCACCGTGTCTTTGTGCAAATCTACACGTTCATAATTACGATCAGACATGTCTCCAATGGTAAAATCAGCCAGCGGGTTTTTTATCATCAAGCCGGCAGCAACAGCTTCATCAACTGCCATTTTCAATTCCTCAACTGAGCCGATAATGCGGGTTTCGTCACCATCTGAAGTCCGCCAAATGGGCAACGGAATTCCCCAAAAACGAGAACGCGATAAATTCCAATCGTTTGCATTGGCAAGCCAATTCCCAAAACGCCCTTCACCTGTTTTTGCGGGTTTCCACTGTATGGCTTTATTGAGCTCAACCATGCGTTCTTTGTGGTCTTGAACTTTTATAAACCACGAATCAAGAGGGTAATATAGCACGGGGGCATCGGTGCGCCAACAATGCGGATAACTATGCACGTACTTTTCAACCTTAAACGCTTTGTTTTCTTCTTTCAACCGGATGGCAATTTCTACATCGGTTGACTTTTCTGGCGCCTCGCCCTTTGGGTAATATTCGTTTTTGACAAATTTACCCCCAACTAAACCTACTTCTGTTCTAAATTTTCCTTGAAAATCTACAAGTGGAACTGGATTGTCATTTTCGTCCAATATCAAAAGTGGTGGAATAGGCGGTGTGGCTTCTTTGGCAACTTTGGCATCGTCGGCTCCAAAAGTAGGTGCGGTGTGGACAATTCCTGTTCCATCGTCTGTAGTAACAAAATCTCCAGAAATAATGCGGAATGCATCCACGGGGTTTTGATATGGCATCGGAGCTTCTGTCCAAATTTGTTCGTATTGAATGCCAACCAAATCAGCGCCAATACTTTCTTGTTCAATCCAAAACGGAATGGTTTTATTGGCTTTGTCGTAGGCTGCTAACTCGTTTTGTGTCTCAACCTGAGCATACTTTTTTCCAAACTGTTTCCCAATCAATTTTTTTGCAAGTAATACACGAACAGGCTTGTGTGTGTACTGATTAAACGTTTGTATCACGGCATAAGAAATTTTAGCCCCTACCGTAAGCGCTGTATTTGAAGGAAGTGTCCAAGGAGTAGTTGTCCATGCCAAGATGTGCAGTGGCAAATGCCCTTTGAGGACTTCGGGAAGCGAAGCGTCTTTGGTCTTAAATTGCGCTGTTACGGATGTATCGGTTACATCGCGATAACATCCAGGTTGGTTTAATTCGTGAGAGGAAAGTCCCGTTCCTGCCATGGGTGAATACGGCTGAATGGTGTACCCTTTGTAAATCAGCCCTTTTTTGTAGAGCGTTGAAAGCAGCCACCAAACTGATTCCATATACTTTGACGTATATGTAATGTAGGGGTCATACATATCTACCCAATACCCCATTTTTTTAGTAAGGTCGTTCCACACATCGGTGTAACGCATTACAGCCTCTTTACACGCGTTATTGTAATCTGAAACACTGATCGTTTTACCAATGTCTTCCTTTGTAATACCAAGTTCTTTTTCTACGCCGAGTTCTACAGGAAGTCCGTGTGTGTCCCAACCCGCTTTACGCTTAACTTGAAACCCTTGTTGTGTTTTGTAACGGCAAAAAATGTCTTTAAGTGCACGTGCCAAAACGTGATGAATTCCTGGTAATCCATTTGCAGATGGAGGTCCCTCAAAAAACACAAAAGGAGGTCTTCCTTCACGCGTGTCTATACTCGCCTCAAAAACCATATGTTCGTCCCAGAACGATGCAATTTCTTCGGCTGCTGCTGTTAAATCAAGATGTGAGTAGGTTGGAAACAAAATCTTGTGCTAAAATTATGCTTGCGAAAGTAACTAATTTAGGACAAAATATTGTGTTGTTATACTGTCGAATCGTTACAATTCATACCTTAAGGCAAGCTTTACACTTCTGCCAGGTGCAGATATGCCCGATGCGAATTCTCGGTAATGCGTATCCCATAGATTATAAATTCCGCCTGTTAGGTTAACTGAACTGCTTAATGAAAGGGCAAGCTGTATGTCCCAACGATGCCACGCTGGAGTACCTGCAAAAGTACCATTTGCTAAAAGAGGGGTTTCTTCAAGTCCGTCTTCGCCCCAAGGGGAATAGGTTTCAGGAGTCTTTTGCTGGGCATGATGCCAAAGTAGAGACAGTTCGCCCTTAAGCAATTGCCATTGCAATTTTTGGGTAACAAATAATGGGCTTATGGAAGGAAGATTGCCGCTGGTGTTGTTCCCTAGTCCTGCGGTATATGTCAACGAACTTAGGTGAGTTATTTTGGGTGAAATCACCCATTTACTTTGAGCGTTAAATCCGTAAACTTTTACTGTACCAACGTTTATGTTAGCTGTAGTTCTTACTTCATCGTCAGAATACATAATGGTTCCTGCATCTTCAGTTGTTTGGTCTTGCATTACACTATATGGCCCACGGGCAATATAGTCATGAACAAATGCATAATATCCATTCGTTTCAACAAACGATCCATTTTTCCATTGTTTGCGAATGCCAATATCTGTACTGTAAATATATTCTGGTGTAAGCTCTAAGTTAGGCACACTCAAAACACCATGGTCTTCACGAGTTTTGCCCAGATCGTCAATGTTTGGCGCCCTGAATCCACTAGAAAAAAGAGCCTTGATCTGCCATTGTTTGTTGGGTCTGTAATTGTATCCAAGTGTTACGTTAGACGATTGATGCTTTTGATAGGCATGCGCCAATTTCGCATCAATAAGTGCTTGCTCGTTCCATGCAGCATCTAGTTCTGTAATGGTATGTCTTGCGCCAAAACTCAACGTACTTTTTGGGTTGATGTCATATCTGTAATCCACATAGCCTGCGAAAGTAGCGTAGGTACTCCCTCCGCTAGGGTAGCGGGTTGGGATGGCTGTTTTTGTGTTTAATCCAATAATTTCATTTGCCACTACGTGTAATTCCTGCGCATCCGCAGACGAATGCACTTGGTTGTGCGTCAGTTCTAATCCATACGACCAGTCGCGCCCTTTTCGTGTTTTGGCCGTAAAGTCTGCGTTTAGGCTATATACGGTAAGCTGCTCTTGCTGTGTTTCTCTATTCAGGCTTGCAAATTTTCGTTGAATTCTCGATTCTTCAAGAAGCTGGACTGCTGCGCCTATTTTACCCGAATGCAGCCAAGGTTTATTGCCAACAAAACTGATTTGTGGCGATATCATCCATCGTTTTTGCGGGCCATACTCCCAACGTGCAAATCGTAATTCGCCGTCTTTAGTTTCTGAAAGTTTATCAAATCTTGGGATATTCCCAGATTGTGAACCCTGAAGATTAAGTGTAAACTTAATTCCATTAGTCGTATGATAAATCCATTTTTGCAATACGTCTAGTTGTGCGTATCCAGAGTTTTGTTGTACGTCTGGATTGCTATTTATTGATGGTGTTGCTGTGTAATTGGTTTCTGTATTTTGAGAATATTGATATGCTTTACCCCAGTTTTCAAAGCCATGTCGGCGTCGGGTCCCCATAATAACATCCCCGAATTGTGAATAGGAGACTTGTTGTAAAACAGCCCAATTTGGCGCGCTATATTCCATAACTACCGATTGTTTAGACGTGTTTTGATTAAATGTATAGGAAGATGAGGTTTCAAGGTGTAGTTTTTTTGTTTGATTGATTAGTGGTGTGCGCGTATAAAAATGAATAACACCTCCTAGTGCATCGGAGCCATAGCCTACTGAGGAAGGGCCAAAAATAACTTCCGCTCTGCTAAGGCTAAGCGGGTCAACGGAAAGGGCATTGTGAACATGTCCTGATCGAAAAATGGCATTGTTCAGGCGAACCCCATCAACCACTAAAAGCACTCTATTTGCCTCAAAGCCTCTAAGGACGGGGCTTCCTCCTCCGCCTTGTGATTGTTGCACCCGAACGCCGGGTACTTCACGAAGTAAAGCCGCGGAATTTTCGGGGCTTATTTGAGCTATTTCCTGTTTGCTTATGATGCCTACTTGTTGTGCTAAGCGCTGTTTTTTACCAGACGAACGGGAAATCGAAAGCACGATTTCGCCAAGTTGCTCGGCGTTAGGCAACATCCAAATCACTTGCGAAGACTTCAGCTCTTTTTTTTGAAAGGTTTGTGTTTGATAGCCCATGTATGAAAAAGACAAAAGCGTGTCAGGGTCAAACTCATCCAACAGCGCTTTACCGTTTACGGTAGTCGTTTCAAGGTGTGATTTTTCGGTATTAAAAATACTTACGCCAGCGAGTACCTCATGCGTAACGGCGTCCTTTACCAAAACCTGTTGCGCAATACCACAAAAGCTAAAGCATAGAAAAATCGTGTTAACTAAAAACCTCATACAACACATCTAATGATTTGGGCATTCTAAACGATTGAACGTGTAATTGGTAATACTGCATAAGAAGCATTACTAATGTGCGCCGTTGTTCACTGGTAGCCGAAATCGTATCCAACATATCAAATTTCATACCTAAATAGATTTTTAGAAGCATTACTTCTTCTCCAGATACGCAATCCTTGCTGTTTGCATATTGACAAAATTGTCCGTTTTGTACATCAAAGTAGGGTTGTGAAATGTTTGATATATCAGGGTAAACCCCTAAATACTTGGTGAGTTGTATCAATATGTGAATATGCACATTGGCTATCTTATCATGGGTGTCTAACCATACAAGCGCATGCTGTAAAAAATGGTATAATGATGCGTTTTCTTCTTCCTCTTTGAGTACAGATCGCAATACTTCTGCCAAGAATATACAAATGCTTGATTTGGAGATTTCGGTTGAAATGGTGTTGTAGGGATGAGTAATTTTCGCTAATTTTAATATGGAAAGACCCCCGCGTTTTGGCGTAAACGCAACCAATTCCAATTGAGTCAATGGCTGGAACATGCCCATGGAAAATGTTTTATTTCGCTTTGCCGACCTTACTCCCTTGACTACATATGCGCGTAATCCTGATTGCTGCGTATAGGCGTTCAAAATAACACTTGTTTCACCGTATTTGGTGGCATGTAGTACAATTGCTTGAGTGGATTGTTCCATCAGTTTACTATCATCACTTTTTTTACTGCACTATCACCTCCATCTTTTGACGAGGCGAAAATGAGATAAACCCCAGAGCGAACACGCTGTCCTGAAAAGGAACGCAAATTCCAGCTGATACTGCCTCCCTCGCTAGTGGTGTCATAGACTAAATTCCCTGCTATATCCGTAATCTTAACACGGGTGTCTTGTTGCAATCCCCGAACAACTAAGTTTCCTGTAAAATGAGGTCTAACAGGGTTAGGAAACACATTGATTTCGGATAGCTTAGTGGACGCTGCGTAAGCATCACCTTGAAAAACTACCATACCATTAAGAGTTCCTAAATACACTTTCCCTGTGGCATTATCAATTCCAATGGTTTTGACTGAAGAAGTGGGCAATGGACTGTTCTCTTTAGTAAAATGTTGTAGAATTTCAGTTCCATTTGGGCTTAACAAGAAAACGCCGGAGTTTGCCGTACTTACCCACTTTTGGTTATTACCGTCTACTTCTATATCCGTAATAAGTTGCCCCGAAAGCAATTCACGAAGATTTCCACTGTCTTCGACTACAATAGAACGCAATTGGGTTTCGTCTTCAAAAAAACGGTTAGGTGAATAAAGTACCGCTATGCCCTCTCGAGTTCCTACCCACAGGCGGTTATCTTTGTCTAAGCGAATGCTACGTACATCGTCTGATGGCAATCCAAAGTCTCCTCCCATGAGGCGTTTCATTTGTGGGGGGGATTGACTGATGTCAACACCAATTAGGGCGCTTTTTAAACCCCCGAAAAAAAGGATATTGCTTTCATATAATTCCAAATTAGAGTAGCCTGCCTCCGATCCGTAGTCTAAGATGACTTCTGACAAATCATAGGATGCCCATTGCCCTGAAGAGCTGCGTTTTTTTAATCCTTCTTGTACAAAAGCCGTTACGGACCAAAGGTTTCCACTATCATCTACAACAGCATCGCGTACGCGTACGCTTATGTTATCTCCATCAAAAGTCAAACTTTCCAAACCGCTGTTTGTTTGATTCCATAAAGCTATCGGAACGTTGTCTTCAATCGCCACAATCCCTCCATGAAATGAGCACGCGTACAAGGTGCCTATTTCCGTTGGATGCGAAACCACTCTAACAATACTTTCTGCGCTGTAGAGGGATTCGCTTGAAATACTTTCCCAACTGCTGTCTGTTAGGTGGCTAATGCCATATTTTTCTAAAGGCCACGGATTATAAAACGAATCGTAATCGCCATGGGCAATCCATAATTCATTTGTTAATGGCTCAATATCAAAAATGCTATTTAGCAGCGGGCCTTGAGGACTAACCAAATCAAAATTACCACCGCTTCTATAACGAATAAGGCCGTTGGTTTTAGTGCCAATCCACTTCTCGTTGTTCAGCATCAACGCAAACGTAAATTGATTTGACTTAACCCCTTGCAAATCTCCAATAGTTTGTGTTCTTGTAAATGATTTATTGACGTCATACACTCGATTTGAGACTGTAATAATGACGCCGTTTTCATATGGTGCAATGTCTCTCAACACCCCTGGAAATGTAGCTTTTTGTTCAACATTAGCCCCCAATTGAAAAAATGAAACGTTGCTTCCTTCATCCTTTGCGCCATAGAGCATGTTGTCTTGCGTCCAAAGAGATGTCCAACTACCTGGTGCGTGTTGTTCCCATGAAGAAAACTCCAGTCTATTTGGGTTACTGAGCCGTGTCCTGTAGATCCCTTGTTGTGTCGCAGCATACACATAATCTTCAAAAACAATGACTTGATTTACTCGAATTCTGGCACTAAGCGTGCCAAAATAATACGTATCGCCAAACTCCAATGTTGCGGGGTTTAACTCAACAATTCCAAATCCCGTTGCCACATACGCTAGATTTTGGTGGATGTGAAAGTGATTGATTTGTTTTTCATCTGCAGCAATGGATGTGTTGCGTTCAATAGCGTTGTCAAGATCAACTTTTTTGGTGTTGATGTCAATCTTAGCCAGCACCCCGTTTTCAAACCCTGCTAAAATTGTATTATCAAAAACAGATATAGTCGAAAAATTGTCTCCTGAAAGCCCGTCAACAGTAGTAATGGTTTCTGTGCTATTTTGAGTGGAATCAAATAGGAAAAGGGCGTTTTCAGCTGCCGCAATTACGGTTTCGTTATAAACCGTTCCAATTGTGGTATTGTAATAAGAATACATGGATTCCCATTGCTTATTTTGACCCCAACATAAAGACATACTCAGAATGACCAAAAAATGAACTCGCAACAAAATAACTTTCATCATAAACAAAACGGGGAATATGCCAGTATGGTATACTACACTACCCCTTGTGCTAACATGGCATCGGCTACTTTCACAAAACCAGCAATATTTGCCCCTTTCTCATAATTAATGGTTTTCTTTTCAGTACCATATAACACGCAGGCATCGTGGATGTCTTCCATAATGTCTTGTAGCCGTTGATCTACTTCTGCGCGGGTCCAACTGTAACGCAAAGAGTTTTGTGCCATTTCAAGTCCAGAAACAGCTACACCACCCGCATTGGATGCTTTTCCTGGAGCATAGAGTACATGGTTGGTATGAAATTGTGAAATTGCTTCAGGCGTGGAGGGCATATTTGCTCCCTCACTAATACAGTAACACCCGTTAGAAATAAGTGTTTTTGCATCACTTTCGTCTAGCTCATTTTGGGTAGCGCATGGCATGGCAATGTCACAAGCTACGCCCCATGGTTTTTCGCCTTTATGAAAGCTTGCATTAGGATATTTTTCTATAAACGCATGAATCCGTTCTCGTTTTATGTTTTTTAACTCCATAATATGCTCCAACTTTTCTTGATCTATGCCATCGGGGTCATAGATAAAGCCTGAGGAGTCTGATAACGTAAGTACTGTCGCGCCAAGTTGAATGGCTTTTTCGGCAGCATATTGTGCCACATTCCCTGAGCCGGAAACGACCACTTTTTTACCTTCAACGCTTTCGCCTTTGGTCTGTAGCATATTTTGTGCAAAATAAACCGCTCCGTATCCAGTAGCCTCTGGACGAATAAGCGATCCGCCCCAAGATATTCCTTTGCCCGTTAACACTCCAGTAAATTCATTTTTTAGTCGTTTATACTGCCCAAACATATATCCAATTTCACGGCCGCCAACACCAATATCTCCCGCAGGGATATCCCTGTTAGGGCCAATATGACGAAATAGTTCGGTCATAAAACTTTGACAAAAACGCATCACTTCGGCGTCGGATTTTCCTTTTGGATTAAAATCTGCCCCGCCTTTACCACCGCCCATAGGCAAGGTTGTTAGTGCGTTTTTGAATACTTGCTCAAATGCCAAAAATTTAAGAATACTCAAGTTTACAGATTCATGAAAACGCAGTCCCCCTTTATAAGGGCCGATTGCGGAGTTCATTTCAATGCGGTATCCTCTATTAACTTGGATTTCACCCAAGTCATCTACCCAAGGTACGCGAAACATTATTACACGCTCTGGCTCTACCATACGCATTAAGATATTCTTGCCATGGTAGATGTCATTTGCCACTATGTAGGGTAATACGGTTTGGGCCACTTCGGTTACCGCTTGCATAAACTCAGGTTCTTGGGCATTCCGCTTACTGACTTCACTCAAAAACCCATTGATAATCTGTTTCATAAGATTTAGTTTGGTAATCGAATTTACGTTTTATTTTAAAACTTAGCCTAAAGCTTGTGTCAAGTCGGCAATCAGATCTTCCTTGTCCTCAATGCCAACACTTAGGCGAATAAGCCCGTCTGTTACCCCTGTTTTTTCGCGTTCTTCTTTTGGAATAGATGCATGTGTCATGCTCGCAGGATGTCCTGCCAAGCTTTCCACACCACCCAAGGATTCTGCAAGGGTAAACACTTTTAAGGAGGAAACTATTTGAGTCGCTTTTTTAAGGCTGTTGTCTTTGTGTACAAACGAAATCATACCTCCAAAATCATCCATTTGGGCCTTCGCAACATTGTGGTTTGGGTGGGTTTCAAATCCAGGCCAATACACTTTTTCAATGTTGGAATGTTGTGCCAAAAATTCAGCAACGGCACGCCCATTTTCACAATGTCGTTGCATTCTTACATGTAGTGTTTTAATCCCTCGAAGCACCAAAAAAGCATCCATAGGCCCTGGTACGGCACCGCTCGCGTTTTGTATAAATGCCAAACGATTGGCAAGGTCCTCATTGTTTAGGACTAACGCGCCGAGAACGACATCGCTATGTCCGCCCAAATATTTAGTAGCAGAGTGCATCACAATATCTGCTCCTAATTCCAAAGGACGTTGCAAGTAAGGCGAAGCAAAGGTGTTGTCTACTGCTAACAATAGCTTATTTGCTTTTGCAATTGACGCCATGGCTTTAATGTCAATAACTTGCATTAGTGGATTGGTTGGTGTTTCTACCCACAGTAACTTGGTGTTTGCATTGATGTGTTTTTCAACTTCCGCAATATCCCCCATTGGAACAAAGTGAAACTTGATGCCATAGGATGCAAATACCTTGGTGAAAATACGATAGGTTCCCCCGTATAAATCATTCGTTGAGATGACCTCGTCACCGGGCTGAAGTAATTTAATTACCGCATCAATGGCAGCCATGCCTGACGCAAACGTTAGCCCTTGCCCACCAGACTCTATACTGGCTAATGAGGCTTCTAATGCAGAACGTGTGGGGTTATGAGATCTACTGTACTCAAATCCAAGGTGTTCGCCAGGCTTGGTTTGTGCATAGGTTGAAGTGAGGTAAACAGGCGGCATAACAGACCCATAGGCTTTGTCAGGCTTTTGTCCGCCGTGAATGGTTAGAGAATTGAATTTTAGTTTTTTATCTGCCATGACTATAATTTGGACAAATGTATTTAAGTTTGGTTAAAGATGCTTTAAAATCCCGTGAATTTACTAACCTTTGTATGACTATGGAAAACACATTTCTTTTCTTATCCAGTTGTACGACTTGCATGCGTATTATAAAAGAGTTGGGCATTCAAGATGCTCCATATCTACAAGATGTAAAACAACAAAAGGCAAGTCCTAAGCAATTGGCTTTTTTATATGCGCACACGCAAAGCTATGAAGCCCTTATAAATAAACGGGGACGAAAGTATGCGCAGCTAAAGAAAGAGGGGGTACATTTTACAGAAGCCATTTACAAAGACCTACTTCAGGCAGAATACAGCTGCCTAAAGCGACCCATTCTGGTTTGGAACAATGCGGTGTTTTTAGGCAATGCGAAAGCAACTGTTGCAGCAATGAAAACTGCGCTAGATGGATAAACGAACTCTCGCGCTTTTGGCGGCTTTTTGCGCAACTATCATATATGGGCTGAATCATACCATTGCTAAAGAGGTAATGCCTACCTATATTCAAGGGTTTGGTTTTGTACAAGTTCGTTTGTTGGGCGCGACTGCACTTTTTTGGGTGTGTAGTTTTTTTGTCCCTAAACAGCGTATTGCCCGTACCGATTTTCCACGAATGGTGCTTTGTGCCTTTCTGGGAATGGCTCTCAATATGCTTTGCTTTTTTAAAGGCATTGAGCTTTCTACTCCTATAAATAGTGCTGTACTCATTACCATTACTCCTATTTTGGTGTTTGTATTTTCCGCAATTCTAATAAAAGAAAAACTCCTTTTACCGCGAATTATAGGGGTTGTATTGGGTTTTATTGGTGCCTTGGTTTTAATTCTTTTTGGGAATGAACTCCGTCAAGACGCGCCCAACATACCATTAGGGAATTTTTTGTTTTTGTTCAATGCTGCGGGGTTTGGAATGTATTTGGTTTTAGTTAAATCTCTTTCGGCTAAATACACTACCGCTCATTTGCTCAAATGGTTATTCTTATTTGGATTGTTAATGTCACTACCTATAACCTCACAAGAGTTCTCTGCTGTTTCATGGGCAACGCTACCTTTTGAAGCTATTTGGCGAATTGGTTATGTTATTGTGGGAACAACATTTTTGACATATCTGCTCAATGTGTATGCCTTAAAGCAGCTCAAAGCAAGTACTATAGGGGTATTTACGTATTTGCAACCGCTTATTGGTATCGCGTACGCTATCGTCGTTGGGGCTGATGTATTTACACCATCAAAACTGATTGCTGCCGTTGTGGTATTAATGGGAGTTTATTTGGTAACCAAGCGATACGAAGCTCGTGTTTAATACGCTTTATCCTCTCCTTTAATAACATTTAATACCGTTCGTATAATGATTTTTATATCTAGTGCGAAAGTCCAATTACGAATATAGAAAATGTCGTATTTGACACGATGTTTCATTTCAATATCATTCTCAATTCCGCCTCTGGCACCACTAATCTGTGCTAATCCAGTAATTCCGGGCTTTGCGTACATTCGCTTTGAATACTCATCAAAAATTTGTATGTAATGATCGTTCTGTGAGGTGAGGTTTGGTCTTGGCCCTACTACAGACATGTGCCCAAAAAAGACATTAAAAAATTGGGGCAGCTCATCCATACTGGTTTTGCGAATATATTTCCCCACGCTTGTCGTTCTTGCGTCATTTCTTAGTGCTACTTTTTCCGTATTATTATTAACTGTCATTGATCGAAACTTGATACATGGAAAAATTTTCCCGTCACGTCCTGGCCTTTTTTGAATAAAAAATACGGGGCCTTTTGAGTCTAGGCATATTAAAAGTGCTAAAAGTGGAACAACCCACGACATAAACATCAATATCACAGTAACAGAAAAAACAAGATCAAAGGTTCTTTTTAATGCATTTTTGAATTTAATGTCAAGCGGGCTTACCCTGTATTTTATGGTTTGTGTAAGTCCAAAAAATTGTGCCTTATTCCCTGCGGCAACAGAATTGTAATTCGCTACTAAGTATAGGTCATTTTCCTTTTCCCATCCAAAATTAAGTATGTGCGCCCCTGACTTTTTAAACGCTGTTTCGAAGGGGACATAAATGGAAGAAATCTTATTTTTTTGAATTGTCTCTGTTAATTTTGTTGCATTTTTTTCTTCAAAAAGCTGCTTATTTACAACCACTATATTATATCCTGTTCTTTTTAAATCTTTGACATCCTGAACAAATTGTTTTCCCGTTTTGGAGTCATAAACAAGAATGTTTTTTTGGAAAATTTTAAGCTTTCTTCGACACAAAAATAAGAAGCTAATTGCTACTGCTTTTGTGACAAGCACAACCAAAAAGAAAGCCCCAAATAAAATGAGGGGTGGGGTTGATGCCTCTAAAAAGATTCGCTTGCTTAGATAAGCAACGATAAAAAAAAGGACAAAAGAAAAAATAAACCGCTGAAGCTGTTTGGTGTAGTTTAAACTACGCTCATAATGGTAAAATTTAGCCATCGCCGAACTGAAACCCCAAAGCGTAACAATTGGACCAATGATAGCATTTAAACTGTACGTATCCTTAACCGCATATAAAAAGCATATTAATACCCCAATCTCAAAAAACAAGAAAGGCATAAATAGAAAAGAGAAGATGCGTTTACTAAAGGTGTTCAATATTTACTGGTTGGTAAGATTAAAACGGGCTACAAAGGGTTTTATTGCTTTTTTCTAGGTTTTGAAAGAAGTAAAGTCGCGATGTTCCACCTTTTTTAATTCTTCTTTTGTAAGCGACTTAAAATAAGAGTAGGTGCGCCGCATCCCTTCTTTACGTCGAATTTGTGGTTCCCAGTCTAAAATTTGTTTGGCTTTGTTAATGTCTGGTTTGCGCTGAAGAGGGTCGTTTTTAGGCAGGGGTTCATACACTATTTTTTGATCAGTTTCGGTCAACTCAATAATCTCTTGTGCGAAATCTAAGATTGATATTTCATCCGGGTTTCCGATATTTACCGGGAGGTGATAATCGCTTAAAAGTAAGCGATAAATCCCCTCAACTTCATCTTCTACAAAACAAAATGAGCGTGTTTGTGAGCCATCGCCAAAAACCGTCAAATCTTCACCTCGAATGGCTTGTCCCATGAACGCAGGTATAACACGGCCATCATTTAGACGCATTCTGGGGCCATAGGTGTTAAAAATACGTACAATGCGCGTATCTACTCCGTGATAGCGATGGTAGGCCATAGTAATGGATTCCAAATAGCGTTTGGCTTCGTCGTACACGCCCCTAGGGCCAATCGTATTCACGTTGCCAAAATAATCTTCGGTTTGTGGGTGTACCAGTGGGTCTCCATAAATTTCAGACGTAGAGGCAACCAAAATACGTGCGTTTTTAGCACGTGCCAGTCCTAAGGCATTGTGTGTTCCTAGTGCGCCAACTTTTAATGTTTGTATTGGGATTTTTAAATAGTCTATGGGGCTTGCTGGGGACGCAAAGTGAAGGATATAATCTAACCTGCCTTCGACCGTTATGTGTTTACAAACATCGTGATTGATAAAGCTAAAGTTTGGATTGGTTTCAAGATGCGCAATATTAGACATAGATCCTGTAATTAGGTTATCCATACCAATAACTGACATCCCTTTAGCCAATAGCTTGTCGCATAAATGTGATCCAAGAAAGCCCGCGGCGCCTGTAATTAGTGCTATTTTCATTTAATATGTTTCTTGAAAGTTATAAGTATTGAGTCGCTTTTTTATGTACAAAAGACAGCTCCTCATAACTGCTTGAAATTGAATGCAACAAAAATCCATTTTTTCTAAAAGCTTCTAAAAGTCTTATTGTTTTTTCTTTTCCATTTTGAAAAAATCGTTCATGGATTTCTAAAACTATTTGACTAATATCAATACCTGAGTTTAGGATACTTTCAGCAACATCATATTCAGAACCCTCTATATCCATTTTAATAAGATCTACTTTTTCGTGTTTAAAGTTCATCAAAATATCGTTAAAAGATTTCATTTTGACAGATACTGTATTTTTAGAGGATACTTGTGTATGGTCGACTAAACTTCCTGAAACGTGGTTTTTGTTTTTTGGTAAAAAAAATGTGCCGTTTTCTGATTTTTTAGATAATCCATATTCATAAAGTTTGAATTGTTCTGGTAAATTTTGTTGTTTACACCATGCTATTGAATCTGGTGTTGGGTCAAATGCAAATATTTGGCAATCAAAAATGCTTATGAGCGTTCTGTCAAAAGAAATGTCTTTTCCTACTCCAAAAGAATATACGGTTGCATTAATATTAAGAAGCTTTGGTATAATATAAAAACCACCATATTTGTTTCCAAACCATTTACTTTTCAATCTAATGTCTCTTTTTATATGGCTGTTTCTTAAATTATTCAATAATCTTTTTATGACTGTTTTCATCGTCCTACAGAATAATATGCAAATCCTAGCGCCTTCATTTCTTCGGGGTTGTAAATGTTGCGCCCATCAAAAATAACGTGGCTTTTTAGGGCTGCTTTTAACCCTTCAAAATCTGGATTCCTAAAAGCGTGCCACTCTGTGCAAATAAGTAAGGCATCTGCGCCTTGAACAGCTTCCTTCATGCTTGAGGCAAAGGCAATGCTATCGCCCAATTTCGCTTTTACGTTATCCATCGCCTCTGGGTCAAAAGCAGTAACAGCTGCGCCTGCGCCAAGCAGCTTATCAATCATATAGAGAGAAGGGGCTTCGCGAATGTCATCCGTATCGGGCTTAAATGCCAGACCCCAAACGGCGATATTTTTGCCTTTTAAATTTCCATCAAAATGGTGTTGCATTTTAGGAAATAATACTGTTTTTTGTTTTTCATTTACCTCAATCACACTGTCCAGAATAGCAAAGTGATGCTGCGCATCTTTGCCCGATTTGTGTAATGCTTTTACATCTTTTGGAAAGCATGAACCGCCATAGCCAATCCCAGGGAAAAGAAAGCGTTTGCCAATACGCTCATCAAGACCCATGCCCATTCGAACATCATCTACATTCGCACCAACTTTTTCGCAATAATTTGCGATTTCATTCATGTACGTGATTTTGGTTGCCAAAAAGGCGTTAGCGGCGTATTTGGTGAGTTCTGCCGATTTAATATCCATAAACACAATGGGGTTTCCTGTACGAACAAAATTCTTGTAAAGCTTTTCCATGGTTTTCTGAGCTCTTTCTGATTCCACACCCACCACAATTCTGTCGGGTTTCATAAAATCTTCTACCGCAAATCCTTCGCGTAAAAACTCTGGGTTAGAGACCACGTCAAAAGAAACATCCGTTTTGGCTTTTAAGGTTGCTTTCACACGCTCGCCTGTGCCTACTGGCACAGTACTTTTACTTACCACAATTTTGTAGTCTTTCATCAGGTCACCAATTTGATTGGCAACACCCAATACATAAGATAAGTCGGCAGAACCGTCTTCATCTTCTGGCGTAGGCAGGGCTAAAAAAATGACTTCTCCGTGTGCAACGCCCTCTTCAATTTTGGTTGAAAAGTGAAGTCTACCTGACTTGATGTTTCGTTCAAAATAAGTTTCCAAATGCGGCTCATAAATGGGTACCTCGCCGTTTTGCATTTTCTGCACCTTTGCGCTATCAATATCAATGCACAAAACATCATTGCCAGCTTCTGCCAAACAAGTGCCTGTGACTAGACCTACATAGCCGGTGCCGATAACAGTTATTTTCATCCTACAAATGCTTTAGGTTATTCTCAAAATCTCTTAAAATATTTTTATCAGAAAAATGAAGTTGAGCGTATCTTTTAGCGGCGTTGCCCATTGATTCTCTCTTTTTATCATCAGCTAATAAATCAATGACCATTTCCGAAAGCTCTTTCACGCTATTTCCACTGTAAAAAATCCCACCCCTTGATTCTTCAACTACAAGTTTAGATTCAGATAGAGGATTACCGTAAAGAAAAGAAGGTTTTCCACTTAACATCATTGCTATAAGTTTGGAGGGCATAACACTGTCAATAACTTCTTTTTTTTGGAATAATATATGTCCGTCAAAACTACACAAAAGTTGTGGCAATTCTGAATACGGAACTAAATTAAAAAAGCGGATGTTGCTTAAGCCCTTGAGTTTGTCTTTAAGATTGTCCCCCATGGCGCCATTACCTACAACGGTAATATCAATATCATCTATGACCTCTTGGCAAAAACTTTGAAAAAAATCCCAATCTTGTTTTTCTCCAAGGTTGCCACTATACAGAAGTTGAGGTCTCCCTGTTTCAAGGTAGTAAGGATGGGGTTCGTCTTTTGTGTTTTTAAAGCTTTCGACATTAATAAAATTAGGAAATAAAATCGCTGGAGTATTTGTCTTGTTCTTTAGTTTTTCAAACATTGCATTGCTTATCGTACTAATTTTATCGCACCTATTGAACAAAAACGATTCTATTTTGTAGAGAGGTTTTATAAATCGCTTAAAGGTAAAAGTCGCTGCTGCTGCATCAAATTCAAAATCTTGAACATGGCACCAAATCTTTCCTCCTCGAAACAATTTTATGACTAAAGCCGTAATAATCCCGCTTGTAAATGGTGAAACTACTATAATTTTACAATCTTTCGGCACAGAAAAAACATATCTTAATGAAAGCAATGTAAAATGCAATAATTGTAAAACTCTCTTTAGAGCAGTGGGTTTTTTTGGGACAAAATGCTTTACTCGAAAAACAGTTGCTGCTAAATACTTTTCTCTTGAGAAAAGCTTAGCCTTATCGTATGGTTGCTTGATTTTCCATTCAGGGTAATAGGGGACTGCTGTGATGATACTGACATCCTGTTTCTTTTCTAAAAGATACTCTACAGTAAGTTTATTGTAAAGGGCAATGCCAATTTCATCGGGATAAAAAAAGGGAGATATTAGAAGGGTTTTCACACTATGCTTTTGTCCGATTTCCAATATTTTTGGTTGGAGATCCAATATTAATAGTATTCATTTCTATATTTTTAAAAACCGAGCTTCTTGCTCCTATAACAGCTCCGTCAGCAATATCAATTCCTGGTGCTACAAAAACGTCAGTGGCCAGCCAACAACCATTTCCGACTGTAATTTTCTTTGCAAATATATCAAAGGTTTCTTTGGTGTAATCATGAGACCCTGTACATAAATAACTCTTTTGAGAAATAACGGTATTGCTTCCTATTTCAATTTCTCCCAGACTGTAGAGTACGACATCATCCCCAATCCAAGAATAATCCCCAATGGATACTTTCCATGGGTACGTAATTTTTACAGAGGGTCTAATAAGCACCTTCTTTCCAATCGTTGCGCCAAAGCTCCTTAACCAAAACCTTCTCCAACCGTAGAAAACCTGTGGAGAGAGGCTTATAAAGATAGCTTGAACAAGCCACCACAGCTGTACATAAAGCTTTGATTTGCCTCTAAAACTCTTAGGGATTCTGTGTAAGCTGAGCTTATGCATCTAATATATTTAAAAGTTTCTCCGAAAACTTTTCACTAGTAAAACTTCTTTTAGCTTTCAGAATATTGTTGTTTGAAATTTCTTTTGCTTTTGATGGGTTTTCCACAAGAAACAATAATTTTTCAACAATTGCATCTGCAGACTTTTTCTTAATTAAAAATCCATTTTCGCCTTCTGTGATTAAATCTGGAATAGCGCCATGATTTGTAGTTATAATCACATTTCCCGTTGCCATTGCTTCTATTATCGAAATCGGCAACCCCTCCATCCTATAAAATGTTGGTAATACAAAGACATTGGCCTCTTGCAACATTTGACTCTTCTCTTCGCCTCTAACTAATCCCTTATACATAAGTCCTTCTATTTGAGACATTTTATTTAAAAGTATTTCTTGCTGTGATTGTTCTATATGACCCGCTATTGTGGCTTTGAAAGAAATACCTTTTGCATTTAATTCTTCAAGTGCTTCAAGAAGAAAGAAGACACCTTTTTCATTCATTAAATTACTTAAATAACAAATCTTTAATTCAGAAAATGCCTTTTCAACAGGCTGTTCGGTAAGTTGCTTGTTATAAAAATTTGGAAGCACAAAAACATTTTCTTTAGCAATGAAAGGGCTTAAGTTGTTATGTAGGGTTTTTGACAATACGATTCCCTTATTGCTATATGATAATATTTTTCTAAATATTCTTTTTTGTAATCCATCTAGTTTCTCGTATTGTTTAGCAACATAATTTCCATGAATATGGACAATAATTTCTTTCCCCAAGAATTTGGAAAACAAAACAAAGGGGGCGTATTTCAAAACTCCGAAAAATGTTTGCCCGGGAGTATAATAGACCTTGCTCACAGATATAATTTTATAGATTTCTAAATAGTTGAGAGTAAAATGCAATAGAGAAATTAAATTAAACCGTCCTAACTTTTCGCTGAAGCGCTTTGGAGAAGTGTTGATAGACAAAAGAGGCTTACCCGTGGGGTTAAGTGTACTTAAGGCTAGTTCGTTGGCTATTGAAAGGCCTGTAACTGGATTTGGAAGTGGGCCTATTAAAAGCACTCTTTGGTGGCTTCTTTTTGTGTCCCCCCCTACAAGATAGAAGATAATAAAGTAAAACACCATAATGCCTGTTTGGCGCTCCAAGATATTCTCAAAAAACATTGTTAATACAAACAAAAGAAGAATAGGAATAAATCTTTTATTCCCTGACTCTAACATGTGTTTTCTAATACTAAAAAGGAAAAATAAGAAAAAAATTAATGCGTAAGGTCCACATGTAAGCCATAAGTCAAGATATTGGTTGTGAGTGTTTATCGCTTTCCACTCAAAATCGTTTGTTTTTTTATTGAAACAATCGCCAATGGCTCTATTGGTAGTTCCTATTCCCAATCCCACAAATGGATTTTGTTTTATTTGCGCAACTGTACACTCTAAGATAATTAATCGTTGGCTTGCAGAATTAAACTGGCTGTAGTTAAATAGGTTTTTGATTTCTAAAAAGCGGTTGTTTTTTTCAGGAGTTAGTGCTAGAATAATAGTGCCTGCCGTAAAAATACTTGCTGTAATAACTATCATATTTTTCCTAATAGCAGTCCAAAACAACATCAATAGCGCAATGAATAGGCCTAAAATGATTGCTCTGGGCTGTAGTAGCCAAATTAAAATTCCCATAGGCGCTAAGCATAGCGTAGAAAAAGAGGGTTTGAAAAAATCTGTTTTTTTCTTTAAGCTAAATAAAAGAAGAATGGATGTGGCGAGTATAAGACCAATATAGGTATGATGTTCTCCAATAAAGGGAATTTCTCTGGAAGCACTTTGATAAAACCCTGGTATGTAAAGGTTTGGATATTTGGGGTTTTCGTATTGAGTAAAATAAACAAGCAAAACAACAGAGTATGCAGTATTCATATAGTAAAAAAGATTGCTAAACTTTTCCACGGAAGTGGCTTCCCTTATCTTTTTTCCAGATAAAAAAACTGAGAAAATTAAAGGAATAAAAAACATTGAAAGCTTTGTTTCCAACATTTTTAAACCATCTGCAATATTAATAGAGCCTGTTAAGCTTAAACAATAAAAAACAAATACTATGCATGATAGGGTAAAAAGCGTTTTATTTATACTACGTTTCTTTGAGATAACAAATTGCATCAGAGATATTAACCCAAGACCAATGATTAATAATGGTTTGATCGCAGGGGGCATAAAAATTATTGCTGAAAAACTGTATACAAAAAGCGCAAGTAATCTATCAATTGTCTTTTTCATCCTATTTGACACTTCTTTTGTTAATAGTATAATATGCCATAAGCAATCCTAATGAAAAGTATACTCCTTTATGAGTCCAAAGAGTAAAACTTAACTGAGTTTCTATAAAATAAAAAAGAAATGTTATGAAAAGGAATACATAAAAAATGTCTTTTTTGTTTTTTGCCGTTATTATATATAGCTCAGTTATAAAGATAGTGAGTAGTAATATTAGAATTGCTCCCCAAATTCCAAAAAACACAATATACTCTAAAATAAAGTTGTGGGGGTATGGCAGAATTGAATATGTGGGGAAAGCTGTTGGGCCTATACCGGTGTAGAGATTTTGCCTAAATATTCTAATGCTTTCGAATAAAGAATCAAAACGCTGAAGAATTGACTCAAAAGCATATGCGTCAAAATAAAACCTTCCAAATATATCTTTTATGTCTACAAAAATAATTATTGCTACAATTAAACTTAAACTAGAAACTAAAATAATTGTTGCTGTTTTCTTATTAATTTTAGGTTTTTTTAAATAAAGTCCTCCTGCCACGATAAGAGAAAAAACAAGGCTTACAACTACACCCCGAGTATTTGTAAAAAGCAATATAATTATTAAAAAAGCAGCTTTAAACAATAATTTTAAAACACTTTTTTTTGTTTTAATTTTATTAATAATTAAGAATAACGCTGATAATAACCCGAAGCCTATAGCTTGTGCAAAAGGAATTGGGTGAACCCCTTGAATCGTTAGTCGCATGACTACTCCATACTTGGCATAAGGCTCTTCATAGCCGCTAATTATTACTACTAGTGCAGCAATAATTCCGAAAATAACTGAAAGATTAACTGAAAAAACTAACATTTTAGTTAGATTTTCCTTAAAGTCCTTCGAGTTAATAAGTAATGCTTTTGTAACAAAAAAATACGGGATTCCCAATAGTAAATACTTGGTGGTATAAAGAAATGCTTCGTTTGGAGAATCACTAATCCCTGAGGATATAACAAGCAACAAAAAAGTTAGCCCTAAAAACATATCTATAAAGTCAAGCTTATATTTGGAATTTTTGGCTGATGTCCCTATAGCAGAAACTATTATTAACCCTAATACTTGCAGCACCCCACCAAGAAGAATATCTTGATCAGAAACACACTTTAAGCAGGGGTTTTGAATACTGATCGACTGAAGGTTCCTAATAATATTTATATTCAATAGCAGAATAAGACCTTTGTGTGGCGACTTAAAGCACGTTAAAACAATTCCTATAAAAACGATAATAGAAAATATCATTTTAATTGTCTCTTAAAATTTGAACGAAAGAAATTGCCATTTGCTCAACAGTATAATGCTTTTTACATAGATCAGCAATTATATTTCTTTTTTCAAAAAACACTTTTTTAGATTTGAAAATTTCTTCTACTTTTAAGCAAAAGTCATTTTGATTATCTGTTTGAAAAAAAACGGCATTACTACTTTCTTTTGCCGCTTCTATTTCAGGAGAATGATCTTCATTTCTAGAAATTAACATCGGAACCCCAAAAGCAAAGCTTTGTGTAATCGAAAGGCCTACATAGCCTGGAGAAACACTAACCAAGGATTTGGCGTAAAGCTCCTTTAGCTTATTAAAATTGTTTATATGGCCCGTTAATTGAACTCTTAACCCAAGGTTGTGAGTTTCAACATATTCATCAATCTTTTTCCTTTCTGGGCCATCTCCCACAATAATTAGGTTCGTGTCTAAATCAAGAAGCTTGTGAAATGCTTTAACCAAAAAAAGTGGTTTTTTAGCAGCGACTAACCTTCCAACGTATATGATGTTTTTTGCCTCATCCATTGAGAGCTCAAGTCCTCCCATTTCACTTTGTGAGTATAACGCATTGGGCGCACTCAAAATACGTAGTTTAGGATATTTAACCATCAATTCTTTTTTATGTGCTTCTGAGTACGTTATAGTACCTGAGGCAAAACGCTGCATAAGGTGCCTAATACGAGCCGTCTTGCTGTTTGGCCCTTTTCTAGGCCAAGCGTGTCCCCACACATAGGTTTTTAACCCCAATGGTTTTCTTAGAATAAGAAAAATCCAATTGGAGATTATTCTTGGATTAAGCCCAATAACCATAATGTTTTTTTTGAAGAGTTCTTGCCAATGACTGCCGAATTGAAATAAGAGACTACGCTTAAACAAAAACGTATTAATTATTTTAGTTTTAAGAACATTATGCTCTGACTTAATTGACTTTTGAAAATCTACGTCCCCTGAATACAAACGAAAACTATTGCCAAGGTTTTTCTGTAAATGTCCGAAAAACTTTTCCCTGTAGTCGGGGGTGACAACTTGTATCATTATAAGGTTTTTCACAGCGTAAGTTTCTTATATGTGAAATACCCCCATATTAGAAGTATTAGCTCTGTTGATACAACAGCTATTATAGTTCCATAAATCCCATAACTAGCAGTTAAGGTTATGGACAGAAAAAGACCAATAAGGCTTGTGGTTCCCAAAATTTTCATGCGCAAGATATATTCTTTTTTTGCTGACAAGAAAAGAAAGTTATACAGCATATTCATTCCTGCTAAGAGCAAAACAGTAGAGATTAATTGAAAGCCTTTGTTGTAAGAGATAATAAGTTCATTATTGAAAAGGGTTTGTAGTATTTGCCTCGAAAAAACAATTAAAAAAAATGACCCTATGAGACCAATTATGAAAACATAAATTTCCGTTTTTCTAATAAATTTGTTAATATTCTTCTTCATTGAAAGCCAAGGGAACATTGCCTGATAAATTGGGCTATACACTCCTTTAAGTGCTAAAATTACCTTTTCAAAACTAGCATATACGCCTGTAATAGTGTTGTTTGTTAAAAAGCCTAAAATTAAGACATTGCTAGAGGTATAAAGCGTTATTGAAATAGATGACAACAAAACGGGTGCGCTCTCTTTTATTTGTGCCTTGATATTTTTGAGCTTAGGCATTAAAAATGTTACATGGCGAGTTGCATAAATCAGTCCCGAGAAACCCGCGATTATAAATCCTGAAGAATTAAACAATGGGACTAATAAATAATCCTCTGGCGACGATACATAGATTACAACAAGAAGGGCAAAAATTAGTTTTGCAGTAGCATTTACGACTGTAATTGTCTTCATCTTTTGAATACCTTGAAAAAACCAAGATGGAAAAACAGTCGAACCAATGGTAACTCCGTAGGAAAAAATAAATAATAATGGCTCTTTAGAAAACTTGGGGACAAATGCAATTAATATAAGCAAAACACCAAATAAAAGTATCAATGTAGCTGCTTTTATTGTTGTTATGTCCCAAAATATCTCTGAAATTTGCTTTTTATCATCTGTATGAATAGAAATTTTACGAGTCCCCGTTATTGAAAAGCCGAGATCTGAAAAAATTATAAAAATTGTTGAGACTGATTGAGCGAACATAACAAGTCCAAAAACTTCTATGCCTAATGATCTTACCAAAAATGGTATTAATAAAAGTGGAACTAGGTAATTGACCCACTGCAGTAAAGAGAGTGATACAATGTTCTCTATTAAGAGTCTTTTTTGAGATTTATTCTTTGTCTTTATTTCATTCATCCAAGAATCTACATAACGTTCTTATCACTTTTTTAAGATCAATCTTTTCATTCCAGTGGTGTTGAAGAAGCTTTGTTATATCCGTCAACTTCCGTATCGTTCTGTCAGGCAACGTATTTCCCACTAATCAGTGTCTTCGATCTTCTTTGTTTTTTGAAATAATGAACGAATCCAAATAAACAATCAAATAAAAGAAAGAAAGCAAAATAAGTCCTCCAACAGCGCCCTGAACCTTTTTGTCGCCCCAAAAAGATTTGACCAAATATCCAACCTCCGGAAAAGCAGCAACAACATCCACAACATACCTTGCTTTAAGCTTGTTTGTGCGGATTTCTTCCAGCTGGTTTGAAAGTGTAATTTTTCTCTCTAACAAGGAAATTTCTGCGTTATCTTCAGCACTTTCAGACATATAAAGGTTTGTGCCGTTTGAAAACTCCTTATTTGCCTCTATAATTTTTACATCTTTAAACAAGGACAACAAAGAGTCTGTTTGAACGATTGAGACCTGTGTAATAGAATCCATCAATTCCAAATTGGCAAGTTCTGTTGCTTGCTGTTCCCTAAAATATGATACCTCCGACACTGATTTTGTTAGCGGGCTTAGCAAAGACCCAAAAAGATCTTGTTTCGACGACTCTACACTTAATACGTGTATTTTTCGGTCATAATCGTCCATTTGTTTGATAAAGTCCTTATAAGAAATCTCGGCTGCCACCAATGAGTCTAGTCCGATTACGAAATCATTATACTCTTGGAGTAAGCGCGTTTCCGTTACAAAAGGAGCAATTTCTAAAGTACTTATTGTTGCCGCGTCGGCTGTTGAAATCCCAAAAAATGTTCCCAATTGGATAGAGTCGCTTTGCTTAGCAAGGTCGTTTAAGTACTCTACATTGCTATAGAGTTGTCTTGCACTGTCAAAATGAGGCTCCAGGGTTGCTGTTGCCAAATAATTTGTAGGAGATGTATTTTCAATAACAATCCCTGCTGCTAAGCCTACAACACAAGCAAGAGCAAAATAAACAATCCGCTTGCGTACAAAAACCAATATGTCAAAAATGGTGTTTAGCAAAAACATAACTATGTTGCCTATAAAAGAAAAAAGCTTTGTAAATGCCCTACCAATCGAATTAAATAGAACACCTAAGTCTATTTCTTCATTGTCGTTATTTTTTGGTGTAAATTTACTCATGATATGGTTTTTGGTTTATGCTTCGTTTGCTAAAGGCAAAACGAAGGTTTGTGAGTTTTATTTTATGTAAAATAGTTTATTCAGCGATTCCGCAACTTTTCTGTCATTTGTTAATCGCGGTGTTTTGTTTTGTCCTCCCAGTTTTCCGATGCTTTTCATATAGTGTTCAAATGCGTCTGCAGGAAGTGTTCTAATAATTAAAGGGCGCAAAACGCCTCCTGAAATCAAATCGTCGTAGTACGTGTTTTGTTGGCGCATTTCCATATCCAATGTCGCAGTAAAGGTAGCCAAATCTTTTGGTGGTGTTTCAAACGCCACCCACCATTCATGATGTGACAGGCCTTCCTGTGGGTTAATATGCGGTGCAACTGTGAATTCCGATACAAAAGCCTGATGTTTTTTAACGGTATTGTTCATCGCTTGCTCCACTTCTTTGCCAATAACGTGTTCTCCAAAAGCTGATATAAAATGTTTAATTCTGCCTGAGACAATGATGCGATACGGATGTAAACTTACAAACTCAACCGTGTCGCCAATATTATACCCCCAAAGCCCCGCAGAAGTGTTTAAAATAACCGCATAATTAACCCCCAGTTTGACCTCTGCCAAAGAAATACGTGTTGGGTTTTCATCAAATGCTTTGTCTGCTTCAACAAACTCATAAAAAACCCCTGAATCCAATTGCAGCAACATGCCTTTTTCATCTAATTGGTCTTGAAAAGCTATAAAAGCTTCTGATGCAGGGTATAGCTCTACGCTATCTACTTTGCGCCCTATCAACTCCTCTAATACATCGCGATAGGGCTCGTAATTAACTCCGCCATACACAAACAATGAAAAGTTGGGAAAAAGCTCAGAAATAGACTTCCCAGACTTTTCTTTTAACCGTTCGAAGTACATTTTTACCCATGGGGGAATACCGCTGATTAAGCGCATATCTTCCTGTCGCGTTTCCTCTACTATAGCATCCACTTTTTGCTCCCAATCATCAATGCAGTTGGTTTTCCATGATGGTAGCCTATTGCGCTGCAAATAAGAAGGTACATAGTGCGCCACAATACCCGATAAGCGTCCAGTGGATATTCCATTTGTTTTTGAAAGTGTAGGGCTGCCTTGCAAAAAGATCCATTTGCCATCTACAAAAGAAGCGTCTCCAGAGTTGTGAATGTAATGAAACAACGCATTTTGAGCCGTTTTGATGTGAGTGGGCATCGACTCTTTTGAAATAGGAATATATTTTACACCTGAAGTGGTGCCCGATGTTTTGGAAAAATACAACGGCTTGCCTTGCCAAAGTACGTCTGCCTCGCCCGCTACCATACGATCTACATAGGGGCGTAATCCCTCATAATCACTTATGGGAACGCGCATTACGAAGTCTGCGTAATTTCTGATGTTTTCAAAATCATGATCTCGTCCAAAAGCCGTGTTTTTCGCTGTTTTGACCAGATCCATTAAAACCTTGTTTTGGGTTTTAACCGGGTTCTGCGCCCATTTTTTTGTTGCTTTTACGGCGCGTTTTGCCCACCGCCTAGCAATGCGTTGCTTTATGCTCATCATTCAAATTCAATAAATTCTTCTGGGTTAAGCGCATAACCGTCGCTCCATAACTCAAAATGCAAATGTGGCCCTGTGGTCATGGTCCCGGAATTTCCTGCAATGGCTATCACCTGACCCGGATCAACAGCATCCCCTTGGCGGACGTTCAACGAAGCATTGTGCTTATACACCGAAAGAATGTTATACGGATGGTCGATAATAACCACATAGCCCGTTTCGGTAGTCCAGTCAGCAAAAATTACATTTCCTTCTGCTGCAGCCTTAACGGGGGTGTTAAGGGGTACTACAATATCGACCGCATAGTGCTCCACGCTTGGGTCATATCCTTGGCTTATTGTTCCCGTAATAGGAGGAAACAACACAAAGGGTACGGTTTGACTAGCAGATTCCAATACGTTGTATTTGTCATCTTGTGCCACATCAAGACGAAGGAGTGAATCTGCTTTTGACGTAGGGAAATCTACAAAAATAGTGTCGGCTTGTAGGGAGTCAAATTGCCGTTGAGTTTCCAATTCCTGGAGATCCAAATCGCCTCTTAAAACTTTATTTACTGACGTAATGTACTTCTGGTTTTGTTGTAATGTTCGTTGTAACGAATCAAGCCGGTCGTTGTTCAGAATGGCCTGTCGGCGTAACTCAGAAGAATCATAGCCAGGAATATATTCTTTTAATTGCGTTTGCGAAATCACCAAGAATGTGGCAGCAATGAGGAATACTACTGAAATACTAATAACAAGAAAGACGTTAAGGCGGTTAAGCTTATATGAAAAGCGTTCTTCAAATGTCTCATCATGAAAAATAACAAATCGGTACGTGGCGCGCCAACGTTTCCAAAAATTTGACTTCTTTTT
Source organism: Flavobacteriales bacterium (assembly GCA_003331305.1). Classification (GTDB taxonomy): domain Bacteria; phylum Bacteroidota; class Bacteroidia; order Flavobacteriales; family Flavobacteriaceae; genus UBA7446. The sequence continues at coordinate 50,016 of QOQB01000008.1, read as the reverse complement.
CTTTTTGCTATCCATTTGTGGCAAATATAAGTAGTTGCTTTGTACTAAAACACGTGCTAATAGAATCCATTTACTTTGTTACCTTTGTTAAAAATACGAATTATGTTTTTTGCTATCAGTCCTGTACAAATCCTTTTAATTGCCCTAGTTGTACTCCTGCTTTTTGGCGGCCGCAAAATTCCTGAGTTAATGAAAGGACTCGGAACAGGAATTAAAGAATTTAAAAACGCTACCAAGCAAGAAGAAAAAGACAACGACAATCAAGAAAATTAGTCCTTGTTTTTTCTGTATATCGACTTTATAATTGCCTCTGTTTCAAAAACATAGTCGCGTTTGGCCGCTGATGGCCCAAACACAAAACCCTCCAAAACTAAATACCGATTGTTTGCTTTATCATCAAGCAGATACTGTACAAAAGGCCCTGCCATAAAATCTCCTTTCACCTCCCAAGTGCCTCGAGTTTCAATTGTTGGAAGCCCGCCTATTTTGGTATAATACACATACGGCTCATAGGCTTCTTCTGTAATAAGGTGTGTCCCTTCTAGCCTTCCCGGTACAAATGCTTTTCCCACAGAGTCGCGAATTTGTATGACGTCTTGCAAAGGATCTACCCAATTTATCGAGGTGCTTTTGGGTAATGCATATACCAATAAATTCACATGTCCTTTTTGTATTTCGCGTTGAAACCAAGCAGTATTTGTGCCTTCCTTAAACAGGCGATAGGCAGAAGGTATTACAAGATCAATTCCGAAGCGATCCTCTAGTATGTTTTGCTTTAGAACAGATTTGTTAATCCTGCGTTGGCGTTCAGCAACCTCCCCTTGCTTAAACGATTTTATTATGGATGTAGACTGCGATAAAATCATTTCTACCAATGACGCTGTGTCGGGTGCGCTAAGTACAGTCATTTGCTGTGGTCGTGCATAACGATTTTTATCTGTTCGAATCACAACTTCATCACTAAAGCCCACCCACAAAATGGCTCTACTAGATCGAGCAAAGCCCGTAAATACATCTGGTGGCATTTGCCGCAGGTCAAACATGGGCTCTTGCTGAGGAAGCCCTTCTGTGGGAAATGCAAATGCTGCTCTGATCGCATCGCCCACTTCTGTTTCCCATAAAAGGGTGGGCGTTACGACTGTAACCGTGTTGATGTTTCCGCTAGAAAGCTTTACAATGGGTGTCGAGGTGCGCTTACACCCCATCATGATTAGTATGAAAAATAAAACACGTGTTTTCATGCGTAATAATAAACAAAAATTACGCCAATATCGCTGCGATTCCTGGCAGTGTTTTTCCTTCAAGGCTTTCTAGCATTGCGCCGCCGCCTGTTGACACATAGCTAACCTTGTCTTCAAGGCCAAAAAGCTTTACAGCCGCTACCGAATCTCCACCTCCAACAAGTGAAAAAGCTCCTGATTTCGTTTGGGTCACAATGCTATCGCCAAGAGCACGAGTGCCGGTGTCGAAATTAGGAAACTCAAACACCCCAAGAGGCCCATTCCATAAAATGGTTTTAGCCTGCTTTACGACAGCATCAAAAATTTTCTCAGTCTCTGGTCCTGCATCCATGCCTTCCCAATCGCTTGGGATTTTATGTATTGAAAATACTTGCTGTGGGGTGTCATTAGAAAAGTCTTGCCCTGCACGTACGTCAACCGGTAAGTGAATTTTTACACCTAGCTTGGCTGCTTGCTCTAAAATGGATAGCGCCAAAGGCATTTTGTCGTCTTCACAAATGGATTTTCCAATAGCACCGCCTTGTGCTTTAATAAATGTAAACGCCATGCCGCCGCCAATAATAAGGTGATCTACTTTTGATAAAATGTTTTCAATGATGGTGATTTTAGACGAAACCTTTGCCCCTCCTAGAATGGCCAAAACAGGCTTTTCACCCGATGTCATCACTTTATCTACAGCTTCTATTTCGCCTGCCAATAAGTGTCCAAAACATTTTTTTCGAGAAAAAAACTGAGCCACAATTGTTGTTGAAGCATGCGCGCGATGTGCTGTTCCAAAAGCATCATTTACATAAACTGTACCCAGCTTTGCCAATGCCGCAGAAAAGGCTTCATCTCCCTTGGTTTCTTCCTCGTGAAAACGCAAGTTCTCCAACAATAACACTTCGCCAGGTTGCAACGCAAGGGCTTGAGCCTCGGCTTTTTCACCTACTACCTCGTCACAAAAGTGCACCGCTTGACCCAAATGTTGTTCGAGTGTCGAAACAATTTGACTTAGACTGAGTTTTGGGTCATTCCCTTTAGGTCGGCCCAAGTGCGACATCAGCACACAACTACCACCGGCTGCCAAAATATGCTTAATCGTAGGAAGTGCGGCTGCAATCCTTGTTGCGTCTGTCACGTTGCCGTTGTCATCTAGAGGTACATTAAAATCTACACGGATAAGTGCACGCTCTTGGTCAAAAGAAAGGTTTTCTAAGCTGTTCATGTTGTTTTTTGTTTGGGCAAAAATACAATTTCGTTTGCGTTTTTGTTGTTGCGATATAGTTAAATGCGGTTTGTATCTTTAGGCATGCGTTTTCAGGACATTGTTGGCCATCAGAATCAAAAGAAAGTACTGCTAGATAGTCTTGCTACAGGAAGAATTCCTCACGCGCAATTATTTGAAGGAGGGGATGAACAAGGTATTCTGGCTATGGCAATTGCTTATGCTAGCGCAGTGGTTTGCGGGGCTGACAACGGTCAATCTGCGGCCCGCCTTAAAGCTAATGGTCTAATTCATCCTGATATCCATTTTGTTTTTCCAACTGCTACAACACCTGATGTAAAGTCAAAGCCGACTTCAAATGAGTTTAGCACACCTTGGCGGCAGTTTGTTCAAGAGCAACCCTATGCAACATTGTATAACTGGTCCCAATTTTTGGGAATAGAAAACAAGCAGGCCGTAATAAATGTTACAGATGCGCTTCAAGTGATGCAGAAAGTACGTTTAAAATCTTTTGAAGGGGGATGGAAATGCGTCGTGATTTGGCACGCCGAAAAGCTAACCACAGCGGCATCAAACAAACTGCTCAAAAGCATAGAAGAGCCACCTGCAAAAACCTTGTTTTTGTTGGTTTGCCCAGATGAAAAACAACTTATTTCAACCATTAGGTCTCGAACTCAACGAACACATTTTGGCCGCGTCTCGAAGAAAGAAATTGCTCAATTTTTGATAGGAAAAGGCGCGAGTGAAGATTTGGCAAGCACATTAGCTGACTTAAGTAATGGTGCTGTTGGGAAAGCCCTTTCGCTTTTTGAACGTCAAGAAAAATATGAGGTCTTTGAGGAATGGTTTGTACGTTGGGTACGCACCGCTTTTCGGGCCAAAGGAAACAAGGGTGTTGTCCTAGAGCTTGCTGGTTGGAGTCAAGAAATTGCTTCAAAGGGAGTAGAAACGCAAAAGCAGTTTTTGGGTTTTGCTATCTCGCTTATTCGCGCAGCTGTTATGCAGCACTATGGGTTGAGTTCGCTTAGTTCATTTCTGTCATCCTCAGATTTTAAACTTTCGAAGTTCGCGCCTTTTATTCATGGAGGCAATATTTTACCTATCGTTGATGCACTTGAGAAAAGTGCATACCATTTGGAACGCAATGGCAACGCGCAAATGATTTTTACCGACTTATCGTTTAAGCTCACCCGTTTACTCCATCAAAAAGCAGCATAGTTTTTTCTTATGCTGTTTTAGCCCGACAATAATTGAGTGTTATGGTTGTGGTTGGCAAATCAGTCCGTTAGCAGCATTTTCGTGTCGTCTGACACACGTTGTGGCCTAGCAATGGCTTAAGCGTGCTTAAATTGGCTTATTTTGGTTTTTGTAGTATAATTGTTATTGCCGATGTGTTTCGCTTTCTCCATCCTACTAGATTTGAGTAAAGTCCTTTAACGATAGCCTTGGGCCAAGCCAACTGGCTGTTTTTATACTGCTCAGAAAGTAGGGAGATATAAAACGCGTCCCAAAACATATTGCGGATTTTCAATACACGAAAGCCAGCGCGGCACCCAAGCGCTGAAATAGAACTTTTATTGTAATGCCAAAGATGTCGCGGTACATCATAAGCGGCCCAGTGTAAGCCATAGTGTTTTGCGTCCCAAGAGCTGTGGTTAGGAATTGCTAACGCCAAAATTCCACCAGGGAGTAAAGCTTCGTAAAAACGTTTGAGTTGTTGCTGTGGATTAGGCAAGTGTTCGAAAACGTGCCATAGCGTAATCACATCATAGTTGTCGTTTTGACGGACTTCGTTAATTTGATTAATCCCCTTTTTTGTTAGCTGTCGTTTTGCGGTTTCAGAAAAATCAAAAGCGTATGTTTTCCAGCCTTTCGCTTGAGCCGCTTGTACAAACGCTCCGTTTCCTGCGCCATAGTCTAGCAGTTTTCCTTTGTTGTGTAATACTGAAACCCAGCGAAGTTTTGTTTTGATGTTTTGCTTTTTCACCCACAAGTACAGCCTCTCTTTGGTGTTTTTTGCGTTGTCTGTGTGTGACAAATAATCTTGCTTTGGGTAATAATCTTGTAATTTTTCGGATGACAATTCAGGTGTTGTTTGCCATGCGTTTAGCCCCCTGTCATACCGTAACGAGAACAGCTCTTTGCTAACCAAAAAGTCTTTTACTTGGAATGGTTTCACGTGGAACAATTAACGCCCCATATACACAAGCAAAACAGACAAGTCGCTTGGCGAAACTCCGCTAATTCTTGACGCTTGCGCAATGGTAACTGGTTTAATTTTAGCTAATTTTTGACGCGCCTCTATGGATAGTGACTTTACTTTTTCATAATCAAACTCTTTTGGAATTTGAACATAATCTAGCTGTGTAAGTTTGTCCGCTTGGGCTTTTTCTTTCGCAATATAGCCAGCATACTTGATTTGTATTTCTGCTTGCTCTAATACAGTCGTGTCCATCTCGTGTTTAGTAACGAAGTCAACAACTGGTTTGTGAGACAGAAAGTCATTCATTGTCATATTTGGCCGTGACAGCACTTTGCCCATTTTTAAAGATTGTTTTACTGGGGCTGATGCGTTGTTTTCAAGCATTGGATTGACATCTTCTGGGCGAATACTTGTTTTGTTAAAAAAAGATATGAGCCTATGAGCTTTGTCAGACTGCTGTTCCATTTGTTTGAGTCTTTCGTCTGAGGCCAAACCAATTTTGTGTGACTTAGGAGTTAAACGAGTGTCCGCATTATCTTGACGCAACAGCGTTCGGTATTCTGCACGAGAAGTAAACATTCTATAAGGCTCCTCTGTGCCTTTTGTGATAAGATCGTCTATTAGCACGCCAATGTACGCCTCGTCTCTTGAGAGTGTAAAGGGCTCCTTTTCATGAATGCGTTGATGAGCGTTTATTCCTGCCATGATGCCTTGTGATGCCGCTTCTTCGTAGCCCGTTGTGCCGTTTATTTGTCCAGCAAAAAAAAGGCCTTTGATCGTTTTTGTTTCTAAGGTATGCTTAAGCTGTGTTGGAGGGAAATAATCATATTCAATCGCATAACCTGGACGAAAAAACTTGGCGTTTTCGAAACCAACAACAGCACGTAGCGCTTTAAACTGAATCTCTTCCGGCAATGAGGTGGAAAAACCGTTGACATAAACCTCGACTGTGTCCCATCCCTCAGGCTCAACAAAGATTTGGTGTCGTTCTTTTTCTGCAAAACGATTGATTTTGTCTTCAACAGAGGGACAATAACGCGGACCAATGCTCTTAATGCGTCCATTGAACATGGGTGATCTATCAAAACCTTCTCGCAGCAAGTCATGAACCGTTGGGCTAGTGTAAGTCATATGACAAGAGCGCTGATGAGTTAGAGGTGTTGTCTGGCTTGCATAGGAAAATTTAGACGGCGCTACGTCTCCTGGCTGCTCAATCATTTTGGTGAAATCAAGCGAACGACCATCAACTCGTGGTGGGGTTCCTGTTTTCATGCGCCCAGACTCAAAGCCACGCTCAATCAATCGTTCCGTAATGCCAAAAGAAGCGCTTTCGCCAGCACGACCTCCTCCAAATTGTTTTTCGCCAATGTGAATTAAACCATTTAAAAAGGTACCGCTGGTGAGCACGACAGACCTCGTCTTAATTTCGATTCCTAGCGTTGTTCTAACCCCAACAATAGTGTGGCCATCAAAAAGCAAGTCCGTGACCATATCTTGGTAAAAATCAAGGTTAGGCGTTTGCTCTAACATATTACGCCAAGCCGCTGCAAAAAGCATGCGATCGGACTGAACTCTTGGGCTCCACATAGCAGGTCCTTTTGAGCGATTCAACATTTTAAACTGAATAGCCGTTTTGTCTGAAACTATACCGCTATATCCTCCCAACGCATCAATTTCTCGAACAATTTGTCCTTTGGCTATTCCGCCCATGGCTGGGTTACATGACATTTGGCCAATGTTTTGTAAGTTCATGGTGACGAGAAGCGTTTTACTGCCCAAGTTAGCAGCGGCGGCGGCGGCTTCGGCACCTGCGTGTCCGCCCCCAACAACAATCACATCATATACGTCATGAAACATGATTGTTGGTTTTGTGTTCCACGTGGAACAGTTTCATACATATGTTTTCTGCTGCTTCCATGTTGTGTTTGTCAATTTCATTTTTGTCATTGTACCCTAAGCAGTGAAGTAGCCCGTGAGCCATTACACGGCACAACTCTTCCTCATTTGTTTGTGAAAAGGTCTCTGCGTTTGCAAAGACGCGTTCGATAGATATGGCAATGTTTGCAACAACATCCTTGCCAATAGAATCATCAAATGTAATGATGTCTGTTAATGTATCATGGTCTAGGTGCTTAACATTTAATTTGTGTAGAGATTCGTCGTTCATAAACGCAATGGCTATGTCAACAGAAGTTGCCTTGAACTTTTTAGCGCATGCCGTGAGCCAACGTACGTACAGTGGTTCGTCGGACAGGGAAAAAGAAGTTTGATATACGAATTCAACAGCTCCTTGCATGCCGCAAATATATTCATTTAACCCTGTATTAAAAGTCCGTGCAGTTGTATATTTGGAAAAAAGTAAGCATGGCTGTCAGAGTTCGTTTTGCGCCCAGTCCCACAGGTCCGCTTCATATTGGTGGGGTACGCACGGCATTATACAATTATTTGTTTGCGAAAAAACTTGGCGGAACGTTTGTTTTACGAATAGAAGACACCGACCAAAATCGATATGTAGATGGTGCAGAAGCCTATATTCAAAACGCATTAGCTTGGCTGAACATTTCTCCTGACGAGAGTCCGAGGAATGAAGGAAATTACGGGCCCTATCGGCAGAGCGATCGTAAATCGTTGTATATCAGTAACATAAACAAGCTTGTTCAGTCAGGAAAAGCGTATTTAGCTTTTGATTCTCCAGATGAATTGGCTTCTCTCAGAAGTGCTGCCGAGGCAAATGGCGAAACCTTTATATATAATTGGCAGAACAGGGAAAGCCTTAAAAACAGTCTTTCTTTGTCCGAAGAGGAAACGTCTGCGTTGTTGAAAACAAGCACGCCATATGTTATCCGCTTTAAAGCATTTTCAAAAGGAAGCAAAGAGCTATTAAAACTAAATGATGTCATCCGGGGAAATGTTGACATAAATACGTCGCTATTAGATGATAAAATATTAGTTAAACAAGACGGCATGCCCACTTATCATTTAGCAAATGTTATAGATGACCATTTGATGGGAATAAGCCACGTAATCCGCGGAGAAGAATGGTTACCGTCTATGGCACTTCACGTGTTATTGTACAAAGCGTTTGGTTGGGATTCGCCTGTCTTTGCTCATGTTCCGCTTATCCTAAAACCTACTGGTGAGGGAAAATTATCGAAACGTGATGGTTCTAAATTTGGCTTCCCTGTATTTCCACTAACGTGGGACAGCAACACGCCTGGATTTAGAGAAAGTGGCTATTTACCTCAAGCGTTGACTAATTATATCGCGTTGTTAGGGTGGAGTCCGGGAGGAGAAAAGGAATTGTTTTCATTGAGTGAGCTTACAAACATGTTTTCGTTGGAAGCTATTACAAAGTCTGGTGGGCGATTTGACCCAGAGCGCTGTAAATGGTTCAATCAACAGTATTTACAACAGGTGGATTCATCACTCCTAGTAGCTGTATTAGAAAAAGAAGTAAAAACCAATGGGGTGGAAAAAAGTGATGTAGATCTAACACGCGTTGCCAAGCTCATTCAAAACAGACTAACCCTTTTGACGGATGTGTGGCAAGAAGCTAACTTCTTTTTTATTGCGCCAAAAGACTATGATGAAAAGGCGGTGCGCAAACAATGGAAAGACGATACAGCAAAAATTTTGTCTTCTGTTGCAGAACTAATAGATAGTGCAGATGAGACAACTGCTGACACATTAGGTGTCTTAATAAAAAGCTATGCGAATGATAACGGCATAGGCTTAGGAAAAATCATGGCGCCACTGCGTATTGCGCTGGTGGGGAGTTTACGCGGCCCCGATGTTTTCGAAATTTGTAGCACTATTGGAGTCCAGAATAGCATCTCAAGAATTAACACTGCGATAAAAAACCTTTCCGTCTAAATCACTATATTTAGGGTTCTTTCTAAATTAATTATTATGGATTTTGTTTTTAATATACTCGTTGGCTTTATTGCCGTTGTTTTTGTGTTTTCTGCTGTTTTTATTGTCAAACAACAAACGGCTGCCGTTGTAGAGCGTTTTGGTCGTTTTCAAAGTATTCGGCAGTCTGGACTTCAACTCAGAATTCCTATTGTGGATCGGATTGCTGGCCGGTTAAGCCTTAAAATACAACAGCTTGATGTAATCGTGGAAACAAAAACCAAAGACGACGTTTTTGTTAAACTAAAAGTTTCGGTTCAATATATGGTTATAAAAAACAAGGTGTATGAGGCGTTCTACAAGCTTGATTACCCACACGATCAAATCACCTCCTATGTGTTTGATGTAGTACGCGCCGAAGTTCCTAAAATGCGTCTTGATGATGTTTTTGAACGGAAAGATGATATCGCTATTGCTGTTAAATCAGAACTTAATGACGCCATGATAAATTATGGTTATGATATCATTAAAACACTTGTGACCGATATCGATCCAGACGAACAAGTGAAGCAAGCCATGAACCGAATCAATGCATCTGAAAGAGAAAAAATTGCTGCTCAATATGAAGGAGATGCTGCGCGTATTTTGATTGTTGAAAAAGCAAAAGCAGAGGCAGAGTCTAAACGTCTGCAAGGGCAAGGTATTGCCGATCAACGACGTGAAATAGCACGTGGACTAGAAGAGTCTGTTGAAGTGTTAAATAAAGTCGGTATCAACTCGCAAGAGGCATCCGCGCTAATTGTAGTAACCCAACATTACGACACCCTGCAGTCAATAGGAGAAGAAACAAATTCTAACCTTATCCTTTTGCCTAACACACCACAAGCGGGATCAGATATGCTTAACAATATGGTCGCATCATTTACTGCGAGTAATCAAATCGGTGAGGCAATGAAAAGAGGAAAAGAAAATAAAGATAAAGGCGTAGCGTAATTAAGCGTTTCTGTTGTAAAGAGTCTGTCTAAAAAAGCTACATTTAATCAATCAGAACTCGTTTCTGACCTTATCAATGTGTTGATAATCAATCTTTAAAGATTCTGAAGTAAATTCAGAATGACATATTTTCATACTTTTTATACCGCCTTTCTTTATATGCTAATCGTATGTGAGAGTGAAAGCAAAAGCACCCATCTTTTTACGTTTGGAAACTGCCAGTGCATCATGCCAGAATTAAGCTGTAGCACTTCTGAGAGTTTATGAGACACTTGGACCGTTATGCGGTTCTGGTTAAAATTGGGTGTTGAGTTTTGTAAAAACACCTCTTCCGTTAAACTAAGAGATGTTTTGGCATTAACTGGAATCTTTGCTGTTAATCCAAAACGGTAACGCAATTGGAAATTGTCACCTATCCAACGCTCTTCTAAAAAAAACGAGTTCACAAGTTTTACTTTATTACGTTGGGTAGAAAAGGCAATCTTTTGATACATTCCGTTTTCAGAAAGCGCGCCTATTTTTCGATATCCTGCAGAAACCGTTAGGTTTTCCAATAGCGCGTGACTCATACCTGCTGTGATAAGCGCTTGATCTTCCTCAAAATCTAGCGTGAAGCTTCTATGCTGGTATTGTGTGTCTATGCTCGTTTTACTGTTCAGCTTTAATTTGTTTTTATAAATCAGCCACGAACCAATATCATTTTGTGCTACTGTGAGGGTGGAAAAAATTAAAAATAAAAAAAGAACGTTATGCTTTAATGTCATGTGAAAGTTTAACTAATAATTCGTTTTTGTCTTGCTGTGCTTTTGCTATAAATGCTGTTGCTTCTGGCGTAGCTGAGCTGGTTTTAAGTTGTTCTTTTAACACAAGAAGAACCACCGCGCGTGTCCCCACTTTTTTGGCGGCCGTGTTAAAAAGGGGTTCTAATTCCGCATAAGAAATTTGAGTCGCTAGGGCCTCTACTTGGGCGCTAGCCGCTAATTGCTTTTCAGCAGATAGATTCGAAAATTTCTTGCCTAGGCGTCTAAGCTCGTCAATTGGCTTAAGTTGCTGTTGTTGGGGTTTTGCTTGTTGGGGTTGCTGTTGTTGTTTTTCCCAAGTATCGCGTAATCCAACTGTTTTGTTGAAGACTTTTTTTGTTGGGGTACTGTCTTTGTCACACACAAAATAGCCCAGCCGCTGAAACTGAAAACGATCTTCGGCATTTGCTTCTGCCAACATAGGTTCTGCAAAGGCGGTTTGTAAAGAAAGTGAGTCTGGATTTATGTGCGTCATAAAATCCACATCTTTGTCGCTGTCGGGAGAAGCAGTTTTGAATAAACGATCGTATTGGCGCACTTCAATTTCTGTAGCATGTGCAGCAGAAACCCAATGAATAGTCGCCTTTACTTTACGTTGGCTTTCAGGCGTACCACTTCCACTAAGGCTTTTAGGGTCGTAAGTACAAAAAACAGTGATAACATTTCCTGATGCATCTTTTTCGACCGATTCTGCCTTAATAATATAGGCGCTCTTTAGACGTACTTCGCCACCCATTTTTAGGCGGAAAAACTTGCGATTAGCCTCTTCTTTGAAATCTTCTTGCTCGATATAAAGAACCTTTCCAAACAGTAACTCTCGTGTGCCGGCTGCTGGATCTTCAGGGTTGTTATCCGTTGAAAGCGATTCTGTTTTGTCGTCGGGGTAATTGGTGATAACCAACTTAATGGGGTTTAAGACCGCCATGGCGCGCGTGGCTGTTTTGTTTAAATCTTCCCGAATACAAAACTCTAGTAGCGAAGCGTCGATGACGTTTTCTCGTTTAGCAACACCAACGGTTTCAGCAAACTTACGAAGCGATGCGGGTGTATATCCGCGTCGACGCAACCCACTAATGGTTGGCATGCGTGGGTCGTCCCAGCCCGAAACGACGTTTTCCTCTACCAAACGCTGTAACTTTCGTTTACTGGTAATGGTATAGTTTAAGTTTAGCCGTGCAAATTCTCGCTGTTTGGGTCGTATTCCTTCGGCTACTAATTCATCTAGAAACGCATCATACAGGTCACGGTGTGGTTTAAACTCTAATGTACACAACGAATGTGAAATGTGTTCAATATAATCCGACTGCCCATGTGCCCAGTCGTACATGGGATAAACACACCATTTGTCAGCTGTTCGGTGATGATTTTTATTGATAATGCGGTATATAACAGGGTCACGGAGCAACATGTTGGGCGATACCATGTCGCCCTTAAAACGCAGCGTGAAAGAGCCTTCGGGGTGTGTGCCATTTTTCATTTCCTCAAACAAGCGCAAGGCCTCATCGGGGGCTTGATCACGAAAAGGGCTTGCAGTTCCTGGTGCGGTTGGCGTGCCTTTTTGAATTGCCATTTGTTCGGCAGACTGTCCGTCTACATAGGCTTTTCCTTGTTGTATAAGTTGAACCGCCCAAGCATACAGTTGATCAAAATAATCAGATGCGTAACACTCCTTGTCCCACGAATAACCCAACCATGACACATCCTTTTTGATGGCATCTACAAAGTGTTGTTCTTCTTTGGCGGGGTTGGTGTCATCAAAGCGAAGGTTTACTGGTGCATTGTAGGAGTTACCCAATTCAAAGTTGACACAAATTGCCTTTACGTGGCCAATATGCAAATACCCATTTGGCTCAGGGGGAAAACGAAAACGTAAGGCTGTTGGTTCAAACCCTGCGGTTAGGTCATCGTCAATGATGTGTTCAATAAAGTGCTTTGATGGCTTTTCGCTCATCTTGAAAATGTTTCGTGCAAAGGTAATTATTTAGGCATACTTACTCGTTTTAGTTTCTATATTTGGCAGACTATGGGAAAAGTATATGTAGAAAACATTCAGGTCTATGCCTACCACGGTTGTTTGCCTGAAGAAACGTTGATTGGAAGCGACTATCGTGTGGATGTGTGGGTAGAAGGCGATTTGTCCGTTTCTGCCGTTTCGGACCAACTCGCAGACACTATTGATTATGTAACGCTTTGCGCTTGTGTCCGTGAAGAAATGGCAACGCCCTCAAAGCTATTGGAGCATGTAGCGCAACGTATTTTAAATCGCATATTTGAAGCCAACGCACAAGTGAACTTAGCCAATATTAAAGTGGCAAAGATAAACCCGCCTATTGGTGGGCATGTCGCAAGTGTAGCGGTTGAATTGGAGCAGGGAAGGTAGGGAGTCTTAAAACGTGGCTCGCTGCAAAGACGCGCGCCAGCGGTAAGGGGGAACAACCTAAATAAGCTGTTTCTTAGATTATTTTAAACTGAAATTGCATACATAGAATCGCAAGGCCTTCCAGATGAAGTTTCGGCTAAGGGCGAGGTCTTCTTGCTGTTTACTGTCTCACAATTGTATAAAGGGATGGGGTTGGTTTTAAACCTTCAACAGGCGCAACACCAAGCTCTTGTACCATCTTTTGAGCTGCTTCAGAAAATGCTTTTGGGTTTTCCCAGACAGCAACGTTTATTAACTCAAACTTTGCTCCATCTTTGATTGATTTGTGCAGTTTAGTAGAAACGTATCCTGGTTGTTCTTTAAGAAAGTCTCTACAGGCCTCCCAGTAGCTAATAGCCTCTTCCAGTTTGCCTTCTGGCACTTCGAATGGATTTATTAAAACAACGTGGTTAGATTTATCTGTTTTGGTTTTTTTAGTTTTGCGCTGGTGGTCAGGTTTGTTTGTGTTAGTGCAAGACGCCACAGAAACAAGTAGGTATGAAATCATAATGATTCTAGAGATAGTAAGGGAAGTTTTCATGTGTAATTATTTATTTATTAATTCAATTAAAACTATTTTATACATTGGTATTGTCGCTATAGTTAGGTTAAATAATATTGACATCATTTTTATGAATCCGTGTATAAACACGTTTATTTAACGATTATTAAGTCCCAAAAATGATAAAACGTGTTCTTGTTGCCCTTTGTGTGGCTGCTAAGTGTTCGATTATAAAATAAGTTTGGGTCTATTGCTTAATCAAAAGTAGTGGTCATTTCTTTAATCGATATGTTTGGGTGCCGTAAAAAAATCCTACTTTTGCCTCGCTAAAGGCACCGTGGCCGAGTGGCTAGGCAGAGCTCTGCAAAAGCTTGTACAGCGGTTCGAATCCGCTCGGTGCCTCTATTTTAAACGCTCTTGTAGTGTTGCTTCCAGTTTTTGCTTTTCATCTGGGAAGGTTCCCTGAAAAACAAAAAACAACCCAAAAATCATTAGAATCAGGTGTACAAACTGCTTAAGCTTATAAATTACTTGTGGGGTAAGTTTGGCTTTAAGTTGCTTAGCTAAGAAAATTTTTATTAAATCGAAGGACAAATACACTACTAAAATATACGACAAGAATGGTATAATCTTGGTGTAGTTCATTTGGTATTTCGTGCTAAGAAACACCACCAAACCCAACCAAAAGAGCAAGGTCCCCATATTAATAATATTAAGCAAAAACCCTTTGCCTATATAAAAAAGAAGATTGCCTTTGTTCGTTTGTTTCGCAGAATAAACAACTTGCTTTTTATTTTTGTGCGCCCGTATAAAAGAAATCAACCCAAACCCGATAAGCATGACGCCGCCCAATAAAAACCAACGTGGATTACTTTCTAGGTTTTGATGAATGGTGTTTGCTCCAAATAGCGCTATTAGAATAAAAACAATATCGGCGATAACTGCACCAATATCAACACAAAACGCTCGTCGCACACCTTTGGAAATGCTTGTCTCAATGATAACAAAAAAAACGGGGCCTGTAGAAACAACCAGCAATAACGAAAAAGGTATTGCGGCTAAAAATTCATTCATTAGTAGGTGTTTGCTCTGTTGGGTCAACAAGGGCAATGTTTCCACCAACTGCTGTTTTTTGTATGAGTTTTTTTGGTTCGCCATACACCTTGACGGACCCGCCAAAGGATACCCTTGCGTCGGCGAGTTCGGTGGCGCTAACAGCTGCGGTTCCGCCTGCTTTAACGCTAACCTGCACTTGTTGTGAGTCCAGAGTTGCCGCATCAACAACGCCGCCTGCGCTTACGCGGTGCTCTTGAGTAACTGCCGCGCCCTTTAAATTTACTATTCCACCCGAAACGGTTTTTGTTGTGACTTTCTGAACATCCAAAATAGCATCAATTTCTGCTCCCTCTTGTGCCTTAAAAACAATGCTTTGTTGAAATAGCACATCTTGAAAAGAAACAAAGGCTCCTTCATTAACGTCTATCACTTCTAATGGGGTTGAACTAAAAAGAGCAACGGTAGTGTTAAAGCCACTTAGTCGTTTTTTTACATTCATGCGAATGTAAAGCCTTCCGTTTTTATTTTTATATGAGACAAAATCTTTATTTTTTCCTTCTATAACTAATGAGTCTGCTTGAGAGGGTATGACGGTAACCCGTATCCCATCGAATACTTTAATTTCGTCAAATTGACCCAAGCGAATCGCTTGTGCGAAAGTGAGAGTAGATGTTAATAATAGTAAAAAAACAAGTCGCATAAAATGGTTTTATCAAATATACAATTTATTCTGTGTGCCCTAAAAGCACAAAATCTAAGTGTCTCTTAATCGGATCTGCTGCTGTTACGCGAACCAAAACCTTGTCCCCGAGTTGATATGATTTCTTTGTTTTTTCACCAACAAAGGCATAGTTCATTTCATCATATACATAATAATCGCCTGGAAAATCTTGAGGTCGTGCCATACCCTCGCATTTATTTCCCTCAAGCTCTACATAAATTCCACGTTCTACCACACCTGAGATCACGCCTGTGAATTCTTCCTCGATGTGTTTTTCCATGTACTTTACTTGCATAAACTTAATAGAGTCTCGCTCCGCTTTTGTAGAAAGAATTTCTCTAGACGAGCAATGCTTCATTAAGGATTCATACGTTTCTTGTTTGGGTGGTTTGTTATTACTTAAATAATGCTGTAACAACCTGTGAGCTACAACGTCCGGATAGCGGCGAATAGGGGAAGTAAAATGAGTATAGTAATCAAAAGCCAAGCCGTAATGACCAATATTTTGGGTGGTATATATTGCTTTGCTCATGCTTCTAATTGTGAGTGTGTCAATAAGGTTTTGTTCTCTTTTGTTGCGGATATCTTTTAGCAATTTATTTATGGAGTGTGCTGTTGACTCTGCAGAAGCTAAATTCAAAGAATATCCAAAACTTCCAATCACCCGCTTAAGTTGATCTAGTTTTGCCTCATCGGGTTCATCGTGAACCCGAAAAACAAAGGTCTTTTTGGGGTCTTGTTTCGCAACAAACTCGGACACTTTTTTGTTTGCAAGCAACATATATTCTTCAATCAGTTTATTCGCATCTTTGCTTGTTTTTACAAAAACATCTGTAGGTTGCTGGTTTTCGTCTAACTTGAATTTAACTTCTTCTTTATCAAAAGATATAGCACCGCTTTGCATTCGTTTTTTACGTAAAACTTTTGCTGTTTTGTCGAGCTGTAAAATGGCTTCTACAACCTGCTGGTTTGTTGTATATCCTTTGGATGTCAGAGAAATATTTGCTGGAATTTCTCCCTTTTCTGTTTCAATAATATGCTGTGCCTCGTGATAGGCAAAACGATAATTGGAATTAATTACAGTTCGTCCAAACTTTTGTTCTTTAATATTTCCAAAAGCATCTAAGGTGAAAATAGCAGAAAATGTGAATTTTTCTTCGTTTGGGCGTAGTGAACACACTTTATTGGATAGTTGTTCTGGTAACATAGGAACAACTCTATCTACCAAATAAACAGATGTTCCCCGCTGATATGCTTCGTCGTCTAGAAGTGTTCCTGGTTTAACATAATGAGATACATCCGCAATATGAATTCCCACCTCGAATAATCCTTCTGGTAAGGTTTTGAAAGACAAAGCATCATCAAAATCTTTTGCATCTGTCGGATCTATCGTGAATGTAAGTACATCTCTGTAATCCATTCTCCGCTTTATTTCTTCCTTGTCTAAATGAATATCAATTTGATTGGCTTCTGCTTCAATATGATAATCAAACTTATAAGGAAGACCATATTCTGCTAGGATGGTGTGCATTTCTGTGTCTGTTTCTCCTGGTGCGCCTAGTACTTCTTCAATTGTTGCTTGAGGAGATTTAGTTTCCTTCCATTGCGTAAAGGAAATAAGAACGCGGTCGCCATCTTCTGTTTTCATTTTTGGCGTGGCTTCTATAAAAAAATCAACCGGTGATATTTTTGAACTGACTCGTACAAATAGCGTCCCATTCTTTTTCTGAAGAGTGCCAACAAACTGATTGCTTTTCCTAGAAACAACTTCTATAATTTTTGCTTCTCTTCTTTTTTTTCCTCGTCCTGGGTATGCATAAAAAAGAACAGTATCGCCACTAAAAGCTTTGTTAAATTGATTTGAAGTAACAATAAGATCATCTTCAAATTTTTCTGAAATGATGTAACCAACACCTTTCCCTGATAAATCTAAAATACCCTCGTGGTAATTTTTTCGTTGTTTAGATTTATAGCTACCGCGAGATTCTTGCACTATTATTTTTCTCTCAGCTAGCTTCTTTAAGCTTTTTATTATATGGTTTCTTCCGCTTGGATCAGTTACTCCTAAACGCGCAGCTATTTGCTTGTATGTAAACGTCTTTGTGGGGTATTGGTCAAAAAGATTTAAAATACTTTTTTGTACCGTTTGCACTTTCTTTTTTTTACCCATGTAAACAAAGGTACTGTTTCTATTCTCACCCAAACAGTTATTCACATGTTAATTAATCATCTATAATTTCTTTTAATTTTAATTTACAAATGATGATTATGATAGGGTGTTTATAAACACAATAACTTTTAATTTTAATATATAAACATTTATAAACGAAGCATTTAACCACACGCAAAAGCAAAAATATTTGTTAATAATACACATAAAACCGTGAATTACATTTCGATAATAAGCGATAAAAATTATTGTTTAACTGCTTTAATTTTATAACGTCTTTTTTCATCAAAACTTTCTCGTTAATTATTAAAAGAAGCTAACATAATTGTTTACCTCATTTAATTTATATCAACCTATACACATCTTGTTTATGAACAATAATAATATTGTAATTTAGACCTAAATTTAATCACATGCACATTGCAATTGGCAACGATCACGCTGGCCCAGAGTTAAAAAAAGAACTTTATGTATTACTCACAAAATTGGGACATACTTATCATAACCATGGCACAGACACAACCGAAAGTGTAGATTACCCTGATTTTATTCACCCAGTAGCGACAGATGTAAGGGATGGCAAAGCAGACCGGGGAATTATTATTTGCGGAAGTGGAAATGGAGCAAACATGACAGCAAATAAATATCCAGAAATACGCTCAGCTCTATGTTGGACTGCAGAGTTAAGCACATTGTCTCGCCAACACAATAATGCAAATATTTTAAGTATCCCAGCACGTTTTGTTTCTGTACAAGTAGCAAAAAATATGGTCAAAGCCTTCTTAACCACTGACTTTGAAGGCGGAAGACATGAGCAGCGAGTAAAAAAAATATCGCAATGCTGCTAAGCTGGCGGGCTTTACCCTGGAAAGACCTCACACCAGAAATTCTTTATCGTATTTTGGCGCTTCGCGCCGAAGTTTTTGTCGTGGAGCAAAACTGCGCGTATTTAGATCCAGACGGTAAAGATGAATCTGCTTTACATCTCTGTTTGTTCGAAGAAAACAAATTAATTGGATATGCACGTGTTTTTTTAAATGAAAGCCCTTGCATTGTCGGTAGGTTAGTCGTTCATCCAAAATATCGAGGAAAAGCACTGGGAAAAAAATTAATGCAAAAAAGTATAACCGCTGTGCCAGAAACAAAAGAAATCTTCATTTCTGCTCAAGAACATTTGAAAGGTTTTTATGAATCGTTAGGTTTTTCCCAGTCTGGAAAAGGGTATCTGGAAGACGGCATTCCACACATACCTATGGTGCTTCCTCCGCGGTAGACCATTTAGACACAAGGAACGTCATGGGTTCTTTTAGCTCTAGCAATGAAGGCAACTCCTTTCCCTCAAACACAAAATAACCAACACCAAAAAACACGCTGTAATCCTCTTGGCAGCGCAGCTGTTTAAATTGTTCTCGCATTAGCCGTTTAATCCTGTTTCGATCAACCGCTTTGGGAAATAACCGCTTAGAAACACCAAAGCCTAGCGCCAGGGTTTCATATTCATCCGCTCTGTAAACAAGCTTTAATGGTTTTTTTCTAATGTGTACGCCTTCAGCAAAAAGCAGTTCAATGGCTTTTTTACTTTTAAGGCGAGTTATTTCATTTGGTGTTCTCGAAAACATTATTACTTAAGTCAATATCTGCCATTAGTCCCGTTGGGTCAATACGCAGCTGTGAAATTTCTTCCAAAGGCGCGTCTATTAAGAGGGTATAAATAGGGCGCGCCCAAGCCCAATCTTCCTCGACCGCCCAGTTCGAAATACCAGCCAGCGGGGGTTTTTCTCCAAACATCATTTGCAGTGGGATGTAATGTACGGCCTGCTCTCCGTTTTTATATAACACACCTAAATCGATAGGCATTCCCATACCGCCGACACGCTCTAACACAACCTCAGTTTGCGCTCCCTTATTAGTGACACTTTTTATGTTGTAGTCTATAACATTTGTCGTGCGCGTCCAGTCGTTGAGGTACCACTCCAGCTGAATACCAGAAGCTTTCTCAGCAATGCGTTTAAAGTCGTTTGGCGTTGGGTGCGTAAACGCAAATTCTTTGTAGAACAACCGTAAAGATTTTATCACAGCCTCGGGCCCTATGACATAAGCCAATTGACTTAGGAAAACAGCCCCTTTGTCATAGCTTCCTGTGCGATATGCAGTATTGGTGTCAAATCGGTCAGCATGTGTAGTAAGCGGCTCTTCTAAGCCATCAGCCACGACTTGCCGATAATCTTCGTAAGCTGGCGCAAAAGCGGCCATGTTTCCATTCAAGCTTTGTTCTCCCAAAGCGTCTAGAAAAACGGTAAACCCTTCGTCCATCCACGCATATTTGGATTCATTAAAAGCTAAAACGTGTTGAAACCAAGAGTGTGCCAATTCGTGCGAAGTAACGCCATACAAACTCGGGTAAGTTCGCTCACCTGTTATCAAAGTGCACATCGCATATTCCATGCCTCCGTCACCACCTTGCAAAACCGTATATTGCTTGTAAGGGTATGGCCCAATGGCATTGTTAAAAAAGGATAAAAGTTTCGCAGTATCAGGCTGTAAGCGCTTCCAGTTTTCAATAATTTTTGGATTGTTTTTATAAAAAAAGTGAAGCGTGACCCCGCTGTCTGCTTCCAGCGTGTCGTGAATATAATCCGGGTCAGCAGCCCAAGCAAAATCGTGAACATTTGGCGCAACAAAATGCCACGTTAAGGTTTTGCCTTTGGTTTTTTTCATTTTCTCAGCATAGCCGTGCCCTACTTCTGCAGGATTTTGCAAATATCCAGTTCCGCCAACCACGTATCGCTTGTCAAGGGTAAGCTTCACATCAAAGTCTCCCCACACGCCGTGAAATTCTCGCCCAATGTAAGGGTTCGTGTGCCACCCCTCATGATCGTATTCTGCCAATTTGGGGTACCATTGTGTCATGGATAGCGCAACTCCCTCTTCGCTGTTACGCCCACTTCTACGAATCTGCTTAGGCACTTGCCCTTCAAAACGCATAGTAAGCGTAGTGCTGGCGCCAGGAACCAAAGGCGTTGCCAAGGGCACAACCAGAAGGGTTTCCTCTTCTTGAAAAGACAAGGAAACGCCGTCTTGATGAAGCGTGGTTGCGTGTAAATACCCGATTTCATCGGGACTTAATTTTTCGATACGCGCACCAACACGAACGTCTGGATCAACAATCGAGCGTGACCGCACATCCATTTCGCTGTTGGGCTGAAAAGCATTGAAATACAAATGGTAAAAAACACGCTTTAGCGTATCGGGAGATTTGTTTGTATAGATCAAATCTTGCGTTCCTGTGTAACGAAACGCTTTAACGTCAATAGCCACATCCATAGTATAGCTAACGTGTTGTTGCCAATATCCCGGTTTTGGCTGGGCCAAAACAACGGTACAAAACAACAAAAAGAATAGGGCTTTCATAGTTTATAAAGAATTTAAAGATTCAACAGGTAAAGAGTCCAACAAACGGACTCCTCTGTCAGTGTGTTGCAAGGTAATTAAAGGATTGTTTGTGTCGTGCTGCAAAAAAAGAACAAAATTATTGTTTACGGCATTTGTTAGAAACATATCTTTTTCTTTGAGCGTTTCAAGCGGACGGACATCATATCCCATAATATACGGCAACGGCAAATGCCCAATCGTTGGCAAAAGGTCAGCAGCAAAAACAAGAGTTTTTCCGTTATATGAGATATGTGGTATCATTTGTTTTTCTGTGTGGCCGTTCACAAACAAAACACCAAAACCAAGCTCGCTCTCAGCAGCAAAGGTAGTTTCTGGCACACGGACAAATTTTAATTGTCCACTTTCTTGAATCGGCAATAAGTTTTCAGACAAAAACGACGCTTTTTCTCTTGCGTTTGGTTGTGTGGCCCACTCCCAATGCGCTTCATTACTCCAGTACGTAGCATTGGGAAAAGTCAACTCATAACCGGTTTGGTTTTTGTTCCAGCGCACCGCACCACCACAATGGTCAAAGTGTAAATGAGTTAAAAACACGTCGGTAATATCTGCTCTTGAAAACCCCGCCTCTTGCAGCGATTTATCTAGCGAATGATTTCCCCAAAGGTCAAAGTAACTAAAAAACTTCTGGCCCTGTTTGTTTCCCATGCCCGTATCGATTAAAATAAGACGATTTCCATCTTCAATTAACAAAGAGCGCGCGGCAAGCTCAATGCGGTTTTTATTATCAGCAGGGTTGGTTCTGCTCCACAAAGCTTTTGGCACAACACCAAACATAGCGCCGCCATCTAACTTAAAATTTCCTGTTTCTATAGCATGAAGCGTCATACACAACGAATGTACAAAAGATTTACTCGTCTATTTTTTTCTTAAGCGATAGGCCAAACTCAATCATAGCCGTTGCTTCAGCGGGTGTAGCAGGCCTTAAAAATTGACGAACAACCAACTCTTTACCATTACACATAATATGGTAAAACCCGTATGCAGAAAAGAAAGAAATCAGCTCGGGTGTAAAAAACAAATGCACTTTTTCGGGGTTGTTGCCGCGTACATAAAAGTCGTCAGAAAACGCAGGGTACTCCGGAAAGTCTATGTCGTGAAAACCCGCCAAATGCGATAGTTTTTCGATCAGCATTTCTCTATCAAACGAAAACACAGGCGCAGGATTTTTAAGGCGTACACATAAAAGGGTGGTTTGTATACTTTCCTTGGCAATAAACACCCCTTCGGAGTACTTTACATCAAATAAAGAAATCCCCTTGCTTGTGTTTGACAGTTTGTTGTACACACGCTCAACGGCAGTGGTTTCGTAGCCCAAATGATCACGAAGAAGGTGTTTTTGAAATTTTGGCGAAGCCTTGTAAGACCATCCTTTTTGCTCCGCTAGCGCTTCCAGTTGCTGTTGGCGCCTTGTTTTTCCGCCACCAAAAACCCGTAAATTTTGCATTGGGCGCAACGTTCGCACGGCAAAAGGATGACTTGAATCGGTTTGATGAACATCCAATCCGATTATTTCAACCACACCGCCTTTGCGCAAAAAAAGCTCTTCATAACTATGCAAACTTTCTTGTACCGTGTGGTCTACAAAGGAGCAAAGCGAAAAGTCGATCACCACTTTTTCCGACTGAGGAACTTTATCCAATTTCGATTTGAGCTTATAAAAGTTCAAAAACGTACAAAAGTGAATCACCCCCACATAATAGCTTTGCGTTTCAGACTCTTTATACATCAGGACATTTGGCTTTAGCAAGTTTCGCGAAAACAACCAAAATGCTTTGTTAAGCACCACATGAACCACAAATGTGGCAAGCAAACCAATTAAAATCCCCGAAATTAAATCAGTAATCAGCGTAACAATAAGCGTTGTAAGAAAAATAAATAATTGCTCTTTACCAATCTGATACATGCGGACAAAAATGGCAGGAGCGGTAAGCTTATAGCCCGTGTAAACCAAAATGGCCGCTAAAGCGGTAAAAGGTATTTTACCGAGCTGGTCTTGAAAAACGATAACGAATGATAAAAGAAAAAGAG
Organism: Flavobacteriales bacterium; assembly: GCA_003331305.1. Taxonomy (GTDB): domain Bacteria; phylum Bacteroidota; class Bacteroidia; order Flavobacteriales; family Flavobacteriaceae; genus UBA7446. Next base: position 27,371 of record QOQB01000008.1, on the reverse strand, counting down.
CATGGAAAAAGTTCGAAGAACGGTTTGTTGCTTGGTTGTTTACGTTAACAGAGCTCCTAGAAATAACGGTTCCAACATTCATTCCTCCCAAAAACCCACTAACAATAGTTGCAATGCCCAACGCCCTCATGTCTTTATTGATGTTAGACCGTCGTTTTTCAGGATCAAGCTTATCAACAGCCTTTATACTCAATAACGACTCGATGCTCGAAACCAAGGTTACGGACAAAACAATCCCCCAAAAAACAGGCTCTTTCCACTTGGAAAAATCAGGTGATGGGACTGAGGTTAACATATCGTTTGGCAAGGATATAAGAAGCTTGTTGTTTATTGGGTTTTCTCCACCCAAAACAGCGAAATAGACATCAAATCCTAGCGCTAACAATATAACCCACATCGGCGCCGGAATAAGCCTAAACACACGATTGGTTATTTTGCTATAGAAAAACATAATCAACAAGCTGATTACACCAATGCTTACAGCATAAAGCTGACCCGGAGAAGCAAACGAAAGGGATTTTATCAAATCAGGGATCCCCGCTAGAAGCTCAAGAACTGTGCCCTTGGTTTTCATATCACCAAGCATCACGTAAAACTGCTTTACCAAAAGCGTTACGCCGATCGCCGACAGCATACCTTGAATAGCGCTAGCAGGAAAAAAATCACTTAGCGCACCAAAACGCAAAAACCCAAAAATCAACAGCAACCCTCCAGAAAAAACAACAGCGGACAACGCATACAAGTACCCGGCCTGCATATCGCCCTCACCCAACACCGCAACGGCACTAAGCAGCACGACCACCAATCCGTAGCCAGGGCCAGTAATGGTAACATGAGACCCCCCAAAAACAGAAACAAGCACGCCGCCCACAACAGCAGTAACGATACCCGCCACCATAGGAAAACCAGATGCCACTGCCAACCCAAGCGCCAACGGCAACGCAATAAGCGACACCACGAAACCAGCAAAGATGTTTCTGTGAAGACCAGCAAAGACACTTGATTTTACCATTAGCGAACAATTAAAACATCAGTGGGCAAATCAGACAAAATATACTCTAAATCGTGTGGAAATAAACGGTCCCATACCGAGTGTTTTTGAGGTGCATTTAGCACTAATAAATCGGCACGTTTTACCCGGGCAAAATGGCCAATAGAATAACCGCGCCGCCCAAAAATAGGCTGCACATCATGTGCAACTGCACGTTTTAATTTCTCGGGCACTTGGCTTAAGATCTTTTTAACTCTAGAGCCCTCACGAAGCGTTATGCGCTCCTTGACAATAGTAGATTTTCTCAGCCCTCGATCGTCATCAACCTTAACCGCAACAGCATCCTCGGAAATTTCTTCTACAATAGTAAGACGAGTTGCCCCAAGCGCGTGCAATACATAAAAAGCGCGTGCTATAGCCGCCTCTGTTTTTTCATGTGCCAACCCATTGACAACAGCAAAAGAACAAGGAAGGCGCTCGACAGCAGGTTTTATTAATAACAAAACATCACAAGTACATTTTCGGGTAAGCTTCCTTGCTACAGAACCAATGTAGTATTTTAACAGGCCTTCACGCTGAAGTGCACCCAAAATAAGCAAATCAGCATGTTCATCTGCACAGGCGTTTAGCAACACTTCAGCAGGCTGTCCAGCTTTCCACAACACAGTATATTTCGGAAGCGATTGCGGAAAATCAGCGATAATTTTTTGAAGTGCAGTTTCTTTCGTAGTGCTTTTTTCACCTACATGCACCATCACCAGAGAAGCATCAAACAAGATGCTCATACGAAGTGCCTCAAAAACATTGGCCTTTAAGTTTGGCGAAAACGCCACACCAACAACAATCGTGTTATATTCGTTTTTGTGCATACGCTAAAATATAGGAAAAACTTGGTTTTATACAAACACCAGGCCTACTCATTTAGCTTTAGTACCGCCATAAACGCCTGCTGTGGAATCTCTACATTTCCAATTTGACGCATTTTCTTCTTCCCTTTTTTCTGGCGCTCTAAAAGTTTTCGCTTTCGACTGATGTCGCCGCCATAACATTTTGCAGTTACATCTTTCCGAACGGCTTTTACTGTTTCTCTGGCAATAATTTTCGCACCAATAGCCGCTTGAATAGGAATATCAAACTGCTGGCGCGGAATCATTTTTTGAAGTTTTTCGCAGATTTTTTTACCTAATCCGTAAGCATTGTCTGTGTGCACAAGCGCCGAAAGCGCATCTACAGAACTGCCGTTAAGCAATACATCTACACGAACTAATTTCGATCGGCGCAAGCCTATTGGGCTATAATCAAAAGATGCATATCCTTTAGAAACAGATTTTAATCGATCATAAAAATCGAAGACAATTTCGGCCAACGGTAAATCAAACAGCAACTCTACACGCTCTGTTGTTAGATAGGTCTGATTGGTAATGATGCCGCGCTTTTCGATACACAGGCTCATCACATTCCCTACAAAATCCGACTTCGTAATAATGGTTGCCTTGATAAAAGGTTCTTCTACCCGGTCTAACACAGAGGGGTCAGGCAAATCCGAAGGATTATTAACAGTTAAAATCTCGTTTGGATTTTTCCTGGTGTAGGCGTGATACGACACGTTGGGTACCGTAGTAATCACGGTCATATTAAACTCTCGCTCCAAACGTTCTTGGATAATCTCTAAGTGAAGCATACCCAAAAACCCACAACGAAAACCAAAACCAAGCGCCGCCGAACTTTCAGGGGCAAACACCAAGGAGGCGTCGTTAAGCTGCAATTTTTCCATAGAGGCGCGCAACTCTTCGTACTCTTCTGTATCAACGGGGTAAATTCCTGCAAAAACCATTGGTTTTACTTCTTCAAAACCTTCTATTGCTTCTTCAGTGGGTTTTGCTACTGAGGTAATTGTATCGCCCACCTTTACCTCTTTGGCTTCTTTTACACCCGTAATCAGGTAGCCAACATCGCCGGCAAGCATTTGTTTACGGGGCTCTTGCTTGAGCTTTAACGCGCCAATCTCATCAGCGAAATAATTTTTTTGAGTTGCCATAAACTGCACCTGTTCGCCTTTGCTGATTTTTCCATTAAGGATACGGAAATAGGTTTCTACTCCTCGAAACGGATTGTAAACAGAATCAAAAATAAGCGCTTGAAGCGGTGCATTCACATCGCCTTTGGGCGCAGGCACGCGCGCTACAATGGCACGCAATATTGCATCAATTCCCAACCCTGTTTTGGCAGAAGCATGAATAACTTCATCGGCATCACAGCCCAACAAGTCAACAATATCGTCTGTAACTTCTTCAGGATTCGCAGAAGGCAAATCTACTTTGTTGAGCACGGGAATAATTTCCAAGTCGTTTTCAAGCGCCAAATAGAGATTAGAGATGGTTTGCGCCTGAATACTTTGAGCAGCGTCAACAACCAAAAGCGCGCCCTCACAAGCGGCAATAGAACGGGATACTTCGTACGAAAAATCAACGTGGCCAGGGGTGTCAATTAAATTAAACACATAAGATTCTCCGTCAAGTTCAAAATCCATTTGAATGGCGTGCGACTTAATGGTAATGCCGCGTTCGCGCTCCAAATCCATGTTGTCCAACAACTGATCTTGTTTTTCTCTGTCGGTTACGGCACCTGTGGCATCAAGCAGCCTATCGGCAAGCGTGCTCTTGCCGTGGTCAATGTGCGCGATAATGCAGAAATTTCGAATATGATTCATGATGACGTAACGCCTTAGCCAACAAAGATACACCATGCAAGCCTAGAGGCGACCAAAGTGCCAAAGAAAAGTTATTTTTGTAAAAGGAAATCATGGCTTACTTACGTACCATATTGCAGTTTTTTTTGGCGGCGACATTTTTGTTCTCGGCTTACACGAAGGCTATTGCTCTTGGATTTTTTGAAATTCTGTTAGAGCAACAGGGCCTTGTACCCAATCGCTTGTATGGCGCATGGGCAACTCGTGCTATTATTGCCCTCGAGACATGGCTTGGGTTAGGACTCTTACTATCACATTACTCACGCTTTTTGCTGCGATTTAGTTTTTGGCTATTGGTCGCTTTTTCAATCCATTTGGGGTATTTGGTTTTCCTCGGCGACACAAGCAATTGCGGGTGCTTTGGTGAAATGATTAGCATGACTCCTTTGGCATCGCTCGGAAAAAACGCCGTGCTTTTGGCCGTAAACGGATTTTTGTTGCGCTATAAATATAAGTTTGGAAAAAAATCATGGCTTACATGGGCATTGCTTCCTGCGCTATTTGCAGCAGCAGTATTTGTTTGGCCCATACAAACTGAACCCGATGAAGTAGTGTCTAAACTCCCTGCTTTTGAGAATACGTCAGAAATCGATTTTGCCACAGGAAACTACTTGGTAGCGGTGCTAAACTTAAGCTGCGAGCATTGCCAAGAGGCAGCACAAGAATTGGCGGAACTCCAACGCGATGGCGCAGCACTACCCCAAATAGTTGCGCTGTTTTTTGAAGAAGGCGATACCACCGTTGCACAATTTAATAGCATCACAAACTCAGATTACCACTATCAAATGATAGATGTAAACACGTTTTTTGATTTGATTGGAAGCGCACCGCCGCGGGTGTATTGGGTTAAAAACGGGAAAATGATGCAGTTTTGGGACACTGAAATTTCAGAAGGAATTCAAACAACTTTTGCACCCTGATGGTAAAGATTGGTGACATAGCGCTGGGCGAATTTCCGCTATTGTTGGCCCCTATGGAGGATGTCAGCGACCCGCCATTTAGAGCGCTTTGTAAAGAACAAGGGGCTGATGTGGTCTATACCGAATTTATATCGAGCGAAGGACTAATTCGTGACGCCGCCAAAAGCGTTATGAAATTGGATATTTATGAGGCAGAACGCCCTGTGGGTATTCAAATTTTTGGTGCAAACCTCGACTCCATGTTGCAGTCCATAGATATTGTTGAAAAAACAAATCCGGATATTATTGACATCAATTTTGGCTGCCCTGTAAAAAAAGTGGTTTCCAAAGGCGCAGGCGCAGGGATTTTAAAAGATATTCCGCTGATGGTTTCGTTGACCGCAGAAATGGTAAAGCGCACGAACTTACCCATAACGGTAAAAACACGTTTGGGTTGGGACCACGAAAGCATTCAAATTGTGGAGGTTGCCGAGCGATTGCAAGACGTAGGCGCAAAAGCGATTTCCATCCATGGCAGAACACGCGCGCAGATGTATAAAGGGGCTGCCGATTGGACGCAAATAGCAGCTGTAAAAAACAATTCCAGAATGCACATTCCGGTATTTGGAAATGGCGATGTAAACTCGCCCGAACGAGCGGTAGAAATGCGCGATGAATTTGGTCTAGATGGCGCGATGATTGGTAGAGCTAGTATTGGAAACCCCTGGTTTTTTAACGAAGTAAAACACTTTTTTAAACACGGCACGCATGCCGAACCACCAAGCCTAGCGGAGCGCGCTACCATGGCGCGCCGCCACTTACAAATGTCCATTGATTGGAAAGGCGAAAAACTGGGCGTGTTTGAAACCCGCCGCCACTACACCAACTACTTTAAAGGCATTCCCGATTTTAAACCCTACCGCCAACGCCTTGTTACCGAAGACGATCCTGCAGATGTGTTTGCCGTACTCGACGAAATAGAAGAACTCTTTGGGGTTGGGGTGTAGTTAGATTTTTTGTTACCTTAGCACTAAACAGTCTCCAAACGTGTTCTACAATCGATAACCTACTATTTCATATGTAGCTTTTTTGGAGGGATTAAATCCTTGCGATATGAAACCTTACTTCTTACTCTTTTTTTTCATGTTTTCATTGCTTTCCGTAGCTCAAAAAAAAACATATTATAACGAACTTGGAGAAAGAGCGAGGAAAAAAAAGGCAACATACTATAAGGAGCTTTCCAAAACAGAGGATAACCTTTGGAAAATGGAGCAGTTTTATATGTCGTGAACACCAAAATTCATTGGGTATGCAAAAAAGAAGAATTTTAAAGGCAAAGTAGGCACTCACCTCACGTATTATTCTTCAGGGAAACTAAAGATTAAAAGAATTTATAAAAAAGAAAAGCTTTCTTTAAAAGAGGCGTATTATGAATCCTCTAATGTAAAAGCAATAGAGGAATACAACGCATTAGGAAGGTTTCGCAATAAAAAAACCTTTTATGAATCGGGGCAACTAGAAACAGATGTTAGTTATAAGGATTCTTCTGACGATAAAAACACGAATAAAATTATTGCCTTTTCATACTATGAAAACGGACAGCTTAAGCAAAAAGACGAGTACATTCAGGATAAAAAAGGCGGTACAAGAAATCATCAGCTTATAAGCGGAGTTTTATACAATGAAGAAGGCAACGAAATTCCTCACATTCCCTTTATGACAGTACCGAAATTTATAGGCGGCAATAAATTACTTTATATGTTTATTAAAGCAAATCTTAAGTATCCTAAGGCCGCCAAAAAAGAAAAGATACAAGGGAAATTATTGGTAGGATTTGTCGTAAACAAAAACGGGAAAGTGGAAAAAATAAAAGCACTAAAATCAGAAGACCACGACTTAGAAAAGGAAGCATTAAGAATAGTAAACCTTATGCCTGATTGGACACCAGGAACCTATAATGGAAAAAAAGTAAGCGTACCATTTACGTCACCCATTAATTTTAAACTCAGATAAAATCACCCCCGCACCACGCCTTTGACCACCTTAGCGGTTAGCCAAGAAACCAACGTACTTAACCCCCCAACAATGATGAGTACTGTCCAAAAGGCAGACCACTCCAAGGCTACGGGATACGCCAAATACGACCCTGGAATTTGAATAAAAGGCATGGTTTTTTGAAGTACAATCAACACGAGCGCTACCAAAAATCCGATACCACCGCCTACGCCGCTAAGCAATATCCCTTGGGTGAAAAACACACGTTGTAACTGCGCCACGGGCGCACCCAATTGGTAAAGCGTTTTGATGTTTTCTTTCTTTTCTAGCACGGTCATAATAATAGCGCCTACCACATTAAACAACGCAATCAGTACGACAAGCGAGAGAATTCCAATAACGGCAACGCGTTCGGTTTGAAGCATTTTATACAAGGCTGGGTTTCGTCCTGTTTTAGTCAGTACGCGGTAGTTACCGCCTAAGGCTTGCTGAAGACTTTCTTGCACCTCTTGGTCATCGGCTTGTGGGGCAAGCTTTACGTATAAAGCAGAGGCTTTTTCAGGAGCAATGCGCAACAGTTCTCGCACCATAGAAAGCGGTGCAAAGGCTGTCGTTTCGTCTACGGACTCACCAAGCTGAAATACCCCACGCACTAAGGCTGTTTGCGCTCTAAAAGGCTGTTGATTGAGGACGCTTTTGCTTTTTTGGTTTGGCACCAAAAGCGTAACGCCTTCGGGGTGGTCATAGGCAGCGCCATCAAGTTGCGATAACACACCTATGCCCAAAACAAGGTCATACGCATTGGGCGTTACCCATTTGCCCACCATGGTTTCGCCCGACACCACCGTATTAAACAAAGAATCCACACCAACAACATTCGCAAAGGCAGTGCGGTCTTTAAACCGCAGCATCATTTCTTGTGAAAGCGTAGCCGAAACCACTTCAACATCGTCGTGCTCGTGCACGATTTGAAGTGCATTGTCGTTTATATCAAAGAGTTCGGCGGTAGCAGATTCAATATAGATATCCGGGTCAAAAGCGTGTGTAAACTCCAGTCCAAACTGCCGCAATCCACCAAAAACAGCAAGCACAATAAAAAAGGCAAATACGGCTACTCCCACCACAAAAGCAGCAAAGCGACTAATAAGGGTAACCGCTACTTTTTTTCGCAGTTCAAAGGTGTAGCGACATGCCAGTAAGCGAGTAAAGCGCATCTTATTCTTTCAAGGGGTCATTTTTTAGCGTAAGCAAATTTTCAATAGCATCGATGTATTCTAGCGAATCGTCTAAGAAAAACAACAAGTTTGGAACTTTGCGTAAATCGTTGCGGAGCTGTTGCGCCAAATCGTGCTTAAGCACATTTTTATTTGCACGTATTCCTTCCAAAATTTCTTTGGCTTTATCGTGTGGAAAAATAGATAGATACACTTTTGCTACGCTAAGGTCAGCGGTAATACTGACTTTGGAAACCGAAAGCACTAAGTTTTTTACGCCTTGTGAGCGAATGGCTCCTTGCAACAACGCCGTGATTTCTTGTTGCAGCAGCGCGTTGATTTTTTTCTGTCGTTGTGTTTCCATGCATCAAAAGTACTAATAACGCAGCCAAACCTGTATTTTTACGTGTGGATTTTCCAATACGTAAAATTGTACACATTGATATGGATGCTTTTTTTGCATCTGTAGAGCAGTTGGACAACCCTGAACTGCGTGGCAAACCGATTGCTGTTGGCGGAGGTTCTGAACGCGGAGTTGTAGCAGCAGCCAGTTATGAAGCACGACCGTTTGGGGTGCGCAGCGCCATGTCGGGCAGGCAAGCCAAAAAATTATGTCCAGAGCTGATTTTTGTGTCGTCAAATGGCGCACGGTACAAAGAGGTTTCCAATCAAATTAGGGAGATTTTTTATGAATACACCCACTTGGTAGAGCCGCTTTCGCTAGACGAAGCCTATTTGGACGTGACCCAGAACAAAAAGGGGATGGTATCAGGAACGCAAATAGCTGCTGACATTCGGGCAAAAATTTTCGCTAAAACCAAGCTTACCGCATCGGCCGGGATATCTATCAATAAATTTTTGGCAAAAGTTGCGAGTGATTACAACAAACCGAATGGACAAAAAACCATACCGCCCGAAGAAGTACTTTCGTTTATGGAAGCGTTGGATGTTCGAAAATTCCATGGAATTGGAAAAGTAACCGCCGATAAAATGTACCGATTGGGAATTTACACAGGCGCAGATTTAAAAAAGCGAACGCAAGAGGAATTGACGGAAACATTTGGAAAGTCTGGTGGGTACTATTATCATGTAGTGCGTGGGATTCACACCAGCGAAGTAAAACCCACACGCATTGCAAAATCGGTAGGCGCAGAGCGTACATTTTCTAAAAACCTGTCTAGTGAAATTTTTATGGAAGAGCGTTTGGTGGAGATTGTGGCCGCACTACAAAAGCGCATGGGTAAAAAGAAAGTTGCAGGCAAGACAATAACACTCAAAATCAAATATTCCGATTTTGCCACACAAACACGAAGCAGAACACTTCCGTTATATATTTCAGATGGCAGTCTAATTCTGGAGGAAGCAAAAAAACTACTGTATCAAGAGAAGCTACAAGACTCAGTACGTCTACTGGGGGTATCCTTGTCCAATTTCAAAAACGAAAAAAAGCAACAGCCTATTGAGGAGCAACTACAGTTTCGCTTTTAAGCCGTAGAAACACGGAGTGTGTTTACCTTACCATGATCAGCCACAGGCATAGCCACCAAATTGATAAGCGAATCTCCATCTGTAACATATCCTTTTTCTCTCGCAATTTGATTTACTTCTTTGACGGTACTGTCTGTGTCGCCATTGCCTTTATACAAATATCCTTTTACACCCCAAATAAGATTGAGTTGCGCTAGAATTCGCTTGTTTGAGGTAAACACTAAAATAGACGCGCTAGGACGCCAAGCCGAAATTTGATAAGCGGTGTACCCACTATTTGTGAGTGTACAAATGGCTTTTGCTTCAATTTCGTTTGCCATGGTTGCAGCATGGTAACACACCGACTTTGTAACGAAACGATCATTTCTAGTCTTGGGTGCTTTTAGCGGCACTTGTATGAGCGGAGAGTTTTCTACAGCCACAACAATTTTACGCATGGTTTGAATTACTTCAACGGGATATTTTCCAACAGAGGTTTCACCTGAAAGCATTACAGCATCTGCACCGTCCATAACCGAGTTGGCAACATCGTTAACTTCGGCTCGTGTGGGTGTAAGACCATCAATCATAGACTCCATCATTTGAGTAGCCACAATTACAGGGATACGGGCAAGTTTCGCATGCTGTACAAGTTCTTTTTGTACTAGCGGCACTTCTTCTGCAGGAACCTCCACGCCTAAATCACCACGAGCCACCATAAGCCCGTTGCTTGCTTTAACAATTTCTTGGATGTTTACAAGCGCTTCAGGCTTTTCAATTTTTGAAATGATAGGTATATCGTATTGACTGTGTTCTTTAATGATTTTTCGTAAATCTTCAACATCTTGCTTGTGGCGCACAAATGACAAAGCAATCCAATCGACATTTTGTTTAATGGCAAAAACAGCATCTTTAATATCCTTTTCTGTTAATGCAGGTAACGAAATTTTTGTGTTGGGTAGGTTTACGCCCTTTTTGGATTTTAACAATCCTCCTTGAATAACGCGGGCGGTAACACGTGATTTTTTATCTGTTTCAAGAACTTCAAAAATAAGCTTTCCGTCATCAAGCAGTACGCGTTCGCCAGGGCTAACATCTTTTGGAAATTGGCGGTAATTCATGTAGATAGCGTCTGCAGTTCCTTCATCTATCTTTTGAGTTGTGAAACGCACTTCCTGACCTGTCTCCACATGTGTGTCGGGGGCCATTTTTCCAACGCGAAGTTTGGGACCTTGAAGGTCGGCTAGGATACCCACATGAAAGCCAAGCTCCACATTTAGGTCACGTATAATTTGAATTCGGTCTAAAACATCTTCATAGTCTGCGTGAGAGAAATTTATTCGAAACACGTTGACTCCGCTGAGCATCATTTCTTTCATTGTCTCTCTGGAAGAAGACGCAGGACCTAGCGTAGCTACAATTTTAGTTTTTTTAATTTTTCTCATTGTTAAAAGGTGAGTTGTTCTTTAATGTTGTTAAATTTTTTTGGTAGACGATAGCATGAAACTACCCGTCCAATGGTTGTAATTTTTTTTAGCGTTTCTTCCGAAAGGCTGTTTACGCAAATGAGTAAGTCTGTTTGTTCCAGTTCAGGAAAAAGACAAAAGCGCTGTTCGCTTTGTGCAAAAAGGCTGTTTTCAGTTTCAAAAATGGTTGTGTTAAAACGATTTTCTATGACTCGCCAAGTTTGTTGCATAACCGCAGAGTTGTATTCATAAACCGCAAAGGTATGATTTGCTACATAAGGCACAAGGTCTTCTTCACATCTAAAAAGAGACAGACCGAGCAGTTTGTTAAGCTCAAAAACAAATACGTATGCTGGAAGTGCCGTATTCACGCAGATGATGTCTTGATCGTGCGCCTCTGTTTCCAAATTAAGTTTGTGTGTTACCATAAAAATTGGCTTTTGCTAAGATACGGTACAAAAACAAAAGGAAGCTTGACTATTTAAAGCCATAATGTTTTTTTAATGCTTGTTTTGAATGGACTTGATTTGGTGCTGAAATTGATAGTAAGCGCGTTTGGACACTTTTTCAATTGCCTTTTTCTTGTTGGTTGCCCTTGCGGTGGCTACAATCTTATCATCCAGCCAAAGTTTTGCTTTGTAGTAAGGGGTTTTTTCTGCACCGTTATCGCTGAGAACGTCATACTTGTAACGCAACCGGTTTTTTTGAAACCAATCCACCAAAAGACTTTTATAACTTAACACTTTGTTGTGCAGCTTGATGAGGTCAACATGTGGTAAAATCAAGCAAGAGTGTACGAATTGTGAGCAAGCATCGAAGCCGCTGTCTATATACACGGCGCCTACGAGTGCCTCAAAAAGGTTTCCGTGTACGTTTGGCCCATAGTTTTTTTGAGGAACATTCGATGCCAAATGGCGAATCAAACCCAAGCCTTCTCCAATTTGGTTTAGAAAATCTCGGCGAACAATTTTGGAGCGCATGAGCGTAAGGGAACCCTCGTTGTTTTGAGGAAGTTTTTTAAACAGGTAAGCTGCAACTATTGTGTTCAAAACGGCATCGCCTAAAAACTCTAATCGCTCATAGTTTATTTTTTTACCTCCGTCATCTTTTTCTTCCATGGAGGTGTGCGTAAACACACGAGTAAAAAGCGATAAATCTTTGGGAGGAATCCCAGTAATACCCTTAACGACGCTGAACAATGGCTCTTGCTTGTTGGAACGCCCAGACCGCAAAAACCTTTGAAGCTTCATATCAATCCATTTTAGCAAACAAAACGCAAGCGTTGTGCCCACCAAAACCAAAAGTATTACTCATGGCCATGGATACGTTTCTTTTCTGAGCAGTGTTTAGGGTAAGATTGATGTTTGGATCAATGTTTTCATCAACAGTCTGATGATTGATGGTTGGCGGAACAATTCCATACTTGATACTTAAAATCGACGCAATCGCTTCAACAGCGCCGGCCGCGCCAAGGAGGTGGCCCGTCATGGACTTTGTCGAATTGATATTCATGGTATATAAATGCTCACCAAACACTTTTTTTAGCGCTTTGGTTTCGGCTACATCACCAAGTGGCGTGGAGGTTCCATGCATATTGATGGCATCAATATCTGTTGCAGTAACGCCAGCATCTGCCAAGCAGTTTTCCATTACGCTAGTTGCTCCCAGCCCGTCTGGATGCGGAGCTGTAATATGATACGCGTCTGCGGACAATCCTCCTCCGGAAAGTTCGGCGTAAATGGTTGCGCCGCGCGCCTGTGCGTGCTCTAAGCTTTCTAAAATTAATGCCCCCGAACCTTCGCCCATGACAAACCCGTCACGTTCTTTGTCAAAAGGCCTTGATGCCGTTTTGGGATCATCGTTTCGAGTTGACAGCGCTTGAAGCGCATTAAACCCAGCGATGCTTGCTTTAGCCACACCAGCTTCTGACCCACCCGTAACCATAACGTTGGCATAGCCTAAACGAATATAGTTTAGCGCATCAATAATGGCATTTGCAGCGGAAGCACAAGCCGAAACGGTTGCAAAGTTTGGCCCTCTAAAACCGTACTTAATCGAAATCATTCCAGGCGCAATGTCTGCAATCATTTTCGGGATAAAGAACGGATTGAAACGGGGGATTTCATTACCAGCAGCAAAATTTAGCACCTCGTTTTGGAAGGTTTCTAACCCGCCAATACCAGATCCCCAAATAACACCTACTTTGGACTTGTCAACAGCGTCGAGATCTAACCCAGCATCTTGGATGGCTTCGTCTGAAGCGACCATAGCATACTGTGTAAACCGATCCATTTTACGCGCTTCTTTTCTGTCAAAATGCGCTAGCGGGTCGAAGTTTTTGACCTCGCACGCAAATTGAGTTTTGAATTTAGATGCGTCGAAATAGGTAATGGGGGCGGCTCCACTTGTTCCTGCCACAAGAGCATTCCAATATGCGTCTCGGGTATTTCCAATTGGTGTTAAGGCTCCAATTCCAGTAACGACAACGCGTCGCCTAAGCATGAAAAATGATTATTTACTTCCTTCTATATATTGAATGGCTTGACCAACAGTAGCAATGTTTTCTGCTTGGTCATCAGGAATTTGAATGTCAAACTCCTTTTCGAACTCCATAATAAGTTCTACAGTATCTAATGAGTCTGCGCCTAAATCGTTAGTAAAGCTAGCCTCAGCAACTACTTCATTCTCGTCAACTCCTAGCTTATCTACGATAATGGCTTTTACACGTGATGCAATATCAGACATAATTTTGGTTTTAATATTTCGGACAAAAATAGAAAAACTTTACTGTCCACACATTTTTATTTAAAAATATTGCTTTCTAGCGAGTTTAAACGAATGCAAGTTTAAATGCGTAATTTTGTAAAAAACATCAAAACCCTTGAAAACGATCGTAGTTTTCGCCTCTGGCTCTGGAACCAATGCCGAAAAAATTATCTCTTATTTCGCGGAGGTTGAAAACGTCTTGGTAAGCAAAATATACACAAACAACCCTAACGCAGGGGTGATAAATCGCGCATCGAATCTCGGAGTAAAAACTCGCGTTTTTGATCGAATTTCTTTCAAAAAGGAAGTATTAGAAGAATTACAGGTGCAAAAACCTGCATTGATTGTCTTAGCCGGATTTTTATGGAAGATACCTCAAGCCTACACGGAAGCGTTTCCCAATAAAATCATCAACATACACCCTGCACTTTTACCAAAATACGGAGGAAAAGGGATGTATGGCGCACATGTTTTTGACGCGATTGTCGCAAACAGCGAAAGCGAAACAGGCATAACCATTCACTATGTTAACGAGCACTACGATGAAGGCACCATAATTTTTCAAGCGAAAACAAGGATTGCGACATCAGATACAGCATCAGAAATAGCTCAAAAAACACATATATTGGAGTACGCGCATTTTGCTCCGCAAATTCATCAACTGCTGCAAAACGGATGAAACAAGTTCATTTATATACGGATGGCGCAGCAAGTGGTAACCCCGGCCCTGGAGGTTATGGGCTTATTCTAGAGCTACCAGGAACACCTTATAAAAAAGAGTTTTCCGAAGGATTTGAGCATACAACAAACAACCGGATGGAGCTTATGGCTGTAATTGTAGGATTAGAGTTACTCAAAGAATCCCCTTTGAAGGTTACGGTTTTTACGGATTCAAAATATATTTGCGATGCTGTTGAAAAAAAGTGGCTAATGCGATGGGAACGAGAAGGGTTTAAAAAACAAAAAAATCAAGATTTATGGCTTCGATTCCTCAAAATTTATCGAAATCATCAAGTGAAAATTACATGGATTAAAGGACATAATCAACATCCACAAAATGAACGCTGTGACAAGCTGGCGGTAGCTGCCTCCAAACAACAAAACAACAAACAAGATACTGGATACATAACAAATAGAATATGAAAAACAACAAATTGGTAATCGTAGGAACGATGGCTTTTGATGAGATTATCACACCCACAGCAGAATCGGGTAAAATTTTAGGTGGCGCGGCTACATACATCGGATTGGCGGCAGCCTATGCCGACGCTGATATTGCTGCCGTTTCTGTGGTGGGAGAAGATTTTCCAGAAGAACACCTTAGCTTGTTAACCAACAGGGGTATTGACATTTCTGGAGTTGAACAAGTTATGGGGGGGAAGTCGTTTTACTGGAAAGGAAAATACCATACCAATATGAATAAGCGGGACACGCTTGATACGCAACTAAATGTATTGGCAGATTTTAACCCAACTGTTCCTAAAAAACACAGAGACGCCTCGGTAGTAATGCTTGGTAATCTAGACCCAAAAGTGCAACGCAAAGTGTTGGATCAACTTACGCCTAACCCAAGCCGAACGGTACTTTTAGACACCATGAATTTTTGGATGGACTTGGAACTAGCGGCTCTTTTAGACGTTATAAAGGAGGTTGATGTCATCACCATCAATGATGAAGAGGCCATGCAGCTTAGTGGACAAACAAATTTAGTTTTGGCGGCCAAAGCCATTCATAAAATGGGCCCTGAATTTGTGATTATCAAAAAGGGAGAGCACGGAGCGCTTCTCTTTTATAAAGACCAACCCTTTTTTGCACCTGCCTTGCCTCTAGAGAATGTTGTTGACCCCACTGGAGCGGGCGACAGCTTTGCAGGAGGGCTTTCGGGCTATTTGGCAGCGCAAAACACAACAACAGCACCAGTCATCAAAAAAGGGATTTTATATGGAACCACAGCAGCCTCTTTATGTGTTGGTGCCATGGGAACTGCAAATTTGGTTCAATCAAGCAAAGCAGATTTTTTAGCACAGCTCCAAAAACTAGAACGTTTGCGAAACATATCCGCATAAACAGTGAAACTACCAGTAATTTTAGTTAATTTTGTGCAATGAGCGATGCCATCAAGCACGAGTGCGGAATAGCCTTAGTCAGGCTTCTCAAACCCCTAGACTATTACAAGGAAAAATACGGAAGTTCGTTTTACGGACTTCAAAAAATGTATTTGATGCTGGAAAAGCAGCATAACCGCGGTCAAGATGGCGCGGGCTTTGCAAGCATCAAGTTAGACATGGCTGCAGGCGAACGCTTTATGAGCCGAGTACGTTCTTCGGAACAGCAACCCATTAAAGATATTTTTGGAAAAATAAACGCACGCATCAATGGCGTTGAGGAATCACTCGAAAAGCCAGTTGTGTCACCAGAAGAATTAAAATCTGTTTTCCCATATGTGGGTGAGGTAATGCTTGGTCACCTTAGGTATGGAACATTTGGAAAAAACACCATAGAAAGCGTTCACCCGTTTTTGCGACAAAACAACTGGATGCACCGTAACCTAATCGTTGCTGGGAACTTCAATTTGACCAATGTAAATGAGCTTTTTGATAACCTAGTCAACCTTGGACAACATCCAAAAGAAAAGGCGGACACGGTTACGATAATGGAAAAGATTGGTCACTTTTTGGATGATTCTGTTTCAAAACTGTACAAAAAATTAAAAGTTGAAGGCTTTGATAAGCAAGGTGCATCCCTCGAAATAGCGAGTCGGCTAAATATTGGAAAAATTTTACGAAGAGCCTCCAAAAACTGGGACGGAGGGTATGTAATTGGCGGCATGCTAGGCCACGGAGATTCATTTGTTTTTCGCGACCCTGCGGGAATACGCCCTGCCTTTTATTTTCAAGACGACGAAGTTGTGGTGGTTGCTTCAGAGCGCCCAGCAATTCAAACCGTTTTCAATGTGCCGATTGATGCAGTTAAAGAAGTATTGCCTGGCAATGCGATTATTATTAAGAAGTCAGGAAAGGTTATTCACGAAGAAATAAATACGCCGACAGAACGTCGCGCTTGCTCATTTGAACGCATTTATTTTTCAAGAGGAAACGACGCTGATATCTACAAAGAACGTAAGGCATTAGGGCGGTTGTTGTTTCCAAAAATTTACGAGTCTGTAAATGGAGACTTGCAAAACACCGTGTTTTCGTATATTCCAAATACGGCTGAAACGTCCTTTTACGGCTTGGTACAACGCGTTCAGGATCATATGTTAGAGGAATCTAAAGCGGCGATACTAAACGAGCCAAAACTAACTGCGGATCGATTAAATGAATTGTTATCGCCAAGACCACGAATAGAAAAGGTTACTATAAAAGATGTCAAGCTTCGCACCTTTATAACTGAAGACAGCAGCAGAGATGATTTGGTAGCACACGTTTATGACATTACCTACGAGTCTGTAAAGCCAAACGACAACCTTGTCATTATTGATGATAGTATTGTCCGCGGTACAACACTTCAAAAAAGCATTTTACGGATTTTAGATCGGCTAAACCCTAAGAAAATTACCGTCGTTTCGAGCGCACCGCAAATTCGCTACCCCGACTGTTACGGAATAGACATGGCAAGATTGGAGGATTTGATAGCTTTTAGGGCTATGCTTGCACTACTTAAGGACAACAACAAAACACATCAATTGGCAGAGGTATATGAACGTGCCAAGGCAGACATGGATAAAGAAACACATGAAATTGAAAACCACGTCAAATCGCTTTATGATCAATTTACAGACGAACAGATTTCAAAAAAAATAGCCACGATGCTACGTACTGACGAAATTAACGCTGAGGTTGATGTTATTTTTCAGTCTGTTGCCCATTTGCACAAAGCTTGTCCAGGCAATACGGGCGATTGGTACTTCACGGGACTGTATCCAACACCAGGGGGTAATAAGGTAGTAAATAGGGCGTATATGAATTTCTACGAAGGAAAAAAGGAACGTGCCTACTAAATTTAAATAAAAAAGTATTTTTTTTTCATTTTTATTTTGAAATGTAAAATGAGTTTGTATATTAGCAAAGCCATAACATAAGTAGGTTAAGTTCATGGTAAGATTTGGGGCAAAAAAGGTGGATTCTTTCCACCTTTTTTATTTTATACAAAAAAAGAGGGCTTATTGCACTTTTTTCTGTTTCTATAACTAATTGAATATTAGCGAGAAGCGTAGCGTTTGCTGACCTCGCTCCAGTTAACAACATGAAAGAATGCTTCGATATAATCTGGTCGGCGATTTTGGTAATTTAAGTAGTAAGCGTGTTCCCACACGTCCAATCCGAGCACAGGCGTACCACCACAGCCGACGTTTGGCATTAGTGGATTGTCTTGATTTGGTGTGCCACACACTTCCAAGCTGCCATCATCATGTGCGCATAGCCATGCCCAGCCCGAACCAAATTGCGCCGCTGCCGCTTTTGAAAAGGCATCTTTAAATCCTTCAAAAGAACCAAATGCCTTGTCAATTGCTTGAGTTAATTCAGCAGACATTTCTCCAGCGTCTGGCCCCATGATTTCCCAAAATAAGCAGTGATTGTAGTAGCCACCTCCATTGTTACGAAGAGCGGCGTTGCCCATATCCAATCCAGAAAGAATAGCGTCAATACTACTCCCCTCTAATGCGGTGCCTTCAACGGCAGCATTAAGTTTTGTTGTATACCCGTTATGGTGTTTGCCATGATGTATCTCCATGGTACGTGTGTCTATGTGTGGTTCCAATGCATCAGCAGCATATGGTAAAGAAGGAAGTTCAAAAGCCATTTTAATATTTTTTAATTTGTACAAATTTAGGCATATATTCCTATATTTAATAAAGACTTTTAGAACACGGCATGCTCAGTTCAAATACGCCTCCATTTATCATTTACAATGCCTCTGCAGGAGCGGGAAAGACGCATACGCTTGTGCGTTCTTTTTTACATAGGCTTTTGAGTAGTCCATACGCAAATCAAGTACAACGCCTACTCGCGATTACGTTTACCAACAAAGCGGCTCAAGAGATGAAGCAACGCATATTGGAAAAACTAGAATGTTTTGCCTCTGGCGTTCAAGCGGCAGAACAAGACAACATGTTTAGAGAGCTTGTGAAGCTTTGCGATATTTTGCCCAATGAGCTGCACCAACGAGCCAAAAGAGCATTCCTGTACACATTGCATCATTTTGGCCAATTAAATGTATCAACAATTGATAGACTGACACACCAGATTATTCGAACCTTTGCTCGAGATTTTGGACTAAATGCTCGTTTTGATGTCGTATTAGACAGCAAAGAATTTATGTCAGAAGTGGTCGAAAGAATTTTGAGCGAGGCAGGACAGAATAAAACACTAACTAAAACACTTGTTGATTATGTGTTGCAAAAAGCAGATGACTTAAAATCGTGGGACGTAACAAAGGAAGTTACAGAAGTTGCCCAAATGTTTATCAATGAGAATCACATGCAGCCGCTGACTAGGCTTTCTGAAATGCCAATGGATGCGTTTAAGGCATTTGACAAGAAAACGGATAGTCAGATTAACACGATAAAGCACCCATTTAAGGAGAAAGCAACGGCTATTTTGATGTTTTTTCAACAATCAGACTTAATTGACGATTTGTTTCCACGTCAGGCCTTACCAAACATGTTGCGTTCCGTGCAACAGGGCCAGTGGACAAAAACCCCACTAAACATAACCATGCAAAAAAGCATGGAAACAGGTGTTTTTTTAAGAGCAAACGCAAAACAATATCAGGCATCAATAGATCCTATTACAGATGATATTATCAGTTTTTTACAATCGTATAATCGTTATTGGCGGCAGGTTTCGCTTTTGGAATTACTTAGGAAAAACATTGTGCCGCTTTCACTGATGCAGTGCATAGGGCATGAGGCAAGTTTGCTGCAAGAGGAACGCAACAGTCAATTATTAGGATTTTTTAACAAGTACATTTCAGACAACATAAAGGACATTCCCACCCCCTTTATTTACGAACGATTGGGGGTTCGGTATAAACACTTTTTTGTGGATGAGTTTCAAGACACTTCTGAGTTACAGTGGGAAAACTTGCATCCGCTTTTTTCACATGCGCTAGAGGGGGAACAGCGCCAAGGGTCTTTGGTGCTTGTTGGCGACGCTAAACAGTCAATCTACCGATGGCGCGGCGGAAACCCAGAGCAGTTTATGAGACTGACAAATAAAAAAGGGCCATTTACGATATCGCCTGAAGTGAAAAACCTACCCACAAATTACCGGAGTGAGGCAGAAATTGTATCGTTTAACAATATGTTTTTTACAAAAGCAGCGCAATTTTTACCCAAAAAACAGCAACAAGAACTCTATACAACTACCTGTAATCAGGCGGCTCACACTCAAACCGGTGGTTATATTACAATCGATACCATAGAAGGAAAAATAAAGGATGAGCGTGTAATTGCATATCAAAACGCGGTAATTGAAAAAGTTAATGATTGCATAAACCACGGTTTTCAGAAAAAAGACATTTGTGTACTGGTAAGAAAGAACGAGCAAGCCTCACAAATTGCCAATGCCCTTACGGAAGCAGATATTCCTATTATTTCATCAGATGCACTACTTATATCCCAAAGCCCAGCGGTGCAGTTTTTAATGCATTTAGTGAAGCTTAGACTGGAGCCTAAAAGCGGCATCAGTCGGTATGCTGTTTTGGAACGATTTGCACTCCAACAACTAGACCCAAACGCATGGACACAACAGCAGCTAGAGCGCCCTTTGACAGCTGTACTTGTGGAGTGTACATCTGGAAAATTTGATTTTAGAACGTTTCAAAAACTTACCCTTTATGCTGCACTTGAGTATGCCGTGTGGGCCTTTTCATTAACCGATAAGCTAACGGCACATATACAAGCCTTTTTGGATGAAGTTGACAAATTGCATGCAAAAAAAGAAGCAACCACCACAGCGTTGTTAGCCCAATGGGAATTAAAAAAAGAGAGTTGGACGGTATCTCCACCAGGAGAAATAGATGCGGTTCAAATTATGACCATACACAAGGCAAAAGGGTTGGCGTTTCCCGTAGTAATTCTCCCGTTTTCGGATACTGCTTTTATTAGCAGAAACACCACCTATGCTTGGTATCCACTACCAAAAGAGTCGTATGCACCATTTGAAGAAATGCTTCTGCCTGTGAATAAGAGACTTAACGCAATGGGCGATGGCGCAAAAAACATTTATGAAACCTACTATTCACAAGCAGTTATGGACACATTTAATACACTTTATGTAGGAATGACACGCCCTGTAAAAGAGCTGCATCTCATAACACAAAAGGGGAAAACAAATGATGCCCCAAGCAACTTGGCGGATGTTATCGCGCAATTGTTCCCAGAACTACTGGAAAGAAGCGCAGTATTTGGAAAGCGTGAAAAACCAATTAAGTCAGGTGCGCAAAAAAGTACAATTAGAACTCCGTGGCAATTTAATGTATTGCACACTACAAACACTACTGCACAGACATATAAAAAATCTGAAGAGATGCAATATGGATTACTTTTTCATGAAATAATGGCTAAAATTGAGGTTCCGCAAGACATAGATAATGCTTTGTCACAGTCAAATGCTAAGACATTGTTGAGTTCAAGTAAATTCACGGAATTAAAGACTCAAGTTAAAGACTTGGTAGGGCACAAGGGCTTGAGGAGCTTTTTTGACCCAGCCAACAACGTTTATTGCGAACGACCGCTACTTACGGAAACAGGAGAAGTTATTCGTCCAGACCGTTTTGTGATAACAAAAAACAATGACGTTTTTTTATTAGACTACAAAACAGGTGTTCACAAAAAGAATCACGAAAGTCAAATTGACGAATATGCGCGGGCATTAAATAAAGGAACAGTGAAAATTAAACAAAAAACACTCGTTTATATAAATAGCCCCATAACGATTAAAAACATCAAAACATCCTCTTAGCCCCTTAACTGTAATTATTTTTGACATCAATGGTTTACAGGAGAAATTATTAACTGGGGTTGACTCGTGTTTTTTTATTAAATTTGCGCAAATATTAATCTACAAATGAAAAATTATATATTTATTACACTTCTACTAGTTGGTTTAACAACTAGCGTTGTGGCGCAAAACGATACCAATCCATGGAAAATAACTACGGGTACAAATGCTGTTAACCTCATGATGGAAGGCAAAGACAGAGAAACACAAATTTCCCCAAACTTTTCTTATTTAGAAATTTCTAGATATGTAGGGTCTGGATTCTCACTAGATCTGTCAGGAACAATTAACAACTTAACACGAGAGTCAGGTGCTGATAACATATACTTCGGAGTTAATCTAGGGGCATCTTTAACTTCAAGAGAAATAATCGATCTTGGAAATTTTGAACCCACTTTACACGCAGGTTTAGGTCTTGTTGATATTGAAGGAGATGACTTTATTACCTCTTATGTAGGGGCCGGCTTGAATTATTGGTTTAATGACGCATTTGCTTTAAGCATTAAAACATCGTATAAGCCAATTGCTAAGGAGGTTAACAACTTATTATTAGATGGAAATTATTCACACTCTAATCACTTACAACACACGGCAGGCTTATCTTTTGCTTTTGGTGATGGAGATAAAGACAGAGATGGCGTTAAGGACAGCGAAGATGCATGTCCGGACGTTGCAGGTCTTGAAAGCCTTAACGGTTGTCCTGATGATGACGGAGATGGCATTAAAAACAGTGACGACGACTGCCCGTTAACAGCTGGCTTAGCAGCTCTAAATGGTTGCCCAGATGCGGATAACGACGGCATTAAGGATTCTGAGGATGCTTGTCCAAATGTAGCTGGAGTTGCAGCGCTTAGCGGCTGCCCAGATGCAGACGGAGATGGTGTTACAGATGCAGATGACGCATGTCCAAATGCTGCAGGTAGCAAAGAATTGAATGGCTGTCCAGATGCAGACGGCGATAGCGTTGCAGATAAAGACGATAAATGTCCTGCGGTTCCAGGTCCTGCATCAAATAACGGCTGCCCAGAGTACCCTCTTTCTATGTTAGCCGATTATGATATCAATTTTGACTTAGAAAAGTACAACATTGACTCACAAGACGTTCAACGTCTTTCAACAGTTCTTAAAGTATTGTTGGCAAACAGTGATGCAAACATTAGCATTGAAGGGCATGCCGATAACACAGGTGAAGAATCGTACAACAATCCACTTTCTAAAAACCGATCTAAATCAATTAAAGATTACTTGGTGAATCTCGGTATAGACGAAAATCGTTTAAGCACTAAAGCATTTGGCGAGGCTATGCCAAAAGCGAGTAACGACACAGAAGAAGGTCGTGCGATTAATCGTCGTGTAGAGTTCAAAGTAGTGAACTAGTCACGTTTAAAATAAAGCATTAGAAAACGCGGTGAATTCACCGCGTTTTTTTATTTTAGGCTATGCCTAACTCTTTTCTTGGAAGCGTCGTTCAGCAGTTAGTAGCCCAAAACATAGACTGGGCAAATGTGTGCTTTGTGCTACCCAACCGTCGCGCCCGACTGTTCCTGCAGCGAGAATTAACCCAAACATTACAAGGGCCGCTTATTTTGCCCGAGGCGGCAAGCATCGACGACTTAATAGCGTCAATGAGTACCATGCTTCCTGCAACGGAGTTACAGCAACAACAGGCACTTTACAAAAGCTACTGCACAACAATAGGCTTGAAAAAAGCAGATTCTTTTGAGACCTTTTTGGGCTGGTCTTCACCGCTAATGAAGGATATCAACACCATGGATCAATATCTACTGGAACGAGAGTCTTTTTTTACATACCTCAGTTCGTTGCATAACATTCGCTCTTGGGGTGAAAACCAAGATAAAATCATTCAAAATTATACTGCTTTTTGGGAGTTGTTGCCTCAAATGTATCAGGACTTTGTTTCTATATTAGAAGAAACAGGTCATGCTCCACCTGGTTTGTGCTACCGTTTAGCCACAGCGCATCTAGAGAGCTACCTTCAGCACAAAAAATCTACACATTTTATTTTTTGTGGGTTTAATGCGCTAAGCCCAAGCGAAGAATTGATTGTACAAGAATTATTAGCACAACAACGGGGGCAAGTTTTTTGGGACATCGACCAAAAAATGCTTGAAAATGAATACCATCAAGCCGGCGTATTTATTCGTGGGTATGTAAATAATTGGTCGTACTATGCGAATGGTTCTTTTGATCAGGCGCATCAAATTTTTAATGCCGCCAAAAAAGTTAATGTTATAGAAGTGCAACAGCAGGTTGGACAGGCCAAACAACTGGGCGCGTTACTAGCAGAATTGCCTACAAGTCAGGATTGGTCTAAAACCGCAGTCGTGCTTGCAGACGAATCACTTTTGTTGCCCCTGTTGTATGCGCTTCCAGACAGCATAGACCAACTCAATATAACCATGGGATATCCCTTAGAGCAACATCCGCTGGCGATGTTTGTTTCATCGTTTATGAAAATGGTTATTCGAAAAACTGCTGTAGGATTTTACTACAAAGATGTAGAAGCGCTACTTTCATTACCAGAATCACAAGTGCTATTTGCAGAACACGACAAAACATTTTGCACAAACGTATTAAACCAAGCAAAAAAGGAACACCGAAGTTTTCTGAGCACGGCATTTATTAGTAAAATAGCACCAGAATCGGCCTTAGAAGTAACTACGCAGCTATTTCAAGAGACACGCACTCCCGAACAATGGATTGATGGCGTGCTTGCGTTATTACCCATATTTTACACGCCACAGCAAACACAGTCACTTACAGAAGTTTATCGAGTAGCGGTTGAGAAGCTTTTAGGGTTGTTTCACCAAATCAAAGAGGTGTCGGAGGGATTAAATGAAGAAGTTACATTTACACTTCTCCGCAGCTTGTATGCGCAACTGAGCGCTGGACAAAAACTTGACTTTGTAGGCGCCCCCCTAGAGGGGCTTCAAATTTTGGGTGTGCTGGAAACGCGAACCATTGATTTTGACCGAGTACTTTTGGCAGGAGTCAATGAGGGCATTTTGCCAAGTCAAGGCGGACAACCGTCCTGGATTCCGTATGATGTTAAAAAAGAATTTGGCCTTCCCACACAAGAAGAGCAAGACGCTATTTTTACGTATCACTTTTACCGCCTTATGTATCGCGCCAGTGAGGTGTATATGCTTTACAACGGCACCACAGACGGCATTCAGGTGGGAGAGCGCAGCCGTTTTATCCGTCAATGGGCATATGAGCGCCCGCCTACCCATAACTGGCAAGAGCAGATACAAGAAGCGGTTTTTATTCCTCCAGTACAGCAGATCAAATCAGTGCCGAAAACCAAATCTGTTTTAAAGAAACTTTTTGAATTAGGAGAAAATGGATTTTCGCCCTCTGCGCTCAATTTGTTTGTCAAAGACGAATATGCGTTTTACAAACGCTATATACTGGGCTTAAAAGACGAGGACGAGCTAGAGGAGTCGTTTTCGCATCGAACCTATGGCACATTAGTACACAATTGCTTGGAGGCACTCTATGCGCCTTATGTCGGTAAAACGCTAATAAAAGCGGATTGTATAGCAATGATAGGCAACATTGATGCGGTTGCCGAAAAAGTTGTCAAAGCAATCTATCCGCATGATATTTCAGGGAAAAATGTATTGGCGTTTGCGGCAATCAAGCGGAATATCACGCATATTATAAATGCTGAAAAAGAAGAAATTGTCAAAGGGAATACCATAACCCTGTTGGCGCTCGAACAAAAGCTAAAGGCTTCTTTAATCATACCAGGCATGGACAGTCCAATTAACATTCGCGGAACAGTAGACCGTATTGATCGCTATAATGGAAATATTAGAGTCTTAGATTACAAAACGGGAAAAGTAGGAAAGTTAGGTATATCGGATTGGGACTTGCTAGGAACTGACCCAGAATATGGCCAAGCGCGTCAACTGCTGCTATACAGCATGCTATGGAACGATGCGCACCCTTCTAATAAAGCGAATCACGCTGGGATTATTGCATTGAAAGAACACGATAAAGGAGTGAGGTATGTAGGCGAGAAAACTTCAGCCCGAAACATAGATAATGAGCTTAGTCCTGCCATTATGCAGCATGCAGTACGTGTATTTACAGAAATTATTCAGAGGCTCTTTGATGCCCAACTGTCTTTTAGCGAACCAGAGGATTAACGACTGTAATTACGCACCACGGCTAAACCATAGCTGATATACGCAACGGATTGCAGGCATACAGCTAGGGTTATAAGAGGCATAATTGAAGGAACTACTTCCAAAATTTTAGTAAAGCTTTCTAATTCTTCATCACTAAAATCATCATAGTTGGGTTGTTGTTCCATAGCAGCTTGAATTATTTCAGGATCTGCTACCACAAACACAATTGAAGAAATGATACACAAAACACCCAAAAGCGCTAAAACACCACCGTACATAACCACAGCATAAGAAGCAACCCCTTCAATTTGGCTGACGGTTTGCTCTTGCTTTAGCTTTATATGGGTCGCCCAAAACCAAGCAGGTACAATTCCCCAAAAAAGCCCAGCTACTATAGAGCCAGAACTTAAGACAAGAATAAACTGAGCAACCCCTAATACAAACCCAGCCAAAAACGAAAAACGGACAAAACGTGACATAAATTGAGCTTTATGCGAAGATATAAATACTTTATTTAGTGCGTTACAAAAGTTGAAGATTGCTTACTTTTGTCATTACTCAGGTCCTATAGCTCAGTTGGTTAGAGT
This sequence comes from Flavobacteriales bacterium, assembly GCA_003331305.1. GTDB lineage: Bacteria > Bacteroidota > Bacteroidia > Flavobacteriales > Flavobacteriaceae > UBA7446. Next base: position 1,074 of record QOQB01000008.1, on the reverse strand, counting down.
AGCTGACTCATAATCAGTTGGTCCCTGGTTCGAGCCCAGGTGGGACCACCAACAAGCCCCTTCGTTACGGAGGGGTTTTTTCTTTAGAATACTTAGCAAAGAACTTGATGTAAAGTTACTAATTCTTGGCAACTATTTGGCAACTGTAAGATTTGTTGATGAAAGTTCTTCAATAGTTTCATCTATTAATTCTACAAGTTTATTCTTTAGTTCTGTGGTAATCTTGTTGGGAGTACCTGCTTTCCTGCCTCCTGTTTTTCTGCCGTATGCCATTGTCTAAATAGTTCTAATATAGGTTAAGCAAGTTATTCAGCCATTATGTTCCTTAATGCCAGAATTTTTAAATAATATGAACAAATCAAAAATAAGACTTGGTAATTCTATAAAATCTATAAGTGTAAAATCTTCAGACTGCCCAAGCTTTACATCAAAAAGATAATATACTGCCAATAATAATTCCAATGAAATTGAAATATAAAATAATTTTTTGCCTAAATCTATTTTGTCTTTGAAGACAGCACTCATTCTTTTATACCTAAATGGATATAAGCTTAAAAGAGCAATAAAATTAAAAAGAGACCCAGCATAATAATTTGTTTCTAATAAAAGTATGTAAACAATCCCTAATGGTATTCCTACAATTAAGCATCTAAACAGATATATTTTCCCTGAAATTGTACCTTTATATTTAAACCAATTTTTCATTGTATTATTTTTCATAAATATAAAAATCTATTGTCAATTCAACATTAGCAAAACAAGACGTGGGCGGATACTATACACATTTGTAGTTATGCTAACTTATCAATAACCTCAACTGTAAAGTGCTTCTGCTCTTGTACTTCGTTATCTATTTTTGGTTTAGGAAGCGTATATGCGAGCAGTATTCTTAGTAATGCTAACTTTTCATTAGTGTCTAAGTCTTGTATGTTTAAGTCTTGTATTAAGTAGTCTGTTAAGTTGTTTAGCTTATCTCGTATCTCAGTAGTATACTTAGCTTTACCTCTCTTACTCTTTTGTCCTGCTACTCTTGCTGTATTGCTATTAAAGGGCATATAGTTAAATTATGTTTCT
>QOQB01000007.1 GCA_003331305.1 Flavobacteriales bacterium | reverse complement strand
CTACACGAAATCACTATTCCAACAAAGAAACAATACAATATACATTTCCAATAGTGTTTTTGCATGTGGTAAAGTTACAGGTTTTCATTATCTAAATAAATGTAAATTCATTTCCGCGCCTTTTGTACCTTTGTCCACCAAAACCAAATCGTGTTTAAAAAAAATCCTTTTGGACATTATCTTTTTATAAAACTGTGGCTAATACGCCTTTTGGGGTTTATTACACGTAGGCGATTTAATGGTTTTAATAACCTACATATCAAGGGCTCAGAAATTATACGCCAATTACCCGAGAAGAATGTGTTGTTTATTTCCAATCATCAGACCTATTTTGCCGATGTCACCGCAATGATGCATGTTTTTTTTGCCAGTTTAGCAGGGCGTGATGATAATCTTAACTATTTGAGTTATATCTGGAGACCAAAACTCAATGTATATTATATTGCGGCAAAAGAAACCATGAAGGCAGGGTTGTTGCCTAGAGTGTTGGCGTATACGGGTTCCATTTCTATTGAACGGACATGGCGTGAAAAGGGAAAAAAAATTAATCGACAGGTTAAAATGAGTGACGTTTCAAATATTGGAAAAGCACTTGATGATGGATGGGTAATTACCTTTCCGCAAGGAACTACCAAGCCTTTTGCACCTGTAAGAAAAGGCACCTTACATATTATCAAAAAGTATAAACCCCTGGTTGTTCCCATTCAAATTGATGGCTTCCGACGATCGTTTGATAAAAAAGGAATTTTCATTAAAAAGAAAGGAATAAAACAAACGATGCACATTAAGCCACCCATTACTTTTGACCTCACGAATTCAAATGAAGAGTTGGCAGCACAAATTACCGAGGCAATAGGGCAAGTAAAAAAGAAACTACTTTAAAATACCCGCACAGCTTATGCGAGCACCTGCTGCGCCAGAGGGCTGCGACACAAAATCGTCAGTACCTTGATGCACGATAATGGCTTTCCCTAAAATGTTTTTAGTTTCATCCTCACATCCGATGCACCACTCATCAGTTTCAAAATGTATCCGACCAATACCATCTGCGGCAACTTCAAAGTTACCGATATCCCCTTTGTGATACCCTTTCTTGCTACCCCAAGCGCCATGCGATTCAAAAGTTGGGTTCCAGTGCCCACCTGTAGATTTGCCATCATCTGAAGAGCAATCCGCTTTTTCATGTAAATGAATGGCATGCGTGCCTTCATCTAACCCACGAATGGTAACGCTTAATTTCACCAAACTGTTTTTTTCGCTTAGCAATGCAAACCCTGCTGCATTAGATCCACTTTTTGGGTTTAATCCTATTTCCAGCTGACTGCGCTGACAACCAGATATAAAAACTACAAGGAGTAGTAATACTATCTTTTTCATACACCAAATAACTTAAAATTTTTACGGACTTCCTATTATTTTTTTAAGAATATAGGAAGTTCGTTTTGTTTGTAAGATTTAAGCATTTCTATACTTCGCAATTGCGAATCTTTAAGCTCTGGCAATTTCATTTTTTAGCAAAAATGTAGATATTTGGGAAAAGTGTTTTTATGTCTTTTCAGAACTTCTCTTTGCTCAGTATTTTTTTAGTTTGCCTGACTTCGTGCAAAGTTCAGTATAGGAGTACAGCATTTGATAACAAGTCAGTAGCTGTTCGGTACAATGATGATTCAAATTGGGCGGTATTTGAAGGAAAAACATCTGATGGTAAATATGTAGGAAGAGGCACAGATTCACTACTAGCCGATGTTTTTTTTGTATACCCTACACTTTTAATTGATCACAAAGACACCAGTTGGAATGCATCTATTGAAGATACTGCGATTCGCGATGGTGTAAAGAAATGGATTATCCCTTATCAGGCTGCGGCATGGGCTAGTGCTGCGCGAATTTTTGTGCCCTATTACCGTCAAAATCATTACCGTGCTTTTTTTGAGCCTCACTTAGGTCAAGGGGGACAACAAGCTAAAGAATTTGCTTACAACGATGTCAAAGCTGCTTTTCAATACTACATGCGATATGAAAACAAAGGGCGTCCACTAATTTTGGCAGGACACAGTCAGGGGGCTATGCATCTTAAAAAAATAGCGCAAGAATTTTTTGATGGTACAGAGCTGCAAAAACAGCTTGTGGCTGCATATTTGATTGGCACTCGGGTTCTCGAAGATGATTTTAAACATCTAAAACCACTTACTTCTGCTGAACAAACAGGTGGCTATGTAAGCTGGAATAGTTATAAAAAGGGTAACCTACCTAAATATGCCGATTGGTACAAAGGGGCTGTAACCACAAACCCTATTACTTGGGACAACAGTACTACAAGTGATTTATCTGGTCATAAGGGGTTACTGTATTACGACGAACAGTTGATTTCATCATCTTTATCCGTTGAGGTTATCGATGGGTTACTCTGGGTAAGTTTACCCAAAGTACCCAAACGTTTTTGGGTTTCATTTATCAAGGATTATCACAGGTTTGATATCTCATTTTTTTGGCAAGATATAAATGAAAATGCCTCGCTTCGAGTAAAGGAGTTCTTAACTCAAAAGTGATTTAAGGCGCTTCAGGTGCCAAAGCCACTTTTAGGCCATTTAGTTCAGGTGTTATTGGAATTTGGCAACCCAACCTAGAGTTTTCTTCCACAAAATAAGCCTCGTCTAACATGGCTTCTTCGTCGTCATTACGTTCGCCAAAGTGCTCATCAGTAAGAATATACACTTGACAAGATGCGCACATGGCCATGCCACCACATATTCCCTCTACTGGAAGTTCAAACCCCTTGCAAACTTCCATCAAATTCAAATTCGTATCTGTTGGAACCGAAAAATCGTGTTCTTTTCCTTCACGGTCTACGACCGTAATACTCACGTCTGTACTCAAGATGTTACGGTTTCTTTAGGTTGTTTGTCCTCAAATCCTTGTACCCCTTGAACTGTGGTGTATTTCAGTGTAAACTTTTTGTCTGGATTGATGATTTTATAAGCTGTTTGCACGGCAAGTGTTGCCTCATGAAAGCCACACAAAATCAGCTTGAGTTTCCCTGGGTATGTGTTAACATCACCAATGGCAAAAATACCGGGAAGATTTGTTTGGTAATCAAACGTATCCACTACAATAGCATTTTTGTCTATTTCTAGACCCCAATCCCCAATAGGGCCAAGTTTTGGAGACAGTCCAAACAAAGGAAACCACAAATCTGTTTTTATGGTTGTTTTTTCTTCTTTGGTGTGAATCACAACGCCTTCAAGATTGTCATTGCCTTCCAATTCTTTTACTTCTGCAAACGTATGAAGTTGCACTTTACCTGCCGCTGCCAATTCATGAGCTCTGGCTACAGAATCTTTGTGTGCTCTAAAGCGATCGCTTCTGTGCACCAAATGGACAAAGCTCCCCTTTTCTGCAAAATAAATCACCCAGTCTAGTGCCGAATCACCACCACCAGAAATGACCATATCTTTTCCTTCAAATAAATCTGGATCGTTAATAATGTAGCGTACGCCTTTGTCTTCAAAATCAGCGATATTGCTAATAAGTGGTTTTCGTGGTTCAAAACTTCCTAAACCACCGGCAATCATTACCACAGGGGCATGATGCTGTGTGCCTTTACTTGTAGTTACCACAAAAGATCCGTCAGCTTGTTTTTCGATACTATCTGCGCGCTCGCCCAATGTAAAACCAGGTTTAAATGGCGCAGCTTGCTCCATTAGTTTATCAACTAATTCTCCTGCTAATACGGATGGATATCCTGGAATATCATAAATCGGCTTTTTTGGATAAATCTCGGCAAGCTGACCACCAGGCTGCGGAATGGCATCAATAAGATGACAACGAAGTTTCATAAGACCTGCTTCAAATATTGCAAAAAGCCCTACGGGTCCTGCCCCAATAATGATAATATCAGTTTTAGTCATTTTTTTCGAGTAATTTTTCTTTTAATGCATTCATAGCTACTATTTTTTGATCAAAATCACCCTTCAAGCTTTTTCGATATTCGTATAGTTTGTCTAGAAGTACGTCTGTTTCTTCTGGCAAAAAGCCTTCAAGCCACTGACGCATTCGTTTTGCTAAAGTAGGAGATTTTCCGTTTGTTGAAATAGCGATTTTTAAATTCCCTTTTGTAATAATGGATTTGAATATCTTGACGTGTGGTAATGTGTAGGTTACCATTAGAGTATTCGTCTGAAACCTGAGCAATTCTACGCATTTGATTTGCAGAACATTTCCCATAAGGAATTTTAATGCGCACCATTTGCACACCTTGCTGGCGCTGTCCGTAAACACCTCGTGCTAAACGAAGGCTTCGGAACTTTTCTTCTTCCAGTTGTTTTAAGATACTCATGATTTAATGGTATGTAATCCACATTCTTTTTTACTCACTTCCCACCACCAACGACCTGCGCGTATGTCTTCTCCTGGCTCAATGGCTCTTGTACAAGGAGCACAACCAATACTTACATACCCTTTTTTGTGCAGTTTGTTCTGTAGTACGTTGTATGTGTCCAAATAAGTAGTTACATCATCTAACGACCAGTGCAATAGTGGATTGAATTTTAAAATCCCAAAAGATTCGTCATAACTGAAAAAATCTAAGTCTGAGCGGTTCTCAGATTGACTTTTACGCAAGCCTGTAATCCAAACATTTTGGTTTTTCAACGCGCGCTTAAGCGGCTCAATTTTTCGAATATTACAGCACTCTTTTCGGTTTTCAACAGAACGATAAAAGCTATTTGGGCCTTTTGAGACTACTAAGTTTTCCACGTCTTTTGTGTTGGGCGCAAATACATGAATCCGCTTTTTATATTTCCGCTGGGTATCATCAAGAACATCGTAGGTTTCTTGAAAAAGCCTTCCCGTGTCAAGAGTAAAGATTTGAATGGGAAGTTTTTGTGTGGCAATGTGGTGTGTTAATACCTGATCTTCCTGACCAAGCGAGGTGGAAAAGGTTATATTTCCTAAGTTTTGTTTGATTAAAAAATCAAAAAGAGCAGACAAGCTGGACGATGTGCACAGTTTTTTGTTAAATTCCTTGGCGTGTAGTAAACTCATTTTTTCCCCCAATTTATTTTATCCCACAAGCGCTCATGAATTACGTATAAAACCATTTTAGTGATCAATTCTATACCACCTATGGATAATGCAAATGCTAATTCTCTAGTTATAATATATGAAATAACAAAAGTATCAAGAGTCCCAATAACGCGCCAACTAACTGATTTTAAAAGGGAACGAGAGAAACGTTCTTGCTTCAGAGAACGCTTTTCATTTTTGGTCGATATGATAAATTGATCTACTAGCATGATTAAAAACAGGGCAAATATAATAAATACTATCAAATAGATAGGATTATTAGATTATATTGCTTTAAATTTGTTAAATGATATCAAATAAGTGTAAATACGCCATAAAAGCTTTAACGTATATCGCTCGTAACGACGATGGTACAAAGGCAGTCATGACTTCGGATATTGCACAAGAACAGGATATTCCACGTAAGTTTTTGGAAATTATTTTACGCGATTTACGGAATAACCGTATTTTAGAGAGCAAGAGAGGTAAAGATGGTGGTTTTAGGCTCTTACGACCAGCGGAGGATATTAGCCTAACAGAAATCATGCGTATTATTGACGGACCCATCGCTATGTTGCCATGTGTTTCCTTGAATTATTATCGCTCATGCGACGATTGTGACGAAAAAGAATGTGAAGTAAAAGGCGTTTTTGAACAAGTAAGAGATAGAACTTTAGAAGTTTTGAACGGTAAAACAATAAAATCACTAACTTTAGACTAAATATGAAGCGACCAGGTGCATTTTTATTGGCGATTTTTGTTATGTTTCTATCTGTTGAGAGTACTGTCGGTATGCACTTATGCCATGATGTACTTGTAGAAACCTCTATCAATAAAACGCTGTCTAGTTGTTGTAAGAAAAGTACAAGTCAAGATCAACACAAGCTTTCTAAGCCATGTTGTGAAATAGCTCATTTCACAGCAGAACTCCAAGATACAATAGTATCAACGTCTGATATTGCGTTTATTGATTTGGTTGCAATTGCACCTTTTATCCAGTTTGAGCCGAATTCACTTGAGTGCATATCCAAGCATCAATTTGTAAACATTGAGCTACCCCCCAAAATACATCACACGTCTTTACACATTTTATTTGAGCAATACTTGATTTGATTAACAAATATCATACGTTTTTTGTTTAATTTTAGTCATTTATCATGTTCAAATCTTATTTTATATTAATTATTATCATAAATTTTAGTGCATTGTATGCACAACATCGTCTTGTTACAGGCTATGTCTATGATCAAGATAATTCAGCGCAGCCGCTCGTCGGCGCAAGCGTGTATTGGGAAAACACATCGACAGGTACAGTTACAAACGACGAAGGCTATTTTTCCATAAAACATAAACCCGAAAATACTGTTTTACTTATCTCATATTTGGGCTTCGACACGTTAAGAATAACCTCTGGGCTTGATAAGCCAATTAAAGTAATTTTGGCCTCCAGTGACGCCTCAAAACTAAAGGAGGTAATTATTTCTCAGAAACGAAAACCCTTGCAACGTACTATTTTCAGCTCCAGAAACGTTACGACTGTTGGCAGCGATGAATTGCTAAAAGCAGCTTGTTGTAACTTGTCTGAGAGTTTTGAAACCAATCCGTCGATTGATGTAAACTACGCGGACGCACTCACAGGAACTAAGCAAATCCAAATGTTAGGACTGACAAGTCCGTACATATTGTTTACCCAAGAAAACATTCCTAGTCTACGCGGTAGTAATCAAACATTCGGACTTACTTTTACACCAGGAACATGGGTAGAGAGTATCCAAATTACCAAAGGCGCAGGATCTGTAACCAGTGGCTACGAAAGTATATCAGGTCAAATTAACACCGAGTTGATAAAACCCTTAATTGCGCCACCACTTTTTATTAATGGATTCCGTTCTGTGAATGGACGAACGGAACTTAACATCCAAACCAAACACGAACTTTCTCCTAAGTGGACTACTTCGTTGTTCTTGCATGGGAATCAACGCAAAAAGAAAACCGATCAAAACAAGGACGGCTTTTTAGATATGCCGCTATCGCAACAAATTAATATTTTAAATAGATGGCAATTTATTGATCCTGAAAAAGGTTGGGTTGGCTTTGCCAGTTTGCGCTATCTGAAAGACGAAAAACAAGTTGGACAATTAAATTTTGATCCTGAAATACATCAGTTTGGCAACTTGATGTGGGGAGGTGAACTCAAAACAGACAAATGGGATATGACCTTAAAAACAGGATATGTATTTCCCGAAATCCCATACAGAAGTTTTGGTTTCCAGTCGGCGGTAAGTCAGCACAAACAAAAAGGCTATTTTGGCAACAACATCTATGATGTTTCATACACGAGTTATTTTCATCATTTGGTCTATCAATCTATAATTGGCAATACCCTAAACAAGTTTAAGACAGGCTTGCAGTATATGGTAGATATATACGACGAAACGGTCTTGGGCACAGAAATTCATAGAAATGAAACTAATATTGGAGGATTTTTTGAGTACAGCTACGATAGCCAAGAGCAGTTTAACATGATATTAGGTTTGCGACTAGACCATCATAATACGCTTGGAAGTTTTATTACGCCGCGTGTGCATCTCCGTTATGCCTTAGCTGAGAATACAACTATTTTACGCCTATCGGCGGGAGAGGGAAGACGTGTGTCAAGCATTTTTGCCGAACACCAAAAGTTTTTTGGAAGCCAACGATTATTATCTATACAAAAACCCACAAGGCCCATGTATGGATTAACGCCTGAGCGCGCATGGAACTACGGATTTAGTTGGATACAAAAGGCCTCTCTTTTTAGTCAACCTGTTGAAATGGGCTTTGATGTGTATCGCACGCAATTCACAAATCGTGTAGTGGTGGACTGGGAAATACCAGGAGCAATTTCTTTTTACAATTTAGAAGGCAAAAGCCATGCACAAAGCTTTCAGTTTTCGGCAAGCACGAATTTTAATGAACGCATAGATGTGCGTTTTGCCTACAAAGCCTATGATATAAAAACAACCTACAATTCTGGGCTGAAGCGAGTTCCTTTGCAACCTAAGAGCCGTTGGTTTACATTTTTGGGTTACAATACTAGTGTAAAAGCAGGAAAACAATGGCGTGCCGATGCCACTTTCCATCGCGTTGGACAACAGCGATTGGTAGCTACTTTTGACGCATCATCAAAAATGGTAAAGGGCTTTTCGTTATTAAGCTCACAGCTTACACGCCAATTTTCAACTAACTTTTCTTTTTATTTAGGAGCTGAAAACCTGTTTGATGTAAAGCAATCAGATGCAGTTTTAGGCGCGTCAAACCCTTTTGGCGCAGCTTTTGATACAAGTCAGGTATATGCCCCTTTGTTTGGAAGAATGCTCTATGCAGGATTCCGATTTAATATATAATTTTATAACTATGAAAATTCATATCATCATTTTGTTGTTTTTGGCCACCACAGCCATAGCGCAAACAGAGAAAACAACTGTGTCCGTTCGTGGCAATTGCGATATGTGCAAAGCACGTATTGAAAAAGCAGCTATAAGCACCAAAGGGGTAAAGTATGCTGTTTGGCAAGCGGATACTGAAAAACTAACGCTCATTTATAACGCTAAAAAAACAGCGGTATCAGAAGTTTCAGCAAATATTGCAGCCGTAGGGCATGAAGCAAATGGAATTGCTGTTTTAGACAGTGTGTATGCGGCTTTGCCTATGTGTTGTCAATATGTGAGTGGAAACCCTCACAAAAAAGCTGATGAATCGAATGAAGCCCTTAAGTAATTATTTTTGGAGGCTGTTATAGTGGTTTCTGAAACATCACTAGAACAAGCTTTTAACAACTTTAGTGGTTTTAAGGACAATCAACACCCTTTATATCAAGGTCAAGATACTTTAACTCAGAATTCAACTGGTTTTGGAGCTTTAGGATGGGGTTCTTTTGGAGCTAACGCATACTAGAGCCTGTTAAAAAGTCTTATTACAATGATGGAACTTTGTTTGTGAACTACCTAGGTTTAGTTTCAGTACTAATCAATTCAAAAAGCACTATTTCTATTAAAGCACGGTTAACTCGTCGAAATCCGTGCTGCGTCACTCTAAAATTGACTATTTTTTGATGACTATCTTAAAGATTGTTTCGTTTTCGTCATTTTTCAACTTTAAGAAAAAAAGACCGTTTTCTAAGCCTGTCACATCAATTTTGTTTGTAATTAATTGCTTGAAGCGTCTCTGCCCATTGATGCCATAAATAGTTGCATTTAGTGCTTCTGTAACTTCTTTAATATATATCGTATTTGAGGCTGGATTTGGGTATACTTTGATATTGCTCAGCTTGTTTTTTGGCCTCGAAAGCGTATGCTTGGCATAAAAATCACCCAATGCGGTTAACTCATTGGTTTCTGAGATTAAATCAGCAGTTACCAGCATTGGGTAATTGGGGTTGTTGCTATTGGGATCAAACCATGAATAGCGTTTCACATAATCTAGTTCGTCTAGCGCAGATAAAACTTGATTCATAAAAGATAGTACGTATGCTTCAGAATACCTATTTGGGGCACTTGTTGTTGCATCCATGTCACGAACAGCAAATTCTGTAATCCATATGGGCTTGCCATACGTTTGATAAACTTCTTCTACCAACGCCAAAAAGTTGGCGGCAACATTTTTATGATAAATGTGAATTGCAACAAAATCGATTCGTATATTATTGGATACAGCTTTATTCATGAATTCACGCATCCAATCATTGAGCGGTGCAGATGTCGCAGGACTGGATATGGGAACACTTAAGGTTTCCAATAATGGCCACAGGGCTATGGCTTCATCAACAGTCATATCTGCTTGGTCACCAAGATCAGGCTCGTTAAAAGTCAACACATTTTTAATTGTACCATCACCCGCCAAATTATTTAAATAATCTATTTTTTCCTGTGTTAGACCACCCATTCCCCAAATCATGGGAACAAATTCAACCCCACTTGGATAATTGGCCTTGTATTCCAAATTCCACGAATAATGCCATGAAGGGTTGAGTTTTACGAATCGCTCTTGCCAACTGCTTTCATATCCTAAGTTAAAGGCAACTCCTTTTTTTGGGTGTCCATTACTTTGTGACAAAATTTGTTGCGCTATGAAAAGAAACAAAATTAAAATTCTCATGATTGCTATAATCGCAGCACTAAAGCTACTAATTCTTGGCAACTATTTAGCAACTAAAAAAAAGAAACCCTGTAAATTAGCGACTTACAAGGTTTGTTGCGGAGAAAGAGGGATTCGAACCCCCGGAGGTGTGACCCTCAACAGTTTTCAAGACTGCCGCATTCGACCACTCTGCCATTTCTCCAATGGCTGCAAATATAGTCCCTTTTTTTATTTCTGAAAACGCATTTCTTTCTTGTTTCTATGAATGCCTACATTTGCCAGATGATTGATTTTCCTTACGATTTAGTATTGCTTGTTGGCGCAGGAGTCTTTGCTGGATTTATAAATACCATGGCAGGAGGTGGGTCACTACTTACACTACCATTACTCATCTTTTTAGGGTTACCTTCAGCAACTGCTAATGGCACTAACCGCGTGGCCATTTTGGTTGCCACTAGCTCGGCAACTTTAGGCTTTCGAAGTAAAAAAGTGAATTCGTTTCCTTTTAGTTTGTATTTAGGCGGCGCAGCGTTGATGGGTGCACTTATTGGCGCTCGGATCGCCATTGATATTGATGGAAATCTTTTTAATAGGATTTTAGCCATTATCATGATTGTTGTTGTGGTGCTTATGGTATTTAAACCCAATTATAATGCTATCCCAACGTCTGCCAAGACCACAGGAAAAACACGTATTTGGTCTATGGTAGCTTTCTTTTTTATTGGAATTTACGGGGGGTTTATCAACGCTGGAATTGGCTTTATTATGATGCTCTTTATGAACTATGTAAACCGCATGGATCTGATTCGCGTTAATGCTACCAAAGTGGCTGTAGCTTTTATATACACCACAGGAGCTTTAGTAACTTTTGCTCTTTCTGGACATATTGAATGGAAATACGGACTCGCTTTGGCATCTGGTAATGCTGCAGGAGCCTTTTTTGCTTCGAGATATTCTGTGAAAAAAGGGGAGGGTGTCATTAAAGCCGTGATGATGGTTATGGTAGCTGCCATGTCGATTAAACTTTGGTTTTTCTGATGTTTTTACAACGTAACATTTTTCTTTTCTTTTCGTTATAGAACTAAACCAAATCAATTTAATCAAAGACACAAACTATGATACGCCAAATCTTTTCTTTACCCTTATGCATTCTTTTCATCTTATCTATACCATTTTTGGCAATCGCCACCCCTCAAAAAACAGGTACTGTTTCAGGATTAGTTTATGACGCTTCTTTGAATGAGCCATTACCCTATGTGAGCATAGTGCTAAGTAATCCAAAAGGGGAAACCATAACAGGTACCATTACAAATGAAAAAGGATTTTTTAAGTTGACTAAGATTGAAGAGGGTACGCACACACTAACTGTACAGTTTATTGGTTACCAAAAGCATACTCAGTCGATAGGCATTGGAAACGGCACCTATAGCATTGATTTAGATAAAATAACTCTTGTAGAAGAGACTACAGCGCTAGAAGGCGTTGATGTTATTGGGGAAGTCTCTACCATTCAACAGAAGGTAGACAGGAAAGTTATTACTATCGGGAAGGACTTAGCAGCTGCAGGTACAGCCTCTGAGCTTATGGTAGGAATACCTTCAGTAGGTGTTGACCCCCAAACAGGCGCTATTAGCCTTCGCGGGAATGAAAATGTCCCTGTCATGGTAGATGGAAAACTATCTAACATACCTGCAGCACAATTGCTTAAGCAAATTCCATCATCGGCAATAAAGGCGGTTGAACTTATTACAAATCCATCAGCAAAATACAACCCAGATGGCATGAGTGGTATAATAAATATTGTGCTTCACAAAAATCAATTGCAAGGGTTTAATGGATCTTTAAGCACCAACTGGAGTAAAGAAATCAACTCCAAATTTAATAGTGGTTTAAACCTAAATTATAGAAACGGTAAGTTTAATGTGTATGGAAATTACAACAACAATATATCTGTGAACGACAATAATGGGCATATAGAACGTACGCAAGATTTATCGGAGCAGTTTTTTAAATTTTCTGACGATAGTGAATCACATATTTTTAAAGTTGGTGTGGATGTGTATCTAAACGATAAAAATACACTATCTATATTCACAAGTCAGAACCCCGCAGAAAATGGCACAAACGGATCTACAAAAACCATTACCTATGAGGATAATATCCCCACTGCGGACTATCAAAACTTTACTGCGGATGCAAACAACTCCTCAGCGCAATACAATTTTAACTATAAGCATGATTTTAACAAAGAAGGCAGTAATATCGAATTAGATGTGGATCGTAATGTTTTTGAATCAGACAATCCTGTGGCATTTACATATCCAATTCCGCAAGACACAAAAAATTACGAAGACATGAACGAAGCAGATAGAAAGCGAACAACCGTAAACCTGGATTACGTCAATCCAATAACAGAGAACAGTAAGTTAGAATTGGGAGCAGAGGCACGTTTATTTAATACATTGATTTTGTTTTCATCCACAGGTGAATCTGTTGATAGTAGAGGAAATTTCGGCCCAGCACCTGACACAGCCTTTGACTACACTCGAGATATTTATTCGCTTTACGCCACCTATGGTAATAAACTAAATAAATGGACCTATCAAGTAGGCCTAAGAGCTGAGTCGGTTGACATTGATGCCGAGGCAAAAGAAACTTTTACAGAAGGCACTACAATAAGGATTGAATTAAACCCATTTTCAAACACCTACACTCAGCTGTATCCTTCTTTCTATTTGACATATTCACCAAGCGAGAAAAAATCGTACCAACTAAGTTATAGCCGTCGAATTGACCGGCCGGGAATTGGACAAATAAACCCTATTAAAGAGTGGTCTACCCCTTTGGTTTCATCGTACGGGAATCAAAAATTATTACCGCAGTTCACCAATTCGTTAGAGGTAAATCACACAAGAAGACTTAAAAAGGGAACCATTACTGGAGGGGTGTTTTATCGAGTAATTACAAATGAGATAAATCGTGCACTTTACGTTGATAGAAGTGATGTGCAATCGGGTAAAGTGATTTTAACTCATGATAATTTTGACGATACTTCAGCATATGGTGTGGAGCTTTCATCCAATTACAGACCAACAAAATGGTGGTCATTTAACACTAGCTTTGATTTGTTTTCACAAACACAAAAGGGAATTGCCGAGTACCTCGATGTTCCATTAGCGGAAGCTACGGTGGACAATATTGTTAGAGATAACAATAGTGTTGATAACCTTGCGTGGAATTTTAGAATGTACAACAGCCTAAGTGCAAGCAAGAAGTTGACATTTACTGTTTTTATGTTTTACAGAGGTGAAAATAAAAACTTACAATTTGATATGCTTCCTATGTATTTTATGAATTTGGGTGCAAGATTAAATGTACTTAAAGGAAAAGGGGCGGTAAATCTTGGATTTAATGATGTTTTTAACACCATGAAATTTAGGTTTAGTGCACGGAAACCATTTCCATCTGTTGGGGAATTTAATTGGGAAAGTCGCACAGTACAACTGGGTTTTAACTACCGTTTTGGTAGCAGTAAATACCAAGCTAAATCGAGAAGGCAGCGTGAAAATAATGAAAAAAACGGTAGTGTCGGTATGTTTTAATACGTTTCATACGAAACGATCTCTAGTCCGTATCCAGACATACCTACACGTTTAATTTGCTCACTATTTGATAGGAGTTTTATTTTGCTAATCCCTACGGCATGAATCATTTGTGCGCCAATTCCAAAGTCTTTTTCGTCCATCTTGCGCTTTTTCGTCGCAGGGTTTTGAATTCCTTTTAAATGCTCAAGTAACATGTGAGCAGGTTGTAATTGATTGATAAAAATCAAAGCACCTTTACCTTCATTTTCTATACGCTTAAAAATGGCTTCTAAAGAATTTGAATCATTTTTATTTAGAATGCGTAATAGCTCACTATTTAATTGTTGGGTGTGTACCCGTGTCAGCACAGCTTCGTCGTCATTCCACGCACCCTTTGTAAGTGCAATGTGCACTTGGTCATTGGTATTTTGATGAAAAGCACGAAGTCTAAAGGCTCCATATGCTGTTTCTATTTCAAAGTCTTCTTTCACCTCAATTAAACTATCGTGTTTCATGCGATAGCTTACTAAGTCTTCTATAGAAACAAGTTTTAGGTCAAATGCATCCGCAACTTTTCGAAGTTGTGGCAGTCGCGCCATGGTACCGTCTTCATTCATGATTTCGACAATGACTCCCGCAGGTTGAAATCCTGCTAACCGCGCAAAATCAATAGCAGCCTCGGTATGGCCGGTACGTCGTAACACACCCCCTTCTTTGGAGGCTAGTGGAAAGATGTGACCAGGACGCAAGAAATCATCAGCCTTAGCATCAGGACTGATAAGCTTTCGAACCGTTTTAGCTCTGTCTGCTACCGAAATTCCAGATGTTACACCATTTCCTTTTAAATCTACAGAAACCGTAAACGCAGTTCCCATTGGATCGGTATTATTATTTGCCATTGGGTAAAGGTCTAGCTCTTGACAACGCTCTTCTGTTATGGGTGTGCAAATTAACCCTCGACCTTCTTTTGCCATAAAGTTTATCATTTCGGGAGTAACCATATCAGCCGCACCCACAAAATCTCCTTCATTTTCACGGTTTTCATCATCAACTACAATGATTACTTTTCCGTTCCGAACGTCCTCAATAGCATCTTCAATACGGTCTAAGTGAATGTCTTTTTTCATCGTTTACATTTTTTTGTCATTAGATTTAAGGGTAATTTCATTTTAAGCCTTAGCCGCTCTACATCAAAAACAGACTTGTCTTTACTTGCCCGAATGGTGGCAACTAGCCCCACAACAGTTAGGACAATTGAAACAAGCCATGCGCCCCAAAAGGGATGGAGGCTACCGTCCTCTGCGCTGTTTTTAAATAATGTTCCTGCAAAATGATAGGTTAAAAATATAGTTAACGCCACAACAATTGGCAATCCAAAACCACCTTTACGAATAATGGCACCTAGTGGGGCTCCAACAAAGAATAAAAGCAGTGCCGCATAGGCATTTACAAATTTATCATCACGCCAAAGTCGGTGTAAATTGATGACTTTTTCCCGAATAAAAAACACTCTTTTTTGGTTACTAAAATTAGAAAGTTGCATTTCAATATTGTTTAACGCAGTGTTCAAAATCTGTCTCTGCTGTCTTATAGGGAATGACTCTAAATACGTATCTGTGCCCTTAAAACTATAACTTTCGTAGGTGTTTTTTAGTCTATCTACAGATTTGACGCCTGATCTGAGGTAGACCGTATTTGCAAAGCCCTCAATTTCCGAAATATACCCTTTAGTTAGCGAGTCAATGCTTTGGCTTAGCTCATCAATATTTTGCATTTTGAACGTATTGGTGTAATTTGTTTCATCCAAATCTACATTGTTAAATGCACGAAGATCAATATTAATTGTATACTGCTTAAAGGCAATTCGATTATGGGGGTCATTTTTTTTGCGATTGTTTTTTTGAATAACCTCTTCATACCTGTAACCGTCATAAAGAACCAACTGTAAACCCTCTTGCAACTCTTCGTTTTTCAGTTCTCCGTTCGCTGCTTTAATGACCACATTATTTATTTGGTTTGGCGATTTTTCATGAATAATGACATCCTCCAGTAGCCTGTCATTCTCTCCATATTTTCTTCTTACTTTGATGTTGCTTTCACCAATGTCATTAAACATGCCTTCTGTAATGGCTAGGGCAGGTTTCATTTTAGAGAGGTTTTTTCTAAGATTATACGTTTTGAATTCTGCCAATGGAATAACCGTATTTGCCACATAAAACGTAGTCAAGCAAGCAATACTGTTTACGACAATTAACGGCCGCATAGCGCGCATTAGCGATATTCCAGCAGACTTCATGGCAGCAAACTCATAGCGCTCTGCAAAATTTCCAAAGGTCATTATGGATGCCAAAAGAATTGTTAGTGGCAATACTAATGGAACAAGTTTTGGCGAATAGTACAATAAAAAGCGAAGTAACACACTAATATCTAAGCCTTTCCCAGCAAATTCATCAATAAAAACCCATACGGTTTGGATGATGAAAATAAACATCAGGATGAAAAAGAAACTCACCAAAACAGTAAGATAACTTTTTAAGATATAGCGATCTAATAGAGATACTTTCATTAAAACCGATCAATGTAATAACTGGGATAGTCTGCTTCAGAAAAAACAAAAACATTCGACGCTAAGTTTTTGTTTGGAGTAAATGATCGAACAGTCAATGTAGTTTCAGTTCCATTGTCGTTTACTTCAATAAGTTTGTATATATGTTTGGTTTTGGTGTCAATACCCAAGAGCAAATAGGCAGCTTGCGCATAGGTGTCAATGGGGGTAAGTTTAACAAATTGGATTATCCTATTTCCGTACAAGGGCTGGGTAATATCCCACGAAAATCGATAACCTTCTTTATAAAAAGAAAAAAGCTTAGACGGGTTCAAACCCTCGCTGGAATCTGTGTCTACAGGTTCAATAAGTACCTCCTCGTTTTCTGTGTTAATGGTATGCACATTTTCTCCATCGCTGAGTTGCTGGATTCCCATTAAGTTGAGTAGATATTTATTGTCCTGTACCACCAATGTCCCTTGCTCTTTTTGTTTGATATATTCTTTTCGGTTAATAAGCTCATAGCTAAAATCGATGGCGATATTGGTGTAGCTGGCAAGAGTTTTTGAAACGTCTTCCAATAAATTTTCTGCTCTTTGGTCTTGATTTTGCGCTACGGCAAAAACAGCGCTTACTAAGCTTACTAATAAAACTTTAATTTTCATTTTCTTTTGCTAAAAATTCATGTAGCGAAATCACATCTCTAAACATCACTTCGCGGGCTTTACTTCCTTCAAAAGGGCCAACAATTCCTGCAGCTTCTAATTGATCGACGATGCGACCAGCACGGTTGTACCCCAATTTTAACTTGCGTTGCAAAAGCGATGCCGAACCTTGTTGCGCATTCACGACTACCTCTGCAGCTTCTTTAAATAGGGCATCACGATCAGCTATATTATTCTCTTTCGTAGAAGTGTTTTCGTCTGATACGTACTCTGGTAATAAGTGTGCATCGGGATAAGCACGTTGCGATCCGATAAAGTCTGTGATTTTTTCTACTTCTGGTGTATCTACAAAAGCACATTGTAACCGAATAAGGTTATTCCCCTGTGTAAATAACATATCTCCGCGTCCGATTAGCTGATCCGCACCACCGCTGTCCAATATTGTCCTTGAATCAACTTTCGAGGTAACTCGGAAAGCTACTCGCGCAGGGAAATTAGCTTTGATAAGCCCTGTGATGACATTAACTGATGGGCGTTGTGTAGCGATAATCAAATGAATGCCCACCGCACGTGCCAACTGTGCAAGTCTAGCTATGGGCGTTTCCACCTCTTTGCCCGTTGTCATGATAAGGTCTGCAAATTCATCAATGATTAAAACAATGTACGGCATATATACATGTCCATCATGCGGGTTTAGTCTTCGTTCTTTAAACTTCACATTGTACTCTTTGATGTTGCGACACATGGCAGATTTTAATAAATCATACCGACTATCCATTTCTATGCACAATGAGTTTAATGTGTTGATTACCTGTTTATTATCTGAAATAATAGCATCTTCTGTATCAGGTAGTTTTGCTAGGTAGTGTCTTTCAATTTTGTTAAAAAGCGTAAGTTCAACTTTCTTTGGATCGACGAGAACGAATTTGATTTCAGCAGGGTGTTTTTTGTACAGTAGCGAAGTTAAAATGGCATTTAACCCAACCGATTTTCCTTGACCCGTAGCACCTGCCATAAGTAAGTGAGGCATCTTGGCTAGGTCCACTACAAAAGTTTCGTTGCTGATGGTTTTACCAAGTGCAAGTGGAAGTTCCATTTCTGCCTCTTGAAACTTTTTTGCCAATATCACAGAGCGCATGGATACAATTGTTGCTTTTTTGTTGGGAACTTCAATCCCCACCGTTCCTTTTCCTGGAATTGGCGCAATGATGCGTATTCCCAGCGCAGCCAGCGATAGCGCAATATCGTCTTCTAAGTTTTTGATTTTAGAAATGCGAACACCCGCCGCAGGTACAATTTCGTAGAGCGTAACTGTTGGGCCAATAGTAGCTTTAATATCCGCAATTCCAATTTGATAGTTTTTTAGTGTACTTACTATACGCTCTTTGTTCTCCTCAAGCTCTTGCTCGTTAATTGTAATGCCTTCGTGAGGATAGCTTTTAAGAAGCGATTCGGTAGGAGATTTAAAGTTTTTTAACTCTAACGTGGGATCAACTTCACCAAAGTCTGCAACTAGTTTTTTTGCTTTTTTTACAACCTCGTCCTCCTCCGTTTCGGTGACTGAAAGCGAAACATCAGAATTACCATTTGATGGAGGTTCTTTAGATGCTTTAGGAACTTTATTTTCTACATCAGATTTCACTTCAACAACGGGTGGGTCAAAAGAAACCTCTGTTACTTTTTCGTCTTTTTCAGCCGTATTGGTTTTTGGTGTTTTTGAAGAAAATTTAATGTTTTCAGGTTTCCATTTTAATTGAAACACCAAAAAAGCAATGGCAATAAGCATCAGCAAACTCGCGACACCCAATGGTCCAATATAATGTACCAATAATGCATTTGTTTCAAACCCTGTGACTCCGCTTAGTAGGGAGTAGTTTGGCAGAATGAGTGCAAACCCAATAGACAACCAAAGCGAAAGTAAAAGTGTCCAAATCCAACGTATGCCAAGTTTATTTGTGCCTGAGTTAATAAAATGACTTACTCCAGTAACCAAAACCATAAAGGCAATAAAAAACGCACCAATACCAATGCCCTTATAAATTAGTAAGTGACTTAACGAAGCACCTAATTTTCGAATGCTATTCTCGACAGGGGTTTCTCTATTTGTTAGTTCACCAATAGCACTTTGGTCAATTTTCCATGTCTTAAAAAAAGAAGTAAAGGCTGCAAATAGTAAAATGGCGATAAGAATGCAAAACGCACCCCAAACAATTTGCTGTTGGCGGTTGAGTCCTTTGATTCGGAATTTACCTTTAGTAGTCATTGTTGAAACCTCAAAAATACAACAAAAAAACCCGATGAAGTCATCGGGTTTTTATATTATTAAAACTTACGTCAAAGAGCTTTACCAACCTAAATGGACTATTTCAAATCAAAACGGTCTGCATCCATAACTTTGTTCCAGGCTGCTATAAAGTCTTGAACAAACTTATCGTTGTTGTCGTTTTGAGCATATACCTCAACAATAGCACGAAGTTCAGAATTTGACCCAAAGACTAAATCAGTGCGTGAAGCAGTGCGCACATCTTTGCCTGTAGCTCTGTCCTTCGCTGTATATGTGTTATATGCAGTAGCTTCCCATTTAACATCCATGGACAATAAAGTCTTAAACCAATTGTTGTCTAATTTTCTGTCTGTCCATACACCGTCGTCTGAAGCTGAAACCCCCATAGCTCTCATGCCACCTACCAAAACAGTCATTTCTTTGGGTGTAAGCCCAAAAAGCTGTGCCTTGTCAAGCATAATTTCTTCAGGTGCTACCGCAAATTCTTTTTCACTGTAGTTTCTAAAGCCACATGCTCTTGGCTTCAGTAAGTTAAATGAATCGATATCGGTATCTTCTTGCGTGGCATCTCCTCTTCCAGTGGAAACGGGTACTTTAACTCCGCTAGCCATTTCAATACCAACTGCACCACCAATTACGATAACATCAGCAACACTAGCTCCTGTAATTGAAGCAATTGCTTCATAGGCGGCCAACACATTCGATAATTCATGTGGTTTGTTTACAGCCCAACTTTTTTGTGGCTCTAGCCTGATTCTTGCTCCATTTGCACCGCCTCTGTTGTCAGAACCACGGAAAGTAGCGGCAGAAGCCCAAGCAGTCTCAACCATTTGTTGGTGAGACAAACCACTCGACTTTAGTGCTGCTCTAACTTTTTCCTCATCGATTGAAGACAATGTTTTGCCTGCTGGAACGGGGTCTTGCCATATATAATCTACATCTTTAAAGTCACCTGCAATATAATTGCTCTTTGGCCCCATGTCACGATGCAGTAATTTAAACCAAGCACGTGCAAAGGTTTCG
This sequence comes from Flavobacteriales bacterium, assembly GCA_003331305.1. GTDB lineage: Bacteria > Bacteroidota > Bacteroidia > Flavobacteriales > Flavobacteriaceae > UBA7446. The sequence goes on along the minus strand of QOQB01000007.1, from coordinate 79,292 downwards.
CCAAATTCATCTGGGTTTTCCATGAATCGTTCACAAATTTTTCTGTAAATAGGGTCAACCTTTAACGACATATCTGCAGTTGTCATCATTGGCAATACTTTTTGATCACTCCCATCAACTTGTGGAACCATATCCTCTTCGGCGCAGTTAATAGGATGCCATTGGTGAGCACCTGCTGGACTCTTTTTAAGCTCCCATTCATATTTAAATAGTAAGTCAAAATAACCCATATCCCATTGTATTGGGTTGGTGGTCCATGGACCCTCTATACCACTTGTAATTGCGTCAACTCCTTTACCAGATTTGTAATCACTAGTCCACCCAAACCCTTGTTCATGGATTTCAGCTGACTCTGGATTATCTCCTTTATGATCTTCACTTGCGGCACCATGGGCTTTCCCAAAGGTATGTCCACCTGCAGTTAAAGCAGCTGTTTCTACATCGTTCATAGCCATCCGACCAAAGGTTTCACGAATGTCTTGCGCAGATAGTGAAGGGTCAGGATTAGCATTAGGACCTTGTGGATTAACATATATTAAACCCATTTGAACTGCTGCCAATGGATTTTCTAAATCTTGTCGTGTTTTTCCATAGCGGTTATCTCCAAGCCACTCGTCTTCAGAGCCCCAGTAAATATCCTTTTCTGGATGCCAAATATCTTCTCTTCCTAAGGCTGTTCCATGGTTTGGTCCACCCATGTCCTCGATTGCAACGTTTCCGGCAAGCACAAGTAAATCTGCCCAACTTAAATTATTTCCGTATTTTTCTTTAACAGGCCAAAGCAAGCGTCTAGCTTTATCCAAGTTCCCATTGTCTGGCCATGAGTTAAGCGGAGCAAAACGCTGAGCGCCTGTTGCCGCACCGCCACGACCGTCACCGGTTCTATATGTTCCTGCTACGTGCCAAGTCATTCGGATAAAGAAAGGTCCATAATGACCATAATCTGCAGGCCACCAATCTTTACTGTCTCGCATGACATTCACAATATCTTCCTTAACAGCGTCTATGTCAAGACTTTTTACATTCTGACGATAGTCGATTTCTTCAATAGGATTACTTTTAGTGTCATGTTGTCTTAGGATGTCTAAATTCAGATGATTTGGCCACCAATCTTTGTTTTGTGTTCCAAGGTTAGGTTGAGTTGTTGCTCCGTGGAAGGGGCATTTACTTTCGCTCATAATATTAGGTTTTTTTACAATTTAAAATTACAAAATTAAACACGGCTTAGTGTTGTATATAATTTTAATTGTTTATTGGTTCATAGTAAATTTTGATGCTAAGATTTTAACTGCTTTATTTTATATCCAATAGCTGCATAAAGCAAGGTTGTGAACGGACTTAACCAGTTAAAAATAGCGAACACAAAATACTCTGCCACCGAAACACCAAGTACGCCAGACTGATATGCACCACAGGTATTCCACGGTACCAAAACAGAAGTTACGGTTCCCGAATCTTCCAAAGTTCTACTCAAATTTTCCGGCGCTAACCCACGATTTTTGTAGGCTTTATCAAACATTTTTCCAGGCACCACAATCGATAAGTATTGATCTGATGCCGTAATATTTATAGCCAAGCAAGAAGCCACCGTACTTGCAAACAATTGAAAGGTACTTTTTGCCCATTTGAGTAATGCTCCACTAATGGTTTGGAGCGCCCCGATAGCATCCATAATGCCACCAAAAACCATAGCACAAATGATAAGCCAAATGGTACCGAGCATTCCTGCCATGCCCCCCGATTGGAATAAATCGTTTAATAACGGATTACTGGTTTCAATGGTAGTGGAAACCGTAATGGCATCCATAATAACTTTATACGTACCTGCCCACGAAACGACTTCTTGATTGCTTAATAACGTCAATAAAGGTTGCTGAAAAATAAGGGCAAACAATACGCCCAAAAGCGTTCCAATAAGCAACGCAACCAAAGGAGGTGTCTTTTTTGCAATCATAATAATAACAACCACTGGGGCTAAAAAAAGCAACGGATTTATAGTAAACCGTTCTTTTATTGCAATTAATAAGGAGTCTGTTTGCACAACTGCTTCTGGTTGTTGCGTAAATCCGATAATAAGGAAAACCAAAAGCGTAACGCTGATTGTAGGCACGGTAGTCAATGCCATGTAACGAATGTGCGTAAACAATCCGCCACCCGCCATGGCAGGCGCAAGGTTAGTGGTATCACTAAGCGGAGACATTTTATCACCAAAATACGCTCCAGAAATAACAGCTCCAGCAATCATACCCACAGGTAAACCCATGGCTTTTCCAATGCCAATAAGCGCAATACCCACAGTAGCCGATGTGGTCCAGCTACTTCCTGTTGCCACAGATATCAACGCGCAAATGATAATACACGCTGCCAAAAAATAAGTGGGGTGCAATAGTTGTAACCCATAATAAATCATGGCAGGAATAATGCCACTGAGCAACCAGGTACCCGCCAACGCCCCAACAAAAAGTAAAATTAGAATAGCACCTGTTACCGATTTTAGATTTTCAGCCACTTGCGTCAACATTTCTTTGTACGAAATATTTTGTCTAAAGCCAATGAGTGCCGCAACCGCACCTCCCAAAAGGAGTATAAATTGATTAGAGCCGCTTAATGCATCATCTCCATAAATACCCACATTAATGGAAAGTAACAGCACTAACACAACAACAGGAAGGAGGGCAATGCCAAGCGGTAGGGTAGGTTTTTGTTTCATTTATCTCGTAATATTACGAATTTGTGTGGATTACTAAAAAGCATATGCATCAAATGCCAGCTTCATTGTACATTTGTAAAACTAAACCAAAAAAATGAATCAATTTGATGTTGCCATAATTGGCTCGGGACCTGGAGGATATGTTGCAGCTATCCGTTGCGCGCAACTCGGTATGAAAACCGTACTCATTGAAAAAGAACCAACGCTTGGCGGAACTTGCCTTAACGTAGGTTGTATCCCTTCAAAATCCTTGTTGGATTCTTCGCATCACTACGAAACGGCAACCAAAGATTTTAAAACGCACGGCATTGATGTAGCCGGTGCCATTGAAGTCAATTTTCCACAAATGATTGCCCGTAAGCGTGAAGTGGTTTCTACTACGATTAAGGGAATTGATTTTTTGATGGATAAAAATAAGATTACCGTATTGCGTGGTTTGGGTTCGTTTGAAGATGCAACGCATATCAAGATTACAGGCGAAGACGCACAAACCATAGAAGCAAAAAATACGATTATCGCAACAGGTTCAACGCCGGGGAGTTTGCCGTTTATTGATTTGGATAAAGAGCGCATTATTACTTCGACAGAAGCATTGGAACTAAGCGAAATCCCAAAACACCTGGTCGTGATTGGCGGTGGTGTTATCGGATTGGAACTGGGTCAGGTGTATAGGAGATTGGGCGCAGAAGTAAGCGTGATAGAATACGCCGATCGTATTAGCCCAGTGTTAGACGCTGCGCTTTCTAAAGAATTGATGAAAGTAATGAAAAAGCAAGGGGTGAAATTTCACCTTTCGCATCAAGTAACGGCCGTTGATCGCAACGGCGATACCGTAACCGTAACCGCAAACAACAAAAAGGGCGAAGCCCTAACTTTTGAAGGGGATTATTGTTTGGTTTCTGTAGGAAGAAGACCTTATACCAATGGCTTAAATGCTGAAGCTGCAGGGATTACCCTTAACAACCGCGGACAGGTTGAAGTAAACGAAAAACTACAAACTACGGCAACTAATATTTATGCTATTGGTGATGTGGTGCGTGGTGCCATGTTGGCCCACAAAGCTGAAGAAGAAGGTGTATTGGTGGCTGAGTTTTTAGCTGGTCAAAAACCGCATATCGATTACAACCTAATTCCGAATGTGATTTACACCTGGCCTGAGGTGGCATCTGTTGGAAAAACAGAAGAGGAGCTAAAAGAAAGCGCCGTGCCGTTTAAAAAAGGACAGTTTCCCATGCGTGCCCTTGGACGCTCACGCGCCAGTATGGATACGGACGGATTTGTAAAGATTTTGGCACATGCCGAAACGGATGAAATTTTGGGTGTACATATGATAGGCGCACGTGCCGCCGACTTGATTACAGAAGCGGTTACCGCCATGGAATTCCGTGCCTCTGCCGAAGATTTGGCACGTATGAGCCATGCGCATCCTACCTACGCCGAAGCCGTAAAAGAAGCTGCTTTAGCCGCAACAGAAGACCGTGCGTTGCATATGTAGGTAATTAGATGACGTTCCGTGTATGGTGGCGTAGCACAATAGCAGTTATGCCTACAAGATGTTTTAAAGCGTATAAATTACTTCGCCTTAATTAGTATTAGTAATACGCCCAACCAACGGTTTCATATACTTCGGATACGCCAACACCAATGCCGTTACGCCAACGGTAAAACAGAGCGCACCCAATACGGCAACTTCCCAAGACAGGGAATGGTGGAAAAATTTATACAATCCGATACCGGTAAAACTCCCGTATAGGATCACGTAATGCACAATGTAGAGCGATAAGGTTTTAGTGCCAATTTTCTGCCACAGGCTTTGCTTTACTAGCGGTTCTAACAGCATAAATACCCCAAACAGCATGAGTACATCCCCTAGGTGAATAAAGAGGAAATTGTTGTTTGCTACTTCGTTTAGTAGGGTGCTAGACAGTGTTTTTGATAGGGAATGAATGAGGACAGTGGAGTGGAAGGAGAGTACATATCCCAACGTCAAAAAGCCAATGGCCCAATAGGTCAATTTTTTGGGTCTTTTTGGCATTAATACGGCAATACCTGCACCAAAACTTACATAGCCCAACCACGGCAACAGGTAAAAAACCGCGCCATTTGCTTTGGTGAGATAGGCCGAAATAAACAGCGGCAGCTTCTCAAAAGTAAGATCCGTATAAAGCGGATTGGTGCTAAAAATGCCGATGCCAATGGCAAAAAACAGCAAAGGGCGCAATTTTCCTAAGCTGTTAAAAAGTAAATACAGCAGCATGGAAAACAACAAGCCACATCCGATAATCTGCAAGACATCGGGGCGTAAAAAGGTTTTGGTTATCCGTCCAGTGGTTAGGAAATAGGGGAGGCTTAGGCGCAAGGCGTAACCCCACAAAATGAGTTCAAACGCACGTTTCAACCCTTTTCTAAGGCGTGGGTTTTGCCAGCCTTTTATGGGATTTCGTTCCAACAAAAACATAAACACCCAACCCGTTATGGTAAAAAACACAGGTGCGGTAATCCCTCGGTTATACAACCAAGCACGATATAAAAAGTTGTTTTGGTTTACTGTTGATGTGTCGAACCCACTAATAAAATGCCCTTGCAGCATCATCAAAATGGCAAACGCTCTAAGGGCATCTATAAAATAAAGCCGTTGCGTTGCCATTGTGGAGTTGCTTAATAGTGTTTATTAAACTTTTCCTGAATCTTATCTAATGACAAATTCCCAAGACTCCCCACGTGGTTGTGATGTACTTTTTTAGGCGGCTTAAAGTTACCTGCCTCAACGTCAAGGCCTACTTGCTTGTATGCGTCTCTAAACGGAACGCCCTGTTGGACCAATTCGTTTAGCGCATCCACCGTAAAGGCATAGGAATACATCTTGTCTTCCATGATATTTTCACGTACACCAACTTCTTTAATGGCACTGTTAAGTATGGTCAAGCAATCTTTTATACTGTCAATGCCTTCCAGCATTTTGCCCTTAAATAACTGCATTTCACGGTGATAGCCGCTAGGCAAATTTTGACCGAGTAAGGCAAAGTCGTTGGCAAGTCCTTGAACAAGCGCACATTTGCCACGTATCAATTCAAAAATATCTGGATTCTTTTTGTGTGGCATAATGCTAGATCCCGTGGTTAGATGCTCAGGGAAATGAATAAAATCAAAATTCTGACTCATATACAAACATACGTCCATAGAAAAACGACCTAGTGTAGCCGCTAACGAACCAAGGGCACTTGCCGTGATACGTTCTGTTTTCCCACGACCCATTTGCGCAGCTACCGCATTGAATTTCAATGTGCTAAACTGCAAGGCTTCTGTGGTGTGCATTCGGTCAATAGGAAAAGAGCTGCCGTACCCCGCAGCACTTCCCAACGGATTCTGATCGCAAATGGTATGCGCAGCGTTGAGTAAAATCACATCATCTACCAACGACTCGGCATAAGCCGAAAACCACAATCCAAACGAAGAGGGCATCGCCACTTGAAGGTGGGTGTAACCGGGTAGTAAATCATTTTTATGCTTTTCCGCTAAGGACATCCATGTGCTAAACAAGGCTCTTGTAAGCTCCTTGATTTCAGTGATTTCATCTTTAAGCAACAACTGCATGGCTGTTAGCACCTGGTCATTTCTTGAGCGTGAGGTATGGATTTTTTTACCCACATCACCCAATCGCTCCGTTAACATAAACTCAATTTTGGAGTGAATGTCTTCAAAATCATCTTCGATAACAAAGTCTTCTTTGGTCACCAATGTCATGATGTTATCCAATTCACTGCAAAGTGCTTCGGCCTCATCTGCTGTAAGTAACCCAACCGTAGCAAGCATTTGTGCGTGCGCTTTTGATCCCAAAATATCGTAAGGCGCCAATCGTACATCCCAAAGCCTATCGTCGCCAACCGTAAATCTATCAACGGCTTCTGTTACAGTGGTTTGTTTTTTCTGCCAAAGCTTCATAATGTTTGTTTTAGTATGGAAATATACAACGGTATGGCCGCTTCGAGTTCTTTTACAAATATAAATTCATTTGCGGTATGCGATCGCAAGGAGTCTCCAGGTCCTAGTTTTAGCGAGTTACAAGATAACACCGCTTGATCGGAAAGGGTAGGAGAGCCATAGGTGTTTCTCCCTGCAGCAATTCCTGCTTGCACCAATGCGTGATCTATTGGAATAGATGAAGAACCCAGTCTGAGCGAGCGAGCCACTACCTCACAAGGGGCTTGCTGCATCAATTCGCTTATTTCCTCGTTAGTGTACATGTCATTTACACGAACGTCCAAAACCAACTTGACATCAGCCGGAACTGCATTGTGTTGTTTTCCGGCATTAATTTGTGTCACGGTCAGTTTTACAGGTCCTAGGGTATCAGATACCCTGTCGAATTCAAATCCTTTAAACCATTCAATAACCTTTCCGGCCTTGTAAATTGGATTGTCTTCGTTTGGATGTGCTGCATGGCTTGCTGTTCCGTTTATGGTAGCATCAAAAACAACCAAGCCTTTTTCGGCTACAGCCAGGTGCATTTGCGTAGGCTCACCCACAATAGCGGTATCAATAGGCGGTAGTGTTTTCAGTAAACTATTTAGGCCATTTGGACCCGATGTTTCTTCCTCTGCCGTGGCAGCAACCACAAGGTTGTACGCCATGTTTTCGTGCTCGTAGAAGTACACAAACGTAGCCAACAAACACACCAATGCGCCTCCGGCATCATTGCTTCCTAATCCATACAATTTTCCGTCTTCAATGGTGGCATCATGTGGATTACGCGTATAACCACTATTGGCATGAACGGTATCGTGATGCGAATTCAGCAATAAATACGGCTTGCTTGGGTCTTCGTGCTTATTTATGGCATAGACATTATTTTTTTCTTGCTCGCATACCACACCATAACTTTCGAGCCACGCTTTGATATGCGCAGCCGTTTGATCTTCCTCGCCAGAAAGCGAAGGGGTGCTAATTAATTTTTGAAGCAACGCAATGGCTTCTTGTTGTAATTCTTCTATGCGTTTCATTGCAATGTTGTTTTAGGAGCCTCTGACTGTGTTAATGCAGTTACATTACTGATAACCACTTCATTGACACCATTTTTTAGTGCGTCGAATCCGTTGTGTAATTTAGGCACCATCCCTTGATGGATAACACCTTCTTTTATAAAAGTTTCGGTTTGTGTTGCATTTAAATGCGAAATTACATCTGTTGGCGTTGCAATATCTCGAAGTACACCTGCATGCTCAAAACAATAAAACAGGCTAACCTCATAGGTGGCACTCAAAGCAATAGCAACTTGCGCAGCAATGGTATCGGCGTTTGTATTTAACAATTGGCCATTTTTATCATGTGTAATCGCACACAAAACAGGCACAAAATCTTGAGCGCCTAAGGAATTAAATACAGCAGCATTTACATTGACAATATCGCCCACAAAGCCAAAATCAATTTCTTTTACGGGACGCTTAACAGCTTCAATGCAATTTCCATCTGCGCCGCTGAGTCCAACCGCATTTACGTCAAGTTGTTGCAGCTGCGCTACAATTTTTTTGTTGGATAATCCCGCATAGCTCATTATTGCAACCTCAAGCATGGCAGCATCTGTGATGCGTCTTCCCTCAATCATTTTGGGAGAAATACCCAATTTAGTAGCCAAGCCCGTTGCATGTCGTCCGCCACCATGTACCAAAATTTTGGGTACATCCATTTTAGCAAAAGCCGACAACACCTTTTGCAAGGCATCGGCATCGTTTACCAAATGTCCACCAACTTTGACAATATGTAGCTTTTGTTTCAAGAGATTAATGTTTTTAATACTGCTGCTGCAGCAAAAGTTCTGTTGTTTGCTTGTTCAATTACAATTGAATTTGGATGATCCAAAACGCCATCTGCCACCACCACATTTCTCCTAATGGGCAGGCAATGCATAAACTTAGCGTTATGGGTTAACGCCATTTTTTCGGGCGTGAGCATCCATTCGTTGTCCGTTCTTAAAATTTGCCCATATGATTCATACGACGACCAATTCTTAGCATATACAATATCGGCATCTTTTAGCGCTTCATTTTGATTGTGAATGATAGGAATATCTTTAGTGATACGCGGATCCAAATCATATCCTTGCGGATTTGCAATCACAAAATCAGCGTTCTTATGCTGCATCATACGTGTAAACGAATTGCCAACTGCATGTGGTAATGCCTTTGGATGCGGCGCCCATGTAAGCACTACTTTTGGCTTTTTGGGCAAATCGTGTTCTGTAAGTGTTAGCGCATCGGCAAGAGCTTGCAACGGATGAGCGGTAGCACTTTCCATATTTAAAATAGGCACAGATGCGTATTCAATAAATTTTTGCAATACTTGCTCCGACTCGTCTTTCTCTTTATCGGTAAGTGTAGCAAAAGCTCGAATTCCGACAACATCGCAATATTGCGAAACCACTTGTGCAGCTTCTTTTACATGCTCAGATCGAAGCCCCTCCATAGTGGTAGCATCTTCGTATTCTATTGCCCATGCCTCGTTACTGAAATTCATCACCATGACATCCATTGCTAACAAACGGGCAGCTTTTTGGGTACTCAGTCTTGTACGTAAACTTGGATTAAAAAATAAAAGTCCAAGAGTTTTTCGCTTCCCTAACTGCTCAAATTCATACGGGTTTGCCTTGATGTGTTGCGCAAGTGCTACTTGTGCATCAAAGTCTGGAAGGTCATTCAGCGTTAAAAATTGTTTCATCTATTTAAAATTACGCAAACCACTTCGAGTTTTGTATTTCACGATAGTGAGAATTGCTGTTTATTGTTAAATGTCCATTTTGAACTTTTAAAGCGATTTTTCTAAGGCATTAAAAAAGTAGTCAAAATGTTTTTGCTGTATTGTTAGTGGTGGGAGTATGCGCAATAGTTTTTTATTGCTGCTTCCACCAGTGAAAATACGATGCTCGTAAATAAGTTTCTTTCGTAACTCGCTTACTTCAAAATCAAATTCAAGCCCAAGCATAAGTCCACGACCTTTTACTTTTTTCACCGCTTTAATTGTTTTTGCTCTTGCTTCAAATGCTTCACCAAGTGAAGCTGCGTGCGAAATAAGATTTTTCTTTTTTAACACTTCCAAAACGGCCAAGCTTGCCTGACATGCCAAATGATTACCGCCGAATGTAGTTCCTAACATGCCATACCACGGTTCAATTTTTGGATGCACAAAAATGCCACCTACAGGAAAACCATTTCCCATTCCCTTTGCCATAGAAATGATATCAGGAGTCACTCCAAAATGTTGGTACGCAAAAAATGCGCCCGAGCGACCAAAACCCGACTGTACTTCATCGGCAATAAGACAACTGTTGTACTTGCGACATAGCTTCTCTACACCCTTCATAAATTTTTTTGTAGGCATATCCAATCCGCCAACGCCTTGAATGGCTTCAATGATTACGGCGCAAACGTCTTCTTTACTCAATGTTTCTTCTAAGGCTTTTTCATCTCCAAACGCTAAAAAAATGACTTCTTGCTGCGCATTCAACGGCGCAATAATTTTTGGTGTATCGGTAGCTGCAACTGCCGCACTTGTTCTGCCGTGAAAGGCATTTTTAAACGCAACAACTTTAGCCTTTTTGTTGTAGAACGAGGCGAGTTTAAGCGCATTTTCATTTGCTTCTGCTCCCGAGCTACACATAAACAATTGGTATCCCTCGCATCCCGATTGCGCTTCAACTTCATCCGCCAATTGCTTTTGCAGGGGATTTTGAATAGCGTTGGAATAAAATCCAATCTTGCTCATTTGCTTTTTCAGTCTTCTGTTGTAAACGGGGTGTTGGTGTCCAATGCTTATTACCGCATGGCCGCCATACAAATCCAAATATTTTTTTCTGTCTGCACCATATACATGAACGCCTTTGGCACGAACAGGCGTTACATCATAAAGCGGATATACATCAAATAATGGCATGTTAGTCTTGTGCTATTTCGTTAATTTTCTTGAACGAAGATACAATGCCTTGTATTAGCGATGAGCTTAGGCCTTGGTGTTCCATTTCATTCAACCCTTCGATAGTGCAACCTCTTGGTGTGGTTACTTTGTCAATTTCTTCTTCTGGGTGTGCGCCTGTTTCAATAAGCAACGATGCTGCGCCCATGGCTGTATACATCGACATTTTCATGGCTTCGGCAGCGTCAAAACCCAACTGAACACCGCCTTGCGTGGTGGCACGAATCAATCGCATCCAAAAGGCAATACCCGAAGCGCAAATGACTGTTGCTGCGCGCATGTGCTGCTCTTCAATAATAATGCTTGTTCCCAATCCATTAAAAATCGCTTCAGCAACAGGAAGCCTGTCTTTTCCCATTTCATTTGCGCACAAGCACGTCATCGATTTTCCAACCGATATAGCTGTGTTGGGCATCGACCGGATGATATGTACATTTTTACTTACAATTTCCTCCATTTTAGCAATTGAATACCCCGTAACAGTCGAGATTAAAACATGATTGTCGTGAAGTAAATCCTTTATTTCTTCGAGAAGTTTTCCCAACTGACGTGGCTGCACCGCCAAAATGATTATATCCGATTCTTGTACGGCTTTTTTATTGTCGGCACTAACATGCGTGTTTGCATATTCTGTCCACGAAGCTATACTCTCAACAGATCTGCGTGTCAAGTGCAACTGGGTGATACTATTGTTTGTTATAAGCCCTCGACTAATACTAAGTCCTAAGTTTCCGGCTCCTAAAATGGCAATTTTCATGCGTTCTGTTTTTTAATTAATGTGTTTTAATTCGTTAAAATGTAGCTGATTTTAAATTTAACCCAGTACTTTGCTCTAGGCCAAACATCAAATTCATATTTTCAATGGCTTGTCCAGAGGCTCCTTTTAGTAAATTGTCAATGATGCTAGTTATGAGCAATTGTCCTTCGTGTTTATGCAAATGCACCAAACATCTATTGGTATTCACCACTTGCTTTAGTGCCAATTCATTTTTACTTACGGTTGTAAATGGACTGTCGTTGTAAAACGATTCGTAAATGGCGTAAGCGTCATCCAAACTTCCTTCAAAAGAAGTATAAGCAGTTGCAAAAATACCACGGGTAAAATTTCCACGGATAGGCAAAAAGCGAAGTGTAGAGGCACTTCCTTGCGCTTGCGCAAGTGTTTCGCCAATTTCTCCCAAATGCTGATGCGTAAATGGCTTGTAATACGAAATGTTATTGTTGCGCCAGCTAAAATGACTTGTAGCGGAAGGCACAGCGCCTGCGCCTGTACTTCCCGTAATGGCATTTACATGCACTTCGTTTTGCAATTTCCCTGCAGCTGCTAGCGGTACCAATGCCAACTGAATTGCCGTAGCAAAGCAGCCCGGATTGGCAATAGCTTGCGCTGATTTAATCTGATTTATATTTACTTCTGTCAGTCCATACACAAACGATCTGCCCATAAAATCACGATCTGCTGTAAGCCTAAAGTCGTTGCTTAAATCAATGATTTTGGTGTTGTCATTTACCGTGTGTTCATGTAAAAATGTGGACGAGTTTCCATGTCCCATACACAAGAAAAGTACATCAATTTCTGCATTGAGTTCTCCTGAAAAAGGACTGTCTAAAATTCCAATCAAATCTGGATGTGTGTTTGAAATAGGCTGTCCAGCACGCGTAGAACTGTAAACAAAATTAATTTCTACATGTGGATGATTGACCAACAATCGTAGCAATTCACCACCTGTATATCCTGCGCCACCAACAACGCCTACTTGAATGTTATTTATTGACATGCTGATAAATTTTTCCGGCATTCGCCGATAGTTTAATAAAGCCTTTTGCTTCGGTTGCGCTCCATGCTTCATTGGCTTCGCCATAGGTGCCAAAGGAATTGTCCATCAAGTCAAATTCCGAATCAATGCCATCTAGTGTAAACCTGTAGGGGTGAAGGGTAACAAAAACACTACCTGTAACGGTGTTTTGGCTGTTGGTTAGCAACGCCTCAAAATCACGCATTACAGGGTCTAAATATTGTCCTTCGTGAAGCATCATGCCGTAATGCGAACCGATATAATCTTTATGATGTAATTGCCATTTGCTCAACGTATGTTTTTCTAGCAAATGATGCGCTTTTAACGTAATTAAAGCTGCTGCTGCCTCAAAGCCCACACGTCCTTTAATGCCTATAATAGTATCTCCAACGTGAATATCACGCCCAATAGCGTAAGGCGCAGCAAGCGCTTGCAACGCTTGAATGGCTGCAACAGGCGAATAGTTTTGATCATTAACTCCTACCAATTCCCCTTTTTCAAATTGAAGTGAAACTTGCTCTTCACCTGTTTTTGAGCATGGATTTGGATAAGCAGCGTCGGGTAGTGGTTTACGTGATTTCAATGTCTCACTACCACCAACCGAAGTACCCCAAAGCCCTTTGTTTATGGAATACTGAGCCTTTTCCCACGACCAATCTACTCCGTGTCTTTTGAGGTACTGAATTTCATCTTCTCTAGAAAGTTTTTGATCACGAATGGGCGTAATGATTTCAATTTTTGGTGCAATGGTTTGAAAAATCAAATCAAAACGGACTTGATCGTTTCCAGCACCAGTACTTCCATGCGCAATAAAATTTGCGCCAATTTCTTTTGCATGTTTTACAATGGCCACGGCTTGTGTAACACGCTCGGCACTTACGGAGAGTGGATAAGTGTTGTTTTTTAATACATTTCCAAAAATCAAATATTTGACAACATCTTGGTAAAATGTTTCTACTGCTTCAATGCTGGTATATGAATGCGCTCCCAGTGCAAGTGCTTTGGCTTCCAGCTTTGTTACTTCATCAGCATCAAAACCACCTGTGTTCACACTTACAGCGTGCACTTCATACCCTTGTTCGCTAAGCGATTTCACACAATACGAGGTGTCTAACCCACCACTGTATGCTAAAACTAATTTTTTCATTTTTTGTCTCGTTTAAATGCGTTTTTAAAAGATTGTAACCTTCCTACAATCCCATTGTTGTTTTTTGCTTTTGGATCATAAAGCATTCCGGTACACAAGCACATGGTTCGGTTTGTTCTTGTAAGGACATCATAGTTCTTGCAGGTCTGGCAACCCTTCCAAAAATCAGGATCGTCTGTAAGTTGCGAAAACGTTACCGGCTTATAACCCAAATCGTAATTTATTTTCATTACAGGCAGACCAGTTGTAATACCAAAAATTTTGGCAGTTGGATATTTCTGCTGCGTGTACTTAAAAATTTGTGTCTTAATTTTTTTTGCCAATCCAATACCTCGATATTCAGGAGCTACAATGAGTCCCGAATGTGCTACATACTTTTCGTGTCCCCATGCCTCGATGTAACAAAAACCCGCAAACGTGTCTCCGTCCAACGCAATTATGGCATTTCCAGATTCAATTTTATTACGAATATATTCGGGGGAACGACGGGCAATACCTGTTCCGCGCACTTGCGCCGAAGAAGTTATTGTTTCTGAAATGGTGGTCGCATAGATAACGTGTATGCGTTTAGCAACTTGAATTTCCATGTTATAGAGTTGAGAAAATTAGACTGAAAATAATCGGAGGAGGAAACCGGACACACCTTAGTTTCATAAATAAGTAAACTACCCCAAGGGGCGACGAGCGCGCGGGGAAAAAGTGAAACGTGAAACTAAGTTTACAGTCATGGTGCAAAAATAGAGATTTTTTTTAAAGTGTTGGTGAAATCTTTTCTCAAATGCCTAATTTTGTTTTTTAAGAAGGTGATTAGTTGGTAACACGCACAAAAACAGTATATAACATAAAAAATTTCCCTGATATTAAGTCAAGGTTATTCGCTTGGTCGGCACAGTTCAGCCCTGTGGCGTGGCTTGATTCTAACGATTATCCGCACCACCATAATGCTTATGACGCTATCCTGGCTGTTGGCATGCATCCTCAGGCTCAATGGCTTAATTCCTACAACGCGCTTCAAAACGCAGTTGGTGACGATTGGTTATTTGGTTTTTTTAGCTATGAATTTTCAAATGCCTGGGAGCAAATAGTACCCACAAACCCAGCGTATATTTCGGTGCCAAAACTGCAGTTTTTCAATCCCGAAAAAATATGGCTTTTACAAGGAGACACCTTAACCGCTTTGTATAGTAGTGATGCAAATGCCGATGAAGATTTTGCCCAATTAGTATCAACACCACCACTCGATTTTACAGAATCGAAAGCAATTGACTTAAAGCCTCGAATTTCAAAATCAGATTATTTACAGCATGCCACTGCCTTGCAGCAGCACATTTTGCGAGGTGATATATATGAAGTAAACTATTGTATGGAGTGGTTTGCTGAGAACGTAGAGGTGCTGCCACATCAATTTTTTAATGCACTAAACAGCATCTCCAAAACACCATTTGCCGCATATTTGTCTATGAAAAACGTACACTTGATGTGCGCTTCTCCTGAACGGTTTTTATCTCGAAAAGGTACGCATGTGTTTTCGCAACCAATAAAGGGAACTGCTGCCCGACATACAGATGAATTTTTAGATAAAGCCAATGCTCAACTTCTTAAAAATGATCCAAAAGAGCGTGCAGAGAATATTATGATAACGGATTTGGTTCGAAACGATTTATCGCGAATTGCAAATAAAGGTTCTGTTTCCGTTGCAGAACAATGTGCTGTATATCCTTTTTCGCAAGTGCATCAAATGATTTCTACAGTGGTTGCCTCTTGTTCTGAAAACACACACTCATTGGACATTATTGATGCTTGTTTTCCTATGGGCAGCATGACGGGTGCGCCCAAGCAGCGTGCTATGGAACTCATCAATAGACACGAAGTTAGCCAACGTAGTTTATACAGCGGCGCCGTTGGATATTTTGCTCCAAATGGCGATTTCGATTTTAACGTTGTTATTCGTAGTTTGATTTATGATGCACAACAACAATACCTTTCTACGCATGTAGGAAGTGCGCTTACTGCTGCTGCCAATGTGGAGCAAGAGTACGAAGAATGCCAGCTAAAGGTAGAGGCAATTAAACGCGTTTTGGCAAATAAAGTTGCCACGCAAATGAGCCATGGAACAAAAGTTTAAACAGCATATTGCGTCTGTATTGGATTTTACTTCTAATCCAAAGCTACTGCTTGCGGTAAGTGGAGGCGTTGACAGTGTGGTGTTGGCGCATTTGTTATCCAAATGCGGGTATACTTTTGATATGGCACATGTGAATTATAAACTTCGTGGTGCAGATAGCGATTTAGATGAATCTTTAGTTTCAGAAACGGCAAAAATATTGCGTGTGAATTTGCATACGGCAATAAAGCCTATAAAACCTGACGCATCTGGTATTCAAGAAAAAGCCAGGAATCTGCGCTATGCTTGGTTTGAAGAATTGGTGTCGGAACACCAGTATGATGCGGTGCTCACCGCACACCACGCTGATGATCAACTGGAAACGCTATTTATGCGTCTTTCAAGAGGGAGCGGGGTAGAAGGATTGAGTGGAATTCGTACAAAAAACGACTTTTTAATTCGTCCATTGTTGCCCTTTTTTAAGGAAGAATTAGTGGTTTACGCTAAGACCAATACGCTTAAATGGCGTGAAGACGTATCTAATAATTCAACAAAATATTTACGAAACAACATTAGGCATAACGTCATGCCATCGTTTTTAGCGCTATCATCACAAACTGCTGCCAATACTCTTGAGTCTGTTCAGCACTTACAAGAGACTTTTGATGCTATTTCAGCACAAGTAAACGAGATTAAAAAAGCATGGGAAAATGCGCCAGATGGAATTAGGATTCCATTGATATCCATTCAAGACTTACAGCCCAAACGATTTTGGTTACATCATTTGTTCGCTCTCTATGGTTTTGATGCTGTTGAAGTAGAGAAATTGTTGACTAAACATGCTGGAAAAAAATGCGTGAGTGCCACACACGAATTACTTCGAGAGCGCGACCATTTGGTGTTGTCTGTACAATCAAATCTTAATGATGCTACAGATGAAGTGTATATGGTTCCTGAAAATGGGATTGAATTTCCTGTAAAATTGGAGTTTTCTACACCAAATGCAGGTTCAAAAACTACTGCAAATTGTGTTTTGGTAAATGCCTCAAAATTGACTTTCCCGTTGGTTTTACGTCGTTGGAATACAGGGGATTTGTTTTATCCAACAGGGATGAAAGGCAAAAAGAAGCTCTCTAAATTTTTTAAGGACGAAAAAATGTCTGCTGCTGAAAAGAAAAATCAATGGCTCTTATGTAATGAAAAAAACGTAATTTGGGTCATCGGTAAACGACTAGACCGTAGATACCTAGCTGATGACCTATCTAACACCCTCCAAATCGAAATAGTATGAAACCCTTATATATCTTCCTATTAATTGCACAATGCCTTTGGGCGCAAAACACAGTACAATGGAGTGCGCAAGCACGCCAATCGGACGCGAGCACCTACGACGTAGTCTTAAGTGCTACAATTGCAGAAAACTGGAAACTCTACAGTACCGATTTGCCTGACGGCGGACCATTACCCACACTGTTAAACTGGGAAAATGCCACAGCTATTGGCGAACTTCAAGGCACCACGTCCAAAACAGGATTTGATCCCATTTTTGACATGGAATTGTCCTATTTTACTGACAAAGCCATGCTGGTACAAGCTGTTCAGACAGATGAAAAGGAAATAAGCCTAACCATAGAATATCAAGCTTGTGACGATGCCATTTGTATTTTTAGAGAAGAAAACCTGGTTATTCCAACAGATGGCACTTTGGTAAACGCCACAGATCGAGACCTTACCAATATTGAAATTGAGAATAACAGCCTTGTGCTTGATTTAAATAACACTGAACTTTTGGAAGCCTCTGTGGCTACCAAAAACAGTTCGTGGTGGGGCATTTTTGTTTTGGGATTATTGGGTGGATTTTTGGCCTTGCTTACGCCCTGCGTTTTCCCGCTGATTCCGCTTACGGTTTCTTATTTTTCAAAGAGTAGTGGTAGTCGTTCTGAGGGAATTCGACGTTCGTTGGCCTATACCTTTTCTATTATTGGTATTTATGTGCTTCTCAGTTTGCCGTTTCATTTTTTAGATCAGTTACGCCCCGAAGTACTAAACTCCATTGCTACAAATGTGGTGCTAAACATGGTATTTTTTGCTGTCTTTTTGCTGTTTGCACTCTCGTTTTATGGACTATTCGATTTAACGCTTCCCACATCGTGGTCGTCTATGTCAGATGAGGCTTCCTCCAAATCAAATTACGTGGGCATTTTCTTTATGGCAGTAACTCTAGCATTGGTGTCATTTTCGTGTACAGGACCAATTTTAGGTTCGTTGTTGGTGGGTTCGCTTACCGCAGATGGCGGTGCCATGCAACTTACCGCAGGTATGCTTGGCTTTGGAACGGCATTGGCGTTTCCGTTTGGGTTCCTATCCTTTTTTCCAAACATACTCAGCAAGCTTCCCAAATCGGGTGGATGGTTACACAATGTAAAAGTTTCCCTTGGATTTATTGAATTGGCATTGGCATTAAAATTCCTTTCCAACGCTGATATGGTACAAAGTTGGGGCTTGATGCCACGCGAACTATTTATCGGCATTTGGATGCTACTCCTGTTGCTTTGGGCGGTTTTCT
This sequence comes from Flavobacteriales bacterium, assembly GCA_003331305.1. Taxonomy (GTDB): domain Bacteria; phylum Bacteroidota; class Bacteroidia; order Flavobacteriales; family Flavobacteriaceae; genus UBA7446. The sequence goes on along the minus strand of QOQB01000007.1, from coordinate 61,007 downwards.
TATTGGGCGGATTGTCGTTTTTACATGCCAAACCCAAAAAAAGCGGAACGCTCCAAAAAGTATTGGGTGTTGGCGTGTTGGTATTTGTGGGCTATTTGGCACAAGGAATCTTACCGAATCAAAACACGCCATTACGTGCCTTAAGCGGTTTTCCACCGCCAACCTTTTATTCGGTTTATCAAACCGATTCGGATTGCCCCTTAGGATTGGATTGCTATAAAGATTTTGAATCGGGTAAGGCGGCTGCCATAGCACAACAAAAACCTATTTTATTGGATTTTACAGGTTGGGCGTGTGTAAACTGCCGTAAGGTGGAAGAAAATATTTGGACACAGCCAGAAGTGTTTGAACTGCTACGAGACGAGGTAGTGCTGATTTCACTGTATGTGGACGATAGAACGCCCTTAGCTGAGGCAGACCAACAAACCGTTACCTATGCCGACGGTAGCAACCGAACACTGAAAACAGTAGGGCAGAAGTGGTCAACATTTCAGGCGTTAAATTTTAAGTCGGTGTCGCAGCCCTATTACGTGCTGATGCTCCCTGATGGAACGCTATTAAACCCGCCCGTACAATACACGGACAAGGCTACCTATTTGGCATGGCTTAAAGAAGGAATTGCAGCGAGTACATCACGGCAACCGCTGGTACCTGTTTTCAACATAGAGTAGTCTCTATGCATTATTTTTAGGTCGAACCTCGTGCATTTTCGTATAAAGTAAGCTGCTCATATTTCGTGCGCGATTTTTTGCCAAAGTTGCTTTCTCGCCATAAAAATGAGCGTCAATGGTAGTAAACCAATGTCTTAGCCAAACGCCAAAATGCATGGGTTCTATAGTGTGTTGGTTTTGGGCATCTACCAAACGATGTTTTGAAATGGGATTTCCTTTAAATTTTGCCACAAAAAACAGGTTGCTTTCCCAAAAATCTGTAAGACGATTCAAGTGTTCTGGCCAATCGTTAATGGCATTGTTAAATATAGGGCCGAGTATTTCGTCTTTGCGTACTTTTGTATAAAACTGTGTCACTAGCAAAAACACATCAGCCCTGTTTTGAATCTCCTTTTTCATAATTGCTTATAAATTCTTACGCTGTTCATGCTGGCGCGCATTTGTGACGGGTGCCCGTATTCGAAGCAATTCGTGTAAAAAAAAGGTGTGGTTTTGTGTTTCATAAGTAGGTTTTTGGATACTTAAATATACAAAACTTTAAAATAGCAATACAGGCGCGCTGGGAGTAGGTATGGCTTAAAGAAGGAATTGCAGCGAGTACATTACAGCAACCGCTGATACCCGCCTTTGGCATAGAGTAGCGGATTGCCAGCTGTTTTTGCGCCATCGGTTACCTGTCCGTAATACACAATATGGTCGCCAACCTCTTTAAAGTCTATGATATCGCCTAACAAATAACCAAGGCTGTCTTGTAGTACAGGAAGGCTATTCGGTTGTAGCGAAACCGCATTAAAACGCTCTTCTTGCGTGTTTTTAGGATTAGCAAAGGCATTGGAAACATCCTCTTGCGCATCGGATAAAATATTGATTACAAACGCTTTGCTTTGCTGAAATGCTTGGTTAGAAGCAGAATCCGTTTTTAGGCAAAACAATATGACGGGCGGCTCTAGCGAAACCGAAGTGAATGAGTTTGCGGTAAAGCCAATGTTTTTGTTGTTGTGTGAGGTCGTAATCACGGTGATGCCTGTAGCGAATTGTCCACAAATGGCACGGAAGTCAGTTTTTTCCATGGCGCGAATTTCGTTAAAATTTGTAACTTTATACCAAATACCTACTTATGCTTACCCAAATTTTTGGCAGTGCCGTCTTTGGCATCAATGCGCAGTGCATCACCATAGAAGTTCACATTCATCCTGGCGTTGGCTATCATCTGGTCGGATTGCCCGATAATGCCGTTAAAGAAAGCAATCACCGTATTGCGGCAGCTGTGATGGAATGTGGTTATAAACTTCCAGGAAAGCGTATCACCATAAACATGGCGCCTGCAGATTTGCGCAAAGAAGGCGCGGCTTACGATGTGCCTATTGCCCTGGGTATTTTAAACGCAAAATCTTTTTAAGCAATGGAAATGACTTGCCATAAGGCGCATAACGTTGCTTTGGGTCAAACCATGTGGGTCGTTCCACATATGGTTTGTAATGCGAAAACGTTTCAAAAGAGTATTTTCCATGATAGTTGCCAGTACCGCTATGTCCAACGCCACCAAAGGGAAGATTATCGTTAGTAAAATACACAATAACATCGTTTATCATGCCACCGCCATAGCTGTATGTTTTCATCAGTTTCTGCGCCCATTTCTTGCGTTGAGAGAACACATAAAAGGATAGTGGTTTTTCAAAACGTTTAACGGTCTTATGAATTTCAGCTTCGTCTTTATACGTGATGATGGGTAGTAGTGGTCCAAAAATTTCATCTTCCATTAAGCTGTTATCCAAATGTTCTAATGCAATAAGTGTTGGGCTAACGTAACGTTCTTTTTCATCGACAACACCACCAAATATGATATCTTGACCTTTGAGTAATTCCTTCATTTTTGCAACATGACCTTGATGTACTAGGCGTGCATAATCAGGTGACTCCTGTTGGTTTTCCCCATACATGCTAACGATTTCAGCCTTTAAAGCCGTTACCAAATCGTTATAAATATCCTGATGAACCAATAGGTAATCTGGTGACATACACACCTGTCCACAGTTCATAAATTTTCCCCAAACAATACGTCTTGCAGTCACAGCTATATTTGCCGAATAATCTACAATACACGGATTCTTTCCGCCGAGTTCCAACGTTGTTGGCGTCAAATGTTCGGCTGCTGCTTTGGCTACAATTTTAGCAACTTGAGTACCGCCTGTAAAAAAGATATAGTCCCAACGAAAATCAAGTAATTCCTTTGCTACTTCAGAGCCACCCTCAGCCACATAAACCCACTCTTGAGGAAAAACTTCTGATATAATTTTATGTAAGATTTTTGCTGTTTGAGGTGCATGTTCTGAGGGTTTCAAAACAACTGTGTTCCCTGCTGCAACGGCTCCAATAAGTGGGTTGAGTGCCAGTTGAAACGGGTAATTCCACGGGGCTATATGTAATGTCGAGCCATATGGCTCGGGGATTATCCAATCTTTACTGGGGAAATTCAACCATTTTCCAGTTATGCGCTTTGGCTTTGCCCAGAAGGAGAGGTTTTTAATAACGGTATTTAGTTCAACAAGAGTTACATAAATTTCTGCCAGCCAAATTTCGGCTTCCGGTTTTGCCAAATCATCTTGCAAAGCAGTAATGATTTCTTTCTCATTTGACTTAATACACTTTTTGAGCGCTTTTAGATGGGAAATTCTTTTGCTTGTACTACGCGTATTTCCCGTCTCAAAAAAAGCAGTTTGATTGGATTTTACCAGCTTCAGTGTGTTTTCTTTAATCATATGCTATTTTAATCGCATTTTTTAGCGAATGTGTAAAAATATAGTTTTCGTACATTAAATTAACTTCTTTTTCTACATTTGATTAAACTTCAAATCTATTCTATGAACAGCTGCTTATTTAAACGTCATTTTCTATTGATAAAAAATGCGCCTCGTATTGATAGTCGTTTTGTATTTTAGCCAAATTCTTATTTGAAAGATAATTATGGGACAGAATCGCTACTCTAAAGTTGTAACACAAGATCCAAGCCAGCCTGCAGCACAGGCCATGCTCCATGCGATTGGTCTTACAGATGATGATTTTCAAAAACCCTTAGTGGGAATTGCAAGTACCGGGTATGAAGGAAACCCTTGTAATATGCACCTTAACGACTTAGCTGTTGAAATCAAAAAAGGCACAAAAGAAGCAGACTTAGTAGGATTGATTTTTAACACTATTGGAGTAAGCGATGGTATATCTATGGGAACACCTGGAATGCGTTTTTCACTCCCTTCACGTGATTTGATTGCCGACTCTATGGAAACGGTCATGGGTGGAATGTCTTATGACGGTATGGTTGCTGTTGTAGGATGTGATAAAAATATGCCTGGCTCGGTTATGGCAATGCTTCGACTGAACCGTCCCAGTATAATGGTTTATGGTGGCACCATTGCTTCGGGCTGTGTGGCAGACAAAAAACTTGATGTTGTTTCCGCTTTTGAGGCATGGGGAGAAAAGGTTGCAGGAACAATTAACGAAGCTCAATTTAAAGAAGTGATTCACAATGCATGTCCTGGCGCAGGCGCTTGTGGTGGTATGTATACGGCAAATACCATGGCTTCTGCCATAGAAGTCCTTGGACTTTCATTACCGTACAATTCTTCAAACCCTGCAGTGAGTCCAGAAAAAATTGATGAGTGTGTTGCTGCTGGAAAAGCAATGCGCTTGCTTATTGAAAAAGACATTAAACCCAAAGATATTGTTACCAAGAAATCGTTAGAAAATGCCATTAAACTAGTAACTGTTTTAGGGGGGTCTACCAACGCCGTACTTCACTTTTTAGCCATTGCTAGGGCAGCAGATGTAACGTTTACACTGGCCGATTTTCAGCGCATTAGTGATACCACACCCTTTTTAGCAGATTTAAAACCGAGTGGTAAATTCTTAATGGAAGATGTACACCGTGTAGGTGGTATTCCAGCTGTGATTAAATTTATGCTTGACAACAATATGCTTCACGGCGATTGTCTTACCGTGACAGGAAAAACACTTGCCGAAAATATGGCCGATGTACCCTCGCTAAAAGAAGGGCAAAAAGTTATTAGACCATTGGACAATCCAATTAAGGAAACAGGACACATTCGAATCCTTTTTGGAAACTTAGCAGTTGACGGTTCTGTTGCTAAAATTACAGGCAAGGAAGGTCTTTCATTTGAAGGTCCTGCTCGGGTTTATGACGGAGAGTTTGCAGCTAATGCAGGAGTTAAGGCCGGAGAAGTTCAAAAAGGTGAGGTTGTTGTTATTCGCTATGAAGGGCCAAAGGGTGGGCCTGGTATGCCCGAAATGTTAAAACCTACTGCTGCCATCATGGGTGCTGGTTTGGGTAAAGAAGTAGCACTAATCACCGACGGTCGTTTTTCGGGCGGTACACACGGTTTTGTTGTAGGACATATTACGCCTGAAGCACAACTGGGCGGTGCTATAGGTCTTGTAGAAAATGGAGACATTATCCGTATTGACGCCGAAACCAACGAATTACATGTTAAAATTACGGATGCGGAACTTGAAGCGCGACGCGCGGCATGGGAAACACCAAGTTTAAAAGTAACTAAAGGAGTGTTGTACAAATACGCACAGTCTGTAGCTACGGCTTCTGAAGGTTGTGTAACAGACGAATAAGCATGACAACGAAAAAAAACATTACAGGTTCTGAGGCTTTAATCCATTGTTTACTCGCAGAGGGAGTTGACCTAATTTATGGTTATCCTGGAGGTGCTATCATGCCTTTTTACGACGAACTTTATAAATTTCAAGACAAACTTCAGCATGTACTTACACGTCATGAGCAAGGTGCAACCCATGCTGCTCAGGGCTATGCACGTGTGAGTGGCAAAGTTGGTGTTTGTGTGGCCACTTCTGGACCTGGAGCTACTAACTTGGTTACGGGAATAGCTGACGCCATGATTGATTCCACACCAATGGTATGCCTTACGGGTCAAGTACCTTCACATTTACTGGGTTCCGACGCCTTTCAAGAAACCGATATCATTGGTATTTCAACGCCTGTCACAAAGTGGAACTATCAGATTACTGATGTTGCTGAAATTCCTGAAGTAATGGCAAAAGCATTTTACATTGCACGTTCTGGACGCCCAGGGCCTGTGCTTGTTGATATCACTAAAGACGCACAATTTGCTTCATTTGACTTTGATTATACGCCTTGTGCAGGAGTTCGGAGTTATAAACCTATACCAGAAATTAATACCACTACAATAGAAGATGCTGCTGCTATCATCGAAAAGGCAGAAAAACCACTTATTGTTTGGGGACAAGGGGTAATATTGGGTAAAGCAGAAGCAGAATTTAAAGCATTTGTAGAGCAATCAAATATTCCTGCAGCCTGGACCATTTTGGGTGTATCGGCAATTGCTACAGACCATCCTTTAAATGTGGGAATGGTAGGCATGCATGGGAATTATGGCCCAAATATGCTAACGAACGAATGCGATGTTCTCATTGCCATAGGTATGCGTTTTGATGATCGTGTTACTGGTAATTTAGAAAGTTATGCCAAACAGGCTAAAATCATTCATTTAGAAATTGATCCTGCGGAAATAAATAAAAATGTTGATGCAGATGTTGCTGTTTTGGGCGATGTGAAGCAAACGCTTCCATTACTTACTGAAAAAGTAACAGCTAAACCTTATGCCAATTGGTTTGCAGCGTTTAAAAAGCACGATAAAATCGAATTTGATAAAGTCATTAAAAACGATTTACACCCTACAAAAGAGGGTCTTACTATGGGCGAGGTACTCAAAGAAATCAACCGTGCATCGAACAATGACGCCGTAATTGTTTCTGACGTGGGGCAACACCAGATGATTGCTTGTCGCTATGCGCGTTTTTCAAATTCAAAAAGTAATGTAACATCCGGAGGCTTGGGTACCATGGGCTTTGCACTTCCTGCAGCTTTGGGTGCTAAAATGGGTGCTCCAGAGCGTGAAGTAGTTGCCATTATTGGTGATGGCGGTTTTCAAATGACCATACAAGAACTGGGTACGATTTTCCAAACACAAGCTGCAGTAAAGGTAGTCGTGTTAAACAACGATTTTTTAGGAATGGTGCGCCAATGGCAGCAATTGTTTTTTGACAAACGCTATGCATCTACTGAAATGGTAAATCCAGATTTTGTAAAAATTGCCGAGGGCTATTTTCTTGATGCCAAGCGTGTTACTACACGTGACGATTTAGGCAGTGCCATTGATGAAATGATAGCTTCTGACAAACCTTATTTCCTTGAAGTTTGCGTAGAAAAAGAGGCCAATGTATTTCCGATGATTCCGTCTGGCGCGTCGGTTTCTGAAATAAGATTATCGTAATTATGGATAAAAAATACACCATTTCAATTTATACTGAAAACAGCGTTGGCTTACTGAACCGTGTTTCGGCTATCTTCCAACGTAGACATATCAATATAGAAAGTATAACGTCTTCTGCTTCTGAAATAGAGAAGGTTTCACGTTTTATAATTGTAGTCTCTTTATCTGAAGAGGCCGTTAAAAAAGTGGTCGGTCAAATTGAGAAGCAAATTGAGGTTATCAAAGCATTTTATCACACGGACGAAGAAACCATTTTTCTAGAATCTGCATTATATAAAGTGGCCTCAAAATCATTGTTTGAAGAACGTCATATTCAAAATATTATCAAGAACAGTCATGCGAATATTGTGACGGTAAACACCGAATTTTTTGTTATCGAAAAAACGGGTTTCCGCCATGAAACAGAACAATTGTACAATGATTTAGCACCTTATGGCTTGCTACAATTTGTACGCTCTGGCCGTATTTCGGTGACTAAATCTCCGATGAACATTAAAGCATTATTAAATAGATTAAACGATTAAATTTAAAAAAATGAGTAATTATTTTAATTCCCTATCCCTTCGTGATCAACTACACCAAATGGCGCAATGTCGCTTTATGGATGCCTCTGAATTTTCAGATGGTATTACAGCACTTGAAGGAAAGAAAATTGTAATTGTGGGTTGTGGTGCACAAGGTCTAAATCAAGGATTAAACATGCGTGATTCAGGATTGGATATTTCCTATGCGTTGCGTAGTGGTGCTATTGAGCAAAAACGCGCTTCTTTCGTAAATGCCTCTTCAAACAACTTCGCTGTTGGTACGTATGAAGAAATGATTCCCACGGCCGATTTAGTGATTAATCTTACTCCAGATAAAAACCACACTCCGGTAGTAAATGCAGTGATGCCCCTGATGAAAAAAGGAGCAACCTTATCTTATTCTCACGGCTTTAATATTGTTGAAGAAGGAACACAAGTGAGAGAAGATTTGACTGTAATTATGGTAGCGCCAAAATGCCCTGGTTCTGAAGTACGTGAAGAATATTTGCGTGGATTTGGAGTGCCAACACTAATCGCAGTACACGATACTAACGACCCTGAAGGAAAAGGTTTTGAGCAGGCAAAAGCATACTGTGTTGGAACGGGAGGGCACCGAGCTGGGGTTTTACAATCGTCTTTTATTGCAGAAGTAAAATCTGATCTAATGGGAGAGCAAACTATTTTATGTGGTGTTTTACAAACGGGATCTATCTTATGTTTTGACAAAATGGTTTCAGAGGGAATCGAACCTTCTTATGCTTCAAAGTTGATTCAATACGGTTGGGAAACAATTACCGAAGCATTAAAATACGGTGGTATCACCAACATGATGGATCGTTTGTCAAATCCGGCAAAAATCAAAGCTTTTGAATTATCTGAAGAACTAAAAGAAATTATGCAGCCATTGTTTAACAAGCACATGGACGACATTATTTCAGGACATTTCTCTAAAACCATGATGGAAGATTGGGCAAATGACGATAAAAACTTGTTGTCTTGGCGTGCTGCCACTGGTGAAACGGCTTTTGAAAAAACAGCTCCAACAAGTGAAGATATTGATGAGCAAACCTATTTTGACAAAGGTGTGCTTATGGTAGCTTTTGTTCGTGCTGGCGTTGAGTTGGCTTACGATACTATGGTTGCATCAGGTATCAAAGATGCATCAGCTTATTATGAGTCATTGCATGAAACACCGCTTATTGCCAATACAATTGCGCGTAAAAAATTATTTGAAATGAATCGTGTGATTTCAGATACAGCTGAGTACGGCTGCTATTTGTTTGACCACGCTTGTAAGCCATTGCTTTCTTCTTTTATGAAAACTGTTGATACAACTGTAATCGGAACAGCGTTTGGAACAGATACTAACGGCGTTGACAATCAACAACTTATTACAGTTAATGATCAAATCCGCAACCATCCTATAGAACATATTGGTAAAACTCTTCGTGCGTCTATGACTGCCATGAAGCGAATAGTATAAGTGAGACCATTATTAGACATATATACGATTGAGGGTGCTGCCGAACGAGTGCGTACGGCGGCTGTTCCGACACCATTCGAAAAACATGTGCGTTTAAGCGAGCTGTACGATGCTACCATTTCGGTAAAACGTGAAGACTTGCAGCCAGTTCGATCGTTTAAAATTCGAGGTGCGTTTAATAAAATTTCCTTGCTTAACGATGCACAACGGGTCAATGGTGTAGTTTGCTCTAGTGCAGGAAATCATGCCCAAGGCGTTGCATATGCGTGTAGTCATCACAACATACACGGTACTATTTTTATGCCTATCCCAACACCACAACAAAAAGTATCGCAAGTGGCAATGTTTGGTGGTGAAAATATTACCATTAAACTGGTGGGTGATACGTATGACGATTGCTATGAAGCGGCAAAATCCTTTGCTGCTGAAACAGGAAAGACGTTTATTCATCCATTCGATGATACTGACGTTATTGCTGGACAAGCAACTATGGCTTTGGAAATTTTAGAACAAGCGACTTCTCCAATAGATTACATTATTGTTCCTATTGGTGGAGGCGGTTTAATTTCTGGTGTAATTAGTGTGTTTAAGCAGAAATCACCACACACTAAAATTATTGGTGTGGAGCCAAAAGGTGCACCAAGTATGCATACTTCTTTGAAGCAAGGCAAGCGCATTACGTTAGACGAAATAGATGTTTTTGTTGACGGTGCAGCTGTAAAAACCATTGGCGAGATTGGGTTTGATTATTGTTCTGACCATATGGACGATATACTTTTGGTTGATGAAGGAGAAATTTGCCAAAGTATCTTGACAATGTATACTAAAGATGCAATAGTTGTAGAGCCAGCAGGTGCAATGTCCGTTTCCGCATTACCACAATTAACGAAAGAAATAAAAGGCAAAAATGTTGTTTGTCTTGTTTGCGGTGGAAATAATGATATTACCCGCATGGCAGAAATCAAAGAACGCGCCCTATTGTTTAGCGATTTAAAGCATTACTTTATAGTGCGTTTCCCACAGCGGGCAGGTGCGCTAAAAGAATTTGTTCAAGACATTTTAGGCCCAACAGACGATATTACCTTTTTTGAATACTCCAAAAAAAGTGCACGTGCGCAGGGTCCAGCGGTTGTTGGCATTCAGCTAAAATCCACCTCTGACTTTAAGCCATTGTTAAATAGGATGAAAGAAAAGGGTTTTTTTGGGGATTATTTAAACAATAAGCCCGATTTATTTCAATTTTTGATTTAATTTTGAAGAGCTATGAAAATTTATATATGAACATACCATCACAGTATTCAATCAAGTCCCCATTACATCACAACAGTTTTTTGATTGACGGAAAACTCACGCTTTGGGACGGTCCAACAGCAAATGTTCACTCCACTATACACACGCCAAATGCCGAAGGCACGCTTGCGCCCACTTTTTTGGGCTCTGTCCCTAACATGGACGAAGCGCACGCACTAAAGGCTTTGAATGCAGCCACCCAAGCTTTTGACAAAGGAAAAGGGGATTGGCCAACCATGAAAGTTGCCGACCGTATCAATTGTATGGAGCGCTTTGTAACACTTATGAAATCTCAACGCGATGAGGTTGTAAAACTATTGATGTGGGAAATTGGCAAAAACCATAAAGATTCTGAAAAAGAATTTGATCGTACGGTAGACTACATTGTAGATACTATTAACGAGTATAAAGATATTGACCGCGATAGTGCTAAATTTCACAACCACGGTGGGGTGTATGCACATATTCGACGCGGTCCTATTGGTGTTGTGCTTTGTCTAGGGCCTTATAATTACCCGTTAAACGAAACGTTTGCATTGCTTATCCCAGCCATTATTATGGGAAACACAGCTATTTTTAAACCTGCAAAGCATGGGGTTTTACTTATTGCGCCACTGTTAAAGGCCTTTAAAGAGAGTTTCCCCCCCGGTGTTGTAAATATTGTTTTTGGTCGTGGACGGACCATAGCCGCGCCTATTATGAAAACAGGTGAAATCGATGTTCTTGCGCTTATTGGGCATAGTTCATCAGCTCTTTCATTACAAGATTTGCATCCTAAAAAGAGTCGCCTTCGCTTGGTTTTGGGATTAGAGGCAAAAAATCCAGCTATTATTTTACCAGATGCTGATATGGGTAAAACCGTACAGGAATGTATTGCAGGTACGTTGTCATTCAACGGACAGCGTTGTACGGCCCTAAAGATTTTATATGTTCATGAAAATATAAAAGATGATTTTCTTTCCCAGTTTACTAAAGCTGTTGATGCTCTTCAGTTGGGAATGCCATGGGAAAATACTTTGTTAACACCACTTCCTGAGCCTAATAAGCCTGATTACATTCAAGAGCTTATTGATGATGCGAAATCAAAAGGAGCTAAAGTATTAAATCCTAGGGGCGGTGAGCGAACTGAAAATTTTATTTTTCCTGCTGTTTTATACCCTGTTACACGCGACATGCGCGTTTACCAAGAAGAACAATTTGGACCAGTGATTCCTGTAATGTCTTTTACGGACATTGACACGCCTTTAGACGATATGGCTGCATCATCTTACGGCCAGCAAGTGAGTCTGTTTGGTAAAGACATACAAAAGCTAGGGCCGCTGATTGATACACTTGCCAACCTTGTGTGTCGTGTAAATCTCAATAGCTCATGTCAACGAGGTCCAGATGTGTATCCATTTACGGGTAGAAAAGATTCTGCAGTGAGCACACTTAGCGTACGTGACGCGCTGCGTTCGTTCTCTATAAGAACATTTGTAGCTACCAAAGACAGCGAAAGTAACAAAGAAATTTTACGGGAGCTATTAGACTCACAAAATTCTAATTTTATAAGCACAGACTATATGCTTTAGCTTAGTTGTTAAGCATTACCGGCATGACGAGCATCGTGACCTTTTCGCCTTCGTCTAAGCCGTCTGCTGGGGTAACAATTCCTGCTCTGTTAGGTAATGATAGTTCAAGTTGAATTTCTTCCGAATTCAAATTGCTAAGCATTTCGCTTAAAAACCTAGCATTAAAGCCAATTTGCATATCATCCCCTTGATAAGCGCATGCCAGACGTTCTTCTGCCTTGTTGCTGTAGTCGATGTCCTCTGCAGAAATATGAAGCTCTGCACCCGCAATACGCAACCGGATTTGATGCGTTGTTTTATTTGAAAAAATACTCACACGTTTTACGGTGTTCAAAAACTGCACACGATTAATACTCATCACATTTGGATTTTCTTTTGGAATTACCGCCTCGTAGTTTGGATATTTTCCATCAATTAGGCGACAAATGAGAACGGTGTCATCAAAAGAGAACATCACATTGCTATTATTGTAATCTATTTTAACTTCTACTTCGCTTCCAATCAACACCGACTTCAATAAGTTTAGTGGTTTTTTTGGCATAATAAATTCTGCTGTTTCGGGCGCCTCTAAATCTGTTCTTTCATATTTGACAAGTTTGTGGGCATCTGTCGCTACAAATGTTAAGCCACTAGATGAAAGTTGGAAAAACACACCGCTCATGACAGGTCGTAAATCATCGTTTCCGCTTGCAAAAATGGTATTTGTAATAGCAGTAGCTAGTGTGTCTCCCATAACGGTAACACTTGATGCATCCATTATTTCTGCTGCCTGCGGAAACTCTTCTGCATTGGCATATGCAAGCGCGTATTTACCTTGATCTGAACTAATTTCAAGTGTGTTGTTATCTGATTGTGAGAATGTTAACGGTTGCTCTGGAAAGGTCTTTAGCGTATCTAAAAGAAGTCTAGCTGGTATGGCAATTTTACCTTCGTGAGTAGTTTCCACTTGAATTGTTGCACTTATTGTAGTTTCTAAGTCTGTTGCCGTAAGACGTAATTCCCCAGGATGAAGCTCAAACAATATATGATCTAAGATGGGTAGTGTATTGCTGCTGTTAAGGACTCCGCTTAGGGTCTGAAGTTGACGTAGCAGTTGCGTACTGGATACAATAAAGTTCATTATAAATATGTTTAACTACAAATATATTGTTTCGATTTGCCAACTTAAAACAATTTTATCAACAGCTATATATCATTTATGAACGCTACTCGAACAGGGTCTAAATATGACAATCCAAATAGGGTGCTTGCGCCTCCACCATAATTCGGATTCCCTTTGTAGATGGCAAGTTCCAAGTGTCCTTGATTGTTAAATAAAGCCAATTTTTTACCATCTTCTTCACGGTTCTGTTTGGGTACATCATAGCGTATAACTTCATGGTAATCGTGATAAACCTGTTCAAAATTATGATTTCGTGCGTGGATAATAAAAGCGCGTTTATTTTGGATGCGTTCAAATAACTTTTTTGTGATATTGGTAATGATATTTCCATACCGATCCACATGGAGGACATGTCCGTGGATTTCGGTCTGCTGCGGATTCACAACCGGCATGTGTTGGGTACGTACTCGTAGCTTTTTTAGCGGTTTTCCGATAACACTCAATGCACCATCACGATGCAAATGAGCAATAGCTTCAATAGCTTTTTCTAGCGTTTTGGGCTGTGGAAGGTTTATTGTAATACAATGCGAAGGATGAAGTTCAGGCTCCAAGAGAGACAAAAAACCATTGTCAGCACAAACAAAATAATGATCGTTTAACAGAGCAATAACGAGCTCTTGTTCGGGGGTTTGATTAAAATCTACACCAATAAAATGAATACTTTTTTCTGGAAAATTACGATAAACCGACCGCACTACATACGCAGCTTGCCCAATGTGAAATGGGTCAATAAGATGAGAAATATCAACAATTTCGGGTGATTCAAGTTGCTGGTATAAACGTGCTTTTAGCCCAGCAACATAGGCGTCTTGCAAACCAAAATCTGTTGTTAGCGTAATAAGCGCCATGAAATAACCTTAACTTAATTTATCAAGCCAAAAAATGCTTAATTTTGAATACAAAGTTACCAAAATTCAATGCCTTAGGGCCTATTTTTTAAAAACACACATTTGAACGAAATTACAATTGAATTAGCCGAGGGCAATCCTACGGAGTTCTACGGAGGAAAAAACAACAAAAACATTACGCTTTTAAAAAAATATTTTCCCAAAATTAAAATTGTGGTTCGCGGGAATAAAATTACCGCCTTTGGAGAGGAGGAAATTCTGGAAGTATTCGAAAAACAAATCGATAGACTTGTAACACACTACGGAAAATACAATTCACTTACTGACGAAACCGTGCAACAAATTTTGGAAAGCAACGAAGAAGACAATTTTGGATTAGATCCAGATGATAATAAAGTGATTTTGCACGGTATAGGGGGTAAAATTATTAAAGCGCAAACACTAAACCAAGCCAAACTGGTGGATTCCATGGCTAAAAACGATATGGTTTTTGCTGTAGGGCCAGCCGGAACTGGAAAAACATATACAGGGGTTGCATTGGCGGTTAAAGCATTGAAATCTAAGCAAGTAAAACGCATTATTTTAACACGACCAGCTGTTGAGGCTGGTGAGAATCTAGGGTTTTTACCAGGAGATTTAAAAGAAAAATTAGACCCGTATATGCAACCTCTTTACGATGCGCTTCGCGATATGATACCAAACGAAAAACTTGATCATTATATTGAAAATGGTATCATTCAAATTGCGCCCATGGCATTTATGAGAGGAAGAACATTAGATAACGCTTTTGTGATTTTGGATGAAGCTCAAAACACCACACACAATCAAATGAAAATGTTTTTGACCCGAATGGGTAAAAACGCTAAATTTATGATTACCGGCGACCCCGGTCAAATCGATTTACCACGACGCGTGATATCAGGCCTTAAGGAGGCAATTCTTGTGCTAAATGGCGTTAAGGGTATAGGTATGATTTATTTGGATGACAAAGATGTTATTCGTCACCGCTTGGTAAAAAAGGTAATTGACGCTTACAAACAAACTGAACACCACAATTGATTCGTATGCAAACACTTATGCATTCTGATTTGAAACTCACTGGAGTAGCATCTAAATACAAAGGAAAAGTACGCGAAGTATATGCCTTAGAAAATGATATGCTGGTCATGGTTGCTACCGATCGCCTTTCAGCATTTGATGTGGTTATGCCAAAAGGAATTCCTTACAAAGGACAGATCTTAAATCAAATTGCCGCGCACATGTTAAAAGCTACGGCGGATATAGTTCCTAATTGGCTTGTAGCCACCCCAGACCCTAATGTTGCTGTAGGAAAAGCATGCGAACCGCTAAAAGTTGAAATGGTCATCCGTGGATATTTGGCGGGACATGCAGCAAGAGAATATGCATTAGGCAAACGTACGTTGTGCGGCGCTAACATGCCCGACGGAATGCGTGAAAACGATGCTTTTCCAGAACCTATCATTACTCCAGCAACAAAAGCTGAACAAGGAGATCACGACGAAGATATCACACCTGAAGAACTTATTGAAAGAGGTATCGTAACCGCAGATCAATATGACCAGCTTGCCGACTATACCCGGGCACTTTTTGCTCGTGGTACAGAAATGGCTAAAGCTCAAGGGTTAATTTTAGTAGATACCAAATATGAATTTGGTAGAGATGCAGACGGGACTATTGTTTTGATAGATGAAATTCATACGCCAGACTCGTCGCGCTATTTTTATGCAGATGGGTATCAAGATCGTCAAGATAATGGAGAACCCCAACGCCAATTATCTAAGGAGTTTGTGCGCCGATGGTTAATTGAAAATGGCTTTCAAGGCAAAGCGGGACAACAGCTTCCAGTGATGTCTGATGCATATATTGAATCTGTTTCTGAGCGATATATTGAATTATACGAACACATTACTGGCAATGCCTTTCAAAAAGCTGACCTTAGCAATGTTGCAGGTCGTATACAGCAAAATTTAGATGCTTTCTTCAAGCCCTAATGTCTCTAGTAGTTTCTTGTCAATAACTGAGTTGTAAGGCAGTTTAAACATCACTTCGTGATTACGAAGCCATGTTAGTTGCCGTTTGGCAAATCTTCTCGTGTTTGTTTTGATGTTTTCTATACATTTTTCTAAAGACTGCTTTTCTTCAAAATAGGGGATGAGCTCTTTGTACCCGACCGTTTGCATGGCGTTAAGGTCTTTGTATGGCAGTAAGATTTTAGCTTCGTCTAGTAATCCATTTTCAATCATATGGTCCACACGCGTATTAATGCGATCATAAAGTCTTTCTCTTGGCATGGTCAGCTCAATGGAAATTGTTTTAAAAGAGCGTTCTTTTTTGGGCTGATTCAAAAAGGAAGAATAGGCCTTTCCTGAAACTGTACAAACATTCAATGCACGTAATAATCTCATGTGATTTTGCGTATCTACAACCTTGAAATACACAGGATCTAATCTTTTCAATTCGTCTTGTAAATAGCGTAAACCTTTTGTTTCGAATATATTATGCCACTCCGCTGAAATATCCTTTGGAATATCTGGAAAATCATCTAATCCATGTACTACCGCATTTGAATATAAGTTTGATCCACCCACTAAAATGGCTACTTCAGAAGTCTCAAATAAGGAGTTAAGTAACCGAATGGCATCTTTTTCAAAATCGCCAACTGTGTACGATTCGTGGATGCTTTTATGTTGGATAAAATAATGCTTTACACCTTGTTGCTCTTTTACTGTAGGCACGGCAGTTCCAATTTGCATTTCTTTAAAAAATTGACGCGCATCGCTAGACAAGACAGCGCAACCAAGATACTTTGCCAGCGTCACCGCAAAGGATGTTTTTCCAATGGCTGTTGGGCCAGAAATAACAATGAGTTTAGGGCGCTTCATCGAGATGAATTATTTCTTTCACTTTGTTTTTTCTTACAAATTGTTGAATGATATGGCGCGCTGCACGTGAGTTTTTCATTGGTGCAATGATGGTGTTAATCATGTCAATATTTGTAATTTGATAATTTAGATTTACATATCCAAACCCTTTATATTCATTGTCTTTTATAAGTATAATACTTCGTTCATCGTGTGTACGTCCTTTGTCTATTAGCAGCATATTAGGGGATTGGAAGCTCAATCTATCTACGCACTGTTTAACGCGTTTGTTGTATGACTCCACAGACTCTTGTTCTACACAGGCCCCTAAGCATTGATTAATTTGTTCATAAGAGCATGCTTTTTTTGGTGATTCTAATCCGACTAATTTTAAGCAAAGCGTGTATTTCTGTGTAAAAAAATACAATAATTTACGGGCATTATTTAAATTCTTAAAAGTTGTCACATAACGTATGTTGTCTTGCGCGTGAGCAATTCTAAGAAATCGATAACCTGTGCTTGTAACCCCTTCTTCCAATCCAAATCGTATAGAATCATTTTTGTGCACTCTATTGTGCTTGGGTTTGTGAAGTTGAATTTCGTCTACTTCTTTTAGTAGTGCAATAAGTTCGTTTCCTGTCTCCTCTGTACTCACGCTATGCGTTTCCAGCTGGATCTTTAGTGATTTACGACTTTTCCCAGTAAAGTGCTGATTTACACGCTTCCGCATATTGGTGCTTTTGCCAATATAAATGACATCCCCCTGTTGATTGTGAAGATAATACACCCCTGTAACAGGTTTTACCTGCTCAACTAGATGTAAAAACTTACGCGTAACTTGATCTTGTTCTTTGGTGCGTAACACTTGCTTGACAATGGTTTTTTCAGAGTCTTTGTCCAATAATAATTTAAGAAGTTTAACCGTGGCACGTGCATCTCCAGCCGCCCGATGCCGATCACTAAGTGGGATTCCAAGCGAACGAACAAGCTTTCCTAATTTGTAAGATGCCTGCTCTGGAATCAATTTTTTAGCAAGCGCTACGGTACAAAGGGTTTGTCTTTGATACGAAAACCCCAACCTGTTAAACTCGGTACAAAGCATGCGGTAGTCAAAACTTGCATTGTGCGCCACCAGGGTACAATCTTCTGTGATTTCAACAACGCGTTTGGCCACTTCATAGAATTTAGGCGCATTTCGAAGCATATTTTCATTAATTCCAGTAAGCTGCACAACGAAAGGTTGAATGGGTCGCTCAGGATTTACGAGACTTATAAATTGATCTACAATTTCACTGCCATCAAATTTATAAATAGCAATTTCTGTAATGCCTTCCTCGTTGTATTTTCCGCCTGTGGTTTCCACGTCAACAACTGCGTACATACTCCTAATTTCTACTACCAAAAATGAGACTCCCAATACGCACCATGTTACTGCCCGAGGAAATTGCAATAGCGTAATCATTACTCATGCCCATCGACAGAACGGAAAGTGACTTTTTTGTTTTCCAAGAGGAATAAAATGCTGATAATGTGTCAAACTCTCGTTTCACTTGTTCTTTATCATTGGTAAAAGTCGCCATGCCCATAAGCCCAATTACACGAACATTTGGGTAGGGGTTTTCGTTAGAGAATAAAGTCACCGCTTCGGCGTATGAAAATCCAAACTTCGAGCTTTCCTCTGCAATATGAATTTGTATAAGAACATCAATTATGCGGTTATTTTTTGCTCCTTGCTTGTTGACTTCGACCAAAAGCCGTTCACTGTCCACACCGTGAATAAGATGCACAAAAGGAGCAATATATTTTACTTTGTTTCGCTGTAAATGCCCAATCATATGCCAGCGAATTTCAGAAGACATTGCTTCGGCTTTTTGGCAAAGCTCTTGGACTTTGTTTTCTCCAAAATCACGATGCCCAGCATTGTACGCCTCTTCAAGGGCGCTGATGGGTTTTGTTTTAGAAACTGCTACCAGTGTGACCTCTTTGGGGAATTGTTCTGTTAGACGATTTATTTGAGCTGCAATCATGCCGTAGAATTTTCAACAAGTGCAGTAATCTGAAGTGCAATGTCTAATGCGTTTCTTCCTTGGGTTAGCGGAACAATAATTGGCGTGTTGTCTACAATGGCATCTGCAAAACATTCGAGTTCCATGAGAATAGCATTAACTTCTGGAACTTTTGGATTGTCAAAGAAGATGCGTTTCTTTTTTCCTTGTGCATTTTCGAGGACCATATCAAAATCACCAACCTGTTCGGGGGCGTCATGCATTTTAACAACCTCTACCTTTTTGTCAAAATAATCTATGGAAATATAGGCGTCTTTTTGGAAAAAGCGAGCCTTTCGCATATTCTTTAATGAAATTCTACTTGCCGTCAAGTTTGCCACACAACCGTTTTCAAACTCAATCCTGGCATTGGCAATATCAGGTGTTTCGCTAATGATGGAAACACCACTGGCAGATATGTTTTTAACCCTTGAATCAACCACGCTTAGCACTGTGTCGATGTCGTGTATCATAAGGTCTAATACGACAGGAACATCTGTACCACGTGGATTGAATTCTGCTAGTCTATGCGTTTCGATAAACATACTTTCATCAATCTCGTTTTTTACCGCCAAAAACGCCGGATTAAATCGTTCAACGTGTCCTACTTGACCCAATACTCCATATTTATCAGCAAGAGTAATTAGCTCCTCGGCTTGATCAACTGTTTGCGTTATGGGTTTTTCTATAAAAATATGCTTGCCTTTTTCAATAGCCTGTTTGGCAAGCTTGTGATGAAACAGGGTCGGAGTTACGATATCAACGACTTCCACCGCATCCATCAATTCGGTTGCTGAATCAAATGCTTTGAATCCATTCTCTTTCGCAACAGTATCTCTTACAGTTTGGTTTTCATCATAAAAACCAACCAAATCGTATTTTTCAGATTGAAATAATAAACGCAAATGGATTTTCCCCAAGTGTCCAGCACCTAATACACCAGCTTTTAACTTCTTTTCCATAATACAAATGTAACAAGATTAAGTGGCGAGTAGGCAGTTGATTTTGTATTTTTGAACTGATGAAGCAGGATACTACCAAGCATCAAGGAAAACGACGTCAGTTGATCGCAGTTTTAAAACAGAAGGGCATCACGCAAGCTGCAGTGCTTAACGCCATTGGGGATATTCCCCGCCACTTATTTTTAGACAGTAGTTTTGTGGATCATGCTTACCAAGACAAAGCATTTCCAATTGGGGCAGACCAAACCATTTCCCAGCCCTATACGGTAGCATTTCAAAGCGAGCAACTACAACTCAAAACAGGAATGAAGGTTTTGGAAATAGGCACTGGATCTGGATACCAGACTGCAGTCTTGTGCCACATGGGCGCAGAGGTGTATTCTATTGAACGTCAGCACGAATTATTTCGTACCAGTTTAAAGCGATTACCTTCGCTTGGATACAAGCCTAAAAAACTCATTTTTGGCGATGGTTACAAGGGTTTTCCTAAAAAGGCACCATTTGACAGAATACTTGTAACCGCTGGTGCGCCATCGGTTCCTGAACCGCTTTTGGCACAGTTAGCGGTTGGTGGAAAAATGGTTATTCCCGTAGGTGATACGAATCAGAAAATGACGGTTATAAGCCGAACCTCAGACACTAATTTTCAGAAATTAGTACTTGGAGATTTTCGGTTTGTACCGCTATTAGAAGATAAAAATTAACGCCTAAAATTCTTCTTTACACGATCTAGGTTGCGTTGGTTATCACGGTCTTTTAGGGTTTCTCGTTTGTCGTGTATTTTCTTTCCTTTAGCAAGTGCAATGCGCACTTTTGCCAATCCTTTATCCGTTATAAACACTTGAATCGGCACTATAGTAAGCCCTACATTCTGAATCTGTTTGAGTAGTTTTCTAAGTTCTTTACGCTGTAAGAGCAGTTTCCGATCTCCTTTAGTGCGATGATTTACATAGCCACCATGGCTGTATTCTTCGATATACATGTTAATGATAAAAAGTTCATCTTGCTCACTAAACGAACAAAAGCTTTCTGCAATAGAGGCCTTTCCAGCACGAATGGATTTTATTTCCGTACCAGTTAATACAATCCCAGCCGTGTATTGATCCATCAGTTCGTACTCAAAACGGGCTCGCTTATTCTTGATGTTAATCGACTTTTGCATGCTACAAAAGTATAACCTTCTGATATATGTTCATTTGTTTTTAATAAAACAGTCATTTTTAATGCTTTATCTTGGGCTGTTTGGCTATTTTTGTTCTTTAAATTTAGCTATGAATATCCAACGTGACACGCAAATTTTTGAGTTAATCCAGGCAGAAAACAATCGCCAAATCAACGGAGTTGAATTAATTGCTTCCGAGAATTTTACAAGCCCTCAAGTTATGGAGGCCACAGGTTCTATTCTTACAAACAAATATGCCGAGGGCTATCCAGGGAAACGTTATTATGGCGGCTGTGAGGTTGTGGACGAAATTGAAACAATTGCCATTGATAGAGCAAAAGCATTGTTTGGTGCTGCCTATGCAAATGTGCAGCCGCATTCTGGTTCACAAGCCAACACAGCGGTTTATCATGCATTTATAAAGCCAGGAGATAAAATTATGGGATTTGATTTGTCACATGGCGGCCACCTTACTCACGGCTCACCTGTTAACTTTTCAGGGCGTTTATACGATGCCGTTTTTTATGGTGTAGACAAAGAGTCAGGGCGCTTAGATTACGACGTGATTGAAGAAATTGCAGCTAAAGAGAAGCCTAAAATGATTATTGCAGGAGCTTCTGCATACTCTAGAGATATAGATTTTAAGCGCTTCCGCGAAATTGCCGATAGTGTTGGTGCATTTTTGTTAGCAGATATATCGCATCCATCTGGATTGATTGCTAAGGGAATTTTAAACGACCCACTACCGCATTGTCATGTGGTAACCACTACTACCCACAAAACCCTTCGTGGTCCTCGTGGAGGACTCATGATGATGGGGAAGGATTATGAAAACCCTTTTGGATTAAAATTCAAAAACGGAAACTTACGCATGATGTCATCATTATTAGATATGGCTGTTTTTCCAGGCAATCAAGGAGGACCATTAGAGCACGTTGTTGGCGCAAAAGCAATTGCATTTGGCGAAGCTTTGACAGATGATTTCTTGCATTACATATTGCGTGTTCGCGAAAACGCACAAGCAATGGCAAAAGCGTTTGTCGATAGAGGATATAACCTTATTTCAGAAGGTACCGATAACCATATGATGTTGGTAGATCTTCGCAATAAAAATATATCTGGAAAGCAAGCTGAGCAATCTTTAGTAAAAGCCGAGATTACAGCAAACAAGAACATGGTTCCATTTGATGATAAATCTCCATTTGTTACTTCTGGGATTCGTTTTGGAACCGCTGCCATTACCACCAGAGGGCTAGTTGCGACAGATATGGAGCCCATAGTTTCCTTAATTGATGAGGTTATTCAAAACCCAGAAAACGAAACAATTCTTTCTGGTGTTGGCGAGCAGGTACACACTATGATGGCAAACCGGCCGCTTTTTAACGCTTAGTCCTCAATTATAACATGCTGATATGCCCCTAAGTCGGGCGGTGAGGAACGTTGAACGCCCAATACATCTGTTCCAATTTGAACTCCAATGGCAACATCACCTTTTTTTATGAAGTCACTGTCCTGTGAAATACGCATGTCATTTTCTTGTGGTTGCACAAAAGACGGTTCACCGTTTCTAATAATTTGGTTGTAATATGTCGAGTTATCCCAATCGAAGAAAGGGTCATTAATAACAGACTCAGAAGAGCTGTCAAACTGTATGGCGGTATGATTGAGTTTAAAAATTAATGGGTCTGTGCCTTCTTGTTCAACATAAAACTCCACAAATTGATCTCCTTCAATTATGCAGTTGTCAAAAGTAGCTTTCTCAAGGGGCTTAATAAAATTCGACTCAGGGTCAATAGGCGTATAGTCATTCAGTAATACTGCAGGAATATTTCGAAAACTTTTATTCCAATAATTTGCAAATGTGCAATGGACAAAGTGATATTGACCACCAATATTTCCAAAAAATGATGCCTGGCCAGCATTCCCAAAAACACTATTTTCTGCATAAATGTGGGCTGTCTTTCCCCATAAATTTACAGAAGCACTATTGTGAATTTGTGAATTTTGCAGTGTTAGCGTCGGGTTTTCTGTTTCGTCGTTATAGTCCATCAAAATACCTACGGTAGCGTTTTTTATTGTAGCATGATTAAATTGATGTTGTGTGCTTCCTGACGTAAGCCAAATGGCACCCCATTGACCAGGAATATTATTGTAAAGCGGCTCTAATCGATCTCCTTCAAAAATCACTTCTCCTTCCATCAATGCTGCATCTGAACTTTGTTCGCCATTTACAACCATCCTAGCATTATTAGCAACTATAATTCCAGAATTTTCATGAAAATAAATACGTGCACCTGCTTCAAAAACGGCTGTCTTTCCCTCTGGAACACCCATATATCCATATATTACATAAGGCTTATTGTTTGTAAAAATAAGCTCGCTATCTTCTAAAAAACGTCCTTCAATACCTACTTGATTACCCTCACTATCAGTGCTTAAAGGAATGCTTTCTTTGATTCCAGTGGCAGCATCTTTTTTGGGATATAAAAACACAGCATCTTGCACTAAAGTCATTAGCGTAACTTCGCCATGGTCCGAAAAATGCAACTTATCTTCATATAAAAACTGGGTGTTACTTTGCGTGAGTTTATCGATCTCTGCAGTCGTTTCTATATATACATACATGCTATCTTTTGGCAACAGCTCCACATCCTGAAATGACTTTCCGCTGAGTCCATCTACATTTAATCTGAAGTTTGAATTCGTGCCATTATCCAAATAAACATTAGGGATGAAAACGGCATCATCGGAGGTGTTATACACCTTAAGTGTGTATGTGGCTGAACTAATACCCGTAAAAATGGTGTCTAGATAAACGGTGTCCCTGCTAAAGCGTAACTCAGAATTCTCAATGGGGCGAAAGGTGAAATCAGTTCGACAACTGCTGTAAAGACTAACAGCCACAATACCTGTAAATAGCAAAAAGATTCTCAACAAAGAGAGTTCGATTTTATTTTTCAATGATTTCAACTTCAAATAGTTTATTCCAATATTTTCCTGTAACAAAAAATGTATTTCGAGTAGGATGATAGGCAATGCCGTTAAATACATCAAGTCTGTTGTGTTGTTGCACTTTTTTCTTTAAGCCTGAAAAATCAACTACTCCTTGTACGATTCCTGTGCTTGGATCAATAATGACCACTACATCTTTATTAAACTGATAGGTGTTTCCGTAAATAAGCCCGTTAGCGTACTCCAATTCATTTACTTTAGACAAGAAGGTGTTATGCGTAACGATATCTTTGCTGTCTAGTTCCTCAAAAGTATTGGGATCAAGCCGCCAAAGCTTTTGACTACCATCAGTTTTGTATAACCATTTTCCGTCTGTGCAAATCCCCCAGCCCTCTGGGCTTTTGGTGTATTTAAATGATTTTTCTAATGTAAAATCGGACATGTTATACACAAACCCGAGTTGTTTTTTCCAAGTCAGTTGTACAATTTTACCATTAAAATGCGTTAAACCTTCACCGAAATAGGCGTTGTCTAACGGAAGTTTTTGAACAACATTACCCGTTTTATAATCTACTTTTCTCAGTGATGATGCACCGTATTGACCCGTGCTCTCATAAAGTGTGTCACCCACAAACTCTAGTCCTTGCGTATAGGCATTAATATCATGAGGGTATGTTTTTACGAGCTTGTACGTAAAGATTTTGGGTTTTGTTGATGCAAAAACGCGAATGTTTTTGGTGATTTCTTTTAAGCCACTTTCGGTTTCAATTATTGCCTTAACCTGCTGTTCTCCTGTATATTGTGGTATAACATAGGGCTGCGCTAATTTTTCATTATTCCAGTAAAACTCATAATTTTTAATATCAACTTCTGTATTTAATGAAAAGTGTAGGGTATCTGTAGGATTAACTTTCTTGGCATTTGTTTCTACCACGATATTGTACGAAAGAGACTTTTTGGATGAACAACTCCCAAATGCCAAAAGAATGGCAATGAAAGCTGTAATGGATAACCTATTCATGAGGCAACAAATTTATTTTGAAAAATACTCATAATGTTCAGAAAAAAAAACGAACAAAGCATATATATTTGCAATGGGCAAGTCCTATACAACCAGCTCCTGCTGAATCCCCCCAGGGCGGAAACGCAGCAAGGGTAAGCGGTCGTAGCGGTGTGCTATAGGTAACTTGCCCTTTTTTATATGAAAAATACACACGTTGTTCTCATTACAGGTGCTTCTTCGGGAATAGGCTTAGCAACAGGTCAATATTTGATTAATCGAGGTTTTACTGTAGTCGGTACAAGTCGCACGCCAAGTAAATATCCCAATCATCCTTTTCCACTAATTTATATGGATGTTCTTGATCAATCGTCTGTAAAGATTGCCATAGATACACTTGTTTCAGATTACCATCATGTTGATGTACTCATAAATAACGCCGGAATGGGTATGGCTGGAGCTGTTGAAGAGCTCCAAATGGAACCTTTTGATAAGGTATTTAACACAAATCTAAAAGGGCCAATATTTGTCACGCAACATGTGCTTAAGCACATGCACAAACAAGGCTTTGGTAAAATTATCAACGTAGCTTCTTTAGCAGGAGACAATGGGTTACCATTTAGAAGTGTGTATTCCGCATCTAAAGCTGCGCTTAGACGTATCACCGAAAGTTTGCGACTAGAATTGCGACATACTCCCATTCAGTGCACTACACTCTCACCGGGCTCTATCCAAACGGCTATTGCCGCAAGTCGTTTTTATGCCCCACTTAAAGAAGACTCGGTATACTTCAATCAATACAAAAATGCACTTTCCGATATGGATGCACATGTTAATAATGGTATTCAACCTATCAAAGTGGCTAAAAAAATTGAAAAAATCATCTTAAAAAGTAAACTAAAACCACATTATAGCGTCGGACCACTTTTAGAAATCCTTTCGCCTATTATAAAGTTCTTTTTACCACAACGCATTTACGAAAATTTACTAGCATCTTTTTATAATTTAAAATAAACCACATGAAATTTTTTATCGATACCGCCAATTTAGATCAAATTAAAGAAGCCCAAGCACTTGGCATATTAGACGGTGTAACAACCAACCCATCTTTGATGGCAAAAGAGGGAATTACAGGACAAGACAACATTATTGCGCACTACAAAGCCATTTGTGACATAGTAGAGGGCGATGTTTCTGCAGAAGTTATTGCTACAGATTTTGAGGGGATTGTAAAAGAAGGCGAAGCACTTGCAGCATTGCATCCACAAATTGTGGTAAAAGTTCCTATGATTTTAGAAGGGATTAAGGCAATAAAGCATTTTTCTGACAAGGGAATTAAAACCAATTGTACATTAATTTTTTCAACCGGCCAAGCATTATTGGCTGCAAAGGCAGGCGCAACTTATGTGTCACCTTTTATTGGGCGCTTGGACGATATTTCCACTGATGGACTACAACTCATAGAAGACATCCGGAACATCTTTGATAATTATGAATTTGACACACAAATTTTAGCAGCTTCTGTACGTCACACCATGCATGTTATCGATTGCGCTCATATCGGTGCAGATGTTATGACGGGGCCGTTGAGCGCCATTGTAGGTTTGGCAAAGCACCCACTTACAGACAGTGGTTTGGCAAAATTCCTTGCCGATTATAAAAAAGGGAATTAACCTTAAAAGAAATCCTTGAAAAAAGCCCGCAGATTGTCTGTGGGCTTTTCTATTTTTGCAAAAAATATTTGAGTATGCTATCTGTGTCAAATCTGTCTGTTCAATTTGGAAAACGCGTCTTGTTTGACGAAGTAAATGTTTCCTTTAATCATGGCAATTGTTATGGTATTATTGGGGCAAATGGAGCTGGAAAGTCCACGTTTTTAAAAGTATTAACGGGAACAATGGAACCAAATTCTGGGAATGTACACCTTGAAGCTGGCAAGCGTATGTCGGTATTGGAGCAAAACCACTTTGCATGTGATGAATTCCCAGTACTTGAAACGGTAATACGTGGTAACAAACCGCTCTTTTCGATTAAAAAAGAAATGGATGATTTGTATGCTAAGCCTGATTTTTCGGATATTGACAGCAATCGAGTTGGAGAGTTGCAAATCAAATACGAAGAAATGAATGGCTGGAATGCCGAAAGTGACGCTGCTACATTACTTTCTAGTCTTGGTATTAATGAACCTCATCACTACACCTTGATGAAAGATTTGGACGGGAAACAGAAAGTACGCGTATTATTGGCACAGGCGCTCTTTGGAAACCCCGACGTCCTAATTATGGATGAGCCTACCAACGATTTGGATTACGAAACTATCCAATGGTTAGAGCATTTTTTGGCAAACTATGACAATACCGTGATTGTTGTCTCACACGATCGCCACTTTTTAGATGCGGTTTGCACACACATTTCAGATGTTGATTTTGGTAAAATCAATCACTTTTCTGGAAATTACACTTTTTGGTACGAATCGAGTCAGTTGGCTGCCAAGCAGCGGGCACAGCAAAACAAAAAAGCTGAGGAAAAGAAAAAGGAACTTGAAGACTTTATCGCCCGATTTAGTGCTAACGTAGCAAAATCAAAGCAAGCTACTTCGCGCAAAAAGATGATTGACAAGCTCAATATCGCAGATATTCGCCCGTCTTCAAGGCGATATCCTGCTATTATTTTTGAGCGTGAGCGCGAGGCTGGGGATCAAATTTTAAATATTGAAGGTCTCGCTGCTGAAGTTGATGGCGCACCACTTTTTACAAATATTGACTTAAACCTTGCCAAAGGCGATAAGGTTGTAGTTTACAGCAAAGATGCCAGAGCAGCTACCACTTTTTATGAAATTTTAAATGGGAACCAACAAGCAAGCTCAGGTTCTTTTCAATGGGGGGTAACTACAAATCAAAGCTATTTACCGCTTGACAATGCGCACTATTTTGATGCTGATGAGTCTTTAGTGGATTGGTTACGCCAATATGCTAAAACAGACGAGGAACGGGAAGAAGTTTTTTTACGCGGATTTTTGGGGAAAATGCTTTTTAGCGGCGATGAGGCTTTAAAATCTGCCAAAGTTTTATCGGGAGGTGAAAAGGTTCGCTGTATGCTTTCTCGTATGATGATGGAGCGCGCCAACGTAGTCATGCTTGACGAGCCTACAAATCATTTAGATTTGGAATCTATTACGGCATTCAATAACACGCTTATTAAATTTAAAGGTACTGTATTGCTGACCACACATGATCACGCCTTTGCACAATCGGTTGGAAATAGGGTAGTGGAGCTTACTCCAAAAGGCGTTATTGATCGTTATATGAGCTTTGACGAGTATATGGTAGACCCCAAAATAAAGGAACTGCGCAACAAAATGTACGCTTAGAGTAACGTTTTTGCTTTTTCTAATTCAGTCGCTAGCACCCAGAGCTGTTGCATCATAGTGGGGGCACCAAAACCAGCCAAACGAGCAGATTCCGTTTCATCCTTAATGATGGGGAAAATGTTGATATCTTCTAAGGCACCCTTTAGGCGTTGTACATCAATGAGGCTTCCTGTGTACAGTAAGCTGAAAGAATCGGTCATTAATTATTATAATACTTGCTGTTCCAAATGGCTTGATTTACATTTTTGCCACGAGCAAATGTATAGTAAATCACGATAGCCGCTATAGATTTAAACATAAAGAAATACACCAAGAAAAAGTCACTTGAAGTGGGATTTGGTGTAAAAACAGAAATCGGAACAAAAAGCGATAGAACAAAACTTGCAATGAGAGTAGCCATACACATTGTGATCAGATTCTTAAATGGCCAAACCAGCAACTTACGAAGCGGGTGCAAATCGTTACCCCATTGGTGAATAAGGTAAAAATACCCATTCCCCATGGGTGCAAAAAGCAAGGGGTCATCAGCGTTTTCCAATTTAAATAGTTTAGATGGCGCCATCATTTTCAAAGACGTTAGTTCTGTTTTGTGTGCGCATTCAATATTCTTAATTTCTTCAACTGCCTCTACAGGAAATTGACCTTTAAATAATGTAGCATCCAAAAAGCGGAGTCTGTAATCAACACAGATTTTTTTTATTTGAGTGATATGATATACTCGGTTGGCATCAACCTTATCAATATCAAAACTATTTTTTGAAAACGAAAATTCTTCAGCAGAAGATTTTTCTCGAACTTGATCTAATTCTTGACGGATGTTTGTAAGCGTGAACATAATTTTCTTTTAGCAATACTCAAAGATACACATAACTTACAAATAATCAAGTGTTTAATCATTGATAAACAATACTATTGGCGAAGCGTAGCACCAAGTTGCTTTTCGTATTGTTGTGCAATACGTTGCATGGTTTTGTCAATTTGTTTGTCTGTCAATGTTTTGTTTTTATCGCTTAAGGTAAAACTTAACGCATATGATTTTTTTCCATCGGGTACCCCTTTTCCTCTAAAAACATCAAATAATTGCACATCCTCCAGAAGTTGTTTTTCTGTTTTTTGTGCAATATCATGTAACTCCTCAAAACGTGTTTCGGCATTCACTAAAAGCGCTAGATCTCGGTTTACAGCAGGGTATTTAGTTAAGGGTTTAACCTTTAACCCTTGATTTACATTTGCCAAAACATGGTCCAACTCTAATGTACAAGCAAAAACATCTTGTTCGATATCCAAACTCTCAAACGCATTCATGTTCACAAGACCAAGTGTTCCTATATATTTATTTTTACAATGAAAATCTATTGACTCTCTGAAGTGTAACTTGTTTCCTGGTGATTCTTTGATTCGAATTCCAAGGCGTTGAAATAATGTACTAACGATTCCTTTTAAAAAGAAAAAATCAGATTTATTTTCGGTTACTGCCCAATGGTTTGGTAGCTGCTGTCCAGTAACAGCAATACCAAGCATGGACGTTTGTTTGGTTCCTTTGTCAGATTTATGATAGGTGTTACCAAATTCAAAAAAACGCAGATCTTGTTGTTGACGATTGTTGTTAAACTGGATTGACTCCAGTATTCCATGGAGAATATTGGTACGCATAACAGATAACTCGCTACTTAGCGGATTTACAATTTTAACCATTTCATCTGCATGTCCTCCATGTTTTGGCGTGGTTAACGAATTGTTGTAGACTTCGTAAAAACCTTGTGCAGTAAGTTGTTGCGTAATGTTTTGCTGGTGCTGATTTGAAAGTTGCTTAGCAAATTCAGGCACCGAGCTGTTGAGTTTAGACCCTGATGGAATTGAATTATACCCATATATGCGAAGAATTTCCTCAACTACATCTGCGGGGCGACGCACATCATTGCGATAGTTTGGAATTTCCAAACCTAATGAAGTTTCGGTCACACTGGTCACTTTAATCTCAAGTCCTTGTAAAATTTTCTTAATCGCTTCCCGTGGGATTTCATAGCCTATGAGTTTGTTGATGTATTCAAATTTCAACAATACTTGATGTGGTTCATATTTTGTTGGATATTCATCAGTGATATCAGATGATATTACACCCCCTGCTACTTCTTGAATGAGCAATGCGGCACGCTTTAGTGCATATTTTACCAATTCGATATCGATGCTTCTTTCGTATCTAAATGAAGCATCTGTGCTAAGCCCGTGTCGTTTTGCTGTTTTACGGATTGTAATGGGGTCAAAATAAGCGCTTTCTAAAAAGATTTCAGTAGTATTTTTGGAGACCCCTGATTCCAATCCACCAAAAACACCAGCCAAACACATTGGGGTATCGCCGTCGCAAATCATCAAATCTTCGCTGCTGAGTTTGCGCTCAACTCCATCTAGTGTTACAAACGGTGTTCCCTCTTGAAGTTTTTGTACGCGAACCACACCACTTGAGATTTTACCAGCATCAAAAGCGTGGAGTGGCTGGCCCAGCTCTTGAAGCACATAGTTAGTGGCATCTACAATATTATTGATGGGCTTTAACCCAATTGCTTTAAGGCGATCTTGTATGTGTTTTGGAGACGGTTTTATTTTTACTCCAGAAATCCGTAAACCACAATAACGAGGTGCCGCCTCACTGTCTTTGATATCAATTTGAATAGCTCCGCTGTAATTATTTGCCCCAAAAGAGCTAATTGCCGGTGTAATCAATGCAGGAGTTTCCTCTCTTTGAAGCAGGGCAGCCCTCAGATCTCTAGCTACGCCATAGTGACTCATAGCATCTGAGCGATTAGGCGTGAGGCCGATTTCAAAAACCTCATCCGAAATAATTGAAAACACATCTTTACATGGTTTTCCTGCTTTGTGGTGGTTTTCAAGCACCATAATGCCATCGTGACTTTCACCAAGACCCAACTCATCTTCGGCGCAAATCATACCTTGACTTAATTCGCCTCTTATTTTACTTTTTTTGATGACAAACGATTCACCTGTGTCGCTATAAAGTGTTGTACCAACAGTAGCTACTGGCACCGTTTGCCCTTGAGCTACATTAGGTGCACCGCAAACAATTTGCACAGGAACGTCTAATCCAATGTCAACCTTTGTAACTTTAAGTTTATCCGCGTTTTGATGCTTTTCACAGCTGAGTATTTTTCCAATCACAACCCCGTCTAAACCGCCCTTCACGGATTGATATTGCACAATCCCTTCAATTTCCAATCCTAAATCAGTAAGAATATCCCCAACTTCTGCTGCGCTTAAGTCTGTTTGGATAAAATCGCGAAGCCAATTATACGAAATGTGCATAGTCGTTAATTAAGTTACAAAGATACACCGATGTTTTAAGTACACAATTATCCAATATACTTCCAAATCGACTTTCCTTGCTGGGTTAGCGCCAATGCGGAGTGCAATACACGATGCTGCTCTTGCGACAATGCTGAATCAATCAAAAGAATTTCATCTACAGCATGCCGAACGGCTTTTAACACATCACCATCCTTTTTTAAGTTGGCAATCAGAAATGGCAGCACACCACTTTGTTGTGTTCCCATAAGATCTCCAGGGCCGCGGAGTGATAAATCCACTTCGGCAAGCTCAAATCCATCTTGAGTACGCACCATAGTTTGAATTCGAGTTTGTGCATCTTGTCCTAATTTATTTCCGGTCATAAGCACGCAATAACTTTTGCTTGCGCCTCGTCCTACACGTCCACGCAGTTGATGCAATTGTGAAAGACCAAAACGCTCAGCACTTTCGATAATCATAATGCTTGCATTGGGTACATTTACACCCACTTCAATAACTGTAGTTGCTACCATTATTTGTGTTTTTCCAGAAACAAATCGCTCCATTTCGTAGGCCTTATCTTCAGCTTTCATTTTACCGTGAACAATGCTTACCTGGTATTGAGGTAGTGGAAATTCCCGAGCAATACTTTCATAGCCATCCATCAAGTCTTTATAATCCAGTACCCGCGATTCTTGAATGAGCGGATACACCACATATACCTGCCTGCCTTTACTAATTTCTTCTCGCATAAACTGAAAAATAGCTAAACGCTTGCTGTCCGACTTATGTAATGTGGTTATTGGTTTTCTACCTGGTGGAAGCTCATCTATAACAGATAAATCCAAATCTCCGTAGGCGGTCATGGCTAGTGTTCGAGGGATTGGTGTGGCGGTCATGACCAGTACATTGGGAGGAATAGTGTTTTTACGCCACAATTTGGCGCGTTGCGCCACGCCAAAGCGATGTTGTTCATCTACAATAGCCAAACCAAGTTGTTGAAATGCCACGGGCTGTTCCAATACTGCATGCGTGCCAATAAGAATTTGCAGCGATCCATCAGCTAGTTGATTTAATAACGGTGTTCGAGCGCTTTTTTTTACCGACCCCGTAAGAAGTCCAACTTGGATATCAAGTGGTTTTAAAAGCTCGTTAATGCTGTTGAAATGTTGTTGGGCCAAAATCTCAGTGGGGGCAACTAGCGTAGCTTGCATACCATTGTCTAGCGCCATAAGCATACATAATACAGCGACAATGGTTTTTCCAGAACCCACATCTCCTTGAAGTAGTCGGTTCATTTGTGCCTCGCTTTTTAGATCTGTTCTAATTTCCCTTACCACTCGTTTTTGAGCTTCTGTAAGTGGAAACGGAAGGTGGTTATGGAAGAACGAATTAAAATGATGCCCAAGTTCTGGAAATGGAATCCCCTTTAATTGCTGCTTTCGGTGCAGTTTTTTAAGTCCTAGTTGCAGTTGAACAAAAAATAACTCCTCAAATTTCATACGATATTGCGCTTGGGCAAGTTGGTCTTGATTCTTAGGAAAATGGATTGCTGAGAGGGCAACATTTTTATCTAGTAAATGATACTTTTTCAACATATGGGCTGGCAATACTTCTTGGATTCCGTTTTCAACTTCTTCAAACAAATGCACCATAATTTGGCGAATTACCCGCTGTGAAATCCCACTTTTTGCTAGCGATTCCGTCGCGGGATATACAGCTTGAAAATTCCCTTTTCGTTGTTTGTGATCGTCTAAAAAATCCAACTCTGGATGCGCTATGGAGCATTTGTTTCCAAACCAGTTTAGTCTCCCAAATGCTATATAAGGTTTGTTAAGTTGCAGGGATTTTTGAATCCATTGATGTCCTCTAAACCACACCAACTCCACACTTTGTTGTCCATCAGAAAAGGTAGCCACCAGTCGACTCCCTCTTTTTTGTTTCACTGTTTCAAGGTGTGTAATACTACCTAATACCTGCACTTCGGCTGAAGTTTTTGGTAATTGACTGGGCGAAAAGTATTGACTTCGGTCTATATATCGATGGGGGAAAAAATACAAGAGGTCTTGTAGAGTGTTTATACCCAATTCGTTTTTAAGCAGTTGCGCACGATTTGGACCAACGCCCTTGAGATAATCAATCGATTTTTGAAAAAGCACAGCCATAAAAAACGAAGATAGTAGTTTCCTGTTAATAACTATTTGTTTTGCTTCTTTACCAACCGTTTGGGTTTGGTTATTTTCACTTTCAAATCTGTATTTTGGATAACTACCTTCAACTTCTTAACGAAGCCCAACAAAAACCCACTGTCCATAAAGACGGTCCATTAATGGTTATTGCGGGTGCAGGTTCGGGTAAGACTCGAGTACTTACGTATCGAATCGCGTATTTAATGCAACAAGGTATAGATGCATTTTCCATACTGGCGCTTACGTTTACCAACAAAGCAGCTCGAGAAATGAAAGAGCGCATTGCGCAAATTGTGGGAGAGAGCGAAGCAAAAAACCTTTGGATGGGAACATTTCACTCCGTTTTCGCTAGAATTCTAAGATCAGAAGCAGACCGATTAGGCTATCCATCTAGTTTTACCATTTATGACACTCAAGACTCAGAACGCTTGCTATCGTCCATTATCAAAGAATTAAACCTTGATAAAGATCTTTATAAAGTAAAGCAAATACGATCGCGAATTTCTTCCTTCAAAAATAGCCTTATCACGGTTCGTGCGTACTATAACAATCCTGAACTTGTGGAAGCAGATCGCGAATCAAAACGCCCAGAAATGGGTACAATTTATAAAGAGTACGTAGACAGGTGCTTTAAAGCAGGAGCTATGGATTTTGATGACTTATTGCTCAAAACCAACGAGCTATTAAACCGCTTTCCAGATGTATTAGCAAAATATCAAGAACGTTTCCGTTATATTTTAGTCGATGAGTACCAAGACACCAATCATTCGCAGTACCTGATTGTTCGTGCCTTAGCAGACCGCTATCAAAATATTTGCGTAGTGGGCGATGATGCGCAGAGTATCTATGCGTTTAGAGGAGCTAATATTCAAAATATTTTGAATTTTCAACGCGATTATTCTGATGCAGAAGTTTATCGATTGGAACAAAACTACCGTTCATCTGGTATGATAGTAAAAGCAGCCAATGCGATTATTGCGCACAATAAAAACCGATTAGAGAAAAACGTGTGGACGGCTAACCCCGAGGGACACAAAATCATTATTCATCGCAGCCCAACCGATGGTGAGGAGGGGCGCTATGTGGCTGGGGATATTTTTGAACGCGCGATGCAATCCCAGTTGGGCTATGAAGATTTTGCCATACTCTACCGTACTAATGCACAGTCTAGAGCCATGGAAGATTCGCTTCGAAAACGCAATATTCCCTACAGAGTTTACGGTGGAGTGTCTTTCTACCAAAGGAAAGAAATTAAAGATGTATTGGCGTATTTGCGCTTGTTGGTAAATCCTAACGATGAGGAAAGTCTAAAGCGTATTATAAATTACCCCATGAGGGGAATTGGACAAACCACCATAAACAAACTCATTGTAGCGGCAAAAAATCATGAGCGAACCATCTATGAAGTATTGGCTCAGATACAAGAGTTGCCACTAAACATTAATGCGGGCACTCGCACCAAACTCCAAAATTTTTATACCATGATGGAGTCTTTCAGCGTACAACTTGCTACGCTTGATGCTTTTGAAATGGCAGATATGGTTACTAAAAAGGTGGGGTTGGTAACCGAACTAAAAAAAGAAGGAACTCCCGAAGCAATTACCCGTGTAGAGAACATTGAAGAGCTGCTAAATGGGGTTAAAGACTTTGTGGAAGGGCAACGAGAACTCGCCGATGCCACTGGTTCTTTGGTTGAGTTTTTGGAGGATGTAGCACTTGCAACTGATTTTGACAACGAAGTAAAAGACCAAAAAGCTGTGTCGTTAATGACCATACACCTTGCCAAAGGCTTGGAGTTTCCCAATGTGTATATTGTTGGGTTAGAAGAAGATTTGTTTCCTTCTGCTATGAGTGTCAATACGCGTGCTGAATTAGAGGAAGAGCGACGGTTGTTTTATGTGGCGTTAACCCGTGCCGAAAAACGGGTTACAATAACCTACACATTATCTCGGTACCGTTGGGGGAAAATTATTGATGCAGAGCCTAGTCGATTTTTGACTGAACTAGACGATACTTGTGTAGACAATCAAGTAGCACAAGACGATTACAGTTTTAAGCCCATGATTGACACCTCTGTTTTTGACGCACCAGACCCAAATAGAGTTCGCTTTAAATCTTTGCAGAAGAAGAAAACACCAGCCGTCCCACCAAAAGCACGAATGAAGTCTGTTTCTAAAACAACGGCAACTCCGCAATTGGACATGTCAGAAATACAACAAGGCGCTCGTGTGTCCCACAGTCGTTTTGGGTTTGGAACTGTAGTGAATTTGGAGGGTAGCGGAAACGATGCTAAAGCTCTTATTCGCTTTGATCAGTCTGGAGAGAAAAACCTCTTGTTACGCTTTGCTAAACTAAAAGTCGTTTAATAAAAAAAGCTGCCCTAGAGCAGCTTTTTTTACTAAATACGTGTTCTTATTTTGAAGCTGCTTCCATTCCTTGCTCTAACAAATCAAAGAATTGATCAAGCTTTGGAAGTACAACAATCCGTGTTCTTCTATTTTTTGCACGTCCGGTAGCTGTTGTGTTGTCTTCAATGGGAACATAAGAGCTGCGTCCTGCAGCAGTCATACGAGCAGGATCTACCAAGAAATCTTCTTGCAGAATGCGAACTACAGCAGTTGCTCGTTTCACACTCAAATCCCAATTGTCCACAAGCACATCACTATCAGTTTTTACGGGAACATCATCTGTATGACCTTCGACCATAAATTCTAAGTCTGTTTTGTCATTTATTACACGCGCCACTTTGCCAAGTACTTCTTTGGCACGCGTTGTTACAGAATAGCTTCCGCTTCTAAACAAAAGCTTATCTGAAATTGAAATGAATACTACGCCTTTCTCAACGTTGACCTCAATATCAGCATCATTTATATCTACAAGTGCTCCTTTAAGACTAGTAACTAAAGCAAGGGTAACAGAGTCTCTGCGTGTTACAGCGTCTTGCATTCGAGTTATACGCATGTCTTTTTCTTTGAGTGATTCTAGTGAACGCTCTAAGTTTTCAGCGCCTTTCTGTGAAAGTGTCGTGAGGTTACCCATGTTATTAATCAGCTCTTGATTGTTTGCTTTCAAGAAGCTTATTTGGTCACGTAGTGCGCTTACATTTGCATCACTTTTTGCTTTTTCGTCAATACAAGAGTTAAGCTTCACAGTGGCGGTATTGAGTAAGTCTTTAGTTTGTTTGTGACTTGACTCTAATTCACTGTATTTTTTTTGAGATACACACGAAGTTAGCAGTACGGGGATTGCAAGTAACAAGATTAGGATTTTATTCATCATCAATTTATTTAGTAGCGTAAAATTACTAGAAAAACGCTGACAACAACTGTTTTCTTGTGTTAATGTTTTTAAAAAATTCAAATTCTTTGTAATATTTAACTAAATTAGATCCAAAAGAACTCTACGTGAAGAAGTTTTTAAACACATATTATCCCATAATATTGGCATTTTTTAGTTTTGTGTATTCCGTTTGCTTATGGTTTACCGGAAACGAGTTAGAAGGCATTTACGTGGGACTCTGGCCCATAACCATTCTAGGATTTGCCATTGCGATAAGACAGCGCAGAAGAGATGACAAATAAAATCATGTTTTTTATCGGCTTAGCTATAGTAGTGATATATAGCTACTTTTTACTTAGCATCATTACTAGTCAATACAAGACAAAACAACGCAACTCTGCTGATGATTACGACCTTCAAGATTTAGATGGTATGGGAAATCAAGGTCGTGTACCCAACAAAAAGCCAAAAAATAGAGCATAAGGGGAGTCATGTCAATAAAAAAACCCTCGCGTGGCACGAAGGTTATTTTTACATCAATGTTATTAAAACTAGAAATCCATTAGTCGCATCATCATCATAACGTTAGCAACGTCTCTTACATCAGCAACTTTTGCTGCAAATTCATTAAATAACGCATCAGAAGTCATTTGTTTGTTTCTTGAAAGCGCTGTTTGAATGTCAGGTGCCCCAATCCATACAAAATGACTGTAGTCATCTGTTTTTCCTAATATTGGATATCCTACTCCATAGGAGTTAGTTACCCCCATTTTTTCTGATATTTTTTGTGAGAATGAAGCATATTCAGCCACATATGCAGCAGGGTTTTTGACATCCATTTGGTATATCGTAAATACTTGATCATTAGACCAATCATTTTGATACCAAATTGGTGTATTTAGTGCTTGCGACACGTCCGTGATATATCCATCCAATTCCTTGCTTAACTGCTGCACTTCACTAGAAGCTGCCCAAGAACTCATAAAATTAGCTACGCCCGCTTCGTCTTGAAAACAAAACTGCATGGAATGCGTTGCTTCGTACTCGCCGTTAAAAAAATATCCAAAAAGCGACTTTGTGCCTTGAATATTTTTCCCCCATTCAGTATCCATTATTTTTGAAATGGT
The DNA here is from genome assembly GCA_003331305.1 of Flavobacteriales bacterium. GTDB lineage: Bacteria > Bacteroidota > Bacteroidia > Flavobacteriales > Flavobacteriaceae > UBA7446. Next base: position 22,852 of record QOQB01000007.1, on the reverse strand, counting down.
AGTTACTACCGCTTCTGGATTGTCTGTCTTAAAATCAAAAAACATACAATACTGCGAAAAGCTAAGTGATGATGCCAATAATGCACCAATTAAAATTAATTTTTTCATTTTATTATGTATTAAAATTTAAGAAATCAATATACGTATTAAGACCTAACTGTATTTAAAATAATCTTTAACAAATTGGTTTATTGTTTTAACGCTTACATTATAACTGTTAGCTTGTTGTACATCGTCATGTTATCAAGTTTAGTTTATGTATAAAAAAAACAAAAATAATTTTTGTAATCAGCTTGAAATCAATCATTAACTTGACGTTAGCTTAATATAAAAACTGTAAATTAGACATCAAATTTTAATTATGAAAACAATTTTTTATTTAATATTCCTTTCGTTGTTGTCAAGTTGTACAACAACAAATAAAATAGATGGAGGAGATTGGTCTGGAACAATTTCTGATACAGATGAGCGTAACGCTATTATGAACTCATTTGCAGATGCGTATGAAAATATGGATGCAGAGTCGGCAATTACAATCTTTTCCGATGATGCGGTTTTTTATGTTAATGACACAAAAATGACACCAAAAGAGGTTGTGTCAGCATTCATGACTGGACATGAATATTACGACGACATTAAAAACACAGATAGAACTACAACTACTATGTTTTACAACAATGGCAGTATTTTTACGAACTATTGGTATACATGGAACGGTACAAATAAAAAAACAGGTGAGCTTGTTGTCTTACGTGGCTACGCTTGGTTTAAGTGGGACGGCATGAAAGTTGTTGAGGCTTATAATGCATTTGACCCCACCGCATATATGACCGCTTTTGAGTAGTCCGAAATAATGCTACATTGAGTAAAATTAAACGAGTGATAGGGTGATACTTTCTTAAAGCATCACCTTCACTTTTATCTATTGGTTTTTAGGGCTATTAGTATGGCTTTCTTATGATTGCCTTCAAACTTACTTACCTATACAGAAATTTGTAAATATATTTCCAAGGATATCTTCCGTGGTGACCTCTCCTGTTATTGTCCCAAGTTCGTGTAATGTTTGTCGAATATCAATTGCCAATAAATCGCTACTGCGATTTTCTTTAATGCCTAGTGCTACTTCATTGATGCTTTTCATGGCTGTTTGCAAAGCTGCCCAATGCCTTTGATTGCTAACGAGCGCGCTGCCTGTGTTCCATTCCAATTGTCCACTGAAGTGTATTTTTAACTGCTCAATATCCGCATTGCTTTGCGTGCTGATATACACAGTAGAAAACACAAGTTTATCTACTTCTAAACCTGATAATGCCTGTCCGTAATTTTCGATAGCCGTTTTTGAAAGCAAATCTTTTTTATTGATAACAAGCAATAGGGTAGCATCCTCACGATGCATACTTTTTAGTGCACCTACCGTTTCTATTGGTGTTTGAGATTGTGGATCAACTACATACAATATAATAGACGCTGCATCCATTTTTTCTTGCGTGCGTTTTACACCCATAGCTTCAACAGTGTCTTCTGTTTTGCGTAATCCAGCGGTGTCTATAAACCTGTACTGGATACCACCTATGGTCAGGGTGTCTTCAATGCTATCGCGTGTAGTGCCTTCAATATCAGAAACCAACGCTTTCTCTTCGTCAAGGAGCGCGTTCAGTAAAGATGATTTTCCTGCATTGGGTTTTCCTACAAGCGCAACAGGGATTCCGTTTTTAATTGCATTACCAGTAGCAAATGAGTCTAATAAGTTTTTTAATGTCGCTCTAATATCAGCCACCAATTTGTTAAGTTGTTTTCTATCGGCAAATGCCACATCTTCTTCGCTAAAGTCGAGCTCCAACTCAATTAGTGAAGCAAACTGTAACAAACGAGTTCTAAGTTGTCCAAGACTAGTACTAATCCCTCCTCTGAGGTGTTGCACAGCAATGTGATGCGCTGCTTCACTTTCAGATGCGATGAGATCTGCCACCGCTTCAGCTTGGGCCAAATCCATTTTTTTGTTTAAAAATGCGCGAAGCGTAAACTCACCAGGTTCTGCTAATCGTGCGCCTAAATCTTGTACGGTTTGTACTATTTGTTGTTGTACATACACTGAGCCATGACACGAAATTTCGACAATATCTTCGCCTGTGTAGGAGTTAGGGTTTTTAAAAATCGACACCAATACTTCATCTAGTAGTGTACTTTGATGATAGAAATCTCCCAAAAGTACGTTGTGTGTGGCTTGCTCGGAAAGTTTTTTGCCAAATCTAGAACGAAAGCATTTTTCGGCGATTTCAATAGATGTATCGCCACTAAGACGTACTATGGCAATGGCGGCAGCTCCCGGAGCAGTAGATAAGGCTACTATGGTATCGTTTATATTCACAATGAGACTTCTTTGCGATACGTTCGTCTTCGTTTGTGTAACTCATGCTGATAATTTTTCCAGAGGGCTTGTATGGCTTTATTTTCCTCTAACTCTGGGTTGGTTTCTACAGCGGTAATGCCTCTGCGATTAAACATGTCTTGAATTTCTTGAAAAATAATAGCAGTTACCCCTTTATTTTGATAGCTCTCTTTGATACCAATAAGGTAAAATGCAGCACGATTGTTTTTACGCTGCGCACGCCATAAATGGTATAATCCAAACGGGAACATATTTCCATTAATCTTTTTTAGAGCAGCAGTAAACGAAGGCATGGTGATGGTAAAACCGATCATTTCATCGTTTTCATCCACCACACATTTGATAAAGTCAGGATGCACATAGGGGAGATACTTTGTTTTGTAATGCTCAATTTGATGCTGCTGAATAGGCACAAAAGATTGTAATTTATTATAGGTTTGATTAAGCAAATCAAACATTTCATCAATACGAGGTTCGATATCTTTAGTCGAGTCAAATTGAAGGGTTTTAAGCTTGTATCGTTGCTTAATGACCTGTGCAAATTTTTTCACTTTATCAGGTGCATCTTTGGCGTCATAAATATCAATCTTAAATTCAATCCACTCACTTTGTTTCACAAGTCCAAGTCGCTCTAAATGTTCTTTTTGATAGGGGTAATGATACCAAGTTATCATGGTGTTCATGTGTTCATAGCCTTTGACCAAAAGACCAGCTTTGTCCATATTAGAGAACCCCATGGGTCCTTCAATGTAGGTCATTCCTTCAGCAATAGCCACTCCTTGTACGGCCTCAATAAGTTTTTTACTTACCTCAATATCATCAATCGTGTCATACCACCCAAAACGCACTTTTGTTTTTTTCAACTCTTCTACTTCAACCCAATTAATCATGGCAGCCACTCTTCCTACGGTTTGACCATTTTTAGTTGCTAAAAACAATCGTGCCATGGCATGGTTGAAAACCTTATTTTTTTTAGGGTCAAAGACAGCTTCTTCCTCTTTTGTAATTGGAGGAACCCATTGCTTGCAATTTTGATAAAGTGCGAATGGAAATCGAAAGAACTCACGATATTGCTTTCTGTTTTTTACCTCAACAACTTCAATCATCCTATTTTTTTTAGCTTACGCTCTATGCGTTTTTGTTTTTTATCCAATTTGCGTAACCCTTTATTGGTGCGTCTTTCTGACTTGCGCGCTTCTTTACCTTCTCGGAACGACTTTTTTCGATCTTTACGTCCTTGTTTTACTTCTTCGAAATCTTGTGGCTGTCCATTCCAGATATTATGTTTATCTATTCTGTATGAGACGCCAATACCAGTTGTTAGTAGCTTTGGGGTTGCTTTCATGCTATGTTGAAAAGCCATGTCTAATTGAAGGTCATCCGTGAGTAGATATGCAACACCCATTCCTAGTGTCAAGTCTCGGTAAAGTGGACTGTCGTCCACTTGATACTCCCCAAAAAGAGACCATTTTTCACGCGTACTATACGTTAATGTGCCTATCAATTTTTTTTGTTGGATAGTGGCAGTAATGTAACGCATGCCCACATTATGCACCAATACAAGTCCAGGCTTTAAATGCTGTTGTAAAATTAGCGTTGCAGTTGCCGAAACAACGGGTTCTGTAATAGGTCGGTAATTAAAATTAAATAAGGGGTAAAACGATTCCTGGTAGGGGTAAACGCCGCCTGTAGCAAATTGCGCTCCTGCATAGATAGAAACGGCAGGAATCAAATCACGCCAACGAGTGCGGTTATTCGCATGATAGCTGTATAAGTTGGGTTTGTATTTTTTGGTGTTACGAAATGGATCATAAACCAAATATTTTACTCCAGCTGAAAAATCACGAAGTCCTTTACGGCTGTCCACTAGATTTCCAACGGCATTTTGGTATGTAAGTTCATCCATCTGATAATCTACTACTCCAACGACTTCCAATTGCTCTTTAAGCAAACCAACACGAAGTTGTATTTGCGAACTAAGCCCACTGAAAGATGCGTTTTGAAACGAACTAAAATCTCCTTTACGGAGGGATAGCCCTTGTTCCCATTGGTATACATTTTTTCCTACACTAAACGCTCCCATAGATTTACTCGGTCGGTTACTATTAATCACATCGGTGTACTGGGCCTTGATACCACCTAGCACAATTATACTAAGCAGTGCACCCAGAATATGTGGTAAAGACTTGTGCATAGTCAAATATACATGAATTATAAATTCTGTTGGTTACGTATAGAGTTGTATTTTTGGAAGATGATGCAACTTCTTAAGCTCCGTTTTTTACTACCCCACGTGCTTGTGACGTTATTTTTTGTTGCAATTTCGTTGTTGTATTTCTATCCTGTTCTTTCAGGAAAAGCGATTGTACAATCTGACATTGTCCAGTTCAAGGGTATGCAACGTCAAATCTTGGAACATCGTGCTGATTTTGATGAAGAACCTTTTTGGATTGACAATGCTTTTGTAGGAATGCCGACATACCAAATTACACCTCGTTATCCTTACGACGTGTTGCGCTTTATTGAGAGCGCTCTTCAGTTTTTATCTCGTCCTGCCGATATGCTTTTTTTGTATTTATTCTTTTTCTATCTATTTGCACAAAGCAGGCGATTTTCCATTCCTGTTTCTGTTTTGGGGTCATTAGCCTACGGCTTTTCCTCATACTATATCATAATTTTAATGGTCGGACATAATACCAAAGCTATGGCCTTGGCCTATGCACCGTTGATATTTCTGGGATTATTTCAAGTTTTAATTGATAAAAAGAAATGGGGTTTTGTTTGGCTTACACTTGGCTTGGCATTGCAATTACATGCGAATCACCTTCAAATGACATATTACACCCTTATAATGGTTGTAATTTCTGCCTTATTTTGGAGCATTTGGACATGGCGTAAAAATGATATTCGATCTGTTTTAAGACCAGTAGCAAAGATTATTACAGCAGGAATTTTAGCACTTTTGCTCAATGCGCAGGGCGTATTAGCCACGCTTGAGTATACTGCGTTTAGCACTCGAAGTGCATCTGAGCTTAGCATAAATGCAGATGGTTCTCCCAAAGAAGCTACATCAGGCTTGTCGTTTGATTACATCACTGAGTACAGCTATGGCATACTAGAAACACTTACTTTTTTTGTGCCAAATGTGGTGGGTGGTAGCTCCAGTGCAAGCTTTCCAATTGAAAGTGATTTTGTGAAATTTTTACGAACGCTAGATGCCGAAACTGCCAGTACTATTTTTAGGTATGCACGTCCGTATTGGGGCAATCAACCCATAGTTGCTGCACCCGTTTATTTGGGTATTGTTACGTTATTCTTCGCTTTCCTTGGACTTCGCACAACGAATTTTAATACTCGACTCATACTGCTTACCACAATAGGGATTTCGTTGTTGTTTTCTTGGGGTAAACACGTGCCGGAAATCACCCAGCTTTTTATTGATTATTTGCCACTTTATGACAAGTTTAGAGCCGTGAGTTCAGCGCAAATCATGATCATGATCTGCGTTCCGTATGCTGCCATGTTAGGCGTTCAATATTTGGTAAATGAGAATGTTATTATCAGGCAAAAATTAGTTAAATGTTTTTACGTGTTGTCTTTTTTTGTTCTGTTGATATTATTTTTGGTCGCAGGTTCAAAAGGATTATTTTCATACACATCTTCATATGAGCCATTTGCACAATACCCCGAAATAATGAAGCCGCTCAAAAGGGCACGTGCGGATTTGTTAGTAAACGATATTTGGCAACTTATACTTTTTGTTAGTTTGACCGTTGCTGTAATATTACTTTTTTGGAAAAAGAAGATTTCTAAAAACGCTTTTGTAGCATTACTTGCCATTTTGGTGCTAACGGACCTGTGGAAACAAAACCGTGTTTATTTTGAAGAAGATCAATTCGCTACTCCTTTTCGTCACAAGCAGGCTTTTGTTGCTACGCCCCAAGACAAAGAAATTTTAAAAGACACATCTCGCTACCGCGTTTTTGAACCCCGATTGGGGACGTCAAATGCCCGAACGGCTTATTTTCATCGAACTATTGGCGGATATCACGGGGCAAAACCTGCTGCCTTACAAGAAGTTTACGATTTTTACTTACAACAAGAAGATAGCATTGTATTGGATCTGTTGAATGTTAAATATGTATTGGATGATGCTATCGATAGCGGGGTTGCTTCCCGTCCTTCTGCTTTGGGTAGTGCTTGGCTAGTAAACGAAGTGATTGCTGTTAGCTCCGCAAATGAAGAAATGATTGGATTGGGAAAAATTAATCCAAAAACACAAGTGTTGTCACAAGAATTGAAGGCAACTGTGTTTAAGTCTTCAAGCACAGATACAATAGCACTTATTGAACAGCGTAATAATTTGTTGCGATACCACGTAAATGTAAAACATCAGCGACTCGCCGTTTTTTCCGAAATGCATTATCCCAAGGGATGGAATGCCTATTTAAACGATAAGTTAATAGACTATCATAAAGTAAATTACCTTTTGCGAGGAGTTGTCTTACCACCGGGTTCTCATCAATTAACGTTTAAATTTGAGCCTGCTGTGATTCGTACCGGCACGTTTGTTATGGCATCTGGCTGGTTGATTTTTGCACTTGCAATCGGTTTGTTTTTACCAAAAAACGATACTCATTGAATTCGTCCAAGCACATTGCACTAGTCGTTTATTATTGGCCGCCATCGGGAGGGTCTGGAGTACAACGCTGGCTGTTTTTTGCAAACTACTTTGCCAAAAATGGTATAAAAATTTCTGTATTTACTCCGAAAAACCCTCGTATTGCTGAAACTGATAACGCATTGACAAAAAAAGTACATGAGTATATTGATGTAATCTATGTTGATGGATGGGAACCGTTACAAAAAAGTAAAGATGCCATCGGAGAAAACATGGGTCAAAGTGATGGTCTCAAAAGTAATTTGATGCGCTTTGTGCGGGCAAATTTTTTAATTCCAGATGCCCGTGTATTTTGGGCAAAAGCGGCAGCGAAGTCATTACTAAATCAACATGCAAAAACCCCTTTTGATTTACTTATTACGTCTGGACCACCACACTCGCTGCATTTGATTGGACTAAAAGTAAAAGCAAGAGACAACATAAAGTGGATTGCTGATTTACGTGATCCTTGGGTGGGTTTTTTCCAAAACGATAGTTTACCTATGTCAAGAAGCACTAAGGACAAACATAAACTACTGCAAAAACGTGTTTTACAAGCTGCAGATAGGGTAGTGGTAACGACGCCGTCTTTGGCAAAGGAATTTAGAGATTACAACGCCGCAACTTCGGTACTGACTAATGGCTACGAAAAAATACTTCCAAATTCGTCAAATCCAAAGAAAGCAATGGTATATGCTGGAAGCTTAAAATCACAGCAAAACCCAGAGGAACTTTGGATGGCGATATTAGAATTAACTCAAAAAAGTAAAGATTTCGCAACACAATTTTCACTTGAAATTTATGGTAAAGTAGCCGTAAATGTAAGGGAAGATGTATATCGTTTAGGCATTCAGAAGTGGGTGAAATTTTTAGGCTACAAACCAAAAGAGGAATTAGACAAACGCTTGCCAAACGCAAAAGCCCTATTATTGTTGGGAATTGATATGCCAAACACGCACAACATTATCCACGGAAAGCTATTTGAGTATATGGCGGCTAAGCGTCCTGTTTTGGCAATTGGACCACAGCCGAGCGACATGGAAATGTTATTTACGACGCACCAGTTGGGTGTTTACACGGCATTTGATGACAAGAAAAAGATAAAATCTACGTTACTTAATTGGTTTACTGAAATCGATAAACCCTTTCAAAGCAAAAAAATTGAACAATTTCAACGTGAAAAAATTGCAAAGGAATATCTAAAACTTATACTGGAAAACGCATGAATATGCTCACGTCACAATCCACAAAAAACTTAGCCAGCATTATGCTTGGTTTCGGAATTGGCGCAGTGAATACACTTGTGTTTTACCCGTATTTTTTTGGTGCTGAAAAACAGGGATTAGTCGTTTTTTTATTGGCAGTTTCTAATCTTTTAATGCCACTTATTGGTTTTGGTGTAGCCCAAACTATTATTAAGTTTCATAGCAGCTATGCTGAAAACGAGCGACAAGGATTTCTTTCTTATGTGGTGCTGCTGCCATTGCTTATTGCATTGCCTTTGGGTTTTGTTGCTATCTTTTTTCACGACGCTGTAGCTGGGTTACTTTCTGTTGAAAATCCCATTATAGCATCCTATACCTGGGTAATTTTTTCAGTAGCATTTGCGACGGCTTACTTTGAGGTGTTTTATTCATGGGCTAGGGTGCATTTTAAATCTGTTCTGGGCAATACGCTCAAAGAAATATACCCAAGGTTAAGCATTTTTATTTTACTGATTCTTTATGCGGCAAACGCAATTGATTTAAACCTGTTTTTCGGACTTCTTGTGGGGTTATATTACTTACGTTTAGTGCTGATGATACGTATTGCTTTTCGTATACAATCACCAAAATTTTCATGGCAAAAACCTAAAAATCTGCCTGAACTCATCCGTTACAGCTTGTATTTGGTCTTAGCAGCATCTGCTGGGAGCTTGATTATTGATATTGATAAATCTATGTTGCCACAATATTTGGATATCAGTCAGACTGGTTTTTATTCTGTTGCTATTTACACAGCAACTCTTATTGAGGTACCTGGACGCGCATTGTTTCAGATTTTAAACCCGATGGTGGCAAAAGCAATAAACGAAAACAACACCGCTCGCCTTTCAAAGCTTTACAAAGACAGTTCGATAAACCTTTTGCTCTTGGCTGGCTGGTTTTTTCTATTAGTAAATGGAAGTATTGAGTCACTTTTTGAGTTATTGGAAGACAAGGGTTACAGCAATGCTATTTGGGTAGTACTGATGATTTCTTTTGGAAAACTTATAACGATGAGCTCGGGGGCCGCCAACACCATACTTATCAATTCAAAAAAATATCAAACCGCATTACTTCTCACCATATTCATGGCGGTTTTTGTGGTAATCGGAAATATCCTGTTTATTCCTAAGTATGGCATTAATGGTGCAGCTATCACTACGCTGGTTCTTGTGGTTCTTTTTACTTTCATACGCATGGCTTTTGTGTATTTCTATTTTGGAACACAACCCTACGGAAAGCACACCATTTTAGCGTTTATTGTAATCGGTCTTATGTTTTTGGGCGTATCTTTTGTCCATCTAAATGTTCACCCTATTTGGGAAATTGGCATAAAATCTACTTTGATCACAGTTGTATATGTTCTAGTGATAGCTAGCTTAAAATTATCTCCAACATTACAACAAACTCTTCAAAACAAATTCAAGATTTTTTCTTAAATAAGTAGTCATAAAGACTTGACTTTTTGTCTTGATTTACTTGCTCGGGTGTTCCGACTGCCAGAATGTTACCTCCATTTGTACCTCCTCCAGGTCCCAAGTCAATGATATAATCCGCTTGTTCAATTAGACCAATGTTGTGTTCAATGACAATTAATGAGTGCCCGCGATTAATGAGAGCTCTAAACGACCCCACAAGTTTGTTGATATCATGCATATGAAGTCCGGTAGTAGGTTCGTCAAATAGAAACAGTGTTTTGTTCTTTTGAGCACCTTTAAGTAAAAAACTTGCTAGCTTGATGCGTTGTGCTTCTCCTCCAGATAGGGTAGAAGACGATTGACCAAGCGCAACATACCCCATGCCAACATCTTGTAGAGGTTGTAATTTGTCAGCAATTTTGGTTTGCTTATGCAATTGAAAAAAAGCAATAGCTTCGTCAATGCTCATAGTTAGAACATCATGAATAGATTTCCCTTCAAAGGCAACTTCTAATACTTCTTTTTTAAAGCGTTTTCCGTTGCATTCTTCGCAAACCAAATCAACATCTGCCATAAACTGCATTTCAATTTTTACTGTTCCTTCTCCTTTACAATTCGGGCATCTTCCCCCATCTACATTAAATGAAAAGTGTTTGGATTGAAATCCACGTTGTTTGGATAAGCTCTGTTGCGCATAGAGTTTTCGAATGTCATCATAGGCTTTGATGTAAGTTACTGGATTCGAACGTGATGACAGTCCAATAGGTTTTTGACTTATATACTGAATCTCTTGAAAGCTATCTAAATCGCCTTCAAGCGAAGTAAATTCACCGCTTTTATCGCCGTAAATATTTTTTTCTTTTCTTACAGCTGGCAACAGAATGTCTTTTACAAGTGTGCTTTTTCCACTTCCCGAAACGCCAGTAATCACAGTAAGCATGTGCAATGGAAATGATACAGTTATGTTCTTTAGGTTGTGCTCTCTTGCGCCAACAACACGCAATTCTTTTGTGGGTTTTATTCGATTTTTTGGCAAATAAATTTCAGACTTCCCCGATAGATATTTTCCTGTCCATGTTTCTGATTTTAGCAGCTTTTCATAGCTGCCTTGTGCTACTACCTCACCCCCAAAAACGCCTGCATCAGGTCCTAAGTCAATGATTTCATCGGCTGCACGCATGATGTCGTCATCGTGTTCTACCACAATGACTGTATTGCCCAAATCACGCAATTTAATAAGCACTTCAATAAGCCTAGCGGTGTCTTTTGGATGCAGTCCAATGCTAGGCTCATCCAAAATGTATAGCGACCCGACCAAACTACTTCCCAACGATGTTGCAAGGTTTATGCGTTGTGATTCACCACCCGAGAGCGTGTTTGCTCTTCGATTCAATGTCAAATACCCTAATCCCACTTGATTAAGAAAATGTAGCCTATCATTTATTTCCACTAGAAGACGTCTTGCAATATGTTTTTGGTGGTCCGATAATTTCAATGCCAGCATGGTTTTGGTGAGTTGCACAATTGGCATATCAACCAAATCAGAAAGTGTGTAGGAATCAACGCGAACGTAGGAGGCAGCTTTGTTAAGTCGTTTACCGTTACAGCTGTTACAAGTGGTTCTTCCGCGATATCGGGACAGTAATACACGGTTTTGAATTTTGTAGTTTTTTGCTTCTAGCTTCGCAAAGAAATGATGAATTCCCTTTACATATTTATTGCCTTCCCAAAGCGATTTTTTCTGAGCATTACTTAACTCAAAATAGGGCTTATGAACAGGGAAATCAAACAAATAGGCGCTGTCTACAAAATCATTTTTATAACGCTGCAAACGTTCTCCTTTCCAAGGCGCAACAGCTCCCCCAAATACGGATAGGCTTGTATTCGGAACAACGAGTTGCTCATCAATGCCAATTAAGTCTCCATACCCTTCGCAATTCGGGCAAGCGCCAAGCGGGTTGTTAAAGCTAAACATGTGCTCGTTTGGAGGTTTAAACTCCATCCCGTCAATTGCAAATCTGTTGGAAAACTCTTGCTGGGTGTTTTCCGATAATGCACGTATGATTAATGTACCATTCCCTTCGTGAAATGCAGTTTCAATTGACTCTGCTACTCGGTGAAAAAAGTCTTCATCATGCTTTAATACGATTCGGTCTACAACAAGCGAAATTTTATCTTTTTTACTAGGGTTAGCATCAGCAATACGCACCATGGCGTTATTGAGCCAAAGACGTGCATATCCTTGTTGTTTGTATACCTCTAACGTTCCTTGTAAGGTTCGGTTTTTGGGAATATTTATTGGGGCAAGTACCAAGAGTTTTGTCCCTTCTTCAATTTTTTTTAAATGCGCTAGAACATCTTTGGTATCATCCTTTTTAACTTCTTTTCCAGATATGGGAGAATATGTTTTACCAATTCGTGCAAACAACAATTTAAGATAATCATATATTTCAGTTGTAGTGCCCACCGTAGAACGCGGGTTGTTACTGATTACTTTTTGCTCAATTGCAATAGCAGGGGCAATGCCATTAATTTGCTCGACTTTTGGCTTATTAAGCCGACCTAAAAACTGCCTGGCATAAGATGACAAACTTTCTACATAGCGACGCTGGCCTTCTGCATACAGGGTGTCGAAGGCAAGGCTTGATTTTCCCGACCCTGAAAGGCCCGTAACGACCACGAGCTTATTGCGAGGAATTAGCACATCCACATTTTTAAGATTGTGCATCTGAGCTCCCTTTATCTCAATATATTTTTCTTTTTTCAACACAAGCAAATCGAAGCATTAAAGATATTGATTCAAATGTATATTAACCCAATAAACAGCTTTATTTGTTACATATTGATTATGTTTTTATATTTGTTGTTCAAACAAATGCCTATTTAGACACTTTTACTCAAAATTTTATTTAATCTATAAAGAGTAATATATGTCTATCCTCCCTGACAACATACTAATACAGCAGTATTTAAGCGGTAACAATGAAGCGTTTGAAACGCTTCTCAACAGATACAAACAACGTATTTATAGCTTTATCTATTCCAAAATAAAGGATAGAGAATTGGCAGATGATGTTTTTCAAGACACCTTTATCAAAGTCATTAAAACACTAAAAAAAGGTACATATAACGATGAAGGGCGATTTTTGTCTTGGGTGATGCGTATTGCTCATAACTTGATTGTAGATCATTTCAGACGCAAACAACGTATGCCAATGTATGAATCACATGATAGCGATAAAGATGTTTTTTATCGTGTTTCTGAGCCAACACAAAACATTGAAGACTTGCTTATCAATACGCAAATCAAAGAAGATTTAAACATCTTAATCAACGAGCTTCCAAAAAATCAACTTGAGGTATTGCATATGCGTTTGTATCAAGACATGAGTTTTAAAGAAATTGCAGAACGCACGAATGTTAGCATTAATACTTCTTTAGGAAGAATGCGCTATGGGCTTATCAATTTGAGAAAACTGATTGACGAGCGAAATTTGACCATGACACAATAATAACACCATCCAAAGCGTTATCAAGTTAAACTATTTAATGGATAAACTTTACACGCTACCTTATAAAAATACCCCGTCACCAAATAAAGATACCCTGCTTTTCATTACGCAGTTTGCAGCAGCTTATAACTCGATAAAAGTTGACAAAACTCCTCTGGATTTTATTGTAAATTGAAATTGTGTTTTTTTAAAACACTCATCCTGCCCACGGTTTGAGTAATGATGTCTTTCTTTGTGTCCCAGCCACGGGCAGGACAATATTCTCTGCCGTACCAAATAATTTGCAAGTGCAAATCGTTCCATTTTTCTTTTGGAAATAATCGTTTTGCGTCACGCTCTGTTTGTGTTACACTCTTCCCGTTTGAAAACCCCCACCGATACATGAGTCTATGAATATGAGTGTCTACTGGAAAAGCCGGAACACCAAAAGCCTGTGCCATAACAACACTCGCTGTCTTATGGCCAACGGCAGGTAGCGCTTCTAGCGCCTCAAAACTTTTTGGAACTTCTCCGTTGTGTTTTTCAAGTAAAATTTCTGATAACCCGTGTATGCCCTTTGATTTCATGGGGGAGAGCCCAACGGGCTTTATGATTGCTCTAATTTCTTCTACGCTTAATTTTACCATATCTGTTGGATTGTCAGCTTTGGCAAATAGTAATGGCGTAATTTTATTGACACGAACATCGGTGCTTTGTGCCGACAACAAAACGGCTATCAGTAAGGTATAAGGATCTTTGTGGTCTAACGGAATAGGAATTGTAGGGTAAAGCTCCTCAAGTTTTTGTATTACAAAGGCAACCTTTTCGGCTTTGTTCATTTTTGTATTTTTACCATCTAAAACTACAAAAAATGCTACAAGAAGGAAATCAAATGCCTGTGTTTTCAGGCCTAAATCATTTGGGAGAACCCGTTAACCATACAGACTACACTGGAAAGAAGCTGATTGTGTTTTTTTATCCACGTGCAAATACACCTGGTTGTACGGCTGAGGCGTGTAATTTAAGTGATAATTATGCTGCGCTTCAAGCTAAAGGGTACGAGCTCTTGGGAGTTAGTGCAGACCCAGTTAAAAAACAGGCTAGCTTTGCAACAAAGTTCGGTTTTCCTTATCCCTTATTGGCAGACGAAGACCACGTTGCCATTAAGGCATTTGGAGTTTGGGGACCAAAGAAATTTCAAGGCAGAGAATATGAAGGAATTATTCGTACGACTTTCGTTATTGACGAGTCCGGAACCATTGTGCGCGTTATTAATAAGGTCAAAACAAAAGACCACGCGGCACAAATACTGGAAGGATAACCTCTTTTTAAGAAGGTTTATAGCCAAATAACTTTTTGCTTTTAATAAGCTTTGATACACCAGGCGGAAGTTTGTTTTCCCAACCACTTTCGCCCGCTTTTATCTGGTCTAACACATCTTTAGAATATATCTTCATGTCTTCGATGTTGTAGTCCATAATATCTACTACTTTTCCGTTATACTTATAGAAGTTGTATAGCTCTTTAAGTCTGGGATGTACGCGTAGCGAATTACTATCAATGATATCCCCATTTTTTGAATTCCGAATGGGGTATAGATATACCTTAAGGTTTTTAAAGAATAGTTTCCCAAAGGCTTCCAAAATACCACCACTTAGGTGACGGTAATATTTTTCGTTAAAAATTTCAACCAAGTTATTTACACCCATTGTGAGTCGAATCTTTTTCTCTGTGTACTCTGAAAAATATTCAACAAGGCGGTAATATTCTTTGAAATTGGAAATCATAACCGTTTGTCCGAGAGAACATAGCAATCTAGCTCTATGCATAAAGTCTTCTTCATCAATTTCTCCGGTCGACATTAGGTTAGAAAGTGTAATTTCGAAAATCACTATTGTCTTTTCTGGGTCTGAATCAGGTTCTTTTTCAAAAATTTCTAAAGACTTTCGATACATCTCGATATTTACTTTGGTAACAGGTTTAAAACTACCTCTGAGGGCAATGATGTTTTTCTTGTACAATTCTCTAGCGGGCAATAAATTATTACCATCTGGGCCAAACATTACCGCATCGGTCATCCCCAGACGAACAAGCTCTAAACTCAACAAACGATTATCAATATTTTTAAATAAAGGCCCAGAGAAGTTTATGGTGTCAATTTCAATGGCATCCCGATCAATGTGATCAAATAAGTATTGCAACATTTTTTTTGGGCGGTCGTTTTGATAAAAAGCACCGTAAAGCAAATTAACTCCCATTACGCCTAAAGACATTTGTTGGGCTTTGGCATCGTTTTCTTTAAAACGAATATGGGTAGTAATCATAGAATACGGCTCATCTGGCTTGGTTTGAAACTTAATCCCCATCCAGCCATGACCTTTAAATTTTTTTGCAAAGTCTATAGTCGTTACTGTATTGGCATAGGTAAAAAACAGCTTTTCTTTGTTTTTACTGCGGTCGATACGCTTTTCTAACAAACCCATTTCAAGCTTTAACATTTTGTTTAGTCTTGACTCTGTGACATACCTTCCGTCTTTCTCACTACCATAAATGGCGTCACTAAAATCTTTGTCGTAAGCACTCATGCTTTTGGCAATGGTTCCTGAAGCACCACCACATCTAAAAAAATGTCGTGCGACTTCTTGACCTGCACCAATTTCTGCAAAAGTGCCATAGATGTTGTTATTCAGGTTTATTCGCAGGGCTTTTGCTTCTAATGAAGGTGTATTCTCAAAAGGTTGATCACCAGCTAAATTAATGGGCATAGGTATAAGTTTTCCTCAAAATTATAAAACTTATTCTCATCATTATGTATCATTCATGTAATTTTGTTGTGTGAGCATTAAAATTTATTTTTTAGGAACAGGGACTTCACAAGGAATTCCCATTATTGGAAGCAAGCACCCTGTTTGTTTAAGCGATAACCCTAAAGATAAACGTTTGCGCACCTCGGTTTGGGTAAAATGGGACAATGCAGACTTTATAATTGATTGCGGACCAGACTTTAGACAACAAATGCTCGCAAGCGGCTGCCCTAAAATGGATGCCTTGCTTTTTACGCACGAGCATGCAGATCACACGGCTGGTTTAGACGATATTAGACCTTTTGTGTTTAAACAAGGAGCCTTGCCAGTGTATGGCTTAGCGCGAGTTATGGAGAACCTTACCATGCGGTTTGGCTATATTTTTAGTGATAAAAATAAATATCCAGGCGCACCGTCTGTGAAACCTACTGAGATTGATCCTAATAAGCCATTTTTATGCGCTGAAAAAAAGATTATTCCCATAAAAGTTTCGCATTATGGCTTAGATGTTATTGGTTATCGCTTTGCAACTTTTGCTTACATCACCGACATGTTTTCCATTGAACCTGAGGCAGAAGCTAAACTTAGGGACTTAGATGTACTTGTAGTTAACGCGTTGCGTATTGAGCCACACCCATCGCATTTACATCTCGATGCCGCAATCGCATTTGCACAGCGTGTAGGTGCCAAACAAACTTTTTTTACACATATCAGCCACAAACTTGGTTTTCACGACGAAGTTGAACCCGCTTTACCCAAGGGAATTCATTTGGCGTATGACAATTTAACAATCACGCTCTAATATGAAACAAAAAATACTTTTTTATGTTTTGATATTTTCTGTTTTAATCAATTTATATTTGATTTCAGATTATGGAAAACGCTTAAACTATGCGCAAGTCAAAATTGACAAACAATCAGAAAAAATAACCAAGTTAAAGGATTCAATTCAGCTTCTACAAGAGCTTAGAGTTGTGCCTGCAACCATTGAATAAAGGAGTTCAAATTGTCTTGACTTACACCATGCCCTTGTGGGTAAGCATAAAACTCGGGCTGAAATCCATTTGTTTTAAGCAGTTCAATAGATTGTTCTGCCCATGCGTAAGGCACGACCGTGTCTGCTGTGCCATGCGACACATAAATGGATGGGATAGAGGAATTGGTTATTTCCACCATACGCGGGTCTATGTAACCACTAAGTGCCGCAATACCTTTTACCTTTTCCATGGTAAGCCCAATGGAATAACTCAGCATAGCCCCTTGGCTAAAGCCCATTAAATATATCTTTTCGCTATCAATAGGGTGTTTCGCTGTATAATAGCCCAGAAATTCACTAATATAATTAGTCGCTTTTTTAACTTCATCTGGCGATGTCCAACGCTCCATGCTTTCTGAGAAATGAATAGGAAACCAAGCATAACTATCTCCACTTATTCTTAATGGTGCTTGTAGTGAGACAACATGAAAGCTGTTGGGAATATACGCAGCAAATGAAAATAAATCTGCGTCATTGCTTCCGTATCCATGCAGCAGAAGTAGTAGGGGAGCGTTGGGTTGAGACGCCTTACGTTCTAAGTAAACAAAGGACATATTAGGCGTTGTAGACTTGAGACTTTCCCTGTGCAATAACTCCATATACCTTACCAGGCAAGGCGTGCCCAATAAAAAGGCTGTTTTTTGACCCAGAAGAAATAGACGCCTTTGTTATTTCAAACGAGCCACTTGGTGTAAATAGTGTGATGTCGGCGGTTGCACCCACTTCAATGGTGTGCTCAGCAATTCCAAATCGATTTTTGCCTCGGGTCAGTATTTCTATGGTTTGTTCAATCGAAAACATGGATAACAAACATCCAAAACTATGTTCCAAGCCTATTGAACCAAAATGTGCTTGATCAAGCTCTACGGTTTTGAGTTCGCTGTTTAGCGGTTGGTGGTCGCTGGTTACCATGTCAATCACACCATCTAAAAGTGCTTTTTTCAGTGCTTTTTGATCGGATTTTTTTCTTAAGGGCGGCAATAATTTTGCATTGGCGTTAAAACCTTGTAAGGCTTCATCTGTGAAAAACAAATTGTGAATGGCAACACTACAGCTCACGTCTTGCTTGATTTTTTTGGCAGTCTTAATTAGAGCTACTGAAGCTTCAGTTGAAAGCGTTGGGATATGTAATTTTCCATTTGCGTATTCTAATATATCAAGGTCACGTTGTAGCTGCATGCTTTCTGCCACACTTGGAATCCCTTTCAACCCCAGTGCGGTGCTTACAGCTCCTTCGTGCATGACACCCCCGTTGGCCATTTCGTTATTATATGCAAAGGACTCCACAATACCATCAAAATCATTCGCGTATTGAAGGGCTAATTTCAGCGTATTGGCGTTTTTTATGGGTGCTTTATGATTGCTAAAGCTAACTGTGCCTGCAGCATGTAATTCACGCAGAGGTGCTAGTTTTTCGTCTGTTTGCGAGGTAGTCACGCATGCTTTTGGATAAAGTTTTACCGAACTACCACTTGCTTGTTCCAACAAAAACGCAATGTCTGCTCTACTATCTGGTTTTGGCTGTGTGTTGGTGTTGTATGCAATATGCGAAAATCCACTTCTGGCAGCTACATCAAGCCCGTTTGCTATGGTTTCGCGCTCTTCAAAACCAGGTTCACCAAAAGAAACGCTGCTGTCAAACCAACCTTGTGAAACATGTAAATTATCGTAAGAAATTTCGGTGGCGTTGGGATAAGAAAGATTTTTACCAACAGCTTTTATTGTCCCATTTTGAATATAAATATCTTGTTGCGTATTGTGATGCGTACTGCTGGCATCTAGAATTTTTGCAGCTTTAAGTAATATATTCATTCGCTAAACCGCTAAGTAAATAATGTTACAAAGATAGAAAATCCCTGAACACGAATTAAAATCCTTCAAAAACACCCAGACCAAAGAGGGCAAAATCATATTTTACAGGGTCATTTGGGTCTAAGATTCTAAGTATTACGTCTAATTCTTGCACGGCAGCTAAGTCGTTTTGTTTGCGTTTAAGCAGCCCTAGAGCACGTGCTACATTTCCAGAATGCACATCTAACGGACAAGATAAAAATCGGGGAGATATATTTTCCCATATACCCAAATCAACCCCGGCGGTATCGTTGCGTACCATCCAACGTAAAAACATATGCATGCGTTTAGCCGCTGATTTTTTTGCAGGATTTGCCACGTGTTTGACGGTTCTTTTTGGATGCGGAATGGCAAAAAATAGTTTATGAAAATCAACCAATACATCATGCATGTGCACGGCATTTTCATTTGGTATAAACACCTTCTCAAGACTTTCGAACTCCTTGTAAATCTGTTGCAATCGCTGGGCAAAATACTTGACGTCTGTTTCTTGAAAAGTTCTATGCACAAAGCCGTTGAATACATCTAAATCTGCTTTGGTATGATTGATAATAAAGTCATAGGGCGCATAATCCATACATTCCATGAGTTTAGTTGCGTTTATCATAATATTTTTACGATTTCCCCAAGCTATGGTAGCGGCAAAAAAACCTGCAATTTCAATATCTTGTTTTACTGTAAACCCATGTGGAACAGAGATGGGGTCTTTCTCAATAAACGAAGGATGGTTATACTGCTGCACCTTTTCGTCCAAAAAGGCTTTTAGCTTTTCTTGTTTTAATTCCATTGTCCATCCACAAGGTTTAGCATTCGGTCTGCTCTGGTAGCCAACGATTTGTTGTGGGTAACCAAAATCATACTTATTGAAAACGTATCGCGAAGTCTAAAAAACATATCATGAAGCTTGTCGGCAGAAACCGAATCTAAGTTTCCACTTGGTTCATCGGCTAATAGCAAACTTGGCTTGTTGATTAGTGCACGCGCAACAGATATACGCTGTTGCTCACCACCGGATAGTTCAGAAGGTTTATGTTTTGCCCTGTTGGTAAGTTCAAAGAAATCAAGCAATTCCATAGCTTTTTTTTCAGCCTCACGCTTTGAAGTCCCTCTTATAAAGGCAGGCATGCAAATGTTTTCCATAGCGGTAAACTCAGGTAGTAGCTGATGAAACTGAAACACAAAGCCTAAGGACTCGTTTCTAAACGCCGACAAGGCTTTGTCTGAAAGCCTGTTGACAGCTTTACCATTAATGATAAGTTCCGTTTGTGATTGTACATCAGCGTGTTCCAACGTGCCTAAAATGTGGAGTAGGGTGGTCTTTCCTGCTCCAGACGGCCCAATAATGGAAACAATTTCAGTAGGTGCTAACGAAAACGACACGTCTTTCAACACGTTTGTCGTGCCATAAGTCTTTGAAATATGTTTGGCTTGAATCATCTTATGCAAAGTAATCAAATTTGATTTTTAATTACACGATAAAGTTTTGTTGTTTTATGGATAGGAAAATAAACACATATTGTATAATTTTACTTGATAATAATTTAACATTATCGAGCTAGCTACTTTTGCCGGAGGCTGTTTTTGGTGTACCGAAACTTTATTTATGCGTCTTACTGGTGTGTCAGAAGTTGTTGCTGGTTATACAGGCGGCCATATTAAAAATCCTGCATATAGAGAAGTTTGCACAGGGAGAACAGGGCATGCAGAGTGTGTACAAATCACATTCGACCCATCACAAATTTCATTTCAAACCTTATTGGAAATTTTCTTCGACACACACGATCCTACCACCTTAAACCGCCAAGGTAACGATGTTGGTACGCAATACCGCTCCGGTATTTATTATCATTCGGAGGAACAGAAAGATGTTATCGAAGCTTATATTAGTGACCTCGATCAGCAAAACACATTTGCCAACCCAATTGTTACGGAAGTAGCCGCTTTTGAGGTTTTTTATGCTGCTGAAATAGAGCATAAAGATTATTATAATTTAAATAAGAATCAGCCGTATTGCGCTGCTGTTATTTCACCTAAAGTCAAAAGATTAGTAAAAAATTATTCATCAAAAATTAAAACGCTATGACATTCGAAGCTAAAAATATCTACGATGCTGACATGACTACATCGATTCAAAGACATTACTTGGAAGTGCTTACCGATTTGGGCGAAAATCCATTCCGCGAAGGACTGATTGAAACACCCAAACGCGCCGCTAAGGCTATGCAGTTTTTAACCCATGGCTATGACATGGATCCAGCAGCTATTTTGGAAGGCGCAAAATTTGCCGAATCCTACAACGAAATGGTGGTGGTGAAAGACATTGAACTCTACTCCTTGTGTGAGCATCATATGCTTCCATTTTTTGGGAAAGCCCATATTGCCTACATACCTGATGGGCATATTGTTGGGCTGAGTAAAATCCCACGTGTGGTAGATGTATTTGCACGACGTCTCCAAGTACAAGAACGCCTTACCGAGCAAATTTTGAACTGTATAGACGAAACGCTAAAGCCTAAAGGAGTTGCTATTGTTATTGAAGCCTCGCACATGTGTATGATGATGCGTGGGGTACAAAAGCAAAACTCGCTAACGACAACTTCTGGCTTTAGAGGTGCTTTTGAGGCCATGGAAACCCGTAATGAGTTTTTAAAGCTGATTCAAGGGAAGCTCTCGTAGCTTTAATTAGTGATATAGTTTAACTTGTAAACTTATATTTCTTCCAATTTCATCGGAGTAAAACCGCAATCGGTTGAGGTAATTTCTATACGAAGCATCTAGTACATTGTCTAAAATTAAAGACACGCTGACTTTAGTTGTTCGTAGAGGATAAGGCCCCCAGTTTAGTTCAAGACCTAGATCGTGGTACCCATTTGGTGGCGTACTTATATCCACCAATTTAGACACAATTTTGCCATCTTCGATAACACTTTCTGTAAAGTTATTGTTGGGATATCTGTTTTGCCTGAAAACGTTTTTACTGTTTAGCAACACAAAAAAAGACTTCCAGTTGGGCAGTGAAAATTGCAACTGGTTATTGATAGTTAGTGGGGGGATATTGACCAGAGGCAAATCTGTCTTGGTATTTGTGGCTTCCACCCAAGAAGTGGAATTTCTAAACTGCATATTCGCATTAAATGCGTAAGAAAAATCAAGGTCAGCTCCTACGAAAAGGGCGCTTATTGCCGTGTATTCCCAAACAGGAAATGCACCTCGAATGGTACTTTCAAATCCTGTGGGTTCAATGATAATGTAATTGTTGTTTCCAATGCTTACAAATGGTGTTAGAGTAAATTGAAAATCACCTGTTCTCTTATCAAAGTCGATAACAGCCTTATGAGTTGTTTCTTTTTCTAAAAAAGGATTTCCATATTCGATGGATGCCAAGGAGTGATGCAGCCCATCACTAAACATTTCAGCTATGTTTGGCGCGCGTTGTGTATGGCTATAGTTAAAGTTTACACTGTAGGTGGGGGATATGCTATGGCGTATACCCGCATTAAACGAAAAGGTATTAAACTCTAATGTTCTCTTGACTAACTTTTGACTTTTTTCCTCTCTAATGACATATTTTCTAAATGCAGCTTCGTAATTTTTTAAATCCCACCGACTGTCTTTATAAAATTTTTGAACCACATTGTTGTGGTATTCATAACGCGCACCAAACTCAAAAATAAAGTCTTTGGTGTTATTAAAAACAGCTGTAAAATAGCCACCCAACTTAGTTTTTAAATAGTCTGGAATTAACCTTCTAATTTCTGTATCAGGGCTTGAGTAATTGTCTTGTAATTGGAATAAAACACCTGAGTCAAAGTTTCCTAGTCCTGTGTTCCATTCGTAATTCGATAATAGATTGTGTGTATTTAATTCCATGTCCAAAGAAGGCGTGTCTTTAAGTTCGCCCCTTCTTATATCAAATTCTTTTCGGTTATTCCTTTGCCAACTGTATTTAAGGTGTAACT
>QOQB01000006.1 GCA_003331305.1 Flavobacteriales bacterium | reverse complement strand
TGATCTCCAAAAATATTGGTGTAATTGATTAAATTCTTAAACGTCGATGCGGATTTATTAACTTTTCGCTGCATGGCAAAAGTTTCACCTGTAGGATCTAACAGCCCGTCTCTATATTGTTTGTTTTCAGTAGAAACGAAATTGTAGCCAAAGTCCGTAATAAATTTAAAGTTGTCTATAAATTCGTACTCTAATGACCAGTTTCCAATAAAGGATTTGTTTAGCCTTTGTTGCTCCCAAAGCTCTAAATTTGCTGTTGGATTACGCTCTGGATAAAAATATGAGCCATCTGCTTTATACACCGGCCAAAGAGGAATCATGTCCATGGCTCTTCCGATTCCGTTTTGAGACGGAACTGGAGAATTATCAACAGATGTGAATGACGAGTTAATAGATAACTTTAACTTGTCATTTATTTTATGATCCAAATTTAGTCTTGTAGCAAGACTCATATACTCGTTACCAACAAAAATTGATTCTTCCTCGAGAGCATTGAAACTAGCAAAAAAGCGTGTAGAATCAGCACCACCTGAAATACTCAAATTCATTTTATTTGAGAATCCCGTTCTTAATCCTTGATCCTGCCAATTAGTATTGTTTGTTAAAGCTTCTTCTTTTGTAAGACCGTCTTGTAAAATGCCACTATTACTCCAAAAATCAATTGGATTATTTCCAGAGTTGTACCAGGCTTCTTGAGCTAGCATTAAATATTCTTCAGCATTGACCAAATCTAATTTTCTTGTCGCCTCAGAAATACCGTAGTCAAAGTTTGCCTCTACAACAGTTTTGCCGTTGTAACTTCCTTTTTTGGTGGTAATAAGAATAACTCCATTTGCTCCTCTTGAACCATAAATAGCAGTTGCTGATGCATCCTTAAGAACTTCAATTGACTCAATATCATTTGGGTTTATAGTAGATAAAACATTCGTGTCGACATCTTGGAAAGCAATAGCTCCAGCGGGGTAATTATCTCCTTGTGGGTCATATGAATTTTGGTCATATCCTCCAGAAGGAACGACGACTCCGTCAATAACATACAGAGGATCTGCATTTGCAAGAACGGATCCAGTCCCCCTAATTCTAACTTTTACCGAAGATCCAGACATACCGCTTCCACTAGTTATTTGAACTCCGGCAACTCTACCTTGCAGCGCGCCTTCAAAAGAGGGTACTGGGGTGTTTGCTAAAAGATCCCCATCTACCTTAGAAATAACACTTGATAAATTTTTTCGAATTTGAGAACCATATCCTGTAACATAAACTTCATCGAGTTGTTCACTTGATTCGTTTAATACAACGGAAATGTTGGTTTGTCCATCATATGTAATCTTTTGGCTTTCAAACCCAATGTAACTGAATTCAATTTCATCTCCTTGAGAAACATTAGTGAGAATAAAATTACCATCAAAATTGGTGAGTGTTCCTTTACCATTGGTTAAATTAATGACGTTTACGCCTGGTAAAGGATCACTACCGATTAGAACAGTACCTCTTAAGTCCTGACTAAAAGCATTGAATCCAACATATAAAATGAAAAAAACTAATAATTTATATTTCATAGTCAGAATTTAATTTATTGTTAAAAACACACTTCTTCATTTGCTAATTTAATTAAATTTTAATATTAAATTTTGAAATTGATTACGAAAACGTTGTAGTGTTGATAACTTTGTAAAATTTATTATGATATTTTTTTAATTTGACAAACAGTATCGTTTTAACCCCTCGAGTAGTCTTTGAAGTCTAAACTGTATTGGCGCACTAAATAGATGAGATAATTGGCTTAAGTATTTCAACCCAATGGTTGTAGCCTTTTTCGTTGAGATGAACACCATCATAGGTGAATTCTTTCTTTAAAAAACCATTTTCATTTTTAAAAGATGCGTTTAGGTCAATCAGTATATAATTGCGCGCACCTTTCTGCTGTCTTAGCATGGTATTCACTTTTAAAATATTTTCATTCATAAAGTCTTCATGTGTGGGTAACAGCGTTTGGAGATAGACCTCCGTTTTTGGTGATTTTTCGTTTATCTGCTCAATGATAGTCAACACATTATTTCCGACATATTCAGGCGAAGGGATTTCTTTCTGATAATGCAGATTGAAAAGGTCATTAACACCTATCATGATAAAAACGGCTTTTGGTTTGAAATAAAATATTTCACCAAGCCTAGTAATAACGCCATCAGTTACATCGCCACTGATTCCCCTGTTTTTTATGTCATTTCTATTAAACTTGGAAGACCATGCTTTACCCCCCTCTGTAATACTGTCTCCGATGAAAATGATATCGCCTTCTTTGGCTGGATCAGAACTAAATTCATTTAAACGCACTATATAATGGTTTTTCGTCCAATCTGTGTGATATTTGATTTTAGCTTCTAATGGATATAAGTTATTGGGTTCTTGTGCCATTAACGACAGGGTGCCTACTAAAAAGATAAAAACCAAAAGTTGAATATTTTTCATTGTCAGGAATCGGATAAATGATGTATTGGCTATAATATAAGCCAATTAAAACAACAAAAAAAATTGTGCTTAAAACTGCTTCCTGGGCAGTTTTAAAAAAAATACAGTTCAAAAGTGAAAATCCAACACTTGGCAGTTCTATACTTGAGTTAACCATTGAAAAAGCTCCGCTTTGAAAAGCTCGCTCTGTTGTTCTGGTTCCAACACAACATGATTCACACAGGCTGGTAACAACAAAGTCTCTCCTTTTTTCATTGAGTAAGCACCCTGGCTTGTTGTAAGTTCTAGAGCACCTTCTGTACATATATAGATCACAAAAAAGTCTATATCTGAGTAGTCCTTTTTTATGCTTTTATCGATTGTAAGGATGTTTGACTTAAAATAATCGGTATGTATCAGTTGGTTAAAGGTGTTTCGCTTCTTATCGTATAGTGTTTTATAGCTTTCATGAACAGAAAAATCAATGACATCTCGGGCCCCCTTTTAAAAAATCTACTTCCATACTATTTAATGAACACTATCTTGAATAAAATGACCATTTAAAAAACATGTTTTACTTTAAATATCAGCTATTTTGTTTTTTAAACAAGCGAATTTGAAGGATTTAGTTAAGTTATTGTTGTCTGCTTTTTTTTTAGCTGGCTTAACGGTTAATGCCCAAACAGAAACTAAAACAGAAGTACAGAAAAGACCAAACTTTTTATTTGTCTTAGTTGATGACCAACCATTTGATGCAGTAGGTTTCAGCAATCGTTATCCATTTCTCAAAACACCCAATATGGATCGGCTTTCTGAAGAGGGTGCAGTTATGGAGAATTTTTTTGTAACTCAATCAATATGTTCTCCTTCACGCGCAAGTTTTTTGACGGGAACCTATCCACATATTCACGGCGTTAATCAAAATAACCGTTCTGTAGACCCCAATTGGGACAAGTTCGCCCCTTATAATTCTCATTTGCAAGAGGCAGGATATCAGACTGCTCATGTTGGGAAAATACATATGGCACATTTTAAGGGTAAAAAGCACATTCGCCCTGGGTTTGATTACTGGTTTAGCTTTATTGGACAGGGGAAATATTTTAACCCAACGGTGAACGATAATGGGGAGGAATATCGAATGGAAGGGTATATGACAGATATTCTTACGGATAAAGCCATTGCATGGTTAGAAGAAGATCGTGATCTTGACAAACCCTTTAGTTTAAATCTTTGGCACAAGGCTGTACATCAACCGCATTTACCAGCACCAAGGCACGAAAATTTTTATACGGATTTTGAACTCCCAACGCCTCCTTACGACACACATAAAGAAACCTTTAAAGGAAAACCGTTGTGGCAACGGAAGAAAACATTTGGTTTTGAGTGGAAAAAACACCTTCCTATCCCTGATGCTTTACCCGAAAAAGACTGGCCCATTAACTACGATCGCAACATGCAATTGTTACGATGTCTACTTGCCATTGATGAGTCGCTCGGGAAAGTGCTAGAGACCTTAGAAAAAATGGGCGAATTGGAAAACACGGTGATTATTTACAGCAGTGATAACGGCTATTTTATGGGTGAGCACACTTTTTTAGATAAGCGATTAGCTTATGAAAGTTCCATGCGTGTTCCAATGATTATAAGATATCCAGAGCGCATTAAGGCAGGGACTAAAATCAGCGAGCAGTGTCTTAATATTGACCTTGCGCCAACAATTTTAGACTTTGCAAACCTTCAAATTCCAGCATATATGCAAGGGGAATCCATGCTTAGGCTATTAGAAGGTAAAAAAGAAAAAGACTGGCGAGAGGCTGTTTTATTTGAGTACTATCTTGATACATATTGGCCTTATGCAGGTCCAAATCAAATTGCGGTACGGACTGATGAATATAAACTCATTGACAATTTTATCAAAAATGATATAGACGAATTATACGACCTTAAAAAGGATCCAGGTGAAATGGTGAATCTTATCAATTCCCCAAAACACAAAGACACTGAAAACAGGCTTAGAAACATAGCTGAAGAATTAAAAAAGAAATATAAATACAACCCTGATAGAGACTGGTGGCTACGTCAAGTTATTCGCGCAAATAAATCAAAAGATCATGTAGATTGACAAAGTTTTTTATTCGAAATGCATAAAATGCCATTAAAAATTGTAAATTAAAAAAGGAAGAATAAAAATGACACAGTGGTTTTTCAGGTTTTGGTTTAATTTTCTTGTATTTATTCCAAGCCTTTTACTTTCTCAGCAAATTATACATCTCGGTGCATACGAAGGCGTCGAAAGTGGCGCTGTTCGTGTGCTTTCAAAAGACAGCTTAGGGTATGTATGGATTGGAACTTCACAAGGGCTTAGCAGGTATTCTGGGACTGAATTTAAGGCGTATGATACCTCCTCATCCAATAAGGGAATTGTTGATTTGCTTTCAACTGCTTATGGCTTTTTTGCTCTTGCCTCAAATGGTAATATTTTAGAGTACGATTACAAACGCGATCAGTTAAGCCTTCTCGAGCGAATTGTGAAATCTCCTGTTTTGTGCTTTACTGCGATCGATGATGAAACACTGTTGATTGGACTGCAGGAGGGAATGTTGCTTTTTAATCTTAAGACAAAGAAAATAAGTAAGGTTCTGCATGTGCAAAGCTTATTCAACAGAAAAATTTTAGTCAAAGAAACAAAAGTCTATGTTGCTTCTACCAAAGGAATCAATGTATATAACTTAGATGAAGAACATACTGAACTTACATATCATAAAACACTATTAAAAGGCATTGAGATTTTAGATTTTGCGCTTGACTTTAATAATCAAATTTGGGCTGGTACATATCAAAAAGGCGTATTCGTAATCTCAAATGATAAGGCTAAAAAGCTAAATCTGCCAGAAACAAAAACCAATGTTCAGACGATTCGATCTATCACTTTTGATAAATTCAACCAAGCTTTAATAGCTGTTGAGGGTACTGGTTTATTTGTTGTTAGCCAGGACTTTGAGGTTGTAAATAATGTAATACATGACCCTGACAAACTAGAATCGTTACGCCAAAACAGTATATACGAAATTTTTGTTGATGAAACCAATGTGTATTGGCTTGGTTTACGCGAGTTGGGCATTGATTTAATTTATCCGAACGGCAATCCATTTACGCATATCAATTATGTGCCATATGCTCAAAATAGCATTTCGAATAATAACATTCGTTCAATTTATTTTTGTAAAGGAAAGCGGACTTGGTTTGGAACTGAAAATGGAGTCAGTGTGCTTCTTCCAAGCGGGAAATGGATAAACTATAATTCCCACCCATTGCTATCCAAGCGCGCCGTTTTAACGATTAACCCCTATGGCTCACGTTTGTTGCTGAGTGTGTATGGAGAAGGAATGGTTCTTTTTGATCCTGCAACTGGAAAAGTTGAACGACTCCGATTACAGGAAAACCAAAAGAAATCAAGGATGGTTTTCACAACTTACGTAGATGGTGATGAATTGTGGATTGGCGGATTTGACGGTCCAGTAAAGCACTTTGAAAAGGGTGTTTTAGTCAAAAACTATGTAACTGGAAATGCAAGGACTATTATTAAAGGGGAAAAAAACACAATTTATGTGGGGTCGCCAAACGGCTTCTATGAAATTAATAAAGAGACACAAACCATTAAACGAATTGACGGAAATCAATTAAGAGAGCTCAATCAAATACACGCGTTGTTTTATGACGAAATAAACCGCTGTATATGGATTGGAAACAAGCGGGGTTTGTTAACGTTTGATTTGGTTAGCCAACAGCTGAGTACAATTCAAAAATCAATTGATTACTCCCTTGGAACGATTTATTCAATTCAAAAAGACAACAATGAACACTTGTGGCTGAGTACCTATAACGGGCTGTGGAAATACAATACGATTACAGACGAGTTTAGAAAATATGATGTTGATGAAGGCCTATTAATATCAACATTTGGATTTGGTGCTACGGCAAAATCTGATGATGGGAGTCTTGCATTTGGTGGTCCCTTGGGAGCTGTAATTTTTAATCAAGAAGAATTTCCTGAAGAATTAGATATTTCGAACATTTACATCACGAATTTTCGAGTCAATGGTCTTGAGGCAGGTGAAGTCATTGAAGAAAATAATATTAATTTTTTACAAGAAATTAATCTAGAATACAATCAAAATTCGATAAGCTTTGACTTTGAGGTCCCCACATATCACGGATCAAAAGTACATACCTATCAGTGGCAATTGCAAGGATATGATAAAGTGCCTAAGAGTTCGAAAAATCCGAAAAACATTAGCTATCCAAAACTAGAGCCAGGGAAATATATACTACAAGGAAAAGCCATAAATGAAGCAGGGAATATTACCACAAAATCGTTAGACATACGCTTTGTAATAGGCAAACCCTTTTGGCTAAGTAACTGGGCAATTTTGGGATATATAACTATCGGTTTTTTAATTTCAATTTTATTTATCAACGCCAGAATAACGAAGGAGAAGCAAAAATTTAATGAAAATAAAATAAAATTTTTCACAGAAGTTGCTCATGACATTCGAACACCTGTTTCGCTTATTCAATTATTGGCTTCACAGCTTTCAACAAGCAAGAAGAACTTTGAAAAAAACATCGATCTAATTCAGAAAAATACACAGAATTTAAACGAGTATGTTACTCAACTATTAGACTTTCAAAAAGCAGAACGCAATATGCTAAAATTGGAAGTCCGACAGATTAAATTGAAAACAGTTATCGACAGAATTGTACAAGAGGTACAGCCGCTTTTGAACGAGAAATCAATAGATATTGCTGTATCGATAGCTAACATAAGTGTATGGGTTGATGAAAAAATGATCACTCGTATTTTTTATAATTTGATTTCAAATGCAATAAAGTATAGCCCAGACGGAGGGAAAATTCAAATCAATGCAACGAGCGGAAATGATAAAATAACGATTGATTTTATAGATTATGGTTATGGCATTCCTGCTAAAGAACAACAGTTGATTTTTTCAAGATTTACACGGGGAACGAATGTTAATAATAAAGGAATTTCGGGTTCAGGAATTGGTTTAATGATCTCGAAAAAAATCATTGAGCTACATGGAGGTGAAATCAAGTTGGTTAGTAAGGAAAACATTGGATCCAAATTTTCTGTTATTCTTAGAATAGGGAGTGAGCATTTCGCCACAGATGATTTTGCTATGGGCATAAATGATGATTTTGATACTTCAGTTTTTGACAATAACAATGAGAAAAAGCTAATCTTACTTGTCGAGGATAATGCAGATTTGCGCAATTCCATCAAGGACGAGTTAGCATCAAAATATAAAGTCATTACAGCAGAAAATGGTAAAGAAGGGCTTTTGATTGCATTGTCAAAAAATCCAGATTTAATTATTACAGATGTGATGATGCCAAAAATGGATGGTAAAGAAATGTGTCGCGTGATAAAATCAAATTTTCAGACCAGTCACATTCCTGTGATTATTGTATCTGCTTTGGGTGAGGTTGACGACAAGGTTGAAGGAATTGAAATTGGAGCAGACGGGTATTTGGAAAAGCCATTCAATATGAAATTATTGAATGCGATGGCACTAAATCTCATTAACTCTAGGGCATTATTGAAACAAGTCGTCGGAGAAAAGCAACAGCTTAAAGATGTAGTCAAATCTCCAGATAAACACTTCCTTTCAAAAGTGGTGAAAATTATTGAAGACAACCTAACAAACCAAAAGTTTTCTATTGATAATTTATCCGATGAAACAGGTTTAAGTAGGTCTAATTTATTCCGAAAATTAAAAGGGTTAACAGGCATGTCACCTAATGATTTTGTCACCCAAATCAAAATGAATTATGCCGCACAGCTGCTGAAAAACAATAAGGGAATCCGAATTAGTGATGTTGCCTACGAATCTGGATATAACGACCCGAGATATTTCAGTACCCTGTTTAAGAAATTTTACGGGAAAACTCCCAAACAGTTTATGTCAGGCGGACTTTGACCCTCCTGCATAGAATATAAATTCAACATAAATGAATAAAATTTAAACAATCAGAAGATCAATATTCCTCTTATTGAAAATTATATGAAACTATTCCGGTTTTTATTTTTCGTTTTTCCTGTTTTTGCTTTGGGGCAGCAACTGTTAAGGCATCTTACGACTACCGAAAAAGTACACGAGATAAATGCGAACACCAATATTAACTAAAAAGCAGTGAAGACCCATTTCCATAGTAACCTCTAGTAAAAACAGTATTAAAAAATTCTTATGAGTATTGTATTTAAAGCTTTTTTGTTCTTGTGTGTTTTCTTACAACTTAATACCCGTGAAGTAGTTTCTGAGCCAAATACTACGAATTCGCCAAATTTTATTGTGATTTTGGTTGATGACCAAGGATGGAATGGTACTTCAGTGCAAATGTTAGATACAGAACCCCTTTCTAAAAGCGATTATCATCAAACACCACATCTTGAAAAACTCGCGAACAATGGGATGCGTTTTTCTTCTGCCTATGCCAGCGCGCCTGTATGTTCTCCATCACGCTATGCCATTCAATTAGGACAAACACCAGCACGCCTAAGGATGATTCGTGTGGGAATGAACACCAATCACATTAATCACAAAACCCCTTTCACGATTCCCAAACTATTGAAGGAAATTAATCCAAACTATAAAACTGCGCACTTTGGAAAATGGGGCATTGATGTTAACCCAAGTGTTTTAGGTTATGACGAAAGCGATGGTATAACAGGAAATAAAGACGGTGGGTTTAATTATAAAAACCACAAGAAACAATGGCGTAATAATATCAGTGAAGATCCTAAAAAGATATTTAGCACCACTAACAGTGCAATTGATTTTATTGAAAGGCAAGCAGACAATAAAGCACCGTTTTTTTTACAGATTTCTCATTACGCTGTTCATTCCGATATTATGATGCGTGAGGCAACGTTGGATAAATACCAAGAATTACCAAAAGGCAAATATCAAAATCATACAGGCTTTGCCGCAATGACAGAAGATTTAGATGCCGGATTGGGGTTGCTTTTAGACAAGATTAAAGCCTTGGGGCTTGAAAATGAAACCTATATCATTTACACTTCTGACAATGGTGCAGTGCCTATAATGCCTCCAAGAATGAGATATATAAATGGTTCTAATACGCCGTTGAGTAGAGGTAAATGGGATGCCATGGAAGGTGGAATTCGTGTTCCCTTTATTATTGCTGGCCCGAAAATAAAAGCAGGTATTGAATCTAGAGTGCCAATTTCATTTTCAGACCTTTTACCCAGTATAATAGATATTGCTGGAAATAAATTACCTCAATACGATCATTTGGATGGAGGGAGTTTTAAAAAAGTAGCTTTTAAAAATGGAAAAGGAAAAGTAAAGCGCAACAATGACGCAATTGTTTTTCATGTACCTTATGAAAATGGGATTGCCTTAAAAAGAGCCCATTCTGCCATTATTGTAGATAATTTTAAACTAATAAAATTTTACGATAACAATCAGCTAATGCTATTTGAACTTAATAGCGATTATGGGGAAAAGAATGATTTATCGCAAGTATTAATTGAAAAAACAAAAACACTTGAAGCAACTTTAGAAGCATATTTGACCAAAGTTAAAGCTCCGAAATGGCAGCCTGGTATTCATTGGAAATCGAAATCACTTGAAAAGATAAACTCTTTCCACTAAAAGGAGTATTCTAATGATTTGTTAATAATTAAGGCTAATAATTATCTAAACAGCTATTTTGGTTAAATTTTTTAACTAAGTGGGCGAATTTTAAATAAGCTTCAATAGCCTTAGGCGTAATTTCACTTCAAATTACACACAATGTCTAAGAATTTTTTACTTCTTCTCATTTTATTATTTGTTACAACGACTGCATTGGCTCAAGGCAGTGCTGCAGAAAGGGCGACTGAAATTTCAAATAAAATGACCGAAGTGCTATCACTAAACGAAGATGAAAGTGCAAAGGTTTATAATATTCAGCTAAAGCGTTTTCAGGATGTCAATGCCATTAGAAACACATATGCTGACGATCCTGAAACAAAACGACTAGAGCTTAAGAAAGTATACGACAGGCTATACGGTAAATTAAAAGCAGCTCTTGGCGAGGATAAGATGCTTGAATGGGGTGCTTACAAACGAAATAATTAAAACACTTACTATGATTAAACTATACACAACTTTATTTTTATTAGCAATATCTTCTGCCTTAACAGCGCAAAGTACTGTTGCTACTTCTCCTTTGTTTGATACGACTACAAATACAACATGGACACATGTTTTTACTGCTGTAAAAACTTCTGATTCTAGCAGTGGTGAAGCTCAAATCTACTTGCTAACTCCCGTACAACAATTCAGCAACAATCAAAACTTCAAATAGCTCCAAATCCTGCTACACGCCATATTGAATTGATTTTCCAAGAGCCAATTGAAGTGGTTTATATTTACAATATTAGCGGAGCTCTTATTAGAAAACACATGTCAAACAAAAAGATTGATGTGTCCTCGCTTAAGCCAGGTATTTATTTTCTAAATGCAAATGGTCATTATGCGAAGTTTATAAAGAATTAAAACCTAGAATTTAGATGTATCTATTAAAATATATTTTACCCTTTTTACTGTCAATTAATCCGGCATTTATAGACGCTTCTGATCCTCCTGAAAAAATGAATGTATTGTTTATCATCACGGATGATTTAAACTGTGCGATTGGTGCGTATGGCGATCCGCTGGTACATACACCAAATATTGACAAGCTTGCTGAAAAAGGGGTGGTGTTTACCAATGCGCATGTTCAATATCCGCTTTGTGGGCCTTCTCGAGTTTCGATCATGACAGGTTTATACCCCGATCAGACAAATTCAAAAGAGCTTCGTTTATATGTTAGACAAACAATTCCTGATGTCGTGACGCTGGGACAAAAATTTAGAGAGGAAAATTATCATTCCGTTCGAGTAGGTAAGGTTTATCACTACCACAACCCAAGAGATATTGGCACTGCAGGGCACGATGATTCATATACTTGGGACCGGACTGTTAATCCATATGGGCGTGATAAGCTTGAAGAACATAAGATTGATGCATTAAAGCACGATTGGAACGGCGGTACGCTGAGTTGGCTTGAGGCTGACGGAACAGACGAGGAACAAACAGACGGCATAGGTGCCACTGAAACTATGGGTTTTTTGGATGAATTTGCTTCAAGTGGAGAGAATTTCTTTTTGGCATATGGTCTTTATCGACCACATGTTCCTTTTGTTGCACCAAAGGCTTATTTTGATTTGTATAAGGATAGTGATTTTTCAGTACCCATAAGTGATAAGGCATATCTCGAAACCATTCCTAAACCCGCTGCAATTTCAGTTCGAAGGAAAAAAGAACAGATTAATATCAAAAGTGAACAAGCGAAGTATATTAAACGTGCCTATTACGCAACAACCAGTTTTGTTGATGCGCAAATTGGACGAGTGCTCAACAAGCTTGAAGAAACAGGATTAGATAATAACACAATAGTAGTATTTACTTCAGATCATGGCTATCATTTGGGTGAACACGGACACTGGCAAAAGCAAACCTTGTTTAACGATGCCACACGTGTTCCGCTTATTATTATGTTGCCTGATGCGAACAACTCAAATCGACGCATAGATGACCCTGTTGAGCTAGTTGATATTTTTCCAACATTGATGGAATTATTACAAATGGAAACCCCTGCCTTTATTTCTGGAAAAAGCCTTCAGTCCTATTTGCAAGGTAGCAGTGAGGCTGTTAGGGAAAGTGCATTGACGGAACTTCAAGTAAATACATCTAATGGTCTTGCTCAAGGTTATTCAATCAAAACCAAGCGCTATAGGTTTACACAATGGGAATATAAAGGCACAATGCAGCACGAACTTTATGACCACAAATTTGATAAAAGTGAACTCAACAACGTCACGAATGAACTAGCCTATGCTGCTATTCGCGATTCTCTCCAAAATATGTTATCTCATCGAATTATAGACGCGAAACGCTATCCCTCTGGCTTAGGCCGCCAAATTAAAAACACAAAACCTTGGTTTGAGCCAAAGCCTATACCCTTCAGGAAAAACAATTGAACATAAAAAAAGGCTGAACAGCGTACAGACTTTCTATTTGAAGTGATAACAGGGTGGATTACTACACCAACCTTATAAAGAGCCGCTTTGAAAATAGTCCAAACAAAAAAACGCTCAAGCAAGCTTGGCGTTTTATTATTGAAGATTACTGCGTGATCCTGACAAAGCTCCGTAGTCTAAATAGAAAGTCAAAAATCATAGATTTTTAGTTTTATTTCTGCTTGAAAATCTAAATAAATTTGATTTTCCATCAGAAACAAAAAAGTCTGCATATTGTGCAGACTTTCTATTCTTAAGTGACCCAGGGAGGATTCGAACCCCCAACCCTCAGAGCCGAAATCTGATATTCTATCCAGTTGAACTACTGGGCCAATGGTTCGCAAAAATACACTTTTAAAAATGTGTTAAGACAATTTTTGACGTACGATAGCCGAAATGGTTTTCCCATCCGCTTTACCTGCCATAGCCTTGGATGCCATGCCCATAACCTTACCCATATCTTTCATCCCCTCGGCATTCGTTTGAGTAATAATACCTTCAATGATTTTAGCAATGGCGGCTTTATCTAATTGCTCGGGCAAAAACTGTTCAATAATTCTAATTTGTGCTTCCTCAGGTTCAGCTAAATCTTCGCGTCCTTGCTGACGAAAAATCTCAGCGCTATCTTTTCGTTGTTTTACCAATTTCTGAACCAACTTGATTTCATCTTCGGTGGTAAGGTCTTTGGCACCAGCTTGTGTTTGTGTCAATAAAATAGCAGATTTTATGGCACGAAGCGATTCCAACGCAACGCTGTCTTTGGCTTTCATGGCGGCTTTAAGTTGTTGGGTAACTTGTTCTTGTAAACTCATATCAGTCAACGTTATCGTGTAAAAAAGAATTATTTGTGCGGAATTGCAACTCGTCTTTGCTATCTGTGCTCAGGCTTGTTCGTGATGCAGACGCACCGTTGTCTGGCTCGTCTAGTTCGATCTCTTGCCGTTTGTAAGCAGGTTCGCGTTCCAAATCCTCTACTCTAGTGTTTTGATTAAAGCGATAATTGAATTGCTTTAGCTTTTCTTTACGCTCCTCTGTTCTTCGGGATAAACCTTCTTCAATAGTGCCGTCAATTGGTGAAAACATCTTTTGTGTTTCCTCAATGGGCTTTTCTTCCTTAGCTGTCTTATGCATTACTGGTGTTGAGTCAGGCTCTTCCTCCATTTCCAATACGAAACGTTTAACTTCACCTTCTTTGGATTGTGTATTTATTGGTTGGCTATCATCATCCAATTGGAACAATACCGCTGGTGCTTCTGATTGTGGTGGTTGTGCAGTTAAAGGCGTATCCAATGGCGATTTTTTCTGCGGTTCGGGAACAACTACCTCAGCATCTACTACTTCAATATCATCTACAGATGGTGTAATGTCGTGAATTTTAAACGACCCCATTTCGGTAGTTTTTGTAGTTTCTAAAGAGGAACTGACTTCTTCAAAAGTAACATCTAATGTGCGTAAAACTTCCGTGGTGGCCACATAGCCTTCAAAATAAGTCATTTTTTCTGTTTTTTCTTCCGAAGTAGTTGAAGACAACACAGCTTCGGGTTCAAAAAGTGGAATCTGACCTACAGACAAATCGTGCGTAACCTTTTGATCATCATCTAAAGAATGAATGATTTTTTGTGGGTCTGCGTGTACAATTTCCTGCTGCATATCAGGTGCAAAACCCGTTGCAATAATCGTAACTGTAATGGCATTGTCAAGAGTTTCGTCCTCGCCAATGCCCATGATAATATTGGTGCTATTGCCTGCCTCTTTTTGTATAAATTCATTGATCCCGCTAATCTCGTCAATGGTAACTTCATCGCTGCCAGAAACGATTAGCAATAGTACGTTTTTAGCACCCAAAATCTTATTGTCGTTCAATAACGGAGAGTCTAAAGCTTGTACTATAGCTTCGTTTGCGCGTTGGCTTCCAGATGCCGTTCCAGAACCCATTATCGCTGTTCCGCTGTTAGCCAAAACGGTCTTGGCGTCTCTTAGGTCAATGTTTTGGGTATAGTGATTTGTGATAACCTCTGCTATACCGCGCGACGCATTTGCCAATACTTCGTCTGCTTTTGCAAACCCTTGCTTAAAGCCTAAATCGCCATATACCTCTCGTAGTTTATTGTTGTTGATAACAATAAGCGAGTCAACGTGTTTACGTAAGTTGTTTAAACCTTGCTGCGCCTGTTCATTTCGGGTTTTACCCTCAAACTGAAAAGGCATTGTAACAATTCCAACAGTTAAAATCCCGAGTTCTTGAGCTAATTTTGCAATGACGGGTGCAGCTCCAGTACCCGTTCCGCCGCCCATCCCAGCAGTGATAAATACCATTTTAGTATTTACGTGTAAGGCGTCAGAAATTTGATCTAAATTTTCAATAGCAGACTGCGCGCCAACTTCTGGGTCTGCCCCTGCGCCTAATCCTTCGGTAAGCGAAACGCCAAGCTGAATTTTGTTTGGAACAGGGCTGTTTTCAAGTGCTTGAGCGTCGGTGTTACACACCACAAAGTCCACGCCGTTAATACCTTGACGGTACATATAATTTAAGGCATTGCTACCGCCGCCGCCAACTCCAATAACCTTGATGACGTTGCTCCTGTTTTTCGGTAAATCGAATGTGATATTATCAAATGAATCCATAGGAAAATTTTATTCTGCGCTTTCTAAAAATGTTTTTAATTTCTCTGTAAATCGGTCAATTACTGAACTGCGTTTTACAGGTTTATCTGGCAACGGTTTTGCTGTCTCACCTTCTCCAACTGGCTCTTCAGCTTCGTCTAAGGGTGGTAATTGATTTGCTGCAGCATTCATCACCAAACCAACAGCCGTAGCATAAAGCGGGCTTGTCATGGTTTTGTCTGTGTCTCCTGCAAGATGCTCGTTTGGATATCCAATTCTTGTGTCCATACCTGTAATGTACTCAACCAATTGCTTGAGGTGCTTTAACTGACTGCCACCACCTGTGAGCACAATACCTGCGATAAGCTTTTTCTTCTGCTCTTCATGTCCGTAGTTTTTAATCTCAGCATATACTTGCTCGATGATTTCTTGAACACGTGCATGAATAATTTTCGATAAGTTCTTCAACGTAATTTCTTTGGGGTCACGTCCACGAAGACCGGGAATTGAAACAATCTCGTTGTCTTTGTTTTCACCTGGCCATGCCGACCCAAATTTGATTTTTAATAATTCTGCTTGCTTCTCAATGATAGAACAACCCTCTTTGATATCCTCAGTTATCACATTCCCTCCAAAAGGAATGACAGCCGTATGACGAATAATACCGTCTTTGAAAATAGCTAAGTCGGTTGTTCCACCTCCAATATCGATTAACGCCACGCCCGCCTCTTTTTCTTCTTGGCTTAAAACTGCGTCTGCAGAAGCAAGTGGCTCTAGTGTGATGCCTCCAAAATCCAATCCCGCAGATTTTACACAACGCATAATGTTACGGATAGATGAAACTTGTCCAACAACTACATGAAAGTTTGCCTCCAAGCGTCCGCCGTACATACCAATTGGTTCTTTGATTTCCGCTTGCCCATCAACTTTGTACTCTTGAGGAAGCACGTGAATAATTTCTTCTCCTGGAAGCATGACCAACTTAAACACCTGATTTTTTAGACGCTCAATATCTGCCTCATCGATTACAGCATCTGGATTGCTACGCGTAATGTAGTCGCTGTGCTGCAAGCTGCGAATATGCTGACCTGCAATACCTACAACTACACTATCAATTTTCTTGCCTGACACTGCCTCGGCTTCTTGAGTGGCAGCTTGAATAGACTGGATAGTTTGTGTGATGTTATTCACCACGCCTCGGTGAACCCCTTGGCTTTTTGATTTTCCAACACCAACAATTTCTAACTTACCGTACTCATTTTTTGTGCCTAACATAGCCACTATTTTGGTGGTTCCAATGTCTAATCCAACGGCTAATTTCTCGTGTTCCATATCATATTTATTTTGAACAAACAACTTGTCCGTGAAACGAAAGGTTTACTTGTTTATAGGTTTTTAATACTGTGCTGTCTTGCATTTTAGCATAAAACGCTTTGTAATTTTTAAATTTTTTCTCAAGCTGATTCGGAGTACCCAATACAATTTGATACGATTCTTGACGCGGCTCCATAGCCAATCCCTCTGGAAGCCATTCATAAGCAACAATGTGATTTGACATAAAAGTGTCTGCAGCTGTTTTTTGTGCAGCATCTACTATCAAGAGGCGTTGATGCGCTGTAGGGTTACCATAAAAAATAGGTACCGCTACCGATTCATTTTTAGAAAGAGGAAAAGGTACTCCACTTGCATCAATATAATAACTACTATCGCCTTCTACGCGCACAATTGGTAATTTGGATGTAACGTGAACGCCTATACCTCCGTCGATCGATACGTAACTCTGGGCATTTTTAACCCAATTGTTTTGGTTAAGCGTTTGTTCAATGTTTCTCAAATTTAGACCACTTTTAAATGCAGATGTACTGTCGCTGAGCGCAAGTTTCAACAATTTATTAACGGAGTCTTGCGCAATTAGTCTAGGACGATTTTCAGCCCATCGAATTCCATCAAAACGAACCTCGCGTAGCCCATTTCGATGATGCATAATAACACTCAGTATTCCCAGCATAACAAACAATATCGCAGCCAAAATCATTTTATTCATGGGCTTGATTTTTAAGGGTTTGCATAATGGCGGAAACTTCAAAAGCAATATCTCCAGCACCCATTATAGCCACAACTTCAGCTGTTGAATTTGCCACTTTTTGGTACAGTTCTTCTTTTGAAATGAGTGCTGTGTTGGGGTGCAATTTTTCTATCAAAATGTGGCTCGTAATACCCACAATAGGCAATTCACGAGCTGGATAAATATCCAAAAGTATCACTTCGTCAAAGCGAGCGAGCGCCTTTTTAAAACCTTTTTCAAAATCGCGTGTTCGTGAAAATAAGTGTGGTTGAAAAACGCCTAGTTTAATTTTGTTTGGGTAAAATGTTTCAATGGCGTCAACAACAGCGTTGATTTCTGTGGGATGGTGGGCATAATCATCAATTAAAACCTTAGGTGACGTCATACGCACACTGAACCTGCGGTCAACCCCCATAAATGTTGCGAGGGCTTCTCGTAAAGACTCCGGATTACAATTCGCCTCCAGCGCCAAGGCTAACGCTGCGGAGGCATTCATCAAATTATGATGACCTGGATAAGGTAATTTAAGGTTTGTAATTGTGGTTTCTGGCGTTTGAAAATCAAAAATATAACAACCCTCTTGTGTGCGTAAATTTACCACACGATGCGTCCCAACATCCAATCCAAACGTATTCCCGTCAACGGCTAATCCATGGCGAATAAATCGTTTTTCAGACGAAACTTTTGCAGCAAAAGCACTAAACGTTTTGGCAAGCTCATCCGATGACCCATAAATATCTAAATGGTCTGCATCCATAGACGTAAGCGCAATAGTCGTTGGAGATAAATGCATAAATGAGCGGTCAAACTCATCAGCCTCTACTACCAATACGTCTTGGCCTTCATGCAAAAAATTACTTCCAATGTTCTGAGCAATTCCACCTAAAAAAGCTGTTATTTTTTTTCCACTAGCGCGCAACAAATGCGTAAGTAGCGAAGTTGTTGTGGTTTTTCCATGGGTCCCCGCGACTGCCAAACACGGCATAGTAGCGCTGATTTCTCCAATAATTTCTGCTCTTTTCTGAAGTACAAATTCTCCCGTGCGAAAAAAGTCCAATAAAGGCGAATGAGCAGGAATTGCAGGAGTGTAAATCACTTTGGTTTGGGCAGCGTCTCTAAATAATGGAGGAATAGCTGTAACATCTTCACTATCTGTGACCGTTGCACCTAGTGTCACTAACTTTTCGGTGAGTGGGGTCAAGGTGCGGTCATAGCCCGCAACAGCGTGGCCTTGAGCCAAGAAATATTGCGCCAAGCCAGACATTCCAATGCCGCCAATTCCCACAAAATATACCGCTGTCTTATTCATGAGAAATGAGTTGGGTTAGTTTTTCTACAATGTCTTTTGTCGCATTTGGGTGCGCAAACGATGTGATGTTTTTGCCAATCAATTCTCGAAGCTCTTCATCTTCGATTAAGCCTTTGAGGGCAGGCCAAAAATCATTATCTGCCTTATGCTCCACCACCATTTTTGCAGCCTTATTATCTACTAGAGACTGTGCATTTTTTTCCTGATGGTTTTCTGCCACATTGGGGGAAGGAATAAATAAAGTGGGCTTACCCATTAGACACAACTCAGAGATGGCTAACGCCCCTGCGCGAGACACCACAAGGTCTGCGGCTGCATATGCCGCTGGCATATTGTCGATGAACGGAACCACATGGGTGTTTTCGTTTGTGAGGGGTTGGTATTCAGCAGCGTAAAGATTTCCGCATTGCCAGATGAGTTGAACGTCGAGTTGTTGGATATCATGCAAATGATTTTTGATGAGTTGATTGATTTTTCGCGCTCCCAAACTTCCTCCCATAACCAGAAGGATAAATTTATTTGAGTCGATTCCTAAGGTTTTACATGCGTCATTCTTTGAAATGTGCTGAAGTAGCGTTTCACGAACAGGATTTCCAGTAACAACACTTTTGGATGCTGGAAAGAATCTCAATGCTGCAATACTCCCCAAACAAATGGCATGAGCGCGTTGCGCAAGTTGTTTGTTCGTGACACCAGGAAAAGCATTTTGCTCTTGCAATAAAGAAGGAACACCAAGCATTGATGCTATAAAAACTAAAGGACCGCTTGCAAAACCACCTGTACCAACCACGGCATTAGGGCGAAAACGGATCACAATAGTCAAGGCCTGAAATATACTCCATCCTAGCTTTAGAGGAAACAACAAATTGCGTAACATATTTTTTCTATCAAATCCCGAAATCCACAACCCTTTAATGCGGTAGCCCGCCTTGGGAACACGCTGCATTTCCATCCGATTATAAGCACCTACAAAAAGTATAGATGCCTCTGGGAATTGTATCTTTACTTCATCCGCAATAGCCAATGCCGGGAAAATATGCCCCCCCGTTCCGCCTCCCGAAATGATAAGTTTAGGCTTCATCGCTAAGGGTTGCTAATGGGTTAGACTCATTTTCTTCTATTGCTGCTTTTCGATTGGCGCTGACGCTCAGAATAATGCCAACTGCAAAAAAAGTCATCCAAAGCGATGTACCGCCGCT
The DNA here is from genome assembly GCA_003331305.1 of Flavobacteriales bacterium. Classification (GTDB taxonomy): domain Bacteria; phylum Bacteroidota; class Bacteroidia; order Flavobacteriales; family Flavobacteriaceae; genus UBA7446. Next base: position 92,975 of record QOQB01000006.1, on the reverse strand, counting down.
ACTTATTAGTGGCAACGGTTGTCCTGTTACAGGTAATAACGCAACTGCAACACCCATATTAATAAAGGCTTGTGTAACAATGGGGATTCCCATAGCCAGTATCAATAATTGCCCAAAAAAACTTTCTGATTTGTTAGCATTAACCAAGATGCGAAGTAATAATAACAGGAACAAAAACAGTAAAAACAGTGCACCAATCAACCCGTATTCTTCAGCAATAATGGCATATATAAAATCAGATGAGCTTTGTGGCAACACATTTTTCATCATACTTTTTCCAGCGCCAATTCCCACAATTCCGCCCACAGCGACCGCTGCCTTTGCACGTTCAATTTGGTAATCGGTGGTGTTGGTTCCATTGCCCGAAAAACTTTCAATCCGACTCATCCATGTGTCTACACGATTTGGAAACGCATCTGGATAAGCTTTTGCAAGCAAAACAAAAATGACCAATCCAAGAATGGCAGCGCCCAACATACTAAGCAAATACTTTAGTGGATATCCACCCAAAAAAGCCACCACCGTAACCATAAATAATAAGAGTAATGCAGTGGATAAGTTTGCAGGTAGAATTAATGAAACGATAAGAAATACAGGAAGCCAAAGAGGTAAAAGACTTTCAATAAAACGGATTTTAACTTCACGCTTGGTCGCAAAATAATCCGCAACATATGCCAATAGTACTACTGTAGCCAGTGTAGATGTCTGGAACGACATTCCTAAAATAGGAATATTCAACCATCTACTTGCATTTGCCCCATCAATAGTTGTTCCTTGCAAAGCTGTTATTGTCAATAAAATAACGACTATTGGAATTCCAATTTTGGCAAGCCCTGAAAAATAACGGAACGGCATCAAATGCACAGTATACATGATTACCCAACCTACACAAACAATAGCAACGTGCTTAAGTAAATGTCCAAAGACAGAGCCCGAACCCACAACATAAACCAGATTAGAACTGGCACTGTAGACAGGTAAAAAGGAAAAAATGGAAAGCAATACCACTATTCCCCAAATGGATTTATCTCCCTGTAAGTACTGGCTTAATTTCATATTTACAGTTTTCGAACGGCAGCTTTAAATTGATTTCCCCTATCCTCGTAATTTTCAAACAAATCGAAACTTGCACACGCAGGCGAAAGCAATACTGCATCGCCTTTGCTAGATAACTTATATGCTGCTTTTACCGCCATGTCCATGCTTGCTGTTTCAACAAGCACACCCACTACTGGAGAAAAAACATCCATAATTTTTTGATTATCAACTCCCACGCAAACTATTGCTTTTACTTTTTCATGTACCAAAGGCAACAAGCTCGTGTAGTCATTTCCTTTGTCAACTCCTCCAACAATCCATACGGTGGGTTTGGTCATACTGTCAAGGGCAAAAAAGGTTGCGTTAACATTTGTGGCTTTAGAATCATTGATATAGTCCACTTTTAAGATCTTCACCACGTGTTCTAAACGATGCGGTGCTCCTTGAAACGTTTGTAAACTGGCTTGTATTTCTTGATTACTCAATTGAAATAATTGTGCTATTGTGGCTGCAGCCATCGCATTTTTTGTATTATGGCGGCCGCTAAGCGATGGGTTATCAATTGCAAACATAGGTGTTGAATTAGCGTTAGCGTACGGGTGTTGTTTGGCTTTCACATCGTGTCGGGCTAAGCCCGAAGCGATGGATTTATCTTCAGCATCGTACAAAAAATGATCGGTGTCAGTTTGGTTTTTAATTAGGTTAAACTTAGCATCGCAATACGCCTCAAAAGAGTTGTCGTATCGATCCAAATGATCTGGAGTAAGATTCGTAATTACTGCAATATGCGGATGGAATTTTTGAATGTGTTCTAACTGAAAACTGCTGATTTCTAACACATACACTTCGTGTTGGTCTGCAATAACAGCTTTAGCAAAACTACTGCCAATATTTCCTGCCAGTCCTGCATTCACGCCACTTTCTGTAAGCAAATGATGTGTGAGCATGGCAGTGGTGGTTTTCCCGTTACTTCCCGTAATGCCAATAAGCGTTGCTTTGGTATAATTACTTGCAAATTCAATTTCTGAAACAATTGGAATTTGTGCGTTTTCTATGGCTACTATGACAGGAATATGGTTTGGAATACCCGGGCTTTTTACAACGAGAGATGCTTGCAAAATGGTATCCAAAGAGTGGCCGCCTTCTTCCCATACAACATTGTGCGTATCAAATTCTTGCTTTGCAACATCGGTAAGTTTTCCTGCATCAGACACCAAGACATCCCACTGATTCCGCTGTGCTAACAATGCTGCGCCTATGCCACTCTCACCTCCACCAAGTACAACCAATTTCTTCATTATCTGACTTTTAAGGTTACAAGGCTGATAATGGCAAGCATGATGGCCACAATCCAAAATCTATTTACAATTTTACTTTCGTGATACCCCATTTTTTGAAAATGGTGGTGCAAAGGCGCCATTTTAAAAATGCGCTTTCCTTCGCCAAATTTCTTTTTGGTATACTTAAAATACCCTACCTGGACTACTACAGAAAGGTTTTCAATCAAAAACACGCCACACAAAATTGGAATGAGCAGTTCTTTTCGTACCGCAAGTGCCAACACGGCAATAATTCCGCCAATGGTAAGACTACCCGTGTCGCCCATAAACACTTGTGCCGGATACGTATTGTACCATAGAAAGCCAACTAAGGCCCCTACAAAAGCAGCTACAAAAACAACTACCTCACTTATCTGGGGGATATACATTACATTGAGATAATCGGCAAAAATGATGTTTCCAGATACCCATGCAAAAAGCCCAAGAGTAAGTACCGAAATGGAAGCCGTTCCTGCAGCTAACCCATCTACACCATCGGTAAGGTTTGCGCCATTAGAAACTGCGGTAATGATAAAAATAACAGCAGGTATAAAAATCAACCAAGCATAATCTGTTGCGCCCTCTCCTGCCCATGAGATAAGCTCGCTATAATCAAATTCATTGTTTTTTAATAACGGTATAGTCGTTTTGGTAGATTTTTCTGCTTGCATAAAAGCACCTCCGCCATCTATTTGTTGCTTAATCGTGATGTCTGGATGAAAGTAAAATACCGCCCCAACGAGTAGCCCCAGACTTAGTTGCCCAACAATTTTAAACCGGCCTTTAAGTCCCGCTTTGTCTTTCTTTTTGATTTTCAAATAATCATCTATAAAACCTATTAACCCCATCCAAACGGTAGTCACTATCAATAAAATGATATACACATTGTCGAGTTTCGTAAGAAGTAAAACTGGGATGAGTGTGCCGAAAATAATCATCAGTCCCCCCATCGTTGGCGTACCTGCTTTTTCTTGTTGTCCTTCTAGTCCCAAGTCGCGAATGGTTTCACCCATTTGGTAGCGTTGAAGCATTGCAATAATGCGTTTTCCTAATACTGCTGTGACCAAAAGTGAAAAAATGATAGCTATCGCAGCACGAAAAGAAAGGTATCCAAACAAAGATGCACCTGGAAATTGATATGTTTTTTCTAAGTATTCAAACAGATAGTAAAGCATTATTTCTTGGTTTGAAGGAGTTGTTCTAGTACAGCTGCATCATCGAAAGGATAACGAGTGCCGCTTTGTTCCTGATAGGTTTCATGGCCTTTGCCCACTACCAAAATAATATCTTGATCTTGCGCCATAGTACATGCTGTTTTTATGGCTTGTGCTCTGTCTATCACGGTAAGGTGCTTGTGATTTACTTCCATAGAGACCCCGGTAAGCATCTCTGTAATTATCTCTTCTGGGTCTTCGTTTCTGGGGTTATCAGATGTGAAAATGGCTAAATCGCTTTTTTCAACAGCAGCTTTTGCCATAAGCGGGCGCTTGGCTTTGTCTCTATTTCCACCACAACCCACTACGGTAATAAGCTTTTCATTTCGTGTACGCAACACAGCTATAGTATCCAGCACTTGCGTAAGCGCATCGGGAGTGTGTGCATAATCTACAATGGCCGTAACAGGCTTGGTTACAACTGTCTGAAAACGCCCAGCTGCACCTTTAATCATGCTCAATACTGGCAAAAGTTCTGTTTTATCTATGTCTAGTAATGCCCCTATTGCATAAACACAAACAAAATTTGCAGCATTAAAAGCCCCTACAAGGGGAGACCAAACTTCATCGTGTTGTAACTTAAGAAGCATCCCCGAAAAACTTGTTTCCAAAACCTTAACATGAAAATCTGCCATGCTTTTCATGCCAAAAAACTGCTTGGTAGCCTTTGTGTTTTGCAACATAAACGATCCGTTTTTATCATCTGCATTGGAAAGCGCAAAAGCTTCTTTTGGAAGACAATCGAAGAATCTTTTTTTAGTGTCTCTATACGTTTTAAAATCCTTGTGATAATCGAGATGATCATGAGAAAGGTTTGTAAAAACTCCACCAGAAAACTGAACATCATAAACCCTGTCTTGGTCAATACCATGTGATGACACTTCCATAAAGCAATGTGTAACCCCATCGTCAACCATTTGACGTAAAATCTTGTTGATGCTAAGAGCATCTGGCGTCGTGTGCGTGCTTGGCAGTATACTATTTCCAATCCTAATTTCAACTGTTGAGAGTAGCCCTGTGGTATACCCCATGTGATGAAACAACTGATAGGCCATGGTAGCCACAGACGTTTTGCCATTGGTTCCCGTAACCCCCACTAACTTGAGTTCAGCACTTGGATGGTCATACCAATGATTTGCCACGGTTGCCAATGCGCGACGTGAATTGATGCACGAAACATAGGTCACACCATTTTCGCGTGATGTGGGAAGTTCTTCGCATAACACAGCGGTTGCCCCTTTTTGTATGGCATCAGCAATGTGTGCATGACCATCGTGTGTCGTTCCTTTTATCGCCACAAACAACACATTCTTTTTTACATCTCTTGAATCAAAAGTTACATCACTTATTTCGATATGCGTACTGCCCGAAACCGTCTCTATCGGCACACCAAACAACATGTCTTTTAATAGCTTCATGTTAATGTCAGGGTTACGGTTTGATTCTTTTTAAGCTGCATGCCCGGTTTTTGAGACTGGCGCAAAACTTTACCTTTCCCTTTGAGTGTCACAGAAACACCTAAATTTTCAAGTACGGCAACTGCCTCCATTGCAGTCCACCCGCGAACGTCTGGCATGCGTTCGCTATTAAGCAATTCGGTTGAATTCGGTATTTGATTTTGATGTGTTAGTGCTGCAATTTTATGCAACTCAATTGTACTTTCATCTGGTATATTATGGATAACAGCCTCCGCAATTTTTTTGAATACGGGGGCAGCCACTACATTTCCATAATATCCGATTTTTTTGTTGGGCTTATGCACTACAACAATACAAGAATAGGTCGGGTTTTCTACTGGAAAGTAGCCTACAAAACTTGAAATATACTGTACATTGTCTGTTGTATAATCTACCTGGCATGTACCTGTTTTTCCAGCAATAGAAAGTTTTTTGTCGTAGATATTGTGAGCAGTCCCCCATTTGTTTTTGACCACACCTTCCATAAGTTTGTGCAGTTTCGAGCGTGTTTCACTTGAGCAAATAGCCGGGTTTAATACCTTTTTTGGGAACGACTTAACCAACTTGCCGTCAAGGCTACGAACAGAGGATACAAATCGTGGAGACACAAGTTCGCCGTTATTGGCAATTGCGTTGTAGTAGCTAAGTGTTTGAAGAGGAGTAAGCGAAACGCCATATCCAAATGCCATCCAAGGCAGATCTAAGCCGTCCCAATCTGCATCTTTTGGGTGTGGAATTTTTGGTGTTCCTTCTCCTGAAATTGCCAAACCCAAAGGCTTATCTAAGCCCATTGCCAAAAGTCTGTCTGTAAATTGGGCTGGATTCTCTTTGTAGTTTTCATGAATAAGCTTCACAATTCCGGTATTTGAAGATCGTTCAAAAACCTGACTTACAGGTATAACTCCATAGCCACCACGTTTAGAATCGCGCACGTGATATTTGCCGTAAAAGGTTAATTTTCCTTTTTCGGTATCTACCATAGTAGTCGTATCAATCACCTTGTCTTCTAGTGCAGCCATGAGTGCAAATAGCTTAAAGGTAGATCCAGGCTCATGTGCTTCGCCTACGGCGTAATTCAATCGTTCGAAGTATGTGTTGTTTTTAGTCCGACCCAAATTTGCAATGGCTCTAACGGCTCCCGTTTTGGTTTCCATGACCAAAACTGAACCGTGCTCGGCTTCATATTCCTCCAACGCACCCAGTAGCGCGTGGTGTGCTACATCTTGCAAGTTGGTGTCTATTGTTGTCCATACATCTAAGCCATCAACGGGCTCTTGCTGGTAGTCGTTTGTTAGCGGTTTCCACTGCCCATTAGCAATACGTTGTCTCAATTGACGCCCCGATTGACCCCTTAGAGGAACTCCATACGCTCCCTCTAGACCCACTTTTACATACGTGCCATTTGGATTGCGCTGCTCATAACCAATAGTGCGTTCTGCCATTTTTCCAAGAGGTAAATCCCGAATGAACTGACGTTCCACAATAAAGCCCCCACGCACACCACCTAACCTAAACATGGGAAATTGTCGAATTCGCTGATATTGAGGGTATGATAGTCGACGCGCAATAAGTTGATAGCGGCTGCCCTTAGAACGGGCGTTGCGTAGCATTTTTGTGTAATAATTACTCGAGCTGCCAAGGAGTATTGATAACGAGTCGCTTAAGGCACTTAAGTGTTCTTGAAAAACACTTTCACTAACTGTAACAGCGTCAAAGTGAATACTGTATTTAGAAACCGAAGTGGCTAAAAGACTGCCGTCTTTGGCATAGATGTTTCCACGAACAGGAAGTACTTCAACATTTTTAATACTTCTTTTTTCTGCCAAGCCACGATATTTTTCTCCCTGCGTAAGCTGTAATGATACCAAACGATATCCAACTGAAGTGCCAAGAATAAAAAGCACAAAAACAACTAAATAGCCGCGTGACAACATGTTTTTTTGCTTATTCATTTGCCTGAACAATTATTTTTATTGCTGCTTTGTCGGGTGGAAAAACGCCATATGCTTCCAATTTGTTTGCCAATTGGGTTTCCATTCGCTTATGCATCACTTCCTCGCGCACCGAAACAAACTCACTGCGCACAGCCTGTAGCTCTTTGCTCGCTTTTGCTATTTGAACCACTTTTTGATCAACCTTGTGAGAGGCTGTTATCATTAGTCCAGCAAGAAAAAAAACAAATAAGATGAATCGCCAATTTTTTGATGCGCCCTCCTGCACCAAAAATGTACCTTTAAGCAGATTCAATATTCTTGTTTTCATACGCGTTCCGCTATACGCAATTTTGCGCTACGTGCTCTGTTGTTATTGTTGATTTCATTTGGTGAAGGCACTTGCAGCCCTCCACACTTTTTAAAATACCTTTCTGGGTTTCCAAAGGCATCTTTGATGGGTTCGTTTTCAAAATTTCCATTCTGTATAAATCGTTTGACTAAACGGTCTTCAAGAGAGTGATAGCTTATAACACTTAACCTACCACCAACGCCTAACACCGTTTTGCATTGCATCAAAAAATCCTGCAACACTTCAACCTCTTTGTTCACTTCCATGCGCAAGGCCTGATACATTTTAGCAAGAATTTTATGCTCGTTACCCTGAGGTAAAAATTTAGAAAGAAGCGTGTTAAACTCTTGGGTTGTGGTGATTTCCTGTGCCCTGTTTTGCACAATGTGATGCGCAATTTTTCGGGAATTTCGCAACTCGCCAAACTTGAAAAATATTTCGGACAACTCCGCCTCCGAGTAGGTGTTCAAAATGTCTTTGGCAGTATGTGTTTGCTGTTGATTCATACGCATATCCAAAGGGCCGTCAAATCGAATAGAAAAGCCACGTTGTGGAGTGTCAAACTGATGCGAAGAAACGCCAAGATCTGCTAAAATCCCATCTACTTGAGCAACCTTATGAAAGCGCAAAAAGCGTTGTAAGTACTTAAAATTGTGAGGTATTAGAATAAATCTAGAATCTTTAATGGAGTTTTGCTGCGCGTCTTCATCCTGATCAAAGGCAAAAAGAAGGCTATTACTGTCAAGTTGATTTAAAATTTCTTTGGAGTGACCACCGCCGCCAAAAGTCGCATCTACATAAATCGAAGCTGGTTTAATATTTAACCCTGCCACAGATTCTGAAAGCAACACTGGTTTATGATACATCGTCTCCATCATCTCCCATTACCTCTTCAGCCAAAGCTGCAAAATCAACTGCAGCTTCGTCAATTGCTTTTTCGTAGAGACCGGCATTCCAAATCTCAATAATATTTACAGCAGCAGACAATACTACCTCTTTTTCAATGCTAGCGATTCGCGCCAAATCACGAGGAATCAACAGCCTGTCTGTGGCGTCTAACTCTACAATTTTTACACCTGCGGTAAATCGTCGAATAAAGTCGTTATTATTCTTTTTAAACCTGTTAAGCTTATTTACTTTTTCCATGAGTGCATTCCATTCTGCCAATGAATACAGCTCTAAACACGGCTGAAAAACAGCGCGCTTAACAACAAAAGCCTGTTGACGCGCACCTGCTAATTGCTTACCTAAAGCAGCTGGAATTTTTATCCGGCCTTTAGGGTCGGCCTTGCATGCATATGTTCCGATTAAGTGCGACACGACTGTGAATTTGTGTTTAGATATAAGTCAAAACTAAGAAAATTTTACCACATTTTACCACATTTTACCACATTGTTAATAAGTTTTACCACCTAAAAAAAGACATATTCATTCTATTGAATATCAATTTATTACATAGTTTTATTAGCTCCTAAAGCAATATGTATTTATATTTTTAGGCTTCAATTGGTAAATAAAAAAACGCGTTTAGCATGGAATAGAATTACCTATCTTTGCGTTTCATTTTTATACACATGCAAGATTCACTTACAGAGTCAGGACGCTTTAGATATTTTGAAAAAGGCGAAGGCGTACCGCTAGTAATCTTACACGGTTTAATGGGCGGTTTAAGCAACTTTGACGGAGTTGCAAATCATTTTCCGAAATTAGGATATAAGGTTATAATCCCTGATTTGCCTCTGTACGACTTACCGCTTCTCAAAACCAATGTAAAGGAATTTGCGCATTACCTACGTGATTTCATTACCCATTTAGGTGAACAAAAAGTGGTGCTTATAGGAAATTCTTTGGGTGGGCACATTGGTTTGCTTCACACCAAGCTCTTTCCTGAAAAAGTAAAGGGTTTGGTTATTACAGGAAGTTCTGGATTATACGAAAATGCTATGGGTGAGAGTTACCCTAAACGCGAAAACTACGATTACATTCTAAAGAAAACACAGGATGTATTTTACAGTCCAGAAGTAGCCACCAAAGAAGTTGTTGACGATGTTTTCGAAACCGTTAATGACAGAAAAAAACTCATCAAAATTCTCACAATTGCTAAAAGTGCTATTCGACATAATATGGCAAAGGATCTACCCAACATTAGCACACCAACGGGTATCATTTGGGGAAAACAAGACAATGTTACCCCTCCAAATGTTGGCGAAGAGTTTCACAAGCTTCTACCTAATTCTACGATGTACTGGATTGATAAATGTGGTCACGCTCCCATGATGGAGCATCCAGATTTATTTAACAAATATCTGACAAGCTGGCTAAGCGAAAATAATATGTAGCCATGCGCATTAAAAACGCAAGGTTTGTGGTTAGTAATTCTCGTGTGGCACAATGCCCAAACACGGCACTTCCAGAATTTGCATTTATTGGTCGTTCCAATGTGGGAAAATCTTCTTTGATAAACATGCTCACCAACAGGAAGCGATTGGCGAAAACGTCTGGAAAACCTGGAAAAACACAGCTTATTAACCATTTTTTGATTAACGAAAGTTGGCATCTCGTAGATTTACCAGGCTACGGATACGCACGTGTTTCCAAAAAAGATAAAAAAGAATTCCAGCAATATATCAGGGACTATTTTAACGAGAGAAAACAACTCGTAAATGCATTTGTTTTAATTGACATTAGACTCGACCCCCAACCCATTGACCTGGCATTTATGGAGTGGATGGGCACACAGCAAATTCCGTTTTCAATCATTTTCACAAAAGCAGATAAGCTTTCAGCGCGCACTATTGAGCCAACTGTCACAAAATACCTCAATACACTTCTGGAGGACGCATGGGAAGAGGCACCCCTGCACTTTGTGACTTCATCTACTTCAAGAATTGGACAAGATGCCGTGTTGGCATACATTGAAAAGTTACTCTAATTTGATTTTTTGACCTCTTTTAAATTTCTTTCTGAAGCAAAAAAATCACAAAACTGCTGCATCGCCTCAGCCATTTGAGCATCTTCAGTAGCCCTCAAATAAGACTCCCGAATTCCCACAAGAGTCTGATGTACGAAAACTTGCATTTGATCTACAGGCATCTCTTTCGTCCATAGATCAATACGCGCACTTTCTTGCGATTCTTTGTCCCAAGTACTCAGAAAAAAAGCCTCCATGTTTTGCTGCTTTACACCGCCATCTGGAGCAGACCATTTCATCTGCTCAGGGGTTTGGTTTTCGTCAAGTGTTATACTTAAAGTAATGTCTGTTTTACGTTGCATATTATGGATTATATCTAGATTTTTTTAAGATTTCTTGTGCATTGGCTGAAAGCACTTTTTCAAGGTCTGCGCCAGTGCGTTTTTGGTAGGCCTTAACCATGCGATAACCTATCCATTGTCCGAGACGTCCTGGTGAATTATCATCCAAATATGAATAAAATTTTGAATAAGGACTAGGTGTTAAAAATCGGAAACGCAGGGTCTCGTCCGTGGAAAAAAGCAATTCGTTATCTACAAAATAGCGCCATACATCAGATTCATGGGTTATGGCCCAATCCCATTGACTTTGAGTATACTGAATGTGTTGATTCCCTTTTAAATGGGGTGCTAAGTGGTCGTGAAGAAAAAGTCGTTTACCGTGCATGACCATACGACTCAAAAATGCTCTGTTGCTCGCTTGCGGAACATATCGCCCAGAAAGCGCATCAATAAGCTCGGATTCCAAATGAATGGGAACAAGTTTGTTCTTCATGTATTGCGGAATACCGTCGTATAACGGGTGGGATTCACCAAGATAGGTGTCAACAGAGATAAGTAATAAGCTATCGGCATCGACAGCGCGGAGTGAATAGTCGACATCCGTAAGTAATGTGATGACTTTTTCTGGAAGTTTATCGTTGGGGAAATAATAGTTTGCGTGGCGAAGCACATTGGCAGTTCGCTGTTTCAAATCGTTTTTAAAAACCGATTGGGTTGCGCTGAAAAGGGCTTGCTGTAGTGTGTCAATTCTTTTCTTTTGCCAAACCGAATCGGGTGTTTGAAGAGGAAAAAAATAAGGATATTGGGATTTTAACTGCTCAAGTGGGGTGTCCAAGTTTCCAAAAAATAATTGTTCAAATCGAATAAGCTCAAAAGAAAATTCTGGTAACTCTTGTGGTTTTGGATGTGGTGAGGATGTGCAGCCAGCCACATATAAAACAATCCCAAAAAGTATTGCTTTTTGTTGACAAAAAAATCTATTAATTTTACAATGTCTATGTGTACTCATTATGGCACTAAAGATACAAATGCTATGAAAAACAACGAAGTAATCGACCACATTGTCAATTGGTTAAAATCCTATGCCGAACAGAGCGGTATGAAAGGTTTTGTGATTGGTGTGTCTGGAGGTATTGATTCAGCACTCACCTCAACGCTTTGTGCGAAAACAGGATACCCAACACTATGCCTCGAAATGCCTATCAAACAGCAAGAAAACCAAATTGATAGAGCGCAAGAGCATATTGCTTGGCTTAAGAAAAACTTTCCTAACGTTTCTGGAAAAGTAATAAATCTTAATCGTGTTTTTTCTTCTTTTTCTGAAGTAACCAGTCAAGAGGATGTTTCTGATGCGGCCATGCTATCGTTGGCTAATAGTCGTTCCAGACTACGAATGGTAACGCTGTATTACTATGCTGCACGTCACCGGTATTTGGTAGCTGGAACGGGCAATAAAGTTGAAGATTTTGGTGTAGGCTTTTATACCAAATATGGCGATGGGGGCGTGGATCTGAGTCCAATTGCCGATTTAATGAAAACAGAAGTACGGTCACTCGCTAAAGCGATAGGAGTCAACGATGCTATTTTACAGGCTCCGCCAACTGATGGTCTTTGGGACGACGATAGAAATGATGAGGATCAACTAGGTGCTACTTATGAAGAGCTCGAATGGGCAATGGGTCAACATCAGGCAGGCAAAGTTCCAAAAGATTTTGTAGGAAAAAACGCACACATTATGAGTGTCTTTTTAACACACCACAATGCAAATAAGCATAAGATGAATCCTATCCCTGTTTGTGAAATTCCTGACCAGTTGCTTTAGAATTAATTTTTGATTCATCAAATTTTACCTCTTTTATAATCGATATTTTTATACTTTAGTGAGCAACAATCAAATCCATGATACGCGTATACGTAGCCGATGCACATCCAATAATATATAAAGGAATAAAAGCGGTATTCCGAAATTCCACTGAAATAGATATTGTAGGAAAAGGACTTCATTACAGGGAGCTATTCGACTTTTTAAATGCAAAAAAAGTTAATGTCGTATTGTTGGAGTTGGAACTGCCTGGTTTCGAGGGCATTCATTTAATTCAGGAGCTCAAAGAAATGCACCCAAAGGTCCGATTTATGATTTTTAGCAACTTAAAGGAAGAAATTTACGCTATCAATTCGCTTAAAGCTGGTGCTTCAGGGTATTTATGTAAAACCAATCCCCTTAGTAGGCTTAGAGAGGCAATTCTTAAAATTAGCTCTGGAGGGGTTTATATCACAAATGAATTAGCTGAACTTATTGCTTTTAAACAAACAGGTGCTAATCCAATTTCTGCGATTGAAAAATTATCACGCCGTGAAATTCAAGTACTAAGGCTGCTTATTAACGGCAGAAAGAATACAGAAATTGCCTTAGCGCTGGGTATAAGCGATAAAACTGTAAGCACCTATCGCACAAGAATTATGAAAAAGCTCAATGTCAGTAACATTATTGACTTAGCACGTAAGACGCAAGATGTAGATTTAGATCTCTATTAAACTACTCTATTTAGTCGTCCACTTAGCAGTGTTTTAAGTTTGTGGTATTGCACAATTTCCTCCAATAGTTCTTTGTGATGTGCTTCTTGATCTTCTTCCGTTTGTTCTTGAAGAGTCGATACTTTTTCGTCAATCAGTTGGCACCTAAATCGCAAGATTATTTCATGTACCCATTTCGGTAACGACTTTGATTTGTCGGCTACAAAAATATTTTTACGTTCCCAATCATGGAGGGTATACTGCTCGTCTTGTAGCAGCAAATCGGATACTTCTGTTGCCAATTCGGCAGGTAAGCTGGTAACAAATGAGTCCATTTTCATTTCACCTTGACCGCTGAGCGCGTTTAATATTTTGGGATAAAGGGACTTAAACGCACTTGTGGTAAAGTCAATTTCGTCTTGTTGCAGATCTAGATAAATCTTTTCAAAAACACGAGACTTTACCTTAGAGCTAATCGTTTTTAAATCACCTGACGTCTCATCTGCTTGTAATATGGGCTCTTCAAATTCCACTTCCTCGTGCCCGTAAAGCAAAAGGATTTTAATGATATTTTTTTCCAGCTCAAAACGCGTACTCACTTGTGGAATACGCTTGTCGGAACTGACCACAGTCATCGGTTGGGTTCGATTTTGTACGGGGTTGGTCTTTTTTTTCTGGGATACTTGGGCTAAGGTTGCAAATAGCGCTTCTTCGCTAATATCCATTACCGCAGCACACGATCGCACATATACTTCTTGCTTAATTCTATCTGGGATTTTGGATATACTATGTACCATTTCCCGAATAGTGTCCGCCTTTTTTATGGGGTCTTTAGCGGCCTCATCTACAAGTAATGCGGCTTTAAACTGGATAAAATCTTTGGCGTTTTGAGACAAAAACGCTTCCAATTCGTCTTTGCTATGCGTACGAGCAAAACTGTCTGGATCCTCACCCTCAGGAAATGAACAAACACGAACATTCATTCCTGCTTCTAATATCAAGTCTATACCTCGAAGTGATGCGCGTAACCCAGCTGCATCACCATCAAAAAGAACGGTTATATTGGGCGTTAGCCTACGTACTAAACGAATTTGTTCTGGTGTTAGGGCTGTTCCAGATGATGAAACTACATTTTTCACTCCACATTGATGCATTTGAATGACATCCGTGTACCCTTCTACCAAAAAGCAATTATCCTCTTTGGCAATACTTTGTTTGCCTTGGTAAAGCCCATAAAGCACCTTGCTTTTGTTGTAAATCTCACTCTCGGGTGAGTTCATGTACTTTGCTGCTTTTTTGTCTTGAGTGAGAATACGACCACCAAAACCTAATATACGCCCCGACATACTATGTATAGGGAACATCACACGCCCTTTAAAGCGGTCAAACTTTTTGTCTTCCTTGACAATGGTGAGGCCCGTTTTTTCTAAAAAATCTAACTGATACCCAGCCTTTAGTGCAGCATCTGTGAAGGCAGTCCACTCATTTGGTGAATACCCCAATTGAAAATCTCGAATGGTTTCGTCAGTAAAACCACGTTCCTTGAAGTAACTAAGTCCAATAGCTTTGCCCTGCGTAGTTTCCCATAGTGACTCTTGAAAATAGCTAAGTGCAAAAGAGCTAACCAAATACATACTTTCACGAGCACTAGCAGCAGCTTTTTGCTCGTCGTTTTGTTCGGTTTCTTCAATTTCAATATTGTACTTTTTGGCCAAGTAGCGAATAGCTTCTGGATAAGAAAAGTGCTCGTGTTCCATCAAAAAAGCAATGACATTACCGCCTTTTCCACTCGAAAAATCTTTCCAGATTTGCTTTACGGGCGATACCATAAAACTTGGGGTTCGCTCATCAGTAAAAGGGCTTAAGCCTTTAAAATTAGATCCCGATTTTTTAAGCTGTACAAAATCCCCTATAACCTCCTCCAGTCGGGCAGTTTCAAAAACAGTATCTATGGTAGATTTATGAATCACAACTAAAAATAAGCTCTAAAATACGTATTTCGTTGAAGTTATTTCTTGCGTTCAATTACATAACGCACCATTTTTTCTAGTGCATCTCTGAACTCGTTTTGTGGAAACGTGTGTAATTGTGCCAATGCTTTGTCTTTAAAGTTGTGCATTTGCTTAGTAGCGTAGTCCAATCCTCCGTGTTGTTTCACAAAAGCAATTATTGCTTTTACCCGTTTTTTATCTTTATTGTGGTGACGAATCGACTCAAATAACCATTTTTTTTCTTTACCACTTACTTTATTTAATACATAAATAAGAGGTAACGTAATCTTTTTTTCTCTGATGTCAATGCCTGTTGGCTTTCCAATTTTAGTTTCGCCGAAGTCGAATAAGTCGTCCTTAATTTGAAATGCCATCCCAATATTTTCTCCAAATGCGCGCATTTGAGCAATGACTTCGTTGTTGGCATGCACCGATGCCGCGCCCAAAGCACAGCATGACGCAATGAGTGTTGCTGTTTTTTGCCGAATGATTTCGTAGTACACAGCCTCATCTATATCTAATCGTCGGGTTTTTTCAATTTGCAATAGCTCACCCTCGCTCATTTCGCGAACGGCAACAGATATAATTTCAAGCAAATCAAAATCTTTATGGTCGATACAAAGGAGTAATCCTTTTGATAGGAGGTAATCGCCAACTAACACAGCAATTTTATTTTTCCAAAGTGCGTTAATAGAAAAGAAGCCACGTCGTTGGTAACTTTCATCAACAACATCGTCGTGAACAAGTGTTGCTGTATGGATAAGTTCAATCACAGACGCTGCTCTGTAGCTTCGCTCGTTGACCTCATTCTTACCGTGCATTTTTGCCGCTAAAAACACAAACATGGGGCGCATCTGCTTGCCCTTTCTGTTTACAATGTAATAGGTGATACGGTTTAGTAGTGCTACTTGAGAACGCATGGCTGCAGAAAACTTCTCCTCGAAGCGTTCCATTTCAGTAGCAATAGGTTGTTTAAGTTGTTCTACAATTTTCATTGGGGAATAAATATACGATTTCACGCATTAGATACACGCTAAATTACTGATTTTGAATATTAGAGTGTTGATTTATTTGCCAGTTGACCACAAGCAGCATCAATATCTTTTCCGCGGGAACGCCGAATAGTGACTGGAATCTGATGCTTGGAAAGCTCAGAAACATAAAGGTCAATGGCAGCATCACTGGCCTGTTCAAACACATCATTTCCTACTGGGTTGTATTCAATTAAGTTTACTTTGGATGGAGTGTGTTTGCAAAATTTAATCAACGCTTTGACATCGTCTTTATGGTCATTAATTTCATTCCACACTACATATTCATAGGTTACTCGCTCTTTTGTTTTCGAGTACCAATACTGAATGGATTGCTGTAAAGCAGTTAGAGGGAAGTTTATGCTAAAAGGCATGATTTTATTTCGGGTTTCTTCAACAGCGCTATGTAAGGAAACCGCAAGTTTAAAACGCGGGTGTTCATCCGCCATTTTTACAATCATTTTTGGAATCCCCGAAGTGGAAACGGTAATTCGTCTTGGTGACATACCCATGCCTTCTGGGCTAGTGATTTTCTCAATGGCTTTTATCACATTGGGGTAGTTCATCATGGGTTCGCCCATTCCCATAAAAACAATATTTGACAACGGCCTATTGAAGTGTTCCAAACTTTGGCGATTCAGGGTAGCTACTTGATCAAAAATCTCATCCGGATGTAGGTTGCGCATGCGTTTGAGCTGTGCCGTTGCGCAAAACGAGCAATCTAAGCTACAGCCTACTTGACTGGAAACACAAGCTGTTGAACGCGTTTCAGTAGGAATTAAAACAGATTCTACGACCTTACCGTCATGCAGGCGAACGGCATTTTTTAACGTCCCATCACTACTTTGTTGCACTTGTGCTACATCAGTATGGTTAATACTAAAATGATCTGAAAGCAACGCGCGATGCGTCTTGGAAAGATTGGTCATTTGAGAAAAATCCGTAACTGCTTTTTGCCACAACCACTCATAGACTTGATTGCCATGAAAAGCGGGTGCTCCGTGTTCCACAAAAAAAGAACGGAGTTCTTCCTTGCTACGTCGGCGAATATCTTTCCGAACGTCGCTCATGTACGTTTATAAAATAAGCATCGCATCCCCGTAGGAGTAGAAACGATACTTGTGACTTATCGCCTCATCATAGGCTCTTTTCATAAAATCATGACCCGCAAAGGCCGAAACCATCATTAATAAAGTTGATTTTGGTAAATGAAAATTGGTTACTAAGGCATCTCCAATTTTAAAATCATATGGTGGAAAGATAAACTTGTGGGTCCATCCTTGGTATGAGTTCAGGGAGTTGCTTGACGAAACAGAAGTTTCGATAGCGCGCATAGAGGTGGTGCCAATAGCACATACACGATTACCCGCTGCTTTTGCTCGGTTTACTAGTGCTGCTGCGTTGTCGTCGATTGTTAGTTCCTCCGAATCCATTTTATGTTTGGATAAGTCTTCAACCTCAACAGGGTTAAAAGTTCCTAATCCCACGTGAAGCGTGATTTCTGCCAAATCAACTCCCTTAATTTCCAATCGCTTTAGCAAATGCTTTGAAAAGTGAAGACCTGCCGTGGGTGCCGCTACCGCTCCCTCGTGTTTGGCATAAATAGTTTGATAGCGTTCTCGATCAAAACTTTCTTCTGGACGCTTGATGTATTTAGGAAGTGGTGTTTGACCTAGTTTTTTAAGTTTTGTTCTGAATTCGTCATAACTACCATCAAACAAAAAACGCAACGTTCTCCCACGAGAAGTGGTGTTATCAATAACCTCTGCCACGAGTGTTTCATCGTTACCAAAATAAAGTTTGTTTCCAATTCTTATTTTTCTTGCAGGATCAACTAACACATCCCAAAGACGTTGCTCTTTGTTGAGTTCTCTGAGCAAGAATACTTCGATTTTAGCTCCCGTTTTTTCTTTGTTTCCCATCAATCGTGCAGGGAAAACCTTGGTATTGTTAAGCACCATTACATCGCCATCATCGAAATAGTCGGTAATGTCCTTAAAAAGCTTGTGCTCAATGGTTTCTGTTTCACGATGTAACACCATGAGTTTGGATTCGTCGCGGTGCTCAGCTGGGTTTTCGGCTAATAAATCTTCGGGAAGGTTAAAATTAAAGTGTGAAAGTTTCATATCGTATCAAGAAAGGCGCAAATATACTATCTGCATAGGGGGCTTGTCAAGCATTTCGGCCATTAATTTGGTTTAATTAATAGAAAACCCCAAACTACGAAGGTCATCCCAAAAGGTTGGGTATGATTTACTTACCACATCAGCATCATTTACACGCATGGGAACTCTAATTCCCAAGGGAGCGAATGCCATAGCCATTCGGTGATCGTGATAGGTGTCAATAGCCACATCCTCGAGAATTAGATTTTGACGCGCTGCCAAATGCAACGAATCGTTGGTTACGCGAATATCTGCGCCCAACTTACTGAGTTCTATATCAAGAGCTACCAAACGATCTGTTTCCTTTATTTTCAGCGTATGAAGCCCTGTCAAGTCGCAAGAAATACCCAGTCCAAAACAAGTAACGGCTATGGTTTGTGCAATGTCAGGAGCTTTAACCAAGTTGAGGATTATGTGCGACTGTACATTTCCTCCTTTTATTAGATGCAACGTATTGCCATCAAAACTTGAGGATACGCCCATCTGTTTATAAATGTCTACCAAAACACTATCGCCCTGTAGACTGTCAGAAACATAATTTTTTATAGAAACTTGTGCGTTTTTTGCCAGTGCTACCATACTAAAATGATAGGACGCCGAACTCCAATCAGACTCCACTTCAACTGTCTTGGGCGTAATTTTTTGTTGTGGAAAAACTTGAATGGTTTGTCCTTCAAATGTTGCCTGAACACCCACTTTCTGTAACAACGAACAGGTCATGTTGATGTATGGAATTGAAGTTACCTCGCCAACTAAATGAATAGTTAATCCTTTTGGCAACTTGGGTGCGATAAGCATCAATGAGGTGATGTATTGGCTACTCACATTGGCAGCTAACTCTACACTATCTGTTGTTATTTCTTTACCTGAAATTCGTAATGGCGGATAGCCTTCATTTTTGACATATTCAATATCAGCGCCAATGGCGCGCAAGGCATCAACCAAAATTTTAATCGGTCGCTCTTGCATGCGCTTGGATCCAGTTAACACTTTATTCGCACTCGGGGTTGTGGCAAAATAAGAAGTCAAAAAGCGCATCGTAGTTCCAGCATGACCAATATCAATGGTTTCTTCTAAGGAAGATAACCCACGTATCATGGCTTGTGTATCATCTGAATTGGAAAGGTTTTGGAGTTCCAGCTCTGAAAACAAGGCTTGAAGGATAAGCAATCGGTTTGACTCACTTTTTGAGCCTGTGACGGTACAAGTTCCTGCGAGTTGCTGCGATGTATGCGTAAGGCGCAAAGTACTCATGAACGAAGTTTTGGGTTGTTATGGTGACGCTCGTGGTCACGTTGGGCTTTAACGTCTAGTTTTTTATCAAATGCCGCTTGTAAATCAATATTTGTCTGATTTGCTAAACACAAAAGCACAAAAAGTACATCTGCCAATTCTTCGCCCAAATCCTTTCTCTTGTCGCTTTCCTTTTCAGATTGCTCGCCATATCTGCGTGCAATGATTCGAGCTACTTCACCTACCTCCTCGGTTAGCTGTGCCATATTGGTGAGTTCGCTAAAATAACGTACGCCGTGGGTTTTAATCCATGTGTCAACAGCTTTTTGGGCGTCTATAATATTCATAAATCTTTATTTTTTGAATCGACGATAATGGTTACTGGGCCATCATTTGTCAAATCGATTTGCATATCTGCACCAAAAATACCGCTCTGCACGGGTTTTCCCATAAGCTGAATGGCTTTTTGTAAAAATTGCTCATAAAGCGGAACGGCTATCTCATGCCCAGCTGCTCGTATATATGAGGGTCTGTTGCCTTTTTTAGTTTGGGCATATAGCGTAAACTGACTCACTACCAGTAACTGGCCACCAACATCCATTACACTTTTATTCATCACAGCAGATTCATCGTTGAAAATACGCATGCTGATGATTTTATTGAGCAGCCAATCAAGGTCTTCAATAGTATCGGACTGCGTTATGCCCAGTAGCACCACCAGACCGTGTCCAATACTTGCCTCATGGGTTATATTTGCCGTTACTTTGGCTGCCGATACACGTTGTAGTACGGCTCTCATGAATCCCAAAAATCGGTTCGATAGTGTTGATCTTCCCCCGCCAGCATTTGCACATAACTCTTGTAGCGCGATGCAGCTATTTCACCGGCTTCGACTGCTGTTTTTACAGCGCATTTGGGCTCTTCTAGATGAAGACAATTGTTAAATTTACAGTTCTCTTTACGTTCAAAAAATTCACGGAAATAATCGCCAATTTCTTCTTGTTCCATATTCACCACACCAAAGCCACGAATTCCAGGAGTATCCACAATACGTGCATTAAAATTCAAATCGTGCATTTCGGCAAAGGTAGTCGTGTGTTGCCCCTGTTGGTGTTGGGTAGAAATGTCTGCCGTCTTGATGTTTAGCTCTGGCGCCAAGGCATTTACCAAGGTCGATTTTCCTACCCCACTATGTCCAGAGAGCATGCAGGTTTTTCCTGTCATCATCGTTTTTAAGTCCTCAAGGTTTGTACGTTTTAAGGCAGATATCTCTAAGCAAGTATACCCGATGTTTTTATACAGCTGCTTTAAGGCACGCATATGCTCCGTATCAGCAGCACTATAACTATCCTCTTTGTTGAAGAGCAAAACGGTTTCAATTTCATACGCCTCAGCCGTGGCTAAAAATCGATCTATAAAAGCTGGATAGGTGGGCGGATTGCTAATGGTTACCAATAAAAAAGCGCAGTCGATATTAGCAGCAATAATATGAATTTGCTTAGACAAGTTAACAGACTTGCGCACAATGTAATTCTTGCGCGTTTGAATATCAGTAATCACCCCTTGCTGTCCGTCTTGAGTGTCTATGAGCGTTACCTCTACCACATCGCCAACGGCTACAGGATTGGTGCTGGTGAGTCCCTCTATGCGGAACTTTCCTTTAATGCGGCAAGGGATCAGTTTCCCTTGGGCATCTTTTATGTGATACCAGCTACCCGTTGATTTGTATACGACACCTGTCATACAGCCAAATTAACGGGTTTTTGGTTTATACGCATTAGCCGTTAATAATCTGGTCTTGGTGATTGATAGATTCTTGGTGAATCGCCTTAAAAATTCTAAGGATAAACTCTTCACTAAGTCCTTTCTCGTCGCCGTCTAAAATCATTTTACCCAAAATCTCGTTCCATCTTTTAGATTGCAACACCGCTACATTGTGAGATTTTTTGAGTTCACCAATTTCATTGGCTACTTTCATACGCTTACTCAAACTCTCAAGCAAGCTCGCGTCAATAACATCAATTTGCGTACGCATGGTGTTAAGCTTGTTTTTGTAGTCGGCATCGTCATCGGTTTCTTTGCGAATTTTCAAATCATCCATCATTTGAACAAGTGTGTCTGGTGTAATCTGCTGCGCAGCATCACTCCAAGCATTGTCCGGATCCCAGTGTGTTTCAACCATCAATCCATCAAAATTCAAATCCAATGCAGTTTGGCAGATATCTTGAAGGATATCACGACGGCCAGCAATATGCGACGGATCACAAATAAGCGGTAAATCGGGGAAACGATTTTGCAGTTCCACTACGATTTGCCACTCTGGATTGTTGCGGTATTTTGTTTTCTCATAGGCAGAGAATCCTCTGTGGATAACCCCAAGGTTTTTGATGTTAGCCGTGTACAAACGCTCAATACCACCTAACCAAAGCGATAAATCTGGGTTTACTGGGTTTTTAACCAATACAATCTTATCTGTTGCTTCAAGCGCATCGGCGATTTCTTGCACAATAAACGGACTTACCGTTGAGCGTGCGCCAATCCATAGGATATCAATATCATGCTCTAACGCCAGTTGTACGTGGGCGCGGTTGGCAACTTCCGTACAAGTAAGCATTCCTGTTTCTTCCTTTACTCGTTGTAGCCATTTTAGTCCAATAGCACCAACACCCTCAAAGTTACCTGGTCGGGTTCTGGGTTTCCAAATTCCTGCGCGAAAAGCAGTAGCGTCTGTATCTTTCAGTTGATGTGCAATTTTTAGCACTTGTTCTTCTGTTTCAGCGCTACAAGGTCCTGCAATTACTAGCGGATGATCCAGCTCAAAATCGTTGAGCCATTGGCGCATTTTCGGGTTATTCTCCATGGTTGTATTTATTTGTGTTTTAAGATTGATTTTATTCTATTAATATCTTTCATATCAGCAAGCAGCTCTTCAACTGCTTCTGCTTCAAGTTTTTCTTTGAAGGCGTTCAGGTTGGAAATGTACTCATTTAGTGTTTCCAAAACGTTATCCTTGTTTTGTATAAAAATGGGCATCCACATTTCCGGTGAACTTTTTGCAAGACGTACCGTAGACGCAAATCCACTACCTGCCATATCAAAGATGTTTTGCTCGTCGGTTTCTTTTTCCAAGACCGTTTTTCCAAGCATAAATGAGGTTATGTGCGACAAATGCGACACATAGGCAATATGCCTGTCGTGCGCAATGGGGTCCATATGACGCACCACCATATTGAGTTCTTTTAATAGATTTTCGGCGCGCTGTAACAAATCTGGACGTGTATGTGCTACTTCGCAAAGCATCATCGTCTTACCGTCATATAAATTTGAAATCGCCGCATCGGGACCTGAAAACTCGGTACCCGCAATGGGGTGAGCTGCCAAAAACTGATCGCGTTTTGGGTGTGTGGCTACCGCTTCGCAAATAGCTGTTTTGGTCGATCCGAAATCCACCACCAAGGTGTTCTCGCCTACCTTATCTAAAATTTGCGGAAGCAGTTTTGTAATTGCTTCAACGGGGATAGAAACAAACACCATATCCGCATTTTCAATACTGTCTAATGTACCTTTTTGATGAATAAGCCCGAGCGCCATAGCACGGTCAAGCGTGGTCTCTTTTCGGCTGATGCCTTCCAAAAGCACGTTTGGGTAAAGGCGTTGTAAATCCAACGAAAGCGACCCGTTCATTAGTCCGATCCCTACAAAACTGACTTTCATAACGTAATTCGGTTTAATGCTTCTTTAATTCTTTCCTCGGAGACGCAAAGCGAAAAACGGATATAGCCTTCGCCTGCCGTACCAAATATGGTTCCGGGTGCAATAAAAATACCATGCTCGTGCAACAAGGCATCGATATAGGTTTCGCTGTCTGCTGCGCCTTCGGGCAATTTTGCCCAAACAAACATACCGGCAGTATCTTTTTGGTAGGTGGTATTAAGCGCATCTGCGATTTTCCAAACCCACTCACGACGTTTTTGGTATACGTCATTTATCTGCGCAAACCAATCTGAAAGTTGGTTTAAGGCTGCCATAGCGCCTTGCTGAATGCCAAAAAACATCCCTGAGTCCATATTGCTTTTTACCTTTAACACCTGCGTGATTAGGTCTGCATTTCCGCATACCATTCCCACGCGCCAGCCTGCCATATTGTACGCCTTGCTTAACGATTGAAACTCCAACGCAACCTTATCTGCCCCTTCAACAGCGAGTAAACTTAGCGGGGTGTCGCTAAGAATATGCGCATACGGATTATCGTTGATAATAAGAATATCGTGTTTGGTCGCAAAGGCAATCAATTCCTTGAAAATATCCAACGTGGCTTTTGCTCCCGTAGGCATGTGTGGGTAGTTGATCCACATCAATTTTACGCCAGACAAATCTAATTTTTCAAGCGCCGCCAAATTTGGCAACCAATCGTTGGTCGTACTTAATGTGTACGGAACGGCGCGCGCACCTACCAACTCCGTAACCGAAGCATAGGTTGGGTATCCCGGATTGGGAATCAATACGCCATCGCCTTCGTTTAGGAACGCCATAGACACGTGCATAATCCCTTCTTTAGACCCCATGAGCGGAAGCACTTCATTTTCGGGATTTAGCGAAACACCAAAAAACGTTTGGTAGTAGCTTGCAATGGTTTGACGCAACTCGGGCGTACCTTGGTAGCTTTGGTATTTGTGTGCCGTGGGTTGCGAAAGGCTTTGCGTTAGTGCCTCCACCACTTGTTGCGGAGGCGCAAGGTCTGGACTTCCAATACCCATATTGATGATGTCCTTACCATTTGCCACAAGGCCACGTACTTCGCGTAGCTTGCGAGAGAAGTAGTATTCTTGAACGCTATTTAATCTATTGGCAGGTTTCATGCGTGCAGTTGATTTTTATATGTTCCCAATACTTTTAACGATTCCGTCATGATTTCCAATAGCTGTACCGCTTTGGTGTAAAAAGCTACTTCATCAAACGTAACATCTACAAAAAAGGAGTATTTCCAAGGCGTTTCCACCACAGGCATGGACTGAATTTTAGTTAGGTTGAGCTTGCAATCGCCGAGTACATTAAGCACCGCAGCCAAGCTTCCACGTTTGTGATCTAACACAAATTTTATGGATGCCTTATCGATATCTTCAGACGTATTTGCTGCTGTTTTGACCACTACAAAGCGTGTGGCATTGTTGGCAATGCTGTGAATGTTAGGCGCAACAATATCCAAGCCGTAAAGCTGGGCAGCTGTTTTGGAAGCGATAGCCCCTAATCCGCTGATGTGCTTTTCGGCAATACGTTGGGCAACCTCCGCCGTATCGGCGTCTTCTATAAGTTTGATGTGCGGTTGGTTAGCAAAAAAGTCTTTGCATTGCAACA
This sequence comes from Flavobacteriales bacterium, assembly GCA_003331305.1. Classification (GTDB taxonomy): domain Bacteria; phylum Bacteroidota; class Bacteroidia; order Flavobacteriales; family Flavobacteriaceae; genus UBA7446. The sequence continues at coordinate 68,123 of QOQB01000006.1, read as the reverse complement.
ACGCCATGGGGTGCGAAGCCACTTCTGTGAGGTCTTCAATTTTTGTGCCTGGCAGTGCCAAAAGCTGATGCTCAATACGGATATACGCCTCGGCAACAATGTGCAAGTCGTTTTTGTCCATAAGGGCATAGTTGGGAATAATAGAACCGGCGATGGAATTTTCAAGTGCCATAACGCCGTGGCTAACGGCACCCGAAGTAACCGAAGCCACCAAGGCATCAAACGACAAACATTCGTCTAGTGCTACGGCTGCGCCAAACAACTGCGCGGCCACCTCGTGGTGGTACGAGCCTCTGATTCCTTGTATGGCAATTATTGGTTCCATGGTTTGTTATCCTGTTTTACGCACATAAAAAAACCCCGAACGTTAGCTCAGGGTTTTAAATTCGTTTATAAAAACTAACATACACCCTGCTATCTCCCGTTATAGAAGTAGTAAAAAGATGTATAATAGGTGTTTGTTTTCATTACGGTGGCAAATGTACACCCAAAATCGAAATAAACAAATTTTTTGTAGTTTTAGACTTGAATTAGACCCAAATCTGTTCTTCACACATAAAGCCTACGCTGCCCACAGGGTGTTTAATGCTTGGCGTTGGCATAGGCTTTATCAAACACGCCGTGCATATTGGCGCTGTTATTGGCATGGGCGTTGGCTTTATTGCCATGGCAGCTATCTGGGCGTATTACCGAGGAAAATAAATCAAATCCTTTTATCTTTGTAAAAAAAAGATGCAGCTATCCGCTTTTAAACAAACGCTTGGTCAACTAGACGCGCTACAGTTTCAGCTCCCCACCGGGCAGTTTGTTCCTGCGCATTTTCACCTTACGGAAGTGGGGCATGTAACACGAAATTATATCGATTGTGGCGGTACGCTACGACAAGAAAACAAACTCAACCTACAGCTTTGGGTGGCTTCAGATACCGATCATCGCCTAAAACCCGATAGCGTTTTGGAGATATTGCAACTAGCCGAAAAACAATTGAGCTACGCCGATATGGAAGTAGAAGTGGAATACCAAGAAAGCACCATTGGACGCTATCGCTTGGCATTTGACGGAAGTGCATTTCAACTTATCAATACGCAAACGGCTTGCTTAGCTCCTGACCAATGTGGCATTCCGCAAGAAAAACCACGGGTACGTGTTACGGCCAGTGGTGTAAGCTGTGATCCAAACTCGGGTTGCTGTTAAAACAGTTGTATTTGATGTAGATTTGATGCATATTTACATCAAAATTACGTCATGTCACGACAAAGTATCACCTTTACCAAACCCAACGATGAGTGGCTAAAAACCCAAGTGGATAGCCAAGAATATAGCAGCAAAAGTGAAGTTATAAACGATTTGATTCGTCAAGCTCGAAAGCAACATATCGAACTGGACTGGATTAGGGCAAAAACTTCGTAAACAAACCATGTGTTGAACCAAAAACGGCCCGTGCAGAAAGAATGTGGTCACCGCTATTCAAAAGTGCCGCAAAAGTGCCAAACACGGCAGCCATACCTGTAGCAAAAGCATAACCATCTTCAGCGCCTTCCATCTTACAAATTTTCTCAACAAATTCGCTAGTATTTGGATTTGTAAATCTACTGTATATGTTACCTTCTTTTTCTTCAGCAAAAGAGGCACGCATATCTTCGGCGTCGTCAAAAACGAAGCTCGAAGTCAGAAATAATGGCACGCTATGCTCGCCTTGTTGCGATCGTTCTAGTTGTGTACGGATAGCATCCGTTTCAAATTTTTTATTTCGGGGCATTAAATGGAGTATTATTTATAATTACTGAAAAGCTTATTTCGGCAGTGGCTGCCATTGTAAGCGAAACTGAGCAGTACTTTGTAAATGACAATTCAGCCGCGCGGTAAATTTTTTCTGGCTTCACGTTTCCTGTTACACGAACTGTTGCGTGCACTTTTGTAAAAAGTGATGGTGCTGGTTTATCGATACGCTCGCCATTAACATCAATTTCCAAGGAATCAAAAGTTACTTTTTGTTTGTTCAAAATCGAAATGATATCAATACTCGAACACCCAGCCACGCCCATAAGCAAAAGCTCCATGGGGCTTGCACCTTGGGGGTTGTCTACAGCTTTATTGTCAATAGCTACTTGATGCCCTCTATCGTTTTCGATAGTGGCGTGATAGCCTGCTTTATGCGTAAGTTTTACATTCATTTTCTAATTGATTAAAAACACATCACTTAGCAATGCGTTGAGTTGGTCGTGTTCAATAAGAAAAGCATCGTGTCCATGAATAGATGAAATCGTTTTAAAAAACACATTTGGCTTTACGTTCATCAGTCTACGATAGGTTTCGCGGTTGTCTTCGTGTGTGAAAAACAAGTCGGTATCAATTGAAATTAAATATATATTACCCGTAACCTGCTCTATCAATTGCTCAAAAGACACTCGATCTTGACAAATATCAACAGTCCCAAGCAGGTGATTCATAGCCATGTAAGCACGCACATCAAATCGATCTGCCAATTTATCGCCATGATGCAACAACCAAGTTTCAACATTGTATTTGTCAAAATTGAGATTAATCGTACGTCCAAACCTAGACTTAAAGGACTGCGGTGTTCTGTAGCATAACATCGCGTGAATACGCGCATCCTCAAGGGGATTATCAGAGTTATGTAATAATCGATCTTGTAATAGCACATTCGCCAAAATCCAGTCAGAAGCTTCCCAATGACATGCAATCGGAATTACGTTTTGGATAAACTGTGGATATGAAACTGCCATTTCCCAGGCCAGTGCACCTCCAATAGAACCACCAATGGCTGCATACAATTGGGCTATACCGAGATTGTCTAACGTAATTTTAAATGCTTCAGAAATATCGCGTAAAACCCAATCTTTATAATCAATAAGGAAATTATCGTCAAAGCCATTTCCAGGAAAATTAAAGGCAACAATGCTATACACTTCAGTATCTATCAGCTTTTTTGGACCGATAATAGCATTCCACCATCCGTCTTCACCAGAAACATCAGAATTACCGGTGAGTGAATGATTTACCAATACAACGGGGGCACTGTCGATAGGCTTTCCAAACACTTGGTAAGAAAGTGTTAAAGAAGTTACCTTGCCGCTTTGCATCCGAAAAGAGGGTATGGTATGCTTTTGAAGTAATGACATATTGGCTTTACGCTTTTAAAGTTTACAACGTATCAAACGCCGCCTGTAGGTCTGCTTTTAGGTCTTCTATATTTTCCAACCCAACAGACAAACGAATAAGATCTTTGGTAACGCCCGTGTCTTCTTGTTGTTCGGGTGTTAGCTGTTGGTGCGTGGTACTTGCGTTGTGAATAATCAATGATTTGGAATCTCCAAAATTGGCAAGTAGTGAAAATATCTTGGTGTTATCGGCAATTTTCTTAGCCGCTTCAAACCCTCCTTTGGCACCAAAAGTAACAACGCCACTTTGTCCGTTGGGAAGATATTCATCTGCTAAAGCTTTGTATTTACTCGATGCTAATCCAGGATAATTGACCCACTCTACTGCTTCGTTTTCGCTAAGCCACTGTGCTAATTCAAGTGCGTTTTGACTGTGTTTTTCCATTCTCACTTCAAGTGTTTCTATGCCTTGAATAATTTGAAAAGCGTTAAACGGACTAATCGCGCCACCGAGGTCACGTAATCCTTCAACACGAATTCGTGCAATGTAAGCTGCTGGACCTAAAGCTTCGTGGTAATTTAGCCCATGATATGACGGAGACGGTGACGTAAATTCTGGGAATTTACCACTTGACCAATCAAAAGTACCGGCATCAATGATTACACCTCCCATAGACGTTCCATTTCCGTTAATGTACTTTGTAAGGGAGTGAATAACGATGTTAGCTCCGTGCTCAATGGGTTTTAAAAGCGCAGGAGTAGCTACCGTATTATCTACCATAAAGGGAATTTTGTGCTTTTTAGCTACTTCAGAAATAGCTTTTAAATCAAGTACATCTAATTTTGGATTACCAAGCGACTCCGCAAAAACCAAACGTGTATTCTCTTGTATAGCAGCATCAAAATTGGATACATCGTTTGGGTCTACAAAAGTGGTTGTAATACCAAAACGTGGAAGCATGGACTTCAGCATATTATACGACCCACCATACAAACTATTCGAAGATACAATGTGATCGCCAGCCTTTAAAAAGGTTAGAATTCCAGTAGAGGCCGCTGCTGTTCCAGAACATGTAGCCACAGCTGCAATACCGCCTTCTAGGCTTGCCATACGCTGTTCTAAAACATCATTTGTTGGGTTGTTTAATCTTGTGTAAATGTAGCCTGGCTCTGCAAGTGCAAAAAGGTTAGCAGCGTGATCGGCGTTGTTGAAAACAAAAGAAGTAGATTGGTACAATGGTACCGCACGTGTTCCTTGTGTTTTGGTTACATCGTGCCCTTCGTGAAGGGCTTTTGTAGCAAATTTAGATTGACTCATAATGTATAATTAAAATTGTGTTTTGAATGTTTCTACCAAGTCGAGTTTCTCCCAAGTGAATAATTCCACCTCACAGTCTATACGACCATTATAGGGAGACTCAAATGATTTTTTTACGATTTTGGGTGTTCTGCCCATGTGTCCGTAGGCTGCGGTTTCAAAATATATGGGGTTTCTGAGTTTTAGACGCTGCTCAATACCGTATGGTGTTAAGTCAACTAACTTGGAAATTTTTTCAGCAATTTCGGAATCGTTAAGATTCGTTTTTGCTGTGCCATACGTATTGATAAAAATCGATGTTGGCGCAGCTACTCCAATAGCATAGCTTAACTGCACTAAAACTTCATCACATATCCCGGCGGCTACCAAATTTTTGGCAATGTGGCGAGCAGCATACGCGGCACTTCTGTCCACTTTGGACGGGTCTTTTCCGCTAAATGCACCGCCGCCGTGCGCACCTTTTCCGCCATATGTATCTACAATAATTTTACGCCCTGTTAATCCAGTATCGCCGTGAGGACCTCCAATAACGAACTTCCCTGTCGGATTGATATGATACGCAATATCTTTTCCAAACAAGCCTTGAATTTCTTTGGAATAGCTTGACACAACTTTAGGAATGACCAATTCGATTAGGTCTTTTCTAATTTTAGCTAACATAGCCTCGTCTGTATCAAAAGCGTCGTGCTGGGTAGAAATCACTATAGTATCAACGCGCAGCGGCTTGTGGTCGTCACTGTATTCTAGGGTAACTTGTGATTTGGCATCGGGTCTTAGGTACGGAATTTGTGTTTTTTCTCTTCTAAAATCTGACAAAACATGCATAATCTTATGTGCAATATCAAGTGCTAACGGCATGTAGTTTTCAGTTTCATTATTTGCATAACCAAACATAATCCCCTGGTCACCTGCCCCTTGATGTTTGTCCTCTTCACGTTCTACGCCCTGATTGATGTCGGCAGACTGTTCGTGAATAAGTGATATAACTCCACATGAATCACCAGAAAATTGGTATGCATCTTCAGTGTACCCTATGTGATTTATGGTATTTCGTGTAATGGTTTGTAAGTCGAGATAAGTTTTACTTTTAACCTCACCTGCAATGATGGCCTGTCCCGTGGTAACTAATGTTTCGCAGGCAACTTTACTGGCTGGGTCAAAAGCAATAAAGTAATCTAAAAGTGCGTCGCTAACTTGGTCTGCTACCTTGTCTGGGTGACCCTCTCCTACTGATTCTGATGTGAAAAAATATGACATAATCTTGCTTTTGTAAAGAATAGAGACCGATTGTACTCATCAAAAGCAAGCTGTTTTAGCAGTTTTTTTGAGAGGTTGCAATCAGTCAAATCCTTCCTCTGTGGTTGCAAATATACAATAGCTCATATAAATCGCAAGACTTTTCAACAGAAAAAAATTGTGTGTTGAGCAACTCTTATTTACCTTTTATGTTATTCTGTCAAAGAAAATATTTTAGCATAAAGTAAATATACCTTGGTTGAATTATGTACAAGGTTGTGGTCTGAGCAATTCCAGAAAAATTATCCCGGTTTATACTTTCATTATCAAAAACATTATTTGCCTGAAGACTAAGCTCCCACGGGCTGTCCTTTTTGTTGTAAACAAGAGACATAGTAAAATCATCGTACTTGTTGAGCGATGCACTACCGCGACGATAATCAAAAAAGCTATACTCTGCCAAAAAGATGAACCCTTTAAGAAAAGCAACGTCAACTGCTACAAACGGACGTTCGGTTATATAATGCAGTACACTGTCCTCATCTTTAGAGCGATTAATATTGTAACTATAACCTAATTCTACATTTGGCGCAGCCTTAAAGTTAGTAGCAACGGTAGCGCTACCAAATTGGGTGAAATAATCAAATCGTCGTAAGTCGTCATTTACAATATTATAGGATGTGTTTTTGTTCGCTCTGAAAGTGAAGCTTGTTTTTACGTTATTAAACCTTTTTTGTAACCTTCCAGTTAGATTAATGCGCTCTTCTGATTTGGGAGAATTAAAGGGGGAAGACTCCCTGTTAATTCCACTGATACGGTTAACGGTTTTAAAGGTGTCAAACTGTTTTCTATAGTTTAGCCTCACAAAGATATTTGTGAAATTAAACATGTTAAAGTTGAAATAATTCAACGTGAAGTTGTTGAAATAAGCAGGTTTCAAGCTGCTGTTTCCTAAAAACAAGCGGTTATAGCTATTGAAGGTGTATGCATCACCCAGTCTACTTAAATCAGAATATTGCAGCTGTGCTCTGTAGGTAAAGCGTAGCGATTCAGATTTGCGCATTTGATACCTAATCCAAATATCGGGTAAAATTCTAGCTTCATTGGTTTGAAGGGTACTCGATTGAATGGTTTTAATATCGTATTGATGAAGCGTAAGGCCAGGATTAAAAACAAATTTTCCACTTTTTAATCGATAACGCAAAGCGGTATAAAGATCAGAAAATTCAAGACGTGCGTTATTAATTAAGTGGGTTTCTTCAAAAATATCCAGTTCGTCATCCACATAGTTCCCCATATTAGAATCATATTCTTGACGCACTTGTGTAGTGCCCGCCGTAAGATTGATACTTGATAAATCATTCAACATATAATAATACTCCAAGCGTCCATCTAGCTTATTGGTTTTGGTAAAACGGTTCTGTTGTACCAAATAGCCATTGGACTGCGTGGGAATAGGGAGTATGTCTGGAAATAAAATACGCTCCTTTTGAAGTTTATACACTGGGTTTTCCTCCTGCCACTTATGCTGTATTTCAAGGGCAAAAATGTGCTTTTCGTTAAGCGTATAATACGTGTTTAAATTTTGACTTAATTGCTGAGGAGTTTGCATACGGTTTGACGATATATCTTCTTGTCGAGTAGCTGTTGAGGTTATTTGGCTAAACTCGTCCTCCTGTGCAGTTCGATAAAAAATATCATATTCTAGTTGAAAATTAGGATTGGTGTTATACAGCGTGCTAAACTTATATAGCTGTGAAGTATTGGTTTGATCAAAGTCATTGTCTGTAGTTTCTGTAAAATCTGTCGTAGTAAACGTTCTCTCTGTGATGGACTTGATTTGAGTATTGTTTTTTGACACAATGGCAAAGCCCGAAAAATCGATTCCCTTTTTTGGAGAATACGAAAAATTGGTCGCGGCAAAGTCGTTTTCGATAGATGCGGCATTATTGTTTTGTAGGTTGGTTAGTCCCACATCATCTGTTTGTATTTGGATAGAAGAACCACTGCGATTGCTTTGATTTTGAAATCCACCTGTAAAACGGAAATAGTCTTGTCGGGTAAAAGGATTTTCGCCAAGATTATTTTTATTACCCAAAAAATTGATACTTGTTTTTGGGCTATAATAAAAGACTTTTGGATTTAAAACAAAACGTTCTTTTTCGCCAGCGCCAGCGCCGACTTCACCAAACCAAAACTTATCTTTTCCTTGTTTAAGCTTGATATTAATAGCCATGTTGTCGTCGTTATTAGTTACGCCTCCAAGCTGAGAAACTTCATTAAAATTCTTTAACACTTGTACTTTATCAATAGCATTTGCAGGAATATTTTCGGTAGCAATTTTAGAGTCGCCGTCAAAAAAGTCTTTGCCTTCTACCATGACTTTATTTACTTGCCTTCCCTCAACCTCAATCTGTCCATCACTATTGATTTCGACTCCCGGTAGATTTTCAAGAACATCCCGTAATTTTCGCTCAGAGCCTGTGTTAAATGAGTCGGCATTATACACAATGGTATCCCCTTGAATAGAAACAGGCATTTCGTAAGTTACCTCTACGCCCTCAAGTTGTTCCGCTTGCTCATACAAAACGATTACTTCATTCACGTCAGATAAGGCGTTTCGTCCTAGCTCAACGGGCTTAAAGCCAAGGTAGGACACCTTAATTAGGTAAGGGACGTCTTTTTTTATTCCAATAGAAAACTTACCCTCTAAATCTGAGATAGCAAAACTATCCATCCGATTTGTTTCTTGGTTTTTTGCTACCACATTGGCAGTGGAAATGGCAACGCCTAAACTATCTAAGACCACGCCTTCAAATCTAATATTTTGACCAAAAATTTCTAGTGTCAGCAGCAAGACTGACCATATGAAGTACTTTTTATATTTCATGATTTAATTCCTGATAAAAACTCGACTTTTGTTGTCTCGATTACTGTTGTTTTGAAAAAGCTCTCTCATTTCTTTGGCTTTCTTTTCACGGATTTCATTAAACTCTTTCCAAGTTACTTCATCGCCCTTTTTGGGTGGTGTAAGTTTTATTTTATCTTCTGGATTAATCTGTACTTCGGTACAGACCAACACCTTTTTGTTGTCTTGCACCATCAACACTAAGCCCGGTAAACCAAAATAGTTATCTGGTCCAGCAGAAATAGGAATATCTGGTGTAAACCAAACCGAAACCGTTACCTCAATTTTTTCTGGTTCCTCTTCTTTTTCCTCATCATTGTTACCTCTTCTGCCAAAAGACATCCGAAACTGTGGCGGGTTTTGCATCTGTGTATAGGTTGCCTCATAAGCCATATATTGACCTATTTGCTTACTCTCCCCGGTAAAATTCCATTCACGAGCTTTAACTTCTCTGTTTACTAAAAATAATTTGCTAAAAAGCTCTTGTTGATTGGTTTGTTGCCCAGTAGCTAGATTGGTATGGATAATATTTTGTGACCCACCTCCAAATCGAGCCCACATACCTCCTCTGCCACTTTGAGGAGTGTCAAGCTTCTCTTGTTGCTTGTAAATGGACTGATTTTGATCGAAAAACAAGTCATAGTTTACAGGTTCAGAAAGGCGTTTTTTTATACGTTCTACCACTTGCTTGGGCATGTTTGGGTTTCCGCTAAAATCTACATTTCTTGTGACCTTCATAGCGTATGTAGCTTTGATTTGCTGTGAAAACGTAACAGAAGAAATGAAAATAAAAATCGTGATCAGAAAAGCTCTCATAGGCTGAATTTCAATGAAGATAAAAATATTCGTATTAATTTAATTAATGTTTAGACCTTTAAAAGAATAAATAGTTCAAAAACAAAACAAATTTTTTTATAAAGATACTTATATTTAAGCACACAAATATTTGAAATGCACGTAGCCATAGCAGGAAACATAGGAGCAGGAAAAACAACACTAACTGGACTTTTAAATAAGCACTATGGCTGGGAAGCCCATTACGAAGATGTCGTTGAAAACCCTTATTTGGATGATTTCTACGCTGAAATGGAGCGCTGGTCCTTCAACCTTCAAATTTATTTTTTGAACAGCAGGTTTAGACAACTTTTAGACATTCAAAAAAACGGGAATGACGTCGTGCAAGATCGATCTATATATGAAGACGCACATATTTTTGCGCCAAACCTACACGCTATGGGGTTGATGACCCATCGTGATTTTAGCAATTATTCTGCCGTTTTCGAGCTCATGGAGTCTTTAGTTAAAGGGCCTGATTTAATGATTTACTTAAGGAGTTCCATTTCAAACCTTGTCTCGCAAATCCACAAGCGCGGGCGCGATTATGAAAACTCCATTAGCATAGAGTATTTAAGTAGACTTAACGAACGTTATGAAGCTTGGGTACACAACTATGATAAAGGAAAACTGCTTATCATCGATGTTGATGATTTAAACTTTGTTGACAACAAAGATCATTTAGGCACGGTTATCGAAAAAATTGACGCTGAACTTAGCGGACTATTTACTGCTAAAGCTTAAGAGCCTTTTCGGCATTTTGAATTGCAGTCTTAACTTCTTCTTCGCTCCCTTCAAAAACCTTCACTTTTTCAATTTCCTTTCCAGCTTCAGAAGTGACTACGGTAAGAGTTCCCTTGGCAAGACCTTCATCGGTGCGCTCCATACGCACATCGACCTGTAATACATTGGCGTCAGAACTGTGTGCATCGCCCAATAGTGGCGCCAGTACTAAGCCTATCAAACAAGTAAGCTTGATTAGAATGTTCATAGAGGGCCCAGAAGTATCTTTAAATGGGTCGCCAACTGTATCGCCAGTAACAGCAGCTTTGTGTGCCTCACTGCCTTTGTACACCATTTCTCCATCAATTTCTACACCTGCCTCAAAAGATTTTTTAGCATTGTCCCAAGCACCACCAGCATTGTTTTGGAAGATAGCCCACATAACTCCAGAAACGCAAACACCAGCCATATAACCACCAAGTGGCTCAGCTCCAAACAACAACCCAATAAAAATAGGGGTAATAATGGTAATAAGACCTGGGATAAGCATTTCTCTAAGTGCCGCTTTAGTAGAAATATCAACACATTTTGCATACTCGGGTTTTCCTTTACCTTCTAAAATTCCTGGAATTTCTTTAAACTGGCGACGTACTTCGTACACCATTTCCATAGCTGCTTTTCCTACCGATTGCATCGCAAGCGCCGAAAACACTACAGGAATCATACCGCCAACAAACAACATGGCAAGCACGTCTGCTTTGAAAATATTAATTCCGTCAATCCCTGTGAATGTAACATAAGCAGCAAACAGCGCAAGTGCTGTAAGTGCAGCAGAGGCAATGGCAAAGCCTTTTCCAACAGCTGCCGTAGTATTACCAACAGAATCTAAAATATCTGTACGCTCTCTTACTTCTGGATCAAGTTCGCTCATTTCGGCTACCCCGCCAGCATTGTCGGCAATGGGTCCAAATGCATCAATAGCTAATTGCATAGCCGTTGTTGCCATCATCGCTGAGGCCGCCAAGGCAACTCCGTAAAATCCAGCCAATGTATAGGAAGCAAAAATCGCTGCAGCAAATAGAATTACAGATAAGAATGTAGATTTCATCCCCACAGCTAGCCCAGCAATAATATTGGTTGCCGCACCTGTGGAACTATTTTGGACAATGTCTAAAACAGGTTTTTTACCAAGTGATGTGTAATAGGCTGTTACTATAGAAATTAACGCACCAACAGCAAGCCCAATGCAAGCTGCCCAAAATACATTTATTGACGGTACCGCTATAACTCCTTCTCCAAAAAAGTTCATATATAATATCTCTGGAAGCATCCAGTCAATAAAATACCAACTCACACCAAGGGTAAGTACTATAGCCACCCAGTTACCAGTATCAAGAGCTTTTTGCACTTGTGATTCTTTTGCATTATTCCTTTTTATATGGACAAATAAAGTTCCCACAATAGATGCCACAACTCCAAAACCAGCAATCACTAGCGGCAATAAAATTGGTCCCATACCACTAAAACTGGTAAGTTCAGACCCTGCATCAAGCATATCTTTGATGACATAATTCCCAAGTACCATAGCTGCCAAAACTGTTGCTACATACGACCCAAATAAATCGGCACCCATTCCAGCTACGTCGCCCACATTGTCTCCAACGTTATCCGCAATAGTGGCAGGATTTCGAGGATCATCTTCAGGTATTCCAGCCTCTACTTTACCCACCAAATCAGCACCAACATCTGCGGCTTTGGTATAAATACCACCGCCCACACGCGCAAATAAAGCAATCGATTCTGCGCCCAAAGAAAAACCAGCAAGTGTTTCTAAAACAAGCGTCATTTGGGTGTAGAAATCGCCATCAGTACCCATGAATTTAGCAATAAAAAACAAAAACAATAAGCTCAGCCCTAACACAGCAAGACCTGCAACACCAAGGCCCATTACCGTGCCTCCGCCAAATGAAACTTTTAAGGCATTAGGCAAACTTGTTTTGGCCGCCTCGGCAGTTCTGGCATTAGCATCGGTGGCAATACGCATTCCGATATTTCCTGCAAATCCGCTAAAAATAGCACCCAGTACAAAAGCAGGAACAATCATCCAATGCGTAGTAGCTACTAGGGTAGATATAAAATATAAGGCAACTGATGCTCCAATAACAAAGAATAAAAGCAAGCGATACTCTGCATTTAAAAACGCAAGCGCTCCTTCCTTTATAGCACTTGAAATTTCATGCATTTTAGCGTCACCAGAAGGTTGCTTGCGCACCCATTGTGCCTTTACAAGCATTACAAGAAGCCCAATAATGGCAAGAGCCACAGGTAAATAAAAAACAACTGAATCCATAAAATAGGAATAATTTAAATTAATACTTTTTTAACGGCACGAATAACATCTTCATGATTTGGCAGCCACTCCTGAAGTAAAACAGGAGAATAGGGAGCTGGTGTATCTGCCGTATTTATCTTTTGAATTGGAGCATCTAAATAATCAAAAATTTGATTTTGAATTTGATATGTGATTTCTGTAGACACATTTCCAAAAGGCCATGCTTCTTCCAAAATCACTAATCGATTTGTTTTTTTAACGGACTCAATGATGGTGTCCATATCTAACGGACGAACTGTACGAAGGTCAATTAGTTCGCATGAAATATTTTCTTTTTCTAACGCCTCTGCTGCTTTCTGTGCTTCTTTATAAATCTTACCAAAAGAAACAAGCGTTACGTCAGTTCCCTGTTTTTTTACTTCTGCTACTCCTATTGGCAGGACGAATTCGCCTTCAGGCACCTCGCCTTTGTCCCCATACATTTGCTCAGACTCCATAAAAATTACAGGGTCATCGTCTCGAATAGCGGCTTTTAGTAGTCCTTTAGCATCATATGGATTAGAAGGCACAATTACCTTGAGTCCAGGACAATTTGCATACCAGCTTTCAAACGCTTGAGAGTGCGTCGCGGCTAATTGACCTGCAGAACCCGTTGGCCCACGAAAAACTATGGGACATGGAAATTGACCTGCAGACATTTGACGAATTTTAGCAGCATTATTAATAATTTGATCAATACCAACAAGCGCAAAATTAAACGTCATAAACTCAATTATGGGACGGTTTCCCGTCATGGTAGAGCCAACACCGATTCCCGCAAAACCCAATTCAGAAATTGGCGTGTCTACTACGCGTTTTTCACCAAATTCGTCTAACATACCTTTTGAGGCTTTGTAAGCACCGTTGTATTCGGCAACTTCCTCCCCCATCAAATAAATACTTTCATCTCGGCGCATTTCTTCGGACATCGCCTCACGTATTGCTTCTCTAAATTGAATGGTTCTCATAGCTATTTTAGTGGCGCAAAAGTAGCAATAATATAGGCAATCTCAAAAGACATTATTTTATTATGCGCGCATAATAAATTTAAACTTTTTTGTACCTTTGTAAAAAATCAAATCATCATGAATATTTTAGTGTGCATAAGTCATGTCCCTGACACCACATCCAAAATAAATTTTATTGAAGCTAATACCGTATTTGAATCTCGAGATGTGCAATATGTAATTAATCCAAATGACGAATTTGGGCTGACTCGTGCCATTTGGTTTAAAGAAAAACTTGGAGCACAAGTACATATAATACACGTTGGGACTCCAAAATCAGACCCTACCCTACGCAAATGTTTGGCCATTGGAGCAGATAAAGCCTTCAGGATTAATACACCAGCGTTAGATGGGGTTTCCGTTGCGCAAGAACTTGCAGCTTTTGTTAAAAGCAACCCCTATGATTTAATTATTGCAGGCAGGGAATCTATTGACTACAATGGAGCTATGGTGCCCGGAATGTTAGCCGCACTACTTGATATTCCTTTTGTGCCCAACTGCGTTGGCTTAGATATTGATGGGACAACTGCTGTAGCAGAACGCGAAATTGATGGAGGACGCGAAAAGCTAAAAGGATCATTGCCAATGGTTATTGGCTGTCAAAAAGGTTTGGTAGAGGAGTCTGACTTACGCATCCCAAATATGCGGGGTATTATGCAAGCGCGTCAAAAACCTTTTGAGATTGTACCGCCTCAAGAGGCTATTGCGGCTACTCAAGACGTAAAATTTGAGAAGCCAGCTGAAAAAGCCGAAGTGAAGTTGGTGCCAGCAGAGGATTTAGACCAACTTATTGATCTCTTACACAAAGAAGCTAACGTTTTATAACCCATTCATATGTCTGTGCTTATTATCGTCGAATCTGAAAACAAATTACTAAAACGCAATGCTGCTGAAGTAGCCTCTTACGGCGTTGCTTTTGCAGAAAAGCTTAATATTTCTTGCGCTGCTCTTGCATTTCATGCTACAAATGCAAATGAGTTGGGACAATATGGTGTTGCAAAAGTGATTCATGTTTCCAATGTTTCCACGCATTTTGATGCCAATGCATACGCAAATGCTATCCATGGTTTTGCTTCTCAAAACAACGTAACCCATATTATTATGGGAAGTAGTGCAGATGCCAAATTTATAGCGCCTTTGTTGGCGGCAAAACTCAATGCAGGTTACGCACCAAACGTCATTGCGCTACCAGATGAACTAAGTCCAATTACAGTTAAGCGAACGGCATTTACCAACAAAGCCTTTGTGCATACTCAGTTGCTTACAGCCTGTACTGTTATTGGGGTTGGAAACAATGCATTTGGTGTCATTGAAAACCCTGTAACCTGCACAGTTAAAGAAGTAGACGCCGAAAATAGCGACTCAAACCTGGAGCAAGTTGCTATTGAAAAGACAACGGGTAAGGCTACTATTGCCGATGCCGATGTGGTGGTTTCGGGCGGCAGAGGGCTCAAAGGTCCTGAAAATTGGCACCTAATAGAAGAACTTGCAGAGGTTCTCGATGCAGCGACAGCTTGCTCTAAGCCTGTTTCAGATATGGGTTGGCGTTCGCATGACGAGCATGTTGGTCAAACAGGAAAACCCGTTTCTACAAACTTATATATCGCTATAGGTATCTCAGGTGCAATCCAACATTTGGCAGGTGTGAATTCCTCCAAAGTCAAAGTGGTCATCAACAACGATCCCGATGCACCCTTCTTTAAAGCAGCTGATTATGGTGTGGTTGGAGATGCCTTTGAAGTAGTTCCTAAACTTACCCAAAAGTTAAAAGCATTTAAGGCGTTAGCATAAGCTCCGAATTTTGTACTTTTAAAATTCATTTGCAACAGCCAAAAAATGAGTCTAATTAAACTTCGAGTAAATCGTATTTCATACAGTCAAAATCAGAGCGGAGCCTATGCTATGATTCTGGATGAAGTAGATGGAAAACGGAAGTTGCCCGTAGTTATTGGCGAATTTGAAGCACAATCTATTGCTGTTGCTTTGGATAAAGATATCAAACCCCATCGCCCTTTCACACACGATCTATTTAAAAATTTTGCTTTTAGGTTTGATGTTGCTATAAAACGTGTCATCATAACCAAACTCGTTGATGGTGTTTTTTATTCAAGTCTTATTTGCGAACGTGATAAAATTGAAGAAATCATAGACTCTAGAACTTCCGATGCTATTTCATTGGCCTTGCGCTTTAAAGCACCCATTTTCACCCATGAAAGTGTTATGGAAAAAGCTGGGGTAGTGTTTGATAAAGAAGATGCTCCACCAAAAAGCGAACTTGTAGATGAGCTTTCCAAAGAACAAGATTATACCAACCTGTCTGTTGAAGAGTTGGAACGCGCTATTAAAAAAGCGGTGAAAAATGAAGACTATGAAATGGCTGCCAGACTTCGTGACGAAATTTCTAAACGCGAAAACAAAGCTAGCGAATGAGCATAATTTTTGGAACTGTACTTGATCCCATTCTAGCACATCAAGGCATCACACTTTTTGGGGTTCTACAAGGACTTTTAGGTGTACTCGCGCTACTTTTTTTAGCTTATATCTTTAGTGCAAACCGTAAGGCAATTCCATGGAAAACAGTTGGTTTTGGACTTCTTTTACAACTCTTTTTGGCACTGTGTATTCTAAAAATTGGATGGGTGCAAAGCATATTTAATGCTATTGGAAAAATATTTATTAGCATCTTGGACTTTACTGCAGCAGGAAGCACATTCCTCTTTGGCGATTTGATGAATACTGATAGTTATGGCTTTATTTTTGTGTTTCAAATTTTACCCACTATCGTTTTTTTTGCTGCCTTAACATCCTTGTTTTTTTACTTAGGCGTATTGCAGTTTTTTGTTAAAATTTTAGCTAAGGGAACGGCAAAGCTCCTCAATATTTCTGGGGCTGAAAGCCTTTCTGTAATTGGAAATATTTTCTTAGGACAAACCGAAGCGCCACTGCTCATAAAGGCCTATTTGCCCAAAATGAATCGCTCCGAAATACTTTTAGTAATGGTTGGGGGCATGGCAACTGTGGCAGGTGGTGTGTTGGCGGCATATATTGGGTTTTTGGGCGGAGACGATCCTGAACTTCGCTTGGCTTTTGCCAAACATTTGCTAGCAGCATCTGTTATGGCTGCACCAGGTGCCATAGTAATGGCTAAGATTCTTTTTCCGCAAACGGAGGCAATTGAAAAAAACACCAAAGTTTCAAAACAAGATGTAGGTAGCAATCCTTTAGATGCTATTGCAAATGGCACACTTGAGGGTGTAAAATTAGCGGCTAACATTGGTGGAATGTTATTGGTTTTTGTAGCACTCATTGCGATGGGAAACGGTATTCTTTTTCAAATAGGAGAGTTTACCAATTTGAATGATTGGATTGCCGATTGGTCGACATACGATGCCTTGTCGATTGAAGCCGTTTTAGGAACCCTTTTTGCACCGCTTATGTGGTTGATTGGAGTTCCTTGGAATGACTTAATGCCAATGGGGCAATTATTAGGAGTAAAGTTAGCGGCGAGTGAGTTTGTGGGTTACATTCAGTTGGCTGAACTAAAAAACAGCGCAAATGATCTTCATTTTATGTATCAAAAATCTATTGTCATGGCGACCTATATGCTTTGCGGATTTGCCAATTTTGCATCCATCGGGATTCAAATTGGCGGCATTGGAGGGTTGGCTCCAAATCAACGGAAAGTTCTTTCAAAATTTGGTTTTCGAGCAGTATTGGGCGGCACACTGGCATCACTTTTATCAGCAACGCTAGTTGGTGTTCTGTTGGGTTAATCGTTGAAAACCTTTTGAAAAACTATTCACACTATTGTGTGATCATAGATGTTAGATTTTACCTTTACAAAAATATCGTATGCAACAATATTTAGATTTGGTCAAACTTGCCTTGAATGATGGCGCAGTTAAAGGTGACAGAACTGGAACCGGAACGCGTAGTGTATTCGGACACCAAATGCGTTTTGATTTGTCAAAAGGGTTTCCGCTTGTTACCACCAAAAAAATACACCTTAAATCGGTGATACACGAACTACTGTGGTTTATAAAAGGCGATACGAACATTGAATACCTTACTGAAAATGGAGTGCGTATTTGGAACGAATGGGCTGATGTAAACGGAAACCTAGGTCCCGTATATGGGCATCAATGGCGCAATTGGAACAGCGAGGGCGTTGACCAACTTATAAACGTTATCGAAACGCTAAAAACCAACCCGAATAGTCGGCGCATGTTGGTGTCCGCTTGGAATCCCAGTGTACTGCCCGATACTTCAAAATCGTTTAGCGAAAACGTTGCCAACGGAAAAGCAGCGCTTCCCCCCTGTCATGCGTTTTTTCAATTTTATGTTGCCGACGGCAAACTTTCATGCCAACTGTATCAACGCAGTGCAGATATATTTCTAGGAGTTCCGTTTAATATCGCCTCCTATGCGTTACTTACCGAAATGATGGCACAAGTTTGTGGTTTTCAAGCAGGAGATTTCATTCATACTTTGGGCGATGCGCATATTTATACCAATCACATGGAGCAGGTAACATTACAATTGAGCCGTGAGCCCAAACCCTTACCAATACTAAAATTAAACCCCAACATTACCGACTTGCTGGCGTTTCGTTACGAGGACATTGAAATACTTAACTACGATCCACATCCAAGTATCAAAGGAACTGTTGCGGTCTAATCTCGCTATTTATGTTTTTCAAAAAGAAGCCAAAAAATACTATTGACCCACAACAAGTTACCCTTGTGGAACATGCACAGCAACGCATTGCCCAAAAAAAGCGTTTCAACAACC
Source organism: Flavobacteriales bacterium (assembly GCA_003331305.1). Classification (GTDB taxonomy): domain Bacteria; phylum Bacteroidota; class Bacteroidia; order Flavobacteriales; family Flavobacteriaceae; genus UBA7446. The sequence continues at coordinate 49,813 of QOQB01000006.1, read as the reverse complement.
ATTTACTTGCCACCTTGTTCCTTGTATTCTTTGCCTTCGTGTTAAATTTTGCCTTTGAGTATAAAGCTGATTTTACCCCATTTAACACCCATTGGTCTTTCGCTTTAGCAGCATTATTGGGGGTATTTTTACTAATACATTTCATTAAAGTTTATGTGTTTTATACGTTTATGGGAAAAGCATGGGAAACACAACAAATGGAATTCTTACTTGAAAAACAAGCCACTATGGTGGAAAAAATAAAACGTAGTATGGATAAAGAAGCTGCCCTCAAAGCAAGTGCCGAATGGGAACGTGAAAAGCAACAAAAAAACATTACCATGATTGCAGCTGTAGCCGAAAACAATGCGCTAGGTATGGATAATAAGCTGATTTGGCATTTATCAGATGACCTTAAGCGCTTTAAAAATCTAACCAAAGGTCATCATGTGATTATGGGTAGAAAAACATTTGAGTCTATGCCAAAAGCATTGCCGAATCGAACTAATGTAGTGATTACTAGACAGGCAGAATATGCTGCTGAAAACGCTCATGTAGTTAACACATTAGAAGCAGCATTGGCACTAGCGCAAGAAGATGATCGTCCCTTTATTATTGGAGGCGGTGAAATTTACCGTCAAGGGTTGGCTTTTGCCAACTGTATTGAACTCACACGTGTTCATGATGATTTTGAAGCTGATACGTTTTTTCCAGAAATAGATACTGCTGTTTGGCGTGAGGTCTGGCGCGAAAACCATGACAAAGACGAAAAGCATGCACATGCATTTTCATTTATTAGATACGAAAAAATAGACGTATGAATGTAGCTATGTTTCCTGGGCAAGGTGCCCAGTTTGTAGGTATGGGCAAAGACTTATACGAAGAAAGCGCAGTAGCAAAAGAACGCTTTTCTACCGCAAATGAAATTTTAGGATTTTCCATCACAGACATTATGTTTGATGGCGATGCTGATGCACTAAAAGAAACTAGAGTAACACAACCTGCCATTTTTCTACATTCGGTTATTTCCTATGAGCTTGCACAAAAATTAAATCCGAATATGGCTGCTGGACATTCTTTGGGAGAATTTTCTGCCCTTACGGCAATTGGTGCCTTGTCTTTTGAAGATGGTTTACGCTTGGTTTCCAAACGTGCACAAGCCATGCAAGCGGCGTGCGATGTTGCTAAAGGAACAATGGCTGCGGTACTCGGTTTGGCAGACGATATTGTTGAAAAAGCTTGTGAAAATATTGAGGGTGTTGTGGTAGCAGCGAATTACAATTGTCCTGGGCAATTGGTAATTTCAGGAGCTTTTACTGCTGTTGAAACAGCTTGCGAAGTACTCAAAGACGCAGGTGCAAAACGTGCGCTACTTCTACCCGTTGGCGGTGCGTTTCATTCACCTCTAATGGAACCCGCTCGAGAAGAATTGGAAAAGGCAATATTGGATACTACAATTCACAAACCAAGTTGTCCAATTTATCAAAATGTGACCGCTGCTGCGACTCAAGATACTGCAAGTATTAAAGAAAATTTGATTGCGCAACTTACCGGTCCTGTAAAATGGACGCAAACCATTCAGCAAATGCGTGCTGACGGAGCAACGCTGTTTACAGAATACGGCCCTGGAAAAGTATTACAAGGGTTGGTCAAAAAAATAGATCGTGAAGCCCAAGTAACATCGGCACTAATGGTCTAGTCTAAAAACGACAATAGCGTTTTACAGATAAACTGTACTTGCTCTTCATCAAGTTCGCTGTGCATAGGAAGTGAAATCACCTCGTTTATCAATTGATTAGTAACGGGGAAATCCGCTTCATTATAGCGGCTGTCAACATATGCTTTTTGTCGGTGCAACGGTATCGGGTAATACACCCCACATGGAATTTGATTTGCTTGCAGGTGCGCTACTAAGGCATCGCGGTCTGCATCCAAAATACGTAAGGTATACTGGTGAAATACATGCGAGCTGCAATCCCCAGAAGTAACAGGTGTTTGAATTTTTGGATGGTGTTCCAATAGCTGCGTATAGCGAATTGCCGCCCACTTACGTCGTTCGTTGTAGAAGTCGAGCAGTCTTAATTTTTCGTTTAGGACTACAGCTTGTAAACTGTCTAATCTTGAATTTACTCCAACAACGTCGTGATGATATCGCTTGTACATACCGTGATTTACAATACCACGCAGCGTATGTGCTAAATCATCGTCATTTGTAAAAATAGCGCCACCGTCTCCGTAGCAACCCAAATTTTTGGAAGGGAAAAAAGAGGTTGACGCTACATGTCCAATTCCGCCTGTTTTGGTTTGTGTGCCGTCTTTACTCGTAAATGTTGCGCCTATGCCTTGGGCATTGTCTTCGATAACATAAAGCTTGTGCTTTTCGGCAATTTCCATAATGCGATCCATCGCAGCCGCCTGACCAAATAAATGCACCGGAACTATAGCTTTGGTTTTGGGTGTTATGGCTTTTTCGATAGCAGCAGGGTCAATATTAAAGGTATCGGGAAGTACATCTACCAACACGGGGGTAAGTCCCAAAAGGGCAATTACCTCCACGGTGGCTGCAAATGTAAAATCAGCAGTAATCACCTCATCGCCGGGTTTTAGCCTCAACCCCATCATGGCAACTAGAAGCGCATCTGTACCGTTGGCACATGGAATGACGTGCTTTACACCCAGATACTTTTCTAAATTAGCTTGAAATGCTTTTACGGCAGGGCCGTTAATAAATTGTGCTGAAGACAACACTTCTTGCATGCCCGCATCTACTTGGGGTTTGATGAATTCATACTGGGTCTGCAAATCGACCATTTGGATTTTTCGCATCGCAACTTTTTGTTTAGACAAAGCTACAAAAAACAAATCCCTCTTTATGAAATAAGTATCTTTGAGGCATGCGGTTTTTTTACGCTTTAGCGATATCGGCTGCCAGATGTGTTATTCCGCTTGTGGCACGAAGCACCAAAGCCAAAGCCTTTGTGCAAGGCAGGAAAGAAGTGTGGAAACAACTGGAAAACATTCCAAAAGACGCAAAAGTGGTTTGGATGCACTGTGCTTCGTTGGGGGAATATGAACAAGGACTTCCCGTACTACAAGGACTAAAAGCCACCAATCCCGACTACTTTTATTTGGTTACGTTTTTTTCGCCTTCGGGGTATCAGGTGCGCAGTGCGCATGGCGTTGCTGACTTAACTACTTATCTACCGTGGGACACCAAAAAAGAAGTGCAGCGATTTATTTCCAGTGTAAATCCCAAAATGGCACTATTTGTAAAGTACGAATTTTGGCCCAATATCATAGCAGCATTGCACAACGCAAATGTGCCACTTTATCTGATTGCCGGTCAGTTTCGCTCCCAACAGGTGTTTTTTAAACCTTGGGGCAGTAGTTACCGCCAATTATTAAAGGGGTTTAAACATTTATTTGTGCAAAACGAAAAATCGCTAAAGTTGCTGCAGCAAATTGGGATATCTCAAGTAAGTATTTCGGGCGATACGCGTTACGATCGGGTTGGTGCTACGAAAACTCCACTGCCTTTTATGGAAACGTTTGTCGGAAATCGGAAATGCATAGTGGCAGGAAGCACGTGGCCCGAAGACGAAGCCGTCCTTATAGACGCAGTCGTGCAAACTCCCAACGACTGGTGCTGGCTGATTGCTCCACACGAAATAAACGAAGAAAAAATTAAGATCCTCATAGCAAAACTCCCCCAAGGAAGTTTACGCTATACCCAAAGTGAGGAAGCCGAAAGAAAAAAATGTCAGCTGTTGGTACTAGATACGGTAGGGATGCTAAGTCGCTGTTATGCCTATGGTAGTATTGCCTATGTAGGCGGTGGTATGGGTACATCGGGATTACATAATATTTTAGAACCAGCTTCTGAAGGAATTCCGATTGTGATTGGAAAAAATTATCAGAAGTTTCCAGAAGCAAAAGCACTCATTGATTTGGAAGGCGTTATATCTATTTCAGCTGCAGATGAGTGCACAAAACAGCTATCCGAACTCATGCAAAACGATGCGTTGCGAACTGAAAAAGGAAAACAAAACGCAGGATTTGTAAGCCAAAACCAAGGGGCTACAGAAAAGACATTATCCCTCCTAAATCAAGTATTATGATATGTATTCCTACTGAAATCCCTCAAGAACTTTGTGCCATTGATGACGAACTCAAAGCCATTTACCACAGCAAGGATTCTTTTTGCATTTGGGTGTTTCAAACTCGAGCGGACCGAAACCGTTTTATGGACGCTACTGCAAGCATGGATAAAGATGCGCGTGAGGGGTATTATGAGGAATATTTTGATTGAGATTAAATCTTGATATACCCACCAAAGTGTACGAACCAACTGCCGGTTTGAATAGTGCTAAAATGTGCTAGGCGGTACTGTAGTGACATTTGGAGCTTGACATCGGAGCTTATCACCACACCTATACCCGTTAATGCCCTAAAATTATATCTTGGATATTGCGCATTTTGTAGCTGAAGCTGGGATTCTACGTTAGCCAAAGCATACGTCTCGCCTACATCAAGTACTTGACCGTTTAGCGGAAAGTCTATACCAAACCTATAGCGAAAGCGGGTAAAGAGATCAGCGCCTACGAATCGCTCCTCTACTCGGAACCGATGCGTATAACGCACCACATGCGGTTTAAACGCCATATGGAACTGCTGTGTAAGTCTAAACTCATTTGGGTATTGGTTTTCAAAATCTTCGGAAAAGCGATACAACACACCCAAGCTGATTTTGTTGTTATTCCCAATTCGAAATGAGGAAAAATGCGAAACCTGCAGAAAAGTAGTAGGAAGGGAATTATCATTGGTGTGGTGTTCCATTCTTGAGGAAAGACCCAAGTTGGCATTGTATGTACTAGAAACTTTATGCGACACCACCACTTGAGACTCCAAAAAGTGAGGGGTGGTTTGTTGCGCGTAAGCAAAGACACCCAAACCCAAAAGTGTAAAAAACAAATAGGGTTTAGTACACCACATGTTCATAGTCTTTGGTAATGACGTTTCGCTTTTTAAGTAGTTTCCCGTTGATATCAATTAAGAATTCTACTTGCTTATACCCTGAATTGGTTTTTCCGTTTATAACAATCTCGTAGGCTGTTGGACGTATCAAACCATTAAAAACTCCTTGTAGCGTTTGCTTGGGGTCTTGTCCTTTAGGATGCGTAAATTGTTTTTGAATTCGAGTTAGTTTATGGCGTTGAAATTGTTTGCCAATAGTCTCTAAAACTGGCGTTGGTAGTTCTGCTGTTGAAATAAGAATTTCTATATCCTCCAAAACGCCCTCTTGAGTAAATTCGATGCTAAAATGAGTGCCGAACTTTTTTAGTTTTACTTCAAAACTTTCTTTCTCACCATTAAACTCATGGTAATAGCGAATACGTTTGGCGTCTTTTTCTATTTGTGGCAATAGCGATTTAACTCTTAGCGGTAAATCGTCAATTGTTACGCGCGTTTCCTTTTCATATTTGACTTGGGCAATAGCAATACTATTCAAACACAGCAATGACAAAAAAAGTGCAAAATGTAATTTCATATACTCGATTTTGAGCAAATAAAATTAAGTAAATATGGCATCGTCAAAAAAAGATCTACACTTGCCAGCATATCTTTTAAAACGGCCGTAGAATTTTCTAAAAAAAAGTTTAATAATCATATCATTAGGGCTAAAAATATATACAAATATACAAAACTTTACATTAAGTTAACATTTGCGTAACATTAATAAAACATTATTACCGTTTAGAAATGTGGATTATTTGATGGTTTTTTTAATGTTTTGAACACCTAAGTGGAAATTGAAGTTCATTTAATTTTATAACTTTGAGGTGTTATGTTTAGCCCCCCAAACAAAAAACTTAACCTGAAACTACTGGTTAATAATTTTATCAACTCTGATAAAAAGGCATATGCTTTTTTGTTTGACAATTACTGGGCGGTAGATAGCGATGCACGCAAAATTTTTGACTGAGCAAAAGAAAAAGCTGTAAAAAGCAAAAAAAATACGGATAAATACTTTGGGTACATGTGTCTTAGATTCAATTTTATGGTTTTTGTTTGCTAGCTCCCGATATTTGTCCTAACTGTTGCACTTATTGTTTGAACCTAGGATTTTTAACGTTTTTTATTTTTTAACAAGGGTCATGACTAGATTAGAGGGTTAATACGTAATAAATTTTGCCTTACGGATGGAATCTTTTTGAGCGGGAGTCCAGTCGTAGTTGTTATCAAAGATTTCTTTAGTTTCCCAGTGTCCGTAAATAGCATTTGGAAACACAATGAATTTTGAACCAAAAAGCAACCGCATCTTTTCAACATTTTCGTGTGCCTTCCCCGCTGTTCTGTCGTCAAATACAGCTGAAAAATCGGATAGATTATCTCCTAGCAAAAGCGCAATTTGATGTGTATTTTCCACTGTATCTCGGCGAGGTTCTTTACCGCTAATGCTTCCTTTTAACAGTACGTGTTCGGCATCTGCATTGGGAAAACCTAACATTTTTAAATTTTCAATAGTTTCTTGTTTTTGACCTTCATATCGATTTGAGATGTAAAAAATTTCAATTCCTTTTTCCGCTACATAGTTAAAAAATGTAAGTGCCCCCGGTACGGCTTTAGCATTTTTCTGTAAGCCCCAATCAAACCAACTCGCTTTGTCAAACTCTTTTCCCAATAACGCCATTTTGGCATTATAGGGCGTATTGTCCAAAACAGTCTCATCTATATCGGTTACCACAGCCCATGGTTTTAGTGAAGCTTGCGGCATCGGTAAATTATCTATTTGAACTTTGGCAATATTAAATGCTTGATGTGCAAGAGCCTTATATTCTGCTGCATGCTGATGCCAAAGAATGGCATTGGTGTTGTATGCTTGAGTTCGCTGAACAGCCGTCTCTTTTTCACATGCAAGCAAGAAAAGAGATATAAAAACAAAAAAAGTAGCTCTAAAATATAGCATTGGATGGATTTAAATTGACATGGGTAAAATACTAAAAATAGTAGTGTAATAGTACATGCTTAAAATACAAAAAAGGGTGGCATTTTGGTGTTCAATATTGTAAAAGGAACCCATTTAACCTCAACATATTGAGTCATAAAAAAACCCCAACATTAGTTGAGGTTTTGTGCGGGTGAAGGGACTCGAACCCCCACGCCGTGAAGCACTAGATCCTAAGTCTAGCGTGTCTACCAATTTCACCACACCCGCAAGTGGAGCGCAAATATAAGAATGTTTACCTAAAAGAAAACCTCTTTCTTATCGCAGAACATTTTTTACCTTCGTTTTTTAATTCAATGATATGTCAAGCTTTTCGGATTACATCCATAATAACAAAAATCGCTTTTTAGACGAATTATTTTCCCTTATTCGTATTCCATCCATAAGTGCCGATTCTGCCTTTGCACAACACATGGAAGCTGCCGCAGAAGCAGTCCAAAAATCCCTAAGAGATGTGGGTTGCACCCACACCGAATTGTGTCCAACAGTTGGGTATCCCATTGTATATGGTGAGAAAATGATAAATCCTAAGCTGCCTACTGTGTTGGTATATGGGCATTATGACGTGCAGCCCCCAGATCCGTTAGCTCTTTGGGAAACACCTCCGTTTGAGCCCGAAATTCGTAAAACACCCACGCACCCCGTAGGAGCTATTTTTGCGCGAGGTGCTTGCGACGATAAAGGGCAAATGTTTATGCACGTCAAAGCCATGGAGGTAATGGAACAAAACGGCGGATTGCCTTGCAACATCAAATTTATGATTGAAGGAGAAGAAGAAGTGGGCAGCGACAACCTTGAAGATTTTGTTCGCGCTAACACCAAAAAACTTGAAAACGATGTAATTCTTATTTCTGATACGGGCATGCTTGCCAATGACATCCCCTCAATCACAACAGGGCTACGAGGTCTTAGTTATGTGGAAGTGGAAGTCACGGGGCCAAATCGAGATTTACACTCAGGCTTATATGGTGGAGCGGTTGCCAACCCTATCAATATTTTAACCCAAATGATTGCCACATTGCATGATGAAAAAAACCAGGTTACTATTCCCGGTTTTTACGACAATGTAGAACTAGTAAGTAAAACCGAACGGGATGAAATGGCAAAAATCCCATTCGCATTAGACGAGTACAAAAAAGCACTTGACATTAAAGCCGTTCATGGCGAGGATGGCTACTCCACACTAGAGCGTAAATCCATTCGTCCAACATTAGACGTAAATGGCATTTGGGGAGGCTATACGGGTGAGGGTGCAAAAACCGTGATTCCTAGTAAAGCGTTTGCTAAAATTTCAATGCGACTTGTTCCTAATCAAAATTCAGACGATATCACGGAGCTGTTTACGCAACATTTTATGTCGCTTGCTCCGAAAGGCGTAACTGTAAAAGTAACCCCGCATCATGGTGGTGAAGGCTATGTCATGCACCCTGAGGGGGTGGAGTTTCAAGCGGCATCAAAAGCTTATGTGGAAACATTTGGAAAAGCACCACTTCCAGTTCGTGATGGCGGGAGTATTCCCATTGTAGCGCTTTTTGAAGAAACCCTAAAAAGCAAAACAGTACTGATGGGTTTTGGACTCGATAGCGATGCCATCCACTCCCCCAACGAACATTTTGGCGTATTTAATTTTCTAAAGGGGATCGAAACTATACCACATTTTTATCACCACTTTACTGCTTTATATCAAGCAAGTCAATAAGAAATAACTCGGCAGAAATGCCGTCGGCCAAAAATGCACCTTTTCGAGTGGTTTTCAACGAATTGGCTTCAATATGAAGTAGTTTTTCGTCTATAAATCGTTGGGCTTGTTGCTCTAAATGTGTGCGGTAAATGCTTCCTAACTCTTGCTGTATTTGACTCAATGAAACTCCCCAAGAAGCGCGTAAGCCAATCATAATGGCTTCGTTAAATTTGTCTACTACACTTAATTTTTCTACCGTTTGCGGCAGTTCGCCGACTTCGATTTTCTTGATATAGTTTGTGTTATTGCTCACATTCCAATAGCGTTGTGCGCCATCAAAACCATGCGCCGAAGGTCCAATACCCAAATACGATTTTCCTTTCCAATAAGCTGTGTTGTTTTTGGAGTGATATCCCGCTTTACCAAAACTGGACAGCTCATAGTGCTCATAGTTATTTGCTGTAAGCGTATCGACGAGGTATAAAAATTGTTTTTCCACGTCTTCTTCGTCAAGAGGGGAAACAACACCCTTTTTTACAAAATGCTCCAAGGCCGTTTTTGGTTCTAGCGTTAAGGCGTAAGACGAAATATGCGGAACACCGAGCGTTAGTACAGTGTCAAGATTTCTTTTCCAATCGGAGAATTTGGTATGTGGAGTACCAAAAAGCAAATCAAGCGATATATTATCAAAATGATCTTGTGCCCAAACTACCGATTGGATGGCCTGCCTGCCGCTATGCGCACGATTCATCAGCTTGAGTTCTGTGTCGTGAAAGGACTGCACGCCAATCGATAATCGGTTAACTCCTGCTTTTTTTAGCGCTGCCAAGTAAGTTGGCGTTAGGTCGTCAGGGTTTGCTTCCAGTGTAATTTCAGGATTTATAACAACATCGTAATGAGAGTAAACCGTTGCAATAAGCTCCGAAATAGCATTTGCGGCAAGGATGGAAGGTGTTCCCCCGCCTAAGTAGATGGTTTCCACAGTTTGTCTTATCTCATTGGTGCGCAATCTCAATTCCTTTTTAATCGCATCCATCATTTCACTCATGTGATTTTTTGAGGTTGAAAAATGAAAATTACAGTAGTGACACGCCTTTTTACAAAAAGGGATATGAAGGTAAATACCCGACATGATTATTTTTTTATCCGGTGTTCTTGTTGCTTCACAAATGAACTCCATCCCGAGTAGCTTTTCTCGGTTTGCTGTGCTGGATTAAAATAATGGCATACGGCAGCAGCAAGTCCGTCGGTTGCGTCCAAATTTTTAGGGAGTGTTTTTAACCCCGTTAGTTGTTGTAACATTTTGGCTACCTGTTCTTTAGATGCATTTCCACTACCCGTTATTGCCATTTTTATCTTTCGAGGCGAATATTCAAAAACCGTCAAATCGTGAGCAATACCCGCAGCTATAGCAACGCCTTGTGCCCTCCCCAGCTTTAACATCGATTGCACATTTTTACCAAAAAATGGAGCTTCAAGCGCCATTTCGTCTGGTTTGTGTGTTTCAATTAGCTCTGCTGTACGTGTATAAATATGTCCCAATCGCACATAATGACTTTCGTACTTGCTTAGTTTGAGCTCGTTTAACTGAAGGCAGTTGAGTTTATTTCCACTCACTTTAATAACCCCAAAACCCATAACGGTAGTTCCTGGGTCAACTCCTAGAATTATGCGCGAATCAGCCATATGTAAAAATAGGGAATAATTGCTACTTATAAATTGCCACCGGAAGCAGCCAATGGACCTCCACTGGAACTTCCAAATTTGTTTTAAATGCAGGTTGAAATTGAGGTAATGAAGCCACTACTTCTTCTACAGTTGAAAAAATAAGAGGTGAAATCTTGACTTTCTTGTTATTAGAGTAGCCCGTAATTGAAAGCTGCCCAATCGTATCAACTTTCAAATTAACAAAAAGGGTATCTATTAATCCAAGGCTTGAAATACGATTTGTGAGAAGTTTATTTTCGAGTTTCGTTTGTAGTATTACCGTGAAACAGTTCCAGTTTTCGCTAATATCGTCTTTAGGGCAATCGGGGAACATCGGCGGTTCGTCCAGCTCCGTCCAATTAATATTTGGTACTTGAGGATTCGTTTTCGTAAAATTACACCCAATAATAATGAATGAACCTACCAAGAAAAGTCTCCAAAATTTCATCTTATAAAAGTAAAAAATAAAGCCTTGAATTTGATTGAACCCATGAATAATTTGTATTTTTATATACATGGACATTGTACTATTATTTCTTGGTGCATTACTCATCATGTTGGGTATGGCAGGCAGTTTTTTGCCCATAATTCCTGGGCCACTAACCAGTTGGTTTGGGTTACTATCGTTACACTATACCAGTAAAATTGAACAAGATTGGACCTTTTTGGGCTGGACGTTGGCAATTGCTATAGTCATCATGATATTGGACTATTTAATTCCCATTTGGGGTACCAAAGCGTTGGGCGGTACAAAAGCAGGCGCTATTGGCTCTACCATTGGCTTAGTGTTGGGACTTTTTTTTCCGCCTTTTGGAATTATATTAGGTCCTTTTGTCGGAGCATTTGCAGGTGAACTTAGTAAAAATCCGAATCGGAAAATTGCCCTCAAGGCGGCTTTTGGTTCTTTTTTGGGCTTTCTTTCTGGGGTAGTCCTTAAATTTATTGTGTCCTTTGTTTTTCTGCTATTTTTTGTTTCAGCAGCTTGGAAAGGGTTTGAAAGTTGGTTTTAGAACCAGGAGCAAAAAGGAAGTGCGTTACTTTTCAAATCACAATACTATACTTGTAAAAATACGTGTACTGAAGTTGTTTTGTTTCATCCACTACCGTAAATATGTGATAATAAGCAAGGCCTATGACTTGATAAAGTGAGGAGAATACACTTTATAGGCTGAAATTACGTTTTCAACCGTTAAATACATTTAAAAAGATGCGTTTATTTAATGTAGGATAAATCTTACGTTGTGTAAGCTATAACCTAATAATACTGACTTCGATTGTCTGTTAATTCAAACGTTTTTCTTAGGGCATCAGCTACTTTGCTTTGCGTATTTTGCTTAGTTGCGTTTAAAAGTGACGCTTTATACCCTGCATAATTGGATAGGTCTTCAGCCGCAGTTTTTGTTTTGAGTTGTACAACAAAAACACCTGAATTTCCGATAATAGGTTTAGAAATGCTGCCTTGTTCCAAGCTAAAACAAGTACCAATAACATCAGGTTCGTTTGCAGCACCTGAAAGCATGCTTGTAAAACGATTTACCGCTTTGGCAGCGCTCACTGTTTGCTCAAACTGATTAGCAACCTCATCCAGTGATACGTAATCATCCGCCATTTGCTTTAAAAGTAGAGCTTGCTTTTTCTGCTTGATAACAAGTGATGAGACTGTTGCTTTTATTTCCTCTACATCTGGTAACCCCGCCTCTTTGACATATGTTACTTGAGCAATAATGTATCCTCCAGAAGATAATGCAAATCGCTTCACGTCTGCTGCCTGACGGTCTTCTTCAAATGCCCAACGAACGATTTGGCGCTGTGCCCCCAAAATCGGCAAAGACTCGTCTAAAATCTTAACATCATTAATTTCTCTAACCGTGTAGTTTTTTAAGGAAGCTAGTTCTTGAAAATCTGTTTTTTGCACATCCAACTCAAACTGTGTAGCCTCAGTAAACACTAGGTTACTCGTTGCTTCGGAGGGAATTAGTTTTTTAGAAATAGTGGCCAATTTTACCACATCCTTTTTATCTTGTACTTCAATGACATGAAAGCCAAATTCAGTTTCAGCTACTCCAAAAGCACCTACTCGATTTCCAAAAACAAAGTCGCTAAAAGGTGCTACCATATCTTCCCTTACAAATTCGGGCAATTCACCGCCCCGCGAGGCTGAAGGGCCATCTGAATTTTCACGTGCCAATTGTGCAAAATCACCACCACTTTTAAGTTTTCTCAACAGTGCATTTGCTTCTTTTTTTGCGACTGTCTTTGATCGAGTTACTGTTTCTGCGGCACGTGCAGCATCTTTATGGGAAATTAAAATATGACGCGCTTTTGCTTTTCCGTTTTTTTCTCTAGCAATCACGCGGGAAATATTGCTGTAACCATCGTTTTCATATGGACCAAAAACCTCACCCAAAGGGAGATTAAATAAAGTGTTGGCATAGTTGCCTGTCAATTCATTTTCAGAAACAAAAGCATCTTGAAATGCGACATCAGAGTTCTCACTAATAAAAGACGTTAAGGCTTCAGTGGAAACATCAGCAAACGAGGGAAAGGTTTCTTCTTGTTTGGACACTTCATTGAACTCAACACGTGTGTTAAGCAATTCACGTAGTTCGTTTTCAATTAGTACTTTATCTTCTGGGGTTGCAGCTTCTGTAAATTGTACATATTGCAAATCAATAGCTTTTTCACGCTCATAGGTCTCAGAATTATCTGCGATATAAGCTGCGATATCCTTGTCTGATACACTTACTAGACTATCAGCAATCACACTGTATGGAATGCGAACATAATCCAAATCAATAATATCGTTTTGTAAAGCATAACTTTGCTGAGCTTCAAAGTCGGTTACATTCAGCCCTGTAGAAACCATATCTACGTATTGTTGAACACGGAGATTGTTTTTTATGGACGCCTCCTGTGATTTCCACTGCTCAAATCCTTGTGGATTATTTTGACTTAAATCTAAGATAAAATCAGTGAAAAGGTTGGGATCAAAAGATCCATCTTCTCCTTGAAACTGTGGGTCAGAAGAAAAATTAGGGTCGTTTTTTATAAACTGCTCAATGTGTGCTTTTCCAACCTGTAGCCCTATGGCGTCAAAAGTTTGCGCATAGGCTTTTGCGTTGGCTGATTGTTCGTAGGCAAAATTGACCGCTTGCATGGTAGACATCCGGTAGCTGCGTTCGGCATAATCTACCTGACGACTAAATTCATCAATGCCTACTTCTTCTTCCCCAACTATCAAAACAGGGTCTTGACTTGAGGAGGAGTTTCCGTCGAAAACTCCAGTGAAAACGAACGCCAAAAGCGCCATTCCAATGATGAAAATTAAAAAGATAGAACGTTCTCTGATTTTACCTAAAATAGCCATGGTTAAAAAATTTAGACTGGATGCGAAAATACAATTAAAATGAAGAATTTAAAATGCTAATTAACATAGACTTTTACTAATTCCACTTTGGTATTGGAGACTTCCAGCATTTCAAAGGTAAAGCCTTCCATAGTTAGCTGTTCTCCTTCTTGTGGAATATCTGCGGTGTGATGCACAATAAGGCCCCCTAATGTTTCGTACGATTCTGATGAAGGCAAATTAAGACCATAGTTGACATTGATCTCATCAATTTCAAAGCGCGCCGAAAAGGTAAATGCCCCATCATCATGTGTAATAGCTACATTAGAAACCGTATCGTGTTCATCTTCAATTTCTCCAAATAATTCTTCGATAATATCTTCGAGAGTAAGCATACCTGCAGTACCGCCGTATTCGTCCAATACTACAGCAATACTACGTCTTTTTTTGACCAATAAATTAAAAACATCTTGAATACGCATGGTTTCAGGAATCCACTCCACAGCCTTGATAATAGCATGAAGTGATTTAGGGTTTTTAAACATATCAAAAGCATGAACGTACCCAATAATATTGTCCATGCCCTGCGCATAAATTAAAATTTTTGAGAATCCTGTGGAGGAGAATATATTAACCAATTCTGCTGGTTTCTCATATCTATCCACGGCAACCATTTCAGCACGAGGTACCATGACCTCTCTAGCTTTCAGATTAGTAAACGATAGGGCATTGTGAAATAGTTGTAATTCGGCATCTCGGTCATCATCACTAATTGTTTCAATATGCTCCGAAACAAAATCACCTAGTTCCACCTTACTAAATGCAATGGGTTCTTCTTGCTTTGGAACATTAAAAAAACGGTATAGCACGTTATCAGAAAAACGAAGTATCGCCCAACTAATGGGCTTCATTAATTGATAAAAAACAAAAGCTGGTAGTGCAAAAAGGCTTAAAAATCGATTGGCATATATCTGGAAAAGCACTTTGGGTAAAAACTCTGCAGAGATTAAAATAATTGCTGTAGAGATTAGAGTTTGATAGAAAATAATATGCAATGGCAAAGATGAAAAAGTGGCGTAATCCGGAAATAGTTGACGCACAATGAGCTCGCCAGCAAAAATACCATACACCACAAGTGCAATATTATTACCTACAAGCATAGACACAATAAAACGTGATGGGCTTTTGGTAATAGTTTTCAGAAGCGCGCTGTAGCCTGTTTTTTGTGATTTTTGAATTTCAAGCCGAATTTTGTTAGACGACACAAAAGCAATCTCCATACCGGAGAAAAATGCCGACAACAATAGGCTAATGAGTAAAACCGTTACCTCTACAGACATGGTTTAGGGTTGCTTACGCTTTTCCAATTTTTTACGGTATCTTCTTCTGATATAGAACATCAAAAAAGCAACAACTGCAATGACAATATCGAGTGTAGTTCTCGATTCTGCGTCTCCGTAAAAGTAAAACGCTCTAAATAAAAATAACACCCCAAAGGCAAGGTAAATAATTTCGGAAACTCGGTAAAATCTTATCATAATTCTTCTTCTACGGCAACACTTCCAATTAGTGGCCCTGTGGTTATTTTATCAAACGACCTACTAGCGTCTAATACGCGCGCTGCAATGTCATAATCTTTGTTTTTAAAGTTAAAGTTTTCTTGTGTAAAAACCCATTCTCTGTCAACATCCCAATAAAGTTGAGAAGTACGCAAGTCAGCTCCTTCCGGAGTAGTAATCTGTACATTGCCGCGTAAGTCCACCAAACTGGTTCGTTTATAGAAAATCCCATAATCCGCTTTCACAAAAGTTTCCTTGTTGTTTTCATCATAAAACACCACCTCAACGCCAGTGGGAAACTCAGAATACGGAAATGATTGATTGGTATAGTCCAAGTTTTTAGGTGCTGTTAGAATGGCCAGGGTTTGCGCTGAATCTGTATATACGACACGTATTGTGTCCGCTTCTCCTACTGGGAGCGCATCAAATTGATTGAGTTGCTTTACTTGTTCAAAATTATTTTTACATGAACAGATGGCAAACGCCAATAGTGCAAACATGATTTTTTTGAACAAAGCAAGTTGTTGCATACTACAGCTCCGGAACAATTACACTATCATTAATCCAGCATGTAAAACGGATGGTTTGGCCAGAATTGCCCTCGGTGAAAATATCTGTTTTACTAGGAGCTCTACCGCTATAGCTTGCCGCCATTTTAAGTGCTGTTTTCTTTACTCCAGGGTCAACAGAAGCTGCACGGCGAGCCGTTTTTGCCGCTAACCAATATACGGCACGTTTTTCAAACTGCGTAGCACCACACTTGTTAGCGCTTGAAGCATACAGGTTGGCAATAAGCATATACGCCTTACCCATAGATGGTTGGTTTTTTAATGCTCTGAGCGCATAAGTGCGCGCCTTGCTTTTCAACCCTCTAGTTTTAAACTTTACTGCAATTTTGTACAAAATAGTAGCCTTTCGGTATTGGTCTTGCTCAAGTGTCAACGACTCTTCGTAATATGCCAATGCACCTTGACTATCTCCAGCTTTATCTTTAAGTAAGCCTAAATAATACGCAGAGTTTGCAGAGGGGTTAATGCCGTGAAGCGCCTCTACCAAATCAACAAAAAGTGGATCGTCTGAACATTCTTTGGCATCCATTCTGCTTGCCGCGCGATTTAGCCATACGCTATTCGTTTTGTTTACTTCAAAGTTTTTGCGATACAATGGAATTAAATTTTCACAGCTTGATTCCTTAGAAATCATCGCTTCTAAATTACCTGCATAAGTAGAAAACGCCAACACATTGGTTTCGTAAACCCGCTTATTGCGTTGTTCTCGAGAAGTTACAGGTTCCCCAGCGTCTTCCTTCTTTAATATCACATCGAGCTTTCGTGCTAAGTTTGTCTGTTCCAACTCAAATTTTTCAGATATTTCTTCGTATTTATTAAATAACTCTTCCGTAGATTGATTTCCTTCTTTATACAACTGATAGCTTGTTTTAAAAAAAGTATACAAGCGCTTTGGGCTAGTGAAGCTCGCCGCATCTTGCGTAAAAGCTTGATTAAACGTATCAAATGCTTCTTGGGTTGTTCCCAATTTGTAGTCAACCAGTGCCTGTGCTTTTGAGGAGAGGATTTTCCCCACTTCGCTAGCCCCTCTTTTTGTTGTTGGGAAATAGGTAATCCAGTCATCATATAGCGCTATAAGTTCTTGTTGATAAACAGCTTTATCCTCAGTAGCATTTTTGATTTTATGTGCTAAGATGCGCTCTCCGTACTTAAAAGTTGCCACATTGAGTTCTGGGCAAATGGTACGTACTTGTTTCCAAGGCTGGTATGCCGAATCGTAATTTTTCACTTTTGCAAACTCAGCAAAAATGGATAAATTACCTGGACAAGAGCTTTTATCATCCTGTGCGCTTGCGCCTAATCCAATGCTTAACACCAAAAAAAACAACGTGATTCTCATAATTTTACTTTTAATCGTATTTTCTCTTTATAAACCAAACATCGCTTAGTGAAAAACCAAGCATAATATTTGTGTAATTTTCTTTTAGTAAACCTGCGTCTGTCGTTCCCTTTTGGCCGATTTCCACGCCGATATTCACTTTTGATAATACATTCATGGGTAATCCAATTCCAAAGGTTATGCCAAAGTCCTTCACTGCCCGACTTTTCACTTCCATACCTGTATGTTCCCAGCGTGCTCCAACTCGATATACTACTCGACTTAAGTAATTAGTAAAGGAATCATATTTAGGAATGTAAAATCCTCCAACAGATATCCTTGAGGCAGCAACAAAATTTGCATCTAAATTGTTTTCAAAAGGGCTTGTTATGCCCTGATCAGCCGTCACGTATGTAGCTCCAACAAACCAATGTTGTGATTTTCCTATACCAAGACCAATGGATGTTTCAGCTGCAAGTTTATTAGTCGTGGTGGCCATATTATCCAAATCTAGTTGTTCTTGCTCTACAATAGTACTTCCGTTTGAAATGGCAGATATTATTTTCGAGTTTTGACTTTCAAGAGACGATTTTGGTGTGATAGTTGCTGAAAATTGAAGTGTATAATCAGAAAAAATGTTCCGATTGAAATGCAGCCCAAAGGCGTAATGAACACCGCTAAATTCAGAACGAGTAATTACCTGTGTGCTATTTTGTATTCCAACTATCGCTTCATTGAATCTTTTTTCATTGTATCCAAAATTATACAATACACTAACGCCTAAACTCAGCCCATCAATCGGATTCGCGGCAAGGCCTAAAAAAGTACTATTAACGCCTCCAGTTCCCTCAAATATGTTCTGATACTCTAATCCATTTAGCTCGCCTGTGTTTGTAATTCTATAACCCGTTGAAGACTTGGGTTTAAGCCCAAAACTAAACGCAAAATATTTGGTAGGTACACTAAGAGCTAGATAGTTAAGCGATGAAGTTGCCGTAGATGATGTAACAGAGGATGAGTGTTGCAGCGTTGAATTGTAGTTTGCGCCTATTCGATATTGCACAAATCTAAGCTTACCAAGAGTAGCAGGGTTATCAAGGCTAAATTGCGTACTATCGGCATAGACAGTAACACCACCCATAGCGTTGTTTTCTGCCGTTCTTGTAGGGACGGGTTGCCCGATACCGTAATATGAATACGGAGATAGCGTTGCGTTTTGTGCGAGTGTATACGAGCTAACAACAACTAGTATAAGAATGAGAAAATTACTTTTCATGAAATGAATTAAACATCAGTAGGTGGTAAAGTCCTATAAGGGTCAAATCTGCGACCGCAAATATGGGATTTTTTATCTTTTTATTCAAGAATTTAGCGTCGCCACCTGTTAAAATTATGGTAAAATTACCATACTCCTGGGCAAAAGCGGTAATATGCTCTTTAATTTCAGCAATAACACTTAATTCTACTCCCAATTCCATGCTACTTTTTGTTGAAGTGCCAATAGTGGGTATTTTTTCTGTAGGAGTTAAATGAGGTAATTGGTTAGTAAACAAATGCATTGCGTGATAACGCATGGCTCTTCCTGGCGAAATCGCACCTCCAAGATGCATCGCATTTGAGTTCATATAGTCGTAAGTAATACAGCTCCCTGCATCTATAATCAATACAGTTGTATTTGGGTGAGTTTTTAATGCGCCTGCTAATGCCGCTTTACGATCCACCCCTAGGTCTTGCATGTTATCATATACGGAAGTGAAAGGATAATTGGTTGTATTGTCAACTATATGAATGGAACATGATTTTGGTATTTTGGCAAGCAGAGGCTTTGTTGCGTTTCCAACCGCTCCCACCAAAACAGATTCAAAAGGGTTTTGTTGGTGAAATGTATGCCATTGTGCTTCTGTCCACAGCGTGCATACACCTGATTTATCTAATCTGTCATTTTCAAAATAGCCGTATTTGATATGCGTATTGCCAACATCTAACACCAAATGATTACTATTATTTCTCATTGCCAGCAAAAGTAGAAGTTTTTTTTCAAGCCTCTTGTCAATTGTGGGAAAGGGAGTATATTTGTGCCTGCAAATTTGCGGGGTACCTTAGCTCAGTTGGTAGAGCAAAGGACTGAAAATCCTTGTGTCCCTGGTTCGATTCCTGGAGGTACCACAAAAACCCTTTCGCTTTAGTGAAGGGGTTTTTATTTTAAAACAAACGTGCTAAATGTTATTCTTTTAATGATAACAAAGACCTTTTAAAACCCCTGCTAAGACCCTATATTTGCAACTGCGTAATTGCTCACGCGTTAAAAACGTTTCTCATGTCTTTTGACTGGACAGCTATTTTAGTTCCCCTATCCATTATACTTATGGTGGTGTATGCAGTCTGTCTAATTTTGATTTTTTTGTACGCGCTTAGCCAATTGAGTTTACTGCTTAACTATATCCGTCAAAAAAATAAAACTGGTCAAGATCCCGTTTTTGATCTCAAAAATCCAAAAGAAGTACCTTTTGTAACCATTCAACTACCCATTTATAATGAGTTATATGTGATAGAAAGGTTATTGGACTATGTGTCTGAAATCGAGTACCCACAAGAAAAAATTGAGGTACAGGTTTTAGACGACTCTACAGACGAGTCTGTGCTAATTACTGCAAAAAAAATTGCCGCTCTCTGCGCTGCAGGGCACAACATTATTCATGTTCGGCGTTCAAATCGTGAAGGTTTTAAGGCTGGCGCACTAAAAGAAGGGTTGAAATCTGCCAAAGGGGAATTTGTTGCCATTTTTGATGCGGATTTTACACCTAAAAAAGACTGGCTTTTGCAAACCATCCCCTACTTTAAAAACGAAAAAATTGGTGTAGTACAAACCCGTTGGGGTCATATTAATCGGAATTATTCCATTTTGACTAAAGTGCAAGCTTTTGCCCTGGATATGCATTTTACACTCGAGCAGGTAGGACGTAATTATGGTGGGCATTTTATGAACTTTAACGGAACAGCAGGTGTTTGGCGCAAGGCCTGTATCGAAGATGCGGGAAACTGGGAAGGAGACACCTTGACGGAAGACCTTGACCTTAGCTACCGAGCACAGTTAAAAGGCTGGAAATTTAAGTATTTGGAAGATGTTGAAACGCCTGCTGAACTCCCCGTTGTCATCAGCGCCATCCGATCGCAACAGTTTAGATGGAACAAAGGCGGAGCAGAAAATTTCCAAAAAATGATTGGTAAAGTATTCCGAACACCTAATCTTGGTTTAAAAACACGACTTCACGCCATCATGCACTTACTAAACAGCAGCATGTTTTTATCTGTGCTCACGCTAGCAATTTTGAGCATACCTATGTTGTATATTAAAAATGAATGGGGACATTTTAGTTGGTTTTTTAACATCACAAGTTTGTTTATTATTAGCACAGTTATCTTCTTTGTATGTTATTGGTTTACCTATAAACGAATCCACGGAAGTGGTTTTATAAACTTTATAGAGTTTAGTAAAAACTTTGTTACATTTTATGCTATTGCTATGGGGTTTTCAGTGCATAATTCCAAAGCAGTACTAGAGGGTCACCGTGGTAAACGTAGTGAATTTGTTCGCACACCAAAATTTAACCTATCTAAGTTTAAAGACAATTTTAAATCCAATAAATACCTTCAAAAAAACATCTCTAAAAACACCCTGTTGGAGAGCTTTTTAATGGTGTATTTTCTTTTTGGGATGACAAGTGCCTTTTTTGTTGGAACAGAAGGAGATTTTGGACTATTTCCCTTTCACTTACTGCTTTTTATAGGTTTTGGTTTTGTAGCATACAGCTCTATAAAAAGCAAGATGTAAACTATAACATTTTCAATTGCTGTACTTCAATTTGTGTCAAATGTCGCCAATGTCCTCTAGGTAGATCTTTTTTGGTTAAGCCTGCAAATAATACCCTGTCGAGCGAAATTACTTCATAGCCCAAATGTTCAAAAATGCGACGAACAATGCGGTTTCTGCCCGAATGAAGCTCGATGCCCACCTCTCTTTTTGAAGCGCCATGTACAAAACTCACCTCATCGGCTTTTATGGTGCCATCATCAAGGGTCATACCACTTTTAATCTGTTGTAAATGTTGTCCGCTTACTGTTTTGTCAAGTACAACATGATACAATTTTTTAACTCCTGTACTTGGATGTGTGAGCTTTTTTGCTAAATCGCCATCGTTCGTAAAAAGAAGCAGTCCCGTAGTTGGACGATCAAGTCTTCCCACTGGAACTATACGTGATTTGGTTGCATTTGAGATCAAATCCATCACTGTTCTGCGGGCTTTTTCATCGCGGGTGGTGGTAATAAACCCTTTGGGTTTATTCAGCAAAACGTATTCAGGTTTTTCGGCTTGAAGCTTCTGACCGTCAAAGTGTACCACATCGGTAGGCTTTACTTTATAACCGAGTTCCGTCATGACTTTATTATTAACCTTAACAGACCCCAGCGTAATATGCATATCCGCCTCACGACGTGAGCATATCCCCGCATGGGCAATAAACTTATTTAACCGAATACCCTCTTGAGGTTTTTTTGAATTTTCTTTTTTCATCGAATTTATATTTCCGCCGTTAATTGCAGATGCTCAAACGGATGTGCAAAAGTAAGAAGCCTAAGCGGTTAAGCGTAATAAAGGTAAACTTATTATACCCAACAAAATAATTAGCCGCACAAATTGAAGCAGTAATCCCATGTGCCGCGTAGTTTGGACACGCCAAAGCAACACCCAAAGAAGCATCAGAAAAAGGGCAGCTGCAACAAAGTAATACCCCATGGCATTTAATTCAAAAAAGGCACTTAAGAGTACAATAACCAAAAGAGCACAAGAAATAAGGACACTAATCAGTTGTTTGGTTTTTTTTTCTCCCCAAACCACTGGAAAAGTTTTGTAATTCTGCGCCATATCTCCCTTAATATTATGCAGATCCTTTACAAACTCTCGTATGCTTATAAGCGTGTATAAATAAGCGGCATGCGTTAAAATTTCTAGTGAAAAATTTTTGTAATACACTGTAATGGCAAAGAATGGCAAAACCGTAAGCAAGGTACTGGTAAGGGTTCCAAACCAAAGATCGCGTTTTAATAAAGAGGAATACAGAAACATGGCAACCATGTATGATGTAAAAAATAAAACAGCGCGAAACGAAACATAACTTGCCGCCAATAAGGCTAAAATGGAACAAGAAAAATATACCCCTAGTTTGGTTTTTGCAGAGATATGACGCTCTAAAAGGGTTTTTTCAGGGCGATTAATCAAATCTTTTTCTTCGTCGAAGAAGGCATTAAAAATATAGCCGCCCGAAACGCTAAATCCTGTCGCTAATGCAATTAGCCAAAGATTTAAGTCCAATAATGTAGGAACAATATCTAATGATGAAAAAATAAAAACAGACGTTAACAACTGGGCCAGCATCAAAACAGAAACGTTGATACCGCGTACCAAGGAAAACAAACCAATTGCTTGTAAAAACAACCTGGTAGGTGAGGACGAGGCACTCATCTTAAAATGTATAAACGACCTCTAATTTGTGGTCAGAAAGAAGTGCTTTTGCCTTTGGTAAATCTTGCGTGAAACCAAGAATATAACCGCCTCCACCAGAACCGCAAAGTTTTAGGTAGTAAGCGTTTGTGTCTAGGCCCGTTTTCCAAAGTTTGAGAAAACGCCTTGGAATCATGGGGCTAAAGTGGTCAAGAACCACTACAGATAGTTTTTTTACATCTGAAAAAAGTGATTGTATATTCCCTTTTAAAAAATGCTCAATACAACGGTCGGATATCGCAATAAATTCATCTTTCATCATTTTACGAAAAGCAGGTGCCTCAAAATTGTCTAAGAAAATAGATACCAAAGGGGCTGTTTCGCTTGTCATGCCGCTATCTAATAAAAATACAGCAGCTTTACCATGTTGTGACTGAGATGGAATTCCAGTTGGCTCAATATCTGATTTGGAATGAATTAAAATAGGAAGACTTAAAAAACTATTCAGCGGATCAAGTCCTGAAGATTTGCCATGGAAAAAAGATTCCATTGCAGCAAAAATCGTTTTGAGTTTGATTAGCTTGGATCGGGTTAAGTTTTCTAAAACTGTAATTTTTTCAAAAGCATACCGATCGTAGATTGCTGCTACTAATGCGCCACTACTTCCCACGCCGTAACCCTGAGGAATACTGCTATCAAAATACATGCCTTTTTCAATATCAGCAGTTAGTCTGTCCAGTTCAAATTGTACCAAAGCAGTATCTAAACTCGCAAGGTGTTGCGCAAATTCTCGGAGTTTTTTGTTGGAGGAAACTGCTTTTTCAGAAGCGCTGTCTTCCATGCGAAGCGCGCCTTTGTAATAGTTATACGGAATAGATAGACCTTTGGAGTTTTTAATGATACCATACTCTCCAAAAAGCAAAATCTTAGCGTAAAAAAGTGAACCTTTCACAACACAAACTTAGTACTTTTTTATTCCTGTGCCAACCTTATCGTGTACACATTGTCTGTTTTGACAAAATTGAAGGAGTTCAGCTTCAATAAATTGGTTTACTGCTTCTGCAACATTGTTTGGATAGAGCACATGCACGTTTGCACCTGCATCTAGAGTAAAGCAAACTGGAATACCCGTTTCTTTTCTGAATGTCCATATTTTATTAATTACACTTAGCGTATTCGGTTGCATCAAAATAAAATACGGGTCGGAAGTCATCATCATCGCATGAAGATGTAAGGCTTCTTTTTCGACAATAGATATAAAAGCATCTAAGTCGCCTTGTTGTAAAATAGGTAAAAGCTCAGCGAGGTGGTCGTTGGCTTGCGCAAAGCGTTGTTCGGCGTATGGATGCTGATGCATCAATTTGTGCCCAAGGGTACTACTTACTTGTTTTTGTCCTTTGTCGATCAATAAAATAGCATCACAAAAATCTGTAAAAACAGGATGGATATTAGCTGCGGTAACTGCGAATAAATCTGTTGAATTTGACAGGGAATCATGTGTTCCCCATGCCATCATTGGACCTTGCGTACTGCGACAAGCACTTCCAGAACCCAACCGTGCTAAAAACGATATTTTATTTATTTTTTCTTCTTCAGAAAGCGAACTAAGTTGAGATTCTAAGTCAACCAAACAGGCCGCTAAAGCAGACATGGAAGAAGCCGAAGAAGCGATTCCACTACTATGCGGAAATGTATTTTGGGATGTTATTGTCAATTTGTAATGTGCCAAAAAAGGCTGATACGGCAATATATTGGCAAAAAAGTCTTCCAGTTTTGGTCGAAAACTCGACTTTTCTTCACCTTCAAAAATAATGGAAAAAGTTACTTTCTCCGTTGGGTTTTCAAGTGGTTTGAACTCCACTTGGGTTTGGGTAACTGCGTGGGTAAGTGTAAAACTTAACGATGCGTTTTTGGGCAGCTGCGGAGTAGTTTTACCCCAATATTTTATAAGAGCAATATTACTTGGTGCTTGCCAACGGGTGATAAAATTGTCTTTTATGGGGTGTGCATTCTTTGCAACAAAATTTTGTTCCATATCTGACAAATATACAATCTTAAGGTTTTCAAAATTGACACTTATCACGAGAATGTAAATTATTCCTATTTTTGAATGACTTAACCAAAATAAATATATATGTTTTCTAAATCTATCATTTGGCCCACGGCTGTAGTTTTTTTGTTTTTCTACATTGTTCCTTTTCTATTTTTTTATGCTACCGAAGCCTGTTTTGAAGAGTATGTTTTAATAGACGTTAATCGACCAGATTCGGAGTTTAAAATTGGGCTACTTACTTTTGGCGTATTACTTATGTCTTATGCTTTTGTGCATGTATTTCAAAAATGGTCTGGAGGAGTGTTTACTAACAAAAATGGGTTTGTTTTTGGGCTTTGGGTGTCGTTATTACTTGTAATATCCATGAGTTTGATTCGATATGCAACGCAAGCCGCCTTTGAGGCACCATTCTATATTTTAGATGGTATATTCTGGATTGCCATGTATGCTATTGGAGGTGTACTTGCGGCAATTCTGTCGAGAAAAGCGAGTTAAATATTAAAGGCTTTTTTGACTACGGTTTTAGTCCACATTTACTACTTCCTGAATCTCAGGAGCGTATTTTTTGATAGTTAGTTCAACGCCTTGTTTTAACGTCATTTGGTTTACGGAACACCCCACACAGGCGCCCATAAGTTGCACCTTAACGGTTTGGTCTTCAATACCCAAAAGCGCAATATCGCCACCATCCGACTTTAAGAAGGGTCTGATTTCTTCAAGAGCTTTTTCTATACGTTGATTAAGGTCGTTCATTACTTATTTTTTAGCAACAGCAGCGCAACCTGCCATTGTGGTTATTTTAATTGCCGCTGTAGGTGGTAAATGTTCGTTGCGGAACACAACTTGTTGTACCACTTCTCTAGTCACTTTAGTTAAAGCATCAGTAACGGCTGTTGCTTCTTGCATAGCCGCTGGACGTCCAATATCTCCTGCCTCTCGGATACTTTGTACCAAAGGCAGTTCACCCAAGAATGGCACACCCAAATCTGCAGCCAAATAACGCGCGCCCTCTTTACCAAAAATATAATATTTGTTGTCTGGAAGCTCTTCAGGAGTAAAATACGCCATGTTTTCAATAACGCCCAACACAGGCACTTGAATATTTTCTTGTTGGAACATCGCTATTCCTTTTTTGGCGTCAGAAAGCGCAACCGTTTGAGGTGTACTGACTACTACTGCCCCAGTTATAGGTAACGACTGCATAATGCTCAAATGAATATCGCCTGTGCCAGGAGGTAAGTCAATCAACAAAAAGTCAAGTTCACCCCAAGCAGCATCAAAAATCATTTGATTCAAGGCTTTGGCAGCCATTGGCCCACGCCAAATAACAGCTTGGTCGGGCTTGGTGAAAAACCCTATTGAGAGCAACTTGACACCAAAATTTTCTACGGGCACCATCTTAGATACTCCATCAATATTTTTTGCCAATGGTTTTTCGTTTGCAACATCAAACATTAACGGCATGGATGGTCCATAAATATCTGCATCTAAAACACCAACTTTAAATCCCATATTGGCCAACGAAACGGCTAAATTAGCGGTAACGGTAGATTTCCCTACACCGCCTTTCCCAGATGCAATGGCTACAATATTCTGAATTCCAGGAATAGGTTTTCCTTTAATTAGATTGGCATTTTGCTTTTTCTCGGGAGCATTAACCGTAATATTCACCGTGATTTTTGCCTTTTCATATACGTCGTCATGAATGGCTTTCATCACAGAAACCTCCACTTTTTTCTTGGCTTGCAAGGCAGGATTAGCCATCACAATATCCACCACAACCTCATCACCAAATATGTTGATGTTTTTAACAGCTTTGGCTTCCAACAAATTTTTACCTTCTCCAGGTAAACTAATGGTTTTCAATGCCTTTTCGATTGCGGAGCGTGTAATTTTCATTAAATCTAAATAAGAATACAAATATAGGGCTTCAGACTTACAAACCGCTTATTCGTTTGGACTCCAAAGTACGCTATCAAAATCTTGAATTTTATCACCAATAATAATATGCCCTTCCGCTTCTAAAAGTTGCTGCATGGTGTTAATTCCGCCAAAATGATGCTTACCCGTAAGCATACCATTTCGGTTAACGACACGGTGTGCAGGAACATCTTCAAGTGCATGTGCTGCGTTCATGGCATAGCCTACCGTTCTTGCACTGCGCGCAGCGCCCAAAAAACGGGCAATGGTGCCATATGTTGTCACTTTTCCGTAAGGCACTTTACGCACCACTTCATAAACGCGTTCAAAAAAATCATGTTGTTGGGACATCTGTGTAAAATGAAAATTTAAGGTAGGTGATGGGGATATTTTTCTGACGGTATTGTTGTTCGTAAAACGTTTGAATACTAATAACTTCTTTTGGAGCATGAACATACTGATACACATCGTGGTGTGCCATTTTGGGAGAAATACCCCAACCGTCTAATATGCCCAAAGTATATCCATGTAAAAAAGCCGAATCGGTTTTTAAATGTACACAGCCGTCAGATTTAAGCACATTACGATACGATCGCAAAAAAGTAGGGTTGGTCAGCCTGTGGTGAACCCGCTTAAATTTATATTGTGGATCGGGGAACGTTATCCAAATTTCTGAAACTTCTTTGGCAGCAAAAGCATATTCCAAAAGTTCAATTTGAGCGCGAACAAAAGCTACATTTTGTAGGTCTTCTTCTAACGCTGTCTTTGCGCCACGCCAAAATCGGGCGCCTTTTATATCAATGCCTATATAATTCGTGTTTGGATTTTTACGCGCCAGTCCAATTGTATATTCCCCTTTTCCACATCCTAACTCCAATACAATTGGATTGGCGTTACCGAAATAGTATTGCCAGGCACCTTTATGAGAAAAACTTCCTGTTAAAAGCTCCTCACGGGTGGGCTGAATAACATTTGCAAATGACTCGTTTTCTTTAAAACGCTTTAATTTATTTTTACTTCCCAAGATATATAATTAAGCGGTGACTGCATCTTCACCCTTGTCTAAGGTAAAAGAAAATTCGGAACCGATTTCAGCCTGACTCTCCACAAAAATTTGTTCGGCATGTGCTTCGATAATATGCTTTACGATGGCAAGGCCTAGCCCAGAGCCACCCGTCCTACGGTTTCCACTTTTATCTACCCGATAAAAGCGTTCAAAAAGTCGCGGTAAGTGTTCTTCTTCGATACCTTCCCCGTTATCACGGATGCGGATAATGATTTTATTTTCATAAATCGGCTGAATGCTAACTTCTGTTGTACCTTTATTTTTGCCGTATTTGATAGAGTTCATTATAAGATTAATCAAAACTTGTTGTATCCGTTCCCTGTCGGCGTAAACGGAAATGGGCTCTTCGTATTTCTTGTCAAATTCCAACTTAATATTTGATTTAGAAGCCTGCATTTCAAGCATGTCAAATACGCTTTGAATTAAATCAATAACGTCAAAATAAAACAAATCTAGCTCCGTATTCCCTTTTTCTAAATTAGTTAGTAAATCCAGATCTTTGACAATATAAGTTAAGCGCTCAACTCCTTTACTAGCCCGTGTCAAATACTTTTTATTCACATTTATGTCTTTCATGGCGCCGTCCAAAAGAGTCAAAATATACCCTTGAACAGTAAACAATGGAGTCTTTAATTCATGTGCAATATTTCCTAAAAATTCACGCCTAAAGGCAGCTTGGTCTTTTAGGCTATCAATTTCGACACTTCTTTTTAGGGCTACCTGTTTTACATTATTCAAAAGTGAATCCATGTCATTGGTAATAAGGATGTCATTTAGCTCAGTCCCAAGGTTAGGTTCTAAATCTTGATAAAATTGCTTGATTTGCTTGTAAATATAATTTTCGATGCGGTAATTGAAAACAATAAAACAAACTGAAAAAATAAATATAACAGACAAAATTAAAGGGGCTATATTGGCTTTGCTAAAGGGGTTCGTGTCTGTGTAGAAGAACAACAACAGAGCATTAAGAAAAATAACAAAAAAGGTTATCAGAAGGGATAGCGTAAGCGAAAATCGATAAACTTTACGTGGGGTTTTTTTCATGTTAAACCACGTATTTATACCCTACTCCTTTGACTGTTTTAAAGTGTTTATCACCTATTTTTTCACGCAGTTTTCTTATGTGAACGTCTATGGTTCTACCTCCTACAACAACCTCACTTCCCCAAACACGATTTAAAATTTCTTCACGTTCAAAAACCTTTTGTGGCTTTGAAGCCAATAGTGAAATCAACTCAAACTCCTTGCGTGGTAAAAAAATGACTTCGCTTTTGTAAATGATTTTATATTCCTCTCTATTGATGGTTAAGTCGCCAACTTCAACATTTTCATTTTTAGTATTCGATAATTTGAATCGTCGCAAAATAGCTTTGATTTTGCTCACTAACACTTTAGGCTTGATAGGCTTTGTAATATAGTCGTCAGCACCAGCTTCAAGGCCTGCCACCTGTGAGTAGTCTTCACTTCGTGCCGTCAAAAACACAATAGCCAAGTTAGGTAGATTAGAATTTTTTCGAAGTTGTTCACAGGTTTCGATGCCATCCATTTCGGGCATCATTACATCCAACAATACCAAATGAGGATTCCATGCAGCAGCTTTTTCTAATGCTTCTAAACCATTTTTTGCTTTATCAATTTGATATCCTTCAGAGGTTAAATTATATGCTAAAATTTCTAGAATATCTGGCTCATCGTCAACCAATAAAATACGTGTCTGCTTTTTTTTCATGCTTTGGTGTTGGTACACCAAAAATAAAAAAATAGAGTTAGCTTTTATCATTCCAATATTAAAAAATCATCAATACATTTGAAGAATCATGATTACTTTCGAAAAAGAAGCGTTCAATATTTTTGCATATCAATATCAAAACAACAATGTATATCGTTCTTATTGCGACTTGATAAACGTTAGTCCAACTGATGTACATGAACTTACAGAAATTCCTTTTCTTCCTATTGAATTATTCAAATCGCACCGCATAAGTTGTCATGAAAAAAGCGAGCTTATTTTTGAAAGTTCTGGCACAGGAGGACCTATTAGTAAGCATCACGTAGCGTCGGTAGCAGCCTACGAACGTAGCTTTAATGCGGGGTTTTCACAATTTTATGGAAGTGCTTCTGACTATCACATTCTGGCTCTTTTACCAGGCTACCTTGAGCGTCCTAATGCGTCATTGGTATATATGTGTCGTAACTTGATTCGGCAAGCAAAATCCAAGTATAGTGGTTTTTATCTAAACCAATTTGAGGCATTAAACGACGCCCTAAAAGCACTGAACCTAGAGAAACAGAAAACAATTCTTATTGGCGTTAGTTTTGCCTTGTTGGATTTTTGTGAAGCATTTTCCCTCCAACTCCACCACACTACAATTATGGAAACTGGAGGGATGAAGGGACGGAGAAAAGAACTTATTCGTGAAGAGCTACATGAGCAACTCAAAAAGGGATTTGGCGTGGATAGCATCCATAGCGAGTACGGTATGACCGAGCTTTTATCCCAAGCCTATTCCAAAGGGATGGGTGTTTTTGAGCCGTCATCTAGTATGCGCGTTTTTATACGTGATGTTCACAATCCAAAAAAAGTGTCTTTAACTGGGTCGGGAGGGCTAAATATCATTGACTTATCAAACAAAGAATCATGTGCTTTTATAGCTACTCAAGATCTAGGCAGGTGCCATGACAATGGGCAGTTTGAAGTGTTGGGCCGTTTTGATGCAGCAGACGTTCGCGGTTGCTCGCTTATGACGGCGTAACGACTAATAAAAAATAGTTTTTCTTTCCGCGTTGCAATAACACATAGCGATCACAAATAATATCAGCAGGTGTAATATTTTTTGCTTCCGTAGCTTTTTCTTTGTTTACCGAAATCGAGTTTTCTTTAAGTGATCGCCTTGCCTCGCCATTTGATTTTAAGAAACCTGTAGTTCCCGCTAGTGCATCCGTAATAGATAGTCCGTCTCCCGCTAATAAATCAGCTGAAACGATGGCTTGTGGAACGCCATCAAATACATCCAAAAGAGTTTGAGCATCTAAGGTTTTAAGTGTTTCTGTAGTTGCTTTTCCAAATAAAATTTGAGCGGCTTGTTCGGCAAGAATTACGTCTGCCTCGCTGTGCACCATAATAGTAACTTCCTGTGCTAGTTTACGTTGTAACAGCCGTTGGTGAGGCGCCTCGCGATGGGCTGTCACTAAAGC
Source organism: Flavobacteriales bacterium (assembly GCA_003331305.1). GTDB lineage: Bacteria > Bacteroidota > Bacteroidia > Flavobacteriales > Flavobacteriaceae > UBA7446. Next base: position 18,916 of record QOQB01000006.1, on the reverse strand, counting down.
ATCTATTTCATCTTTGGTCAAAAATGTAAATATCTTAATGTATTTCTCAGCATCTTCGTCCGAAGCATTAAGCCAGTATTGATAAAACTTGTATGGGGATGTTTTTTCACGATTTAACCATACATTTCCACTTTCCGTTTTTCCAAATTTAGTGCCATCGGCTTTAGTAATCAGCGGACATGTTAACGCATATGCTTTGCCTGACATTTTTCTTCTAATCAGCTCTGTGCCGGTAGTAATGTTTCCCCATTGATCACTCCCCCCCATTTGCAATAAACAGTTATGCTGTTGGTATAAGTAAAGAAAATCGTATCCTTGAATAAGCTGATAGGTAAATTCGGTAAATGACATACCCTGTTTAGCTTCTGTGCCAAGACGCTTTTTTACTGAGTCTTTAGCCATCATGTAGTTTACCGTGAGGTGCTTTCCAATATCACGAGCAAACTCTATCAAGCTAAACGATTGCATCCAATCGTAGTTATTCACCAGAACAGCAGCATTTTCTTTGGTGCTGTCAAAATCCAAAAACTTAGAAAGTTGGTCTTCTAATCCTGTGCAATTTCTCGCAAGCGTTTCACTGTCAAGCAAGTTTCGTTCCGCTGATTTTCCTGAAGGGTCACCAATCATACCCGTGGCACCCCCTACTAAGGCGTAGGGCTTGTGTCCATAACGTTGGAAATGCATCAAAATCATGATTTGAACCAAACTTCCAATATGAAGCGAATCTGCCGTGGGGTCAAACCCGATATAACCAGCTGTCATACCCTTAGATAGGGTTTCGGCAGTTTCAGGCATGATGTCGTGCACCATTCCTCGCCATGTTAGTTCCTCAACAAATGATGACATAAATATTGTTTTAGCAAATATAAACCTCTACAAATGAACCCGAAAGCGTATCGTGAAATTATTCACGAAGCGTTGGAATTTCTACTTGTTGCAACGTGTCTTGCTGTTCTATATGCTTCAGCTTAGTTTTTACTGATTCAAAGATTTTTATATACAATTTGGGTTTGGATGCGTAATAGACATTGCTTTGCGCAAAGGTTGAGCTATCAATTTTATGAAACATATACAATGTATCCATAGGTACATAATGGTCTTTAGCACCACTAGAAGATGCGTTAATTAACGCCAAATCAAGGTGAAATTTCACCATTTGATCCAATGTCATTAAGTTATTCGGTTTTGCAATACGGTCTTGAGCACAACCGGCCAAAATCAAAAAAATCAACAATAAAATAATTTGTTTCATCTAGCAAAAGTAAGTGCTTTGGCATTAGGCGTTTGTGCAAAATTGCCTTGATTATACATTAATTTTCCGTTAATTATGGTATGTGTAACAGTGCCTTGTAACGTAGTCCCCTCTAAGGGCGACCAGCCACATTTATACAATACATTCTCACGAGTTACAATTTGAGATTGCATGGTGTCAACCAGTACCAAGTCCGCAAAATAGCCTTCGCGTACATAACCTCGGTCTTCAATATCGAACAGAATGGCCGGGTTGTGGCACATTTTTTCAACTACTTTCTCAAGTGTTATTTTACCCTGGTGCACACAGTCCAGCAACACAGGAAGCGCGTGCTGAACCATTGGCCCCCCTGAAGGAGCTTTCGTGTAAACCTGTGCTTTTTCGTCTAGAGTGTGAGGTGCATGATCGGTGGCTATTATATCGATGCGATCATCATTTAATGCTTCCCATAATCCGTCGCGGTCGTGAGTGGTTTTTACTGCAGGATTCCATTTGATATGAGTTCCTTTTTCTGCATAATCTTCATCTGAAAACCATAAATGATGGATGCAAACCTCTGCTGTGATTTGTTTTTTTTCTAAAGGTAATTCATTTGAAAAAAGAGCTGTTTCTTTGGCCGTAGACAAATGGAATACATGAAGCCGAGCTCCTGTTTCTTTAGCTAATGTAATGGCTTTTGAAGATGATAAATAACACGCCTCCTCTGAGCGAATATCGGGGTGATGCGCAATGGGGATAGCGTCTCCAAAGGTTTCTTTGTATTTAGCCAAATTGGTTTTAATGGTTTGCTCGTCCTCACAATGCACAGCTATGGGCAATTTAAATGCAGAAAATATTTCTTTAAGTGTATTGGGATCATCAACAAGCATATTTCCCGTAGAAGAACCCAAAAAAAGTTTTAATGCGGGTGTTGTTTTTGGATTAATGGCTTTAACCTGCTCTAAATTGTCATTTGTGCCTCCAAACATAAACCCATAGTTTACCCAAGAGGTTTGTGCAGCGACTGCTAATTTTTTGGAGTAAGCATCAGAATTAGTCGTCTGCGGATTGGTGTTTGGCATTTCTAAATAAGAGGTTATGCCCCCTGCCACGCATGCTTTCGACTCCGTACCGATAGTTGCCTTATGTGTGAGTCCAGGCTCACGAAAGTGAACCTGATCGTCAATACAACCGGGCAACAAATATTGTCCCTGCGCGTCTATAACTTGCATGTCTTGTGTTACTGCAATTGATGTTGCAATTTTCGAGATACGTTCATCTTCAATCAACACATCAAGTGGAGCTATCATGCCTTCATTAACGACTTGTGCGCCTCGAATTACTAATTTATTCATGTTTTTCTTTTTTGAACATGCTGCGCCATTTCATGGCAATAATTCCAAAAACGGCCTCACTAATAATAGAATTATTCATTTTTGAGTCCCCTTTAATTCTGTCTGTAAAAATAATGGGGAATTCGGCAATACGAAAACCCTTTTTCCAAGCCCAAAACTTAAGTGCAATTTGAAAAGCATAGCCTTTAAAACGAATATCTTCTAAGTCCAATGAGCGAAGTACAGCCGTTTTATACCCAACAAATCCAGCGGTTGGATCTGTTACTGGAAGCCCCGTAATTAACCGGACGTATAACGATGCTCCAACCGATAAAAATATACGCCCTAAAGGCCAATTGCGCACGCGAATTCCTTTTTTGTAACGAGAACCTACAACTAGGTCAGCCTTATTTTGTTCCAGCATATAATGCATTGCTACAAGGGCCTGTGGAGGGTGTGAGAAGTCTGCATCCATTTCAAAAAGATAGTCGTAACCCTTGTCAAGTGCCCATCTAAACCCGTCTACATATGCCGGACCAAGTCCTTCTTTTTTTTCACGAACACTAAGCTGGACTTGCGCATTACGTTCCATCAGCTTCTTTACAATAGATGCCGTGCCATCTGGCGAATTATCATCCACAACCAAAATATCAGTGGAAATAGGTAATGCCAAAACCGCCTCAATTATTGGCTGGATATTGTCTGCCTCGTTGTAGGTCGGAATAACAATTACTATTGAATTCATCAACAGCTAAAATACGTATTTAAATGTGTGAGCCTGCCGTAAAAAAATAGATACTTTTGTGCTATGTACACGCTTAGAGAGTTGGATATTTCGTTTTGGGGTCTATTCATGCTTGTCGTGCTGATACTTTTTGTGTTTTTAAAATTTTTAAATCCTACACGGTTTGAGTCTATGGTATTTTTCTGGAAACGGACTAGCAGCAATTCAGAATTTAATAAACCCTTTAATGAAACAAAAGCTTTTTCATGGGTAGGTTTTATCTTTAGAGCATTAATTTTTGGATTGATGATGCACGTGTTTTTATCTGAATCCCTCAATACTACTACGTTTGGATTAGCTGTATTATCTTGGGCAGGTATATTCATGATGTTTTGGTTAACAAGGACACTTCTTGAAGGGGGCGTAATGGCCATGATGGGGAAAAATGAAGGACTTTTAAAGATCTTTTACATCCGAACTATTTTTAAAGAAAAATGGGCTTTTGTATTTGGCTGTGTGTCATTAATGCTAATTTATGCTTCTCTACCTGCTATTGCTACAAGTATGTTAACACTAGTTTATCTATTTGGGTTGGTAGCAATTCACATCCGCTTTTTAAAATTATATTTTAGAAACAATCCTATCAAAAAGGTGTATATTATTTTGTATATTTGCGCCTCAGAAATTGGCCCTGTATGGCTATTGACACAAACACTCATATTTTGACAAAACCTGCAAGAGTGAAAACTATTTTGGTTTCTCAACCTGCGCCTTCAGTTGAAAATTCTCCGTACAATCAACTCATTGAAAAACGAAAAGTTTCCATTGACTTTCGTCCTTTTATCCATGTTGAAGGGGTGTCTTCAAGAGAGGTTCGCATGCAAAAAATTGATATCACCAAATTTTCGGCTATCATCTTTACGAGCCGTAACGCGGTTGACCATTTTTTCCGCATTGCTGAAGAGCTTCGATATAGCGTTCCTAGCACCTTACGTTATTTTTGTCAATCTGAAGCCGTTGCTTATTACCTTCAAAAATATATTGTTTACCGCAAGCGTAAAGTTTATGTTGGCTCGCGTACTCTTGATGACGTACTTAAAGAAGCTGTCAAATATAAAGACCAAAAGTTCTTATTACCTTGTTCAAATGTACTGAAGCCAAGTATCTCACAGGCTATTGACGCTTCTGGTCTTATGTGGACAAAAGGCGTTTTCTACAAAACAGTTATCAGTGATTTATCTGATTTACGTGATGTGTATTATGATATTTTGGTGTTTTTCAGTCCATCTGGAATTGAGTCGTTGTTTCATAATTTTCCCGATTTTGAGCAAAACGATACACGCATAGCAGTATTTGGTCCTTCCACGAAAAAAGCGGCTGAAGACAAAGGCCTTCGTATCGATATTTTGGTTCCCACTCCAGAAAATCCATCGATGACAAAAGCACTTGACGAGTATATTGCCCTATCTAACAAGCGTTAATTATAGTCGTAAATAACCCACTGCTAAATTTATCCATCCCAAAATAAGCAGTAACCCTCCTAGTGGAGTTACAGGACCTAGCAGTTTTGGAAGCAGCACAACAGAAGAATTGCTTAGCGATAATCCATAAATCGATCCTGAAAACAACAGTATTCCTACCGCAAATAACAAGGCCGTACGCTTTGCGAACGGGCTTTTATCTATACTCAGAAAAAGCAACGCTAAACCATGAAAAAACTGATATCGCACGCCTACCTCATAAGATTGTAATGCATTCACGCTTAGATAGTTCTCCAACAAATGCGCCCCAAATGCTCCTAAAATAACAGCAGTTCCACAAAAAAATGCCCCCCAAATGCTACATTGCTTGTATGTCATTATATTTTTTTTCTAAAATAGTTTACTATGTTTATACACCAAAATAAATAGATTGAAAAAAATAGAAGAGCACATATCACTTGACGGAATTGACAAGGCTATCTTACGAGTACTTATGGAGAATGCTCGAATCCCAGTTCAAGAAATTGCACGACAACTAAATCTTTCGGGATCGGCAGTGCATCAGCGTATCAAAAAATTAGAGGATGCGAACCTTATTCAAGGAAGTTATCTAAAAATAAACCCGTCATCATTAGGATATACTACTACAGCATACATTGGAGTGTACTTAGACAAAGCTATGCGAAACCCAGAAGCCGTATCCCAGTTAAAAAAAATTCCCGAGGTGGTAGAATGTCACTACACGACAGGAAATTGGAGTATTCTAATTAAAATTTTGTGTAAAAACAACGAGCACCTAATGCAGCTCCTCAATCACAACATCCAATCTATTGAGGGCGTTTCGAGAACCGAAACGTTTATCTCGCTTCACCAACAAATAAATCGTCAAATCAATATCTAGCGCCTAGAGCTTGCTACTCGAAGCGCAAAGTAAATTAAGGTTGCCAAAGACCCTATTGCAGCTACTACATAAGTACGAGCAGCCCATTTAAGTGCGTCTTTTGACATTGCAAATTCTTGTTGACTCACCATGTTTTTTCGTTGAAGCCACGCTAAAGCACGATTACTAGCATCATATTCAACCGGAAGGGTGATAAAGCTAAATAACGTGCCTAACCCAAAAAGAACTACCCCTGCTACTGCCAAATTATAGCCCATTGCAGAACCTATTCCCAACATAAATCCTCCGAAAATAACATACATGGAAAACTGAGAGGCCACACTCACCACGGGCACTAAGAGCGAACGAAATTGCAACCATTCGTAGCTTTGTGCATGCTGCACCGCATGACCGCATTCGTGAGCAGCGACAGCCGCCGCTGCTGCATTACGTTCGTGATAAACGCTTTCGCTAAGGTTTACGGTTTTGTTTTTTGGGTTGTAATGATCGGTGAGTTTACCCCGAACAGCAGTTACCTTCACATCCCGAATGCCATGGTCTGAAAGCATTTTCTCCGCAATTTCTTTACCCGACATTTGGTTGCGCAGCGCCACTTTTGAATACTGTTTAAACTTAGATTTCAGTTTGTGTTGAATCCACATACTGGCACCAGCAAAAACCAAAATGATCAAATAATATTCTATGTACATAACTTTTATTTTAATTTAAGCAAAAAACATACCACCCTACTTTTTTGAGCGAACTATAAAGGTAATAATAAAAACGATAATAGAAATTGAAATAGTATTTGCCACAATTATTGAAGGGCTGTGAATCAATAAGCCATAAATGAGCCAACACAAAGTACCTGTTCCCATTACAAGGTACATGGTTAATGACAAACCGTCAGCTGAGCGGTTTTTCCAAATTTTAAATGCCTGTGGCAAAAAAGCGGAAGTAGTTAAGATGGCGGCTATAAAGCCGATGTATTCAGGGTTTAGCATATTTATGGCTTCTTAAATGTTATTCTCGTGAACTGTTTGGTAATGTTCAACTGTTGGAAATGAATCGTAATATTTATGCAATAATGCTTTCCATTTTTCGTACTCATTAGATTTTCGAAATCCAACTTCGTGACTTTCCAAATTTTCCCAGTCGACCAAAAGAATATATCGACTAGGACGTTCCATACACTTTCGTAACGAATGCCCTTTGTAACCAACTGCAGCGCTAATGTATTGTCTAGCTAACGTAAAATTTTTTTCAAATTCAATTTCTAATCCGTTTTTAACATCCAAAATGGCGACTTCAAGTATCATATAAATTGCAAGGCATTAGTTGTTTACCAAAAATAGTTATTATACTGTTTGCAAAAGTTTAATATCGGATAACTCCTGGCCAATTTGATGAATACCCATTAAAATTTTCTCTGTTTGCTTCCTTGATGGTTTTTTGTGACCCTGAACATACTGCGATAACAATGACGCATTCATGCCTATTTTTTTAGCAAGAAATTTTGCGTTTAAAACTTTATAGTATTTAAAAAACTGCTCAAAATCTATTTCAAAGCCAATATCATTTGTTGTAATAGTTATATTCTCTGTCTCAAAATAAAAACGAACCGCTTCGTAAGCATGATTGATTAAATCTGGTACATTTTGACCTGTTGTAAAAATAGCATACTTCTCTGAAAAGGCGGAGAAACCTGTGCTAGTTTTCTCAACAGTCATAATGATTTTTTTTGTTTTGCCCATGTCTTATTTTTTAATTCCCGCTACTTTTAAAATCCTTTTTTCAAGTCCTTTACCTAACTCTTGACTTCCATGATTTGGAAAAATAATAACTCCACTTTTGGTTTCGTGTCGCATTTTAACATGCGATCCTCGCTGCGAAATACGATACCAGCCATCTTTGGTTAAGATGCGATACATTTGGGAACACTTCATTTGAGGCAAAGACTAAATGTTGTCTCAAAAGTAAACAATTATTTACTTTGTTAGAGAATAAAAAATTTAAAAAATCATGGGCTACAAGTGACTACACCACAATATTCACAATTTTATTTGGTACAACGATCACCTTTTTGGGGGTTTTGCCGTCCAAATAGTTTTGTGTGCGTTCTTCTTGCATCACAGCAGCCTCAATTTCGTCTTTACTAAGCGAAGTGGACAATGCTAGCGTAAAGCGCATCTTCCCATTAAAACTAATCGGATATGCCTTGGTGTCGTCTTGCAAAAAGTCGGGGTTTGCCACAGGATAAGCAGCATTCGTTATCGAATCTTGATGCCCTAATAATGCCCATAGCTCTTCGCATATATGTGGCGCAAAAGGAGCTAACAGCACCGTAAGCGGTGCTAAAATTTCCCTATGATTGCACTTCTGACTGGTGAGTTCATTGGTGGCAATCATAAACGCACTAACCGAGGTATTGAGCGAAAACTGCTCGATGTCCTGAGTCACTTTTTCAATCGTTTTATGCAATATTTTAAGCGATTCTTTTGTGGGTTTATCGTCACTTACAACAAAGTCCTCACCGCTGTGAAACAAGCGCCAAAACTTATTTAAGAAATTACTCACTCCCGAAATCCCTGCTGTATTCCAGGGTTTGGCTTGCTCAATAGGGCCTAAAAACATTTCATACATACGAAGTGTATCTGCGCCATACTGTTCGCAAATGGCATCGGGATTAACCACATTGTATTTGGACTTGGACATTTTTTCAACTTCCCGACCAACGATATATTTTCCATCTTCCATTTCAAATGTAGCGTCAGAAAAATGGGGTTGCCAATTTTTTAATCCTTCTATATCCAATTCATTTTGAGTCGAAACCAGTGAAACATCCACATGCACTGAAATCACTTTTTTGCATTTGCACAAGCCTTTGGAGAGATAGGTTTGTGTGTCGGGAATTCGATATATAAATGCACTTTCTCCCAAAATCATCCCTTGATTAATCAATTTTTTGGCGAAATTTTCAACGGGAACAAGTCCTAAATCATACATAAAATATTGCCAAAACCTAGAATAAAGCAGGTGTCCTGTGGCGTGTTCACTTCCGCCTAAATATAAATCTACTTCTCTCCAATACGCCAACGATTCTTTGCTTGCGAAAGCCTTTGTGTTATTCGCATCCATATATCGATTAAAATACCACGAACTCCCTGCCCAGCCCGGCATGGTGTTTTTTTCTAATGGAAAAAAGGTTTTATTATCTATTTTATCGTTAGAAACTACCTTATTTTTGACCGAATCCCACGCCCACTCCGCAGCGTTACCAAGTGGCGGTGCGCCGTCGGCAGTAGGAAGGTATTTTGATACTTCGGGTAATTCTAAGGGCAAACATTCGTCTGGAACAAGTTGTGGTTGCTCGTTGACATAATATACGGGAATGGGCTCGCCCCAATAGCGTTGTCGACTAAAAACGGCATCTCGCAAACGGAAGGTTGTTGCCCCTTCACCCATACCGATCTCATCGAGTACCGCAATCACTTTTTGCGTAGCCTCGGGAATAGATAAGCCGTCTATAAAATCGGAATTGGCCATAATGGTATTTTCTTTGGCAGTATGCGCCGTCGTTGAAATATCCACGTCTTTGAAAATATTTTTGATGGGAAGATTAAAGTGGGTAGCAAAAGCAAAATCACGTTGATCTCCACACGGAACAGCCATTACGGCGCCGGTTCCGTAGCCGGCAAGTACATAATCGCCAATCCAAATGGGTATCTTTTCGTTTGTAATGGGATGAAGCGCATAAGCCCCTGTAAAAACACCGCTGATGCGATCAACTTCGCTCATGCGTTCGCGTTCGCTACGCTGTGCGGCTTGCTTCACATAGGCATCTACTTCAATTTTTTGTTCGGCAGTTGTCATTTCACTTACCCACTCATGCTCGGGGGCTAAGGTCAAAAAAGTAACGCCAAAAAGCGTATCAGGTCTCGTAGTAAATACTTCAATTTTACGATGGCTGTTTTCTACACAAAAGCGGACACTGGCACCCACAGATTTTCCAATCCAGTTTCGCTGCATTTCTTTTAATGGTTCAGGCCAGTCTAAAGTGTCTAAACCCCTGAGTAGCCTATCGGCAAATGCCGAAATGCGCATGCTCCATTGCTTCATTTTTTTGCGTTCTACAGGGTACCCTCCGCGTTCTGAAACGCCTTGAATAACTTCATCATTTGCAAGCACAGTTCCCAAAGAAGGACACCAGTTCACCTCTGTTTCAGCCAAATAGGTTATGCGGAATCGGAGTAAAAACGTTTGCTTATCATCTGCAGACATACTGCGCCAATCTTCAGCTGTACACGACGGTGTATCATCATCGCAAGCGGCTTCCAAATTCTGAGTGCCAAAACGTTCCAAATGCTTATTAAGGGCATCTATGGGGCGTGCTTTGTCTTGTTTGGTATCGTACCAAGCATCAAACAAAAGTGAAAAAATCCATTGTGTCCAGCGGTAATATGTAGGGTCTGAGGTGCGCACCTCACGTGACCAATCAAACGAAAACCCCATTCGATCTAGTTGCTCACGGTAACGTTTAATGTTGGTATCAGTAGTTACAGCCGGATGCTGTCCTGTTTGAATAGCGTACTGTTCGGCAGGAAGTCCAAATGAATCATACCCTTGGGGATGTAATACATTGAAGCCCTTGTGGCGTTTGTAACGAGCAACAATATCACTGGCGATATATCCCAGTGGATGCCCGACATGAAGCCCAGCTCCAGAAGGATATGGAAACATATCCAGCACATAAAACTTGGGCTTATCCGAAAGCTGCGCAACTTTATAGGTTTGTTTTTCTGCCCAAAATGATTGCCATTTTTTTTCTATGTCTTGAAATGGATACCCCATGCATGTAATTAAACAACAAAAATAACATTTTAAGTACGGTCTTTAGAAAATGTAGCAAGATTGTTCCGTCTTATTTTCTATTTTTATGGCTTAGAACTACTATGTCTGCAACCCGCATATACAAAAGACGTCTTTTCGCTTCCTACTTTTCTGTTGTTAGCAGCACAACACTCGTGTTATTTGTACTTAGCGTATTGGGATTTGTTTTACTCAACAGTCAATCCATCGCCAACTACTTTAAGGAGCAAGTAACCATGACAGTTTTTTTGGAAGATCAAACCAAAGAAATGGAACGTGAACAGCTTATAACCACTTTACGTTTAGCGCCATTTACCAAAGCAGTTCAGTTTGTTTCAAAAGAAACTGCAGCTACTGAACACAGTGCTGCTATTGGAGAGGATTTTATGGATTTTTTGGGATACAACCCGCTTCAAGATGCACTTGATATCGGACTTAAAGCTGATTTTGTTACTACAGAAGTATTAGATAGTTTGGGCGATGTGATGGAACAAAAACCCTTCATTTCAGAAGTGCTTTATGACCGCCCACTAATTGTGCTATTGAATGAAAACATTCAAAAATTTGGATTTTGGTTGCTCGTTTGTAGTGCTATTTTTATTGGAATTGCGCTACTGCTTATTAACCACTCGATCAAATTATCTATTTACAGTAAGCGACTTATTATCCAAACTATGCTTTTGGTTGGTGCCAAAAAAAGCTTTATTCGGCGTCCTTTTTTATGGCGCTATATGGGGCTTGGAGCCATCAGTGCGTTATTTGCTTTAGCTGGGTTTACAGGGATTTTAAGTTTTTTGGACCAATACCTCCCTCAAATCAGTTGGTGGGAAAATGAATTTTCACTTTTGCTTTTGACTACTGTCATTGTAAGTTGTTCCGTACTCATTTGTGGCATTAGTGCTTGGTTTGCCACATACAAACATTTGCGTTTAACGTATGACATTATCTACTAATTATGAAAAATGAAAAAGTTTTTTTGTTTGGCAAACGTGCCTATCGCATTATGGGTATAGGCCTTGCGCTTATTGTCTTAGGTTTTGCCCTTATGACAGGGGGCGGTAGCGATGATCCTGATGTGTTTAACCCTGAAATCTACAGCCCGATGCGCATACGTGTAGCGCCAACATTCGTACTGGCAGGTTTTGCCACATTAGTTGTTGCCATTTTAGCAGCAAAGAAAAAACAATGAGTTTTTGGGAAGCATTATTGTTAGGGATTATTCAAGGACTTACCGAGTTTTTGCCCGTATCTTCTAGCGGACATTTGGCCCTTTTCACAGCACTACTCTGCGGAGAAACCCTTCCTGAAGAAAACCTACTATTTACCATTTTGGTACACGCAGCTACAGCACTTGCTACCATGATTGTATTTAGAAAAGACATTACTAAACTTATTCAAGGTTTTTTTCAAAAAGAGAATACAATTGCGCGACATTATATAGGTAAAATTGCAGTTTCTATGTTCCCAGCTGTTGTAGTTGGATTATTTTTTGAAGAAGAAATTACATCTCTTTTTGGCTTAAATTTAGCCCTAGTGGGCGCCATGCTTTGCCTTACTGCCTTACTGCTATTTTTTACCGACCGAGCTAGTGAAAAACAACAAGCAATAACCTACAAAATTGCTTTGATTATTGGATTGGCGCAAGCTGTAGCTATCCTACCTGGAATTTCAAGAAGTGGTGCTACCATTGCTACAGCCCTACTGGTTGGTGCAGCGCGTCCCGAAGCTGCCCGTTTTTCCTTTTTAATGGTAATACCACTTATATTGGGAAGTATGGCGAAAACCTTACTTGATAACGGTTCGGCAATTTTTGGAACTATTGACACATTCTCGCTGCTTACAGGCTTTGTGGCTGCTTTAGTATCAGGCGTTTTGGCGTGTACATGGATGATTAGCATCGTAAAGAAAAGTAAGCTCAGCTATTTTGCCGTGTATTGTTTGACTGTTGGAATTATTGCATCTATTATTGCATGGACGTGATATTTTCTAAAGATGCGTTTTTAGAGGGCCAACTGCTGCTTGTTGATAAACCCCTTGAGTGGACATCTTTTCAACTTGTGAATAAGATTAGATGGGCCATTCGTAAAACCTACGGGATCAAAAAAATAAAAGTAGGTCATGCGGGTACTTTAGATCCTCTTGCTACAGGGTTGATGCTAATCTGCACTGGAAAAATGACTAAGCAAATAAATCAGTATATGGGTATGGATAAGTCCTATACAGGCACCTTTCGGTTGGGCGGAACAACCCCTTCCTACGATTTGGAAACTGCCGTAAGTAATCCAAGGCCTACTGATTATATCACAACTGCCTTGTTAGAAGAAACACGCAATACCTTTTTAGGGAAAATTCAGCAAAAACCACCATTACATTCCGCTATAAAGAAAGACGGAAAACGGCTTTATACCATCGCTAGAGCAGGAATGACCACGGAAGTCTCCTCGCGAGAAGTCACGATTACTTCTTTTGATTTGACTAATAACAACCTTCCAGATATAGACTTTTTGGTGTCCTGTAGCAAAGGGACCTATATCCGTTCTTTAGCGCATGATTTTGGCCAAACACTTGGATGCGGTGCTCACTTGGTTTCGTTACGCAGAACAGCTATTGGGAGATACAATCTTGAGGACAGCTTGACACTTGATGTCTTTTTGCATAATTTAGATGGAAAATCGTAACCATGGAACCTTTTCGCTGCGATTGGTGTTTGGCAAATCCTACTTATATCGCTTATCACGACAATGAATGGGGTGTGCCCATATATGACGACCACAAACTATTTGAGGCCTTTTTGTTAGAGACATTTCAAGCTGGATTGTCATGGTGGGCAGTTCTCAAAAAACGAGAGCATTTCCGTGAAGCATTTCATGACTTTAATGTGGTGCGTGTGGCAGAAATAACTGACTATGACGTGGAAAAACTACTTCAGAATAAGGGAATCATTCGTAATAGAGGAAAAATCACAGGAGCAATTGCTAACGCTCGTGCATTTATGGAAATTCAAAAAGAAGTAGGAAGTTTTTGCGATTTTATGTGGTCGTATACCAACGGAGTCCCCATCCAAAATAAGTATGAACAAACCCATCAAATTCCACAAACAACGAAGTTGGCTACTCTAATGAGCAATGATCTCAAAAAACGTGGATTTAAATACATTGGGAAAATTACTATGTATGCCCACATGCAAGCCGTTGGAATGGTAAACGACCATGTTGTAGATTGTTTCAAGCACAGCGAAATAGCAGCACTTAGTCCAAATATCTAAGGAATTCTTTACGGGGTATAGGACTAGCACCCATACTTGCTAAGTGTGCTGTTGGCACCTGACAATCAATGAGTTTATATTTGTTTTTCTTTAGCTCACGGGTAAGATATATCAACGCCAGCTTGCTCGAATTACTTGCTTTGGAGAACATACTTTCGCCGCAGAAAACTTCACCCACGTCTATACCATAAAGTCCACCAACAAGCTCTGCACCATCCCAAACCTCCACAGAATGTGCGTGTCCTTGTTCATGTAAAATTTCATAGACCTCCATGAGTCCAGGTGTTATCCAAGTACCCGTTTGCCCAAATCGCTTTACTTTTGCGCAAGATTTTACAACCTCATTAAATGCTTTATTGAATGTAATTTCATAGGGTTGTTTTCGTAAAAGACTACGCATGCTTTTCGAAATACGTAATTGATCTGGAAAGAGGACCATTCTTGGGTCTGGACTCCACCAAATCAAAAAATCGTCTTGCTCAAACCAGGGAAAAATACCTTTTTTGTATGCCAATAACACGCGTTGTGGCCTTAAATCGCCTCCGACAGCAACGATGCCCTCTTTGGTGGCCAGGTGAGGCGAAGGAAAACGCAATTCTTCCGATAAATGATACATACTTTTTATTAGAAGGGCAAGTCGTCTGGTGCTTCTTTTTCAGGTGCTTCCGGCATGGTTTCAAATGGTGCGGAAGGTGGTGGTGGCGGTGTTGCTTCTACAGCATCTATGCGCCAACCTTGAATGGAGTTAAAGTATTTGATTTCACCTTGTGGACTTTGCCACTCACGGCCACGAAGATTTATCCCAACTTTTATGCGCTGACCAACAGCAAATGAGTTAAGTAGGGCGCATTTATCTTGCACAAATTCAACGAGAAGGTGCTGCGGATACTGCTCTTCAGTTGTTAAGACCAATTCGCGCTTTTGAAAACCGTTTGCGCCATACTCCTTGGTCTCATCTATTTGTTTAATTTTTCCTGTAATTTCCATGTGGTTGTTGCTGGTGTTTATACAAATTTACTCAATTTGTTGCGAACACAACGCTTGAAAATATACTATATTCGTGCGCATGAGGTTTGACTTCTCTTTTGTAAATCAACGAAATAGCCGAATTGCGGGGTTTGTGTTGGCGCTTTGCTTTGTTGGGTTTACACTATTGAGTACCAACAAATTAATTCAACGTATTCAAGAAAACGAACGCCAACAAATGGAACTTTGGGGCATAGCCCAACAAGAACTGGCTACAAGTACAGATCTCAATAAACCGGTTAATCCATTAACATTCCAAGTGCTCACAGGGGAAAATACCATTCCTATGATTGTAGTTGATCATGACAACAAACTATTGTTTTCAAATAATATAGATGACAGAAAATTGGTGCAGGATTCCATAGGGTATGTTGAAAAATTGATTCAACAATTTAGCGCCATCCATACGCCTATTGAAATTCTTGATAGAGAAAATTTGAATCAAAAAATGTATTACGGCAACTCCTATCTTATACAACAATTACGTTATTACCCTATTGCATTTTTTTTGATTGTAGCTTTTTTAGGTGGGCTAATGGTTGCCTACTACAAAAGCACGCAACAAGTGGTTTCGAACAAATTATGGACTGGAATGGCAAAAGAAACAGCCCATCAGCTAGGAACACCAATTTCTTCTCTTTTGGGGTGGTTAACGATTTTAGATCAGCATGATGTAGATGAGAAAATTCTAGATCAAATAAAGCGTGATATAAAGCGCCTAGAAACAATCAGTGCTCGGTTTTCAAAAATTGGTTCATTACCAAATAAAAAAGAGGTGAAACTAAGTGCAGTTGCAGATGATTTGGTCTCTTATATGCAAATTCGGATGCCAAAAGAAGTTGCACTGCATATACATAAAAATGGAGATGAAAAACAGGTTGAAGTTAATTCAGAGCTTATTGCTTGGGTGTTAGAGAATTTAATCAAAAATAGTATAGATGCCATCCGAGGAAAAGGAACCATCACAATTGACATGAGTTGGGAAAGCACTGCAATAGTTACGGTTCAGGATACCGGTAGCGGTATGTCAAAAAAGCTTCAAAAAACTATTTTTAACCCTGGTATCACCACCAAAAAAAGGGGTTGGGGGCTTGGACTATCGTTAGCAAAGCGAATTGTAGAGCAATACCATGGTGGTAAGCTAAGGCTGGCGGAAAGTTCAGAAAAAGGAAGCACTTTTGAGATTCAACTTCCTCTTAAACAAAAATACTCTTGATTTTTTCGGCGAGGTTTTTCATATCCTCAGCCGAAGGAGAAATCTTTTTTTGAAAGGTAGCATCCGCCATTTCGTTGAGTGGAATCAAATGAACATGCGCATGTGGAACTTCAAGTCCAATCACCGATAACCCTATACGCTGACATGAAACGACTTGCCTAAGCGCAGTAGCCACACGATGACTGAAATGCATAAGGTTGAGGTAGGAGTCTTCGTCCAAATCAAAAAGCTTATCTACCTCTTTTTTGGGCACACAAAGCGTATGACCAAGTGCATTAGGGTTGATATCCAAAAAAGCAATGTGATGATCATCTTCCGCAACAATATAAGCTGGAAGTTCACGTGCAATAATTCGGCTAAAGATAGACGCCATTAACGGTCAATGGATAAAATTTCAAATTTAAGCGTGCCGTTTGGAACGGTAACATCAGCAATCTCTCCAACGGCTTTACCTAAAAGCCCTTTACCAATAGGTGAATTAACTGATATTTTTCCGGTTTTTAAATCCGCTTCACTTTCAGCTACAAGGGTATAGTTCATTTCCATGCTATTG
This sequence comes from Flavobacteriales bacterium, assembly GCA_003331305.1. GTDB lineage: Bacteria > Bacteroidota > Bacteroidia > Flavobacteriales > Flavobacteriaceae > UBA7446. The sequence goes on along the minus strand of QOQB01000006.1, from coordinate 2,337 downwards.
GTAAGGTTTTTGATACGTACTTTTGAAAGCACCAACACCTTGGAAACATCCAATTGTGACTCGTCAATCACACGAGCTCCCGATAGAGTTTCCTCCATTTTCGCGATTTTCATTTCAAGCATACCCTGTGCTTCTTTAGCAGCGTCATACTCGGCATTTTCACTCAAATCTCCCTTGTCGCGTGCCTCGGCAATAGCCTGTGATGCACGCGGACGCTCAACATCTTTTAGATGATTGAGTTCTTCCCTTAATTTTTTTAGCCCTTCGGCAGTATAATATGAAACTTTACTCATGGGGTATTATTAAAAAATCCCTTATGTTTAAGGGATGAATGCAAATATACAATTTTCCTTTTTCTTGCGTTTTACTCACATGAAATATGTTTTTTTTACAGCGTTTTTATTTTTGGTGAGTTGTGACAAAAATAGCGTAGAGCGCAATCCGTACTTATACGAAGCGCGTTTTGACCAAAGCATCAATCTGGCCCTTCCTGCTTTTGACAACTTAAACTATCAAGGGGGGAGTTTATATTGGCCTATTGGCGGTCTAAAAGGATTGTTGTTATTTAATCTTTCTGGAACGATTATGGCGTGGGAAGCAAGTTGCCCCAATCATGCGCCAAATAGCTGCTCTACGGTTCAAATCTCTGGTGTTACAGCTTCCTGCTCTTGTGAAGACTTTCAGTACAGTTTGGCTACAGGTCAACCCCTTACGGAAGGGGCAAGCTATAGCCTACTGTTTTATAAGGTGCAGCAAAATGGAACTGCGGTGCGGATTTACAATTAGAACCGCAGCGAAAGCCCTGCCATGAAGTGACGTCCTGCTTGCGGATAATAGCCTACACCTTCTATGGTTGTGATTGCGGTTGGTGAACTCCAATCGTCGTCATAGGTATAGAAATATCCATTTGAACTAAATACTTCGTCAAAAACGTTGTAAACGTGAATGTTTACATCTAATCTAGGAGCATTATCATTGTTTAAGATAACCGCCTGGAATTGAATATCGTTAACCAAATAGCTCTCCAGTTTAGAGAGTTCAGCATCTATGTTACCCATATACTGCTCCCCAACAAATTTACTTACAAAAGAAATAGACCATGTATTGCGCGCATACGTCAGTTGTTCCGATGCAATTAACGAAGGAGAGTACGACAAATGCGTATCACCTAAGGCTTGTAAAGCGCCATCGCGCTCAAAATATTTATCCAAATTTCTGTTTTTACTGCAAGACACATTGGCTTGCCAATTCCAATTGGTAGCGAATGCCCAACCAGCGTCTATCTCAATGCCTCCTCGAAAACTGTCCCCCGAATTCTCTCGTATTGGTGCGCCAACGTCATCAAGAGCCCCTGTTAATACCAACTGGTTTTTGTAGTCCATATAATACACGTTTGCGTTTATATACGCCTTATCCGTTTTCCATCGCCAACCTAATTCGAAATCATTCAATTCTTCAGGGACGGGATTGCCGTTTTCGTAGTCTGTACGGTTGGGCTCCTTGTGTGCTTTGGCATAGGACGCGTAAAACTGGTGTGCCGCATTGGGTTTAAATACCACCCCTGCCTTGGGGTTAAAAAAAGTGTGTGAATCGTTGACTGTAAATGATTCAGGTCCAGCAACTTCTCCAGTTACGGTATAATCAATCCAGCGAACTTGTGCATCGGCATAAAGATTCCAGTTTTCGCTTAAAGCAATGTCCCATTTAGTGAAAATATTACCATCTTTTTTCTTTCCTCGGTTTTCATAAAAACGATGTTTTGGGTTTATGTTAGCGGTAGACGCCCATAATAACTCCCCAAAATGTGCTCCATTATAAGTGCTGTAATAAGCCCCTGCGCTGACATCGAGTTTTTCATTGTTGAAATGATACATCAGGTTAGCCACATAAAAATCATTATCTAACCATTTGCGAACAGCATTCTCTGTTTCCGTAATCGCTTGTCCGTTAATAGATAATGGAGGTAATTTTAGGTAGTCATATGAAACATCCTCTCCTCCTGAAAACGAATCATAAAATTCCTCATAATAGCCGTATCCATGTGTATAATTTAACCCCAAAGAGAGTCTAGAATTATTTGATAATCGCTGTTCGATATGCAATTGTGTATGATCTTGCTTGTAGTTATCTACTTGGCTGTCGTAGTAGCCTTGTACATTTCCTTCCTCGTCGTATTGTTCCCCAGCAGGATTATATGTTCTGTTGGATGCCAATGTGGCTGGATCAACTCCGTACCACGCTTGGTAGGTGCGTTCGTGTCCCCCAAAAGTTAGTGCCTTAATTTTGGTGTTGTTTGTGTTGTAAGTGCCTTGAAGAAAATATCCTTTTAAATGTGAA
>QOQB01000005.1 GCA_003331305.1 Flavobacteriales bacterium | reverse complement strand
GTACAAAAGTACAAAAGGCGCGGAAATGAATTTACATTTATTTAGATAATGAAAACCTGTAACTTTACCACATGCAAAAACACTATTGGAAATGTATATTGTATTGTTTCTTTGTTGGAATAGTGATTTCGTGTAGTTCAAAACCAAACACAACAAAAAAATCACATGCAGCCACAAGTAAGCCTGTAGTTTCAAAACTTTCACAAAAGGGTCTTGAGAAAAAAAGCGACTTACCGCTAACAGCAGAAACAGCCATACCATTTTTACAGCGCTATGGAGCGGAAAATCGCGAAAACAAAGCTCGCATAGAAACTCCATTGGGTAGCTTCGACATATTGTTATTTGAACAAACCCTCTACCACAGAGCAAATTTCATTTTCCTGACCAAACAAAACTATTTTGACGGTACTTACTTTCACCGTGTCGTCCCTGACTTTATTATTCAAGGAGGCAACTCAGATAATTATGATACGGGGCAAAAGCGAAGAAAAATTGGGAAATATTTACTACCACCTGATACACGTAACGGACTGAAGCATCATCGTGGTGTTATTTCCATGCCTAGTAGCCAGATCGAAAACCAGCATAAATTAGCATCTCCATACGAGTTTTTTATCGTCCAACAATCCCCAGGTGCCTACCACTTGGATGGAAATTATACTGTTTTTGGAAAAGTTATTCGTGGAATGGACGTGGTTGATGCTATAAATGCATTACCAACAGACAAACGCGAATGGCCATTAACTAATATGCGCATGCGTGTGACTGTTTTAAATCAATAATTATGACCATTACTCAACTCAAATATTGTATTGCTGTTGCCAAACATCGCAATTTTACTACGGCTGCAGAATACGTTCATGTTACTCAACCCACGTTGAGTATGCAAATTCAAAAATTAGAACAAGAACTCAACTTAACCATTTTTGACAGAGCGCAAAAACCTATTGCACTCACAGCTATTGGAAAAAAAATTATAGATCAAGCAAAGTTAATTGTTGGCGAATCTGACCGTATGCTAGATGTTGTAGATCAAGAAAAAGGAATAATCGGCGGTACGTTTAAGCTTGGTATTATACCTACCATAATGCCAACCCTATTGCCCATGTTTTTGCAAACCGTTCTAAAATCATATCCACAATTAGCGCTGGAAATTGAAGAAATGCCAACGCATCTAATTTTAGAACGTCTCGAAAACGGAACACTTGATGCGGGTATTGCTGCCACGCCATTAGACATAAGTCAAATTGAAGAGAAACCTTTGTATTATGAACCTTTTGTGGTGTATGCGCCTTCGCATTCTAAGCTGAATCGTAAAGAAAAAATTACATCTGAAATGTTTGATTCTGAAAACATATTGCTCCTGCAAGACGGACATTGTTTTCGTGAGTCGGCATTGCATGTATGTAAGGTAAAAAACAACACTCCTGTCAAGTTTGAAATCAAAAGCGGTAGCTTTGAAACACTTATTCAATTGGCAAACGAGGGATTGGGTATCACGCTACTACCCTATTTGAACACACGTCAGTTAGGACAAGATCAAAAGCAAAATTTAAAATCTTTTACTGCACCTGAACCTGCAAGAGAAGTGAGTGTAATCTATCACAAAAGCGGATTGAAACTTCATATCATTAAAGCTCTGCATGAGAAAATACGTGCCATTATTCGAGGGGCAATTGTTTACGAAGACGTAAAAATTATCAGTCCAAAGCCAAGCTAGAAAATTGATTTTTTGATAGCCAAATCATCAGCATATTATAATCGTATGCATTTAAGTGCTTTTTTGCCTTGTTAAGTTCTTTTTTGAATACAGTGGGATAGCCGTAAACTTTGGACAATACTATTTTAAAATAAGATAGGTTTAAACTTGTTGACATTTATATTACTATAGTTTCTAACAAATAAACATATTTTCACTACACAAAAGTGTTGTAAAAATGTTAATTCTTGCCTTTTAGTGACCACAAAAAAGAAAAGGAACAGACTACATCTCCTGTCTCATCTAGGCCCTTCGCGTGAAGCCAAATTTGTTGTGGCTTTTGAGATAAATCAGCTATTTTTTTAGCTATTTCTGCTCCCTGTAAGCAGTCGAATACAATATTTCCAACAGCTTTTTTAGAAAAAGTAGCTTTGGTTTCAATAACAAGCATAGATGCCTTACGCTTTTTTTGAGACAATAAGCGCATAAGCATTACACCCGTTGAAAGCTCGGCAGCCATTCCTTGTACCGCCCAAAACATAGAACGAAACGGATTTTTGTTTGCCCAGCCAAGTCGCACGGTTACCCTACACGATTCGTCTGTTACGGATCTCACACGAACTCCAGTAAAATAAGCCGCAGGAAGTTTTAATAGGGTTAATCTGTTAATCGTAACTGGTGTGATTTTCATTACGCTTACACTTCTACAGATTCAACAGTAGCTAAATAACGCTCGGCATCAAGTGCCGCCATACAACCTGTACCAGCTGCCGTAACAGCTTGACGATACTCTTTATCTTGCACGTCTCCAGATGCAAATACACCAGGAAGATTCGTTTTTGTAGATTTTCCTTCTGTAATTAGATAGCCTGCGTCATCCATGTCGAGTTGCCCCTTAAAAATCTCTGTATTTGGTTTGTGACCAATAGCAATAAACAAACCCGTGATCTCAATTTCTTCCTTCTCTCCAGTTTGATTGTTAACCATACGTAATCCCTCAACTACCTGCTCGCCCAACACTTCATCAATTTCAGTGTTGTAACGTAAGTCTATATTTGGAGTCGATGTTACGCGGTGCTGCATGGCTTTTGAAGCGCGCATGTGGTCTTTACGTACCAGCATAGTCACTTTTTTGCAGATATTAGCTAAATAGGTTGCTTCCTCGGCAGCCGTATCACCACCTCCTACAATGGCTACGTCCTGACCTTTGTAGAAAAATCCATCACACACCGCACAAGCAGAAACTCCTCCTCCACGAAGACGCTGCTCACTTGGTAAGCCTAAATATTTGGCTGTAGCACCGGTTGAGATAATAATGGTTTCGGCCAGTACTTCTTTTTCGTTATCAATAGTAACCTGATGTAATCCACCTGCTTCTTTTGAAAAATTAACGGCAGTTGCCATGCCAATACGCACGTCTGTACCAAAACGCTCGGCTTGTTGTTGAAGTTGAACCATCATTGTTGGTCCGTCTACCCCGTCTGGATATCCAGGAAAGTTATCTACTTCAGTCGTAGTCGTTAGCTGGCCTCCAGGCTCCATGCCAGTGTATACAACAGGTTTGAGGTCGGCACGAGCTGCGTAAATAGCTGCTGTATAGCCTGCTGGACCAGATCCGATGATAAGTGTTTTAATATGTTCAGGTTGATTATTCATCATCATTAATTTACATTCAAATGTACATGATTAAGTGTTTTATTAATATGAAAGTACATCAAAAGTTATTATCAATCTATTACCTAAAATGATAAAAAATTATGTTTGTGGGGGTAATGATATGTTCTATATTTGCAATCCGTTTTACGGGGTGTAGCGTAGCCCGGTCATCGCGCCTGCTTTGGGAGCAGGAGGTCGCAGGTTCGAATCCTGCCACCCCGACAAAAATAAATCTCATTGGGATATCGATGACCAGTCATCGCGTTCCGATGAAATCGGGAAGATCGCAGGTTTAAACTTAGCGGAGCGGTCTCACGACCAAAGGAAGTAACACTTTCCTAGGGTCTCACGACCAAAGGAAGTAACACCTAGGGTCTCACGACCAAAGGAAGTAATCCTGTCATCCCGACTAAATCAACCTTTTGGTTCAATAACCACGGGATGTGGCGCAGCCTGGTAGCGCACACGCATGGGGTGCGTGGGGTCGCAGGTTCAAATCCTGTCATCCCGACTTTTTCTCTTAAGAGTAAAACGTCTTCCAAGGCGCATTCCGATGCAATCGGAAGAGTCGCTGGTTTAAACTTAGCGAAGCGGTCTCACGACCGAGGGGGAGTAACCCTGTCCTAGGGCCTCACGACCAAAGGGAGTAGCCCTTTAACTTTGACTTTTTCTTTCCCCAAATAGGTAATTCTTTAGGGAATATTATCTTTACAAAAACAATCACTTTGATATTTGGATTTTGTGGTGGGACAGGAGCAGGAAAATCAACATTGGTTGAGTATGCTGCTCAATTCTTGGGCGAACACAACACTCTAGTTTTAGGACAAGACCACTACTACAAACATTTACCGAACCTCACTTATGAGCAACGTTGTGAAATTAATTTTGATCATCCAGACGCCTTAGATTTTGAGCTGATGACGTCGGATTTACAAAAACTTAAGCAAGGAGTTTCGATTAAACGTCCTGTGTACTCCTTTGCGGAGCACCTTCGCATGAATGAAACTGTTACCATCCATCCTAAAGAATTCATTTTAGTAGAGGGTATTTTAGTTTTTGAGCACGAGCCTCTACACTCGCTTTTTGATTGTAAGGTGTTTATCGAAGCAGGTGAAAAAATAAGGGTAAGGCGCAGAGTAGAACGAGATGTACGTCAAAGAGGGCGAACCAAAGAGGAAGTGCACGAACGTTTTAAAACTACCCTACACACCATGCACCATTTATATATTGCTCCAAACAAAGAAATAGCCGATATTGTGATTCAAAACAACGGAGTTATTGAGGATGCAGCAGGGGCGCTTAGAAAATGGTTAAAAAACACTATTCAATGAAAAAACTTCGTGAAAATTCTTGGTTTAAGCTACTTACAAACGTGTATGCCTTAATTGGATTATTTTTTGTTATTTGGATGGTGTTTTTAGATACCAATTCACTGCTTATTTACCTCAATCTTGAGCGTAAACTCAGTGAGCTAGAACGTCAAAAAGTAACGCTGGAACGTGATATTGCTGCCGATAAAAAAACCCTCTTGCAATTGAATGATTCTATAAAACTGGAACGCTATGCAAGGGAAAGGTATAATATGAAACGAAAAAACGAAGATGTGTATCTCATTGAGTATGCGGATAGCGTTCAATAACTTGAAAATATAAAAATATGAAATACGCAGAACAAATGCTTCGTGAAGATGCGCTACAAGATAAAGTTATAGTGGTTACAGGTGGTGGTAGTGGATTGGGAAAATCCATGACACGCTATTTTTTACAGCTTGGAGCAAAAGTGGCTATTACTTCCAGGAATTTAGAAAAACTAGAAGGTACTGCAAGCGAACTTTCGGATGAAACAGGTGGGACTTGCTTTGCTGTTGCATGCGACGTTCGCAATATAAATGAGGTAGAATCCATGCATGCGCAGGTAGTTGAAAAGCTTGGAGCAATAGATGTATTAGTAAACAATGCGGCTGGTAACTTTATTGCCCCCACAGAGCGCTTGTCTTCAAATGCCTTTGACACTATTTTGGATATTGTTCTTAAAGGAACCAAAAATTGTACATTAACTTTTGGTAAGCACTGGATAAAAACCAAACAGAAAAATACAAACGTCCTGAATGTTGTAACTACCTATGCATATACAGGGTCAGGCTATGTGGTTCCGTCGGCTTGTGCTAAGGCTGGTGTACTTGCCATGACACGCTCGTTAGCCGTTGAATGGGCTAAATACAGTATGCGTTTTAACGCAGTAGCACCGGGTCCATTTCCAACAAAAGGCGCATGGGATAGGCTCTTGCCTGGGCCGCTTAAGAAAAAGTTTGATCCAAAAAAGCGCATTCCATTAGCCAGGGTGGGAGAACATCAAGAATTGGCAAATTTGGCTGCCTACATGGTTTCTGATTTCGGTGCATACCTTAATGGAGAAGTAATTACCCTTGACGGTGGTGAATGGCTAAAAGGTGCCGGGCAATTTAATAATCTAGAGCAAGTGTCCAAAACGATGTGGGACGTGTTGGAAATGGCTATTCGTAAGAAAAAATAGTTAACAAAAATTTGATTCTTTGAAAGACATATTAATGTTATTTTTACACTTTACAACAAACCATGAGCAAAATTATAGCTGTAGCAAATCAAAAAGGCGGAGTTGGTAAAACGACCACTTCTGTAAACCTCGCTGCATGTCTTGGAGTCTTAGAAAAAAAGGTGTTACTTGTTGATGCTGACCCACAAGCAAATGCCACGTCAGCTTTGGGAATTGAAGTTGATAAGGTAGAAAAAGGCTCATATCAAGTGCTTGAGCACACTGTCTCCGCAAAAGAAGCAATTGTGCCTACAAATTCTCCTAATTTAGACATACTGCCTGCACACATTGATTTGGTAGCTATTGAAATTGAATTGGTGGACAAGCCCAACAGAGAAAATATGCTTGAAATGGCTCTTGAACCTATCAAAGATGCTTACGATTATATTTTTATTGATTGTGCACCTTCTTTAGGACTCATTACGCTAAATGCACTCACAGCTGCCGATACGGTCATTATTCCGATTCAGTGCGAGTATTTTGCACTTGAGGGACTTGGAAAACTATTAAATACCATTAAAAGTGTACAAAAAGTTCATAACCCATCTTTAGGAATTGAAGGTATGTTGCTTACTATGTACGACTCTCGCTTACGGCTATCTAATCAAGTTGTTGATGAAGTAAAAAAACACTTTAATAGCATGGTGTTTAATACCATTATTCAGCGAAATGTAAAAATTAGCGAAGCGCCAAGTTATGGCGAAACAATTATCGACTACGATGCCTCCAGTAAAGGAGCGTCTAGCTATTTAAAGCTCGCGCAAGAGTTTATCACTAAAAACAAATAAATATGGCAAAAGCACAAAAACGTCAAGCCATGGGACGCGGCTTATCGGCTCTGCTACCAACTGATGAAAATCTTAGCAAAGGAAAAGTTGAGGGTCGCGTGTTAGATGTACCGCTAAGTCAAATTGGAACTAACCCGTTTCAGCCCAGAACACAATTTAACCCAGAAACATTAAAAGAACTCGCGTCATCTATAGCTGCGCTGGGTGTTATCCAACCCATAACAGTTCGCAGAATGGGCCCTGAAAACTACCAATTGGTTTCTGGTGAACGCCGTTTCCGCGCATCTCAATCGCTAAATCTAGAAACCATTCCGGCGTTTATTCGTGTGGCTAACGATACCGAATCGCTCGAAATGGCGTTGGTAGAAAATATTCAGCGAGACGATTTAGATCCCATTGAAATTGCTTTAAGCTACAACAGGCTTATTAACGAGATTAAGCTTACACAAGAAGAAATGAGCAGTCGTGTTGGTAAAAAACGCTCCACGGTTGCTAATTATCTCCGGTTACTAAACCTAGATCCCATTATCCAATCTGGGATTCGCGATGGATTTATAAGCATGGGGCATGGACGTGCGCTTCTTGCCGTTGAAAACCCAAAAGAACAGCTAAATCTATACAAGAGAATTGTGGCTACTGGAATGTCAGTGCGAGCAACGGAACAAGCGGTAAAACCAAAAAAAGAATCAACTCAACCCCAAATTGAAGACTACACAGCAAAACACATTGATGCCTTTAGTGACTTTTTTGGTGCTGCCGTACAGTCTGCCATCGATAAAAATGGAGGAGGTAAAATTATTATTTCGTTTGGTTCTGAAAAGGAGTTTAAAACGATTCGAAAAAAGATCAAGCCGTGAAACCTTATGCTATTGTCTGGTTATTGATTCTTGCCAGTGGTGTGACCACAGCGCAAAAAATTGAGGCTGAGGACATTAGAAAAATTGAAAATGAAGACCCACTTAGACCTGCTAGGGCAGCCTTTTATTCTGCTGTATTGCCAGGTCTAGGTCAAGCCTATAACAAGCGCTATTGGAAAATTCCACTAGTATATGGCGCTATTGGGGCATCTATTTATACATACGATGTGAACCAAAAAAATTATATCCGTTATCGAAATGCATACAAAAGAAGAATTGCTGGTTATAATGACGACGAATTTCAAGGTCTTATTGCAAGTACCGACAGATTAATAGACGGTCAAGATTTTTATAAACGTAACCGTGACAGGTCAATGCTTTTTATATTGGGGTTTTATTTTTTAAATATTTTAGATGCCAATATCGATGCACATTTAAAACAATATAACGTAAATAGCGATCTAAGTTTTAAACCCTACTTTGATGTAGAACCCACTGATGCTTCGGCAGTAGCGGGAATAAAAGTCGCACTAACATTTTAGTATGAAAATAGCCTTACTTGGATACGGCCGAATGGGTAAAGCCATTGAAGTAATTGCAAAAACACGAGGACATGAAATTGTGGCAGCCATTGACAAAGACAACCCAAACGACAATTTTAATCATGCCGATGTCGCAATTAATTTTAGTGTTCCCTCTGCTGCGGTTGATAATATCACCAAAGCCTTACATCAAAGCGTACCGGTGGTATGCGGTACGACAGGTTGGCTGGAGCGTAAAACAGAAATTGAGCAATTGTGTACAGAAAAAAATGGGGCATTTTTATATGCATCTAACTTTAGTCTGGGCGTTAATATACTTTTTGCATTTAATAATAAACTTGCTCAGACTATAGGACAATATGAGCAGTATAGAGCAAGTATGGAAGAAATTCATCATACTGAAAAACTAGATGCTCCGAGTGGAACTGCCATAACACTTGCTGAAGGAATTCTTCCACACTCAAAACAACAGTCGTGGAAACTCGTGAATGAAGCAAATGAAGACGACCTTGCCATTACAGCAAAGCGCGAACCAAATGTCCCTGGAACGCATACGGTGACTTACACATCTGAAACAGACACAATTTCTATCGAACACATTGCACATAACCGTGATGGTTTTGCACTTGGTGCCGTACTTGCCGCAGAATGGATTGTTGGAAAAAGCGGTATTTTTAGCATGCAAGACGTTTTAAACATAACCTAATCTTTTCTACTATGACATTTTCACAATGGGTTTTATTCCTAGTCCTTTGCCAAGTTTTTATTTTCGTAAAGCTTTGGAAACTGTATAAAAAAGCAGGGTTTTCTCCTTTGTTAGCACTTATCCCCTTTTACAATTCTGTTGTCCTCTTACGCATTATTAAAAGACCTCAGTGGTGGGTTATCTTGCTGTATATTCCCATTGTCAATCTACTCATGCTTCCCGTTGTATGGGTAGAAACCGCGCGAAGTTTTGGAAAAAACAGCTTTAGCGATAGCTTTCTTTCCTGGGCAAGTTTAGGGTTTTATGGGTTTTATCTCAACTATGTAGCCGATGTAAACTATCAACCTGGCCGTTCGCTAGAACCCAAAAGCAGTTTTGGACAATTTGTAGGCTCTATTATCTATGCCGTTGTTTTTGCTACTCTAGTACACGCCTATTTTATGCAACCTTTTATTATTCCTACCAGCTCACTTGAAAAAAGCTTATTAGTAGGTGATTTTCTTTTGGTTAGTAAATTTCATTATGGCGCACGAACTCCTCAAACAGTGGTGTCATTCCCCATGGTGCATGACACAATTCCTATAGCTAAGGTACGCTCATACTTAAAAAAACCTCAGCTCCCCTACTCGCGAATTCCTGGATTTCAAAAGATAAAACGCAACGATATTGTGGTGTTTAGCTGGCCTGCAGATACCGTTCGCCAATTTTTCAAGAAAGAGACAGGAGTCGAAAAACCTATTGATAAAAAATCAAATTATGTAAAGCGTTGTGTGGCCGTTCCTGGTGACACTTTGGCTATTATAGATGGTATTATTCATATAAATGGTAAAAAATCCGTCATGCCTGACCGCGCAAAGCCGCTTTATGGCTATACGGCATACAACGGCAAAGGGATTTCTGCTCGTAAGCTAAAAGACCTCGGCTATGACGATCTTAATAGAAAGTTTGTTATAAAAAATATTACTCAGCCTATACTAAACGCTCTTATTCCATACATAACTGGGTTCGCAAGCCAAGACCCAAACAACTATCAAATTTATACGGGGGCCAAAGGGTTACCCATAGAAATTGTTCGCACCTATCGTATTCAAGCAAAAGAAATACTTGAAACTCAAAAGACTTTGTTTTTGACCCTGAAAGAAGCTAAGCAGCTTTCAAAGGCTATAAAAATGGATAGCTTAAAGAGAAACATTAATACAATTAAAACATACAATACGGATTATTTCCCCAACAACATTCTGTACAATTGGAATATTGATCAGTTTGGACCCATCGTGATGCCCAAAAAAGGTACAACAGTTTCCTTAACTCAACGAAACTTACCACTCTACAAAAAAATCATTCAAGATTATGAAAGCAATACGTTAAGCAATAGTGGTGGTCAGATTAAAATCAATGGAAAACAAGCGAACGCATATACGTTTAAAATGGATTATTACTGGATGATGGGAGACAATCGCCACCGTTCAGAAGACAGTCGGTTTTGGGGATTTGTTCCGGAAGACCATGTAGTTGGCAAACCCGTATTTATTTGGATGAGTATAGACGGGTTTACAGAAGGATTGCGCAATTGGAACGTGCGCTGGGACAGGGTGTTTACAACTGTTGGCAGTTCAGGAAAACCAGTTTCATATCGTTGGTATTTTGTGGTGTTTGTTGCTATTTGGCAAGGAATTGTTTGGTACAGAAAACGTAAAAAAAAGGCATAAATGAATTCCATTGTTGCGACACTTCCATATGGAGGTTCGATTACACTCTGGGCTTATATGGTTCAAGCAACTCATGTGATTTTAGAAAAACACGATCACTATCAAAAGCAAACCCAACGCAACCGGCTTTACATTCACGGGGCAAATGGAAAGTTATTGCTTTCGATACCTGTAAAGCATCTTGGTAAAGAGGGGCACCAGCACTACAAAGACGTACAAATAGACAATAGCTTTTCGTGGCAAGGACAACACTGGAAATCGCTAGAAGCTGCATATCGCTCGTCACCTTATTTTGAATTCTATGAAGATGAAATTGAATTTATATTTCAAAAACGCTTCACAAATCTTTATGCATTCAACAATACATTTTTTAAGATCATACAAGGCTTGCTGGGGGTATCTTTTGAGCTATCCTTTACCCAATCATATGACAAAGAAGTGGGGCATCATGACATACGACCGCAACAGGAGGTTAAAAGTAATCCAACAGTTGCTGAAGTGTCCTATACGCAAGTGTTTGCTGACAAGCATGGGTTCATTCCCAACCTATCCGTGCTAGATTTACTTTTTAATAAAGGTCCTGAAAGCTTATACTTATTAAGAAACTGTTCCTTATCAAAATAATTGTAACTTGAAGGTTCTAAATCTTGCAATATGAGCACTCCTAAAATTATTGGCATAGGTGGTATTTTTTTTAAGTCAGAAGCTCCGGAAAAATTAAAAAAGTGGTATGCGCAACACCTCGGCTTGGTACTGAATCCATACGGCGCCACATTTGAAATGAGGCATATCGAGGAGCCCAAAAAAGCAAAGTATATTCATTGGTCTGTATTCCCTAATGACACAGACTATTTTGAACCCTCAGACAAACCATTTATGGTAAATTACAGAGTCCCAGAAATCGAAAAATTGGTGGAAAAGCTTAAAAAAATTGGTGTTGAGGTAATAGACAAAATCACAAGTTTCCCATATGGGAAGTTTGTGCACATTCTTGATCCTGAAGGAAATGCTATAGAACTTTGGGAACCAAAAGAAGCTTTTTTCGATACGATGGGAATTCCAACAAACAAATAAAAAAGCAGGCCATAAGCCGGATTCTGTCGTGTCTTATCATTAATCTAGACGCTGCATTACTGCATCGCTCAATCCGCCTACCCTCCAACTTGGGCGCGCAACCCTTAATGTTGGTTTACATGGCGTTTCACCGCATAGAGTTTACATGATTTCACTACAGCCGAACTGTACTTGCTTTCTGTTGCACTTGTCCTACTCCAAAAAAATCAGAGTGACGGGTGTTACCCGCTATGCTGCGCTATGGTGTCCGGACTTTCCTCTCCGCAAGCGGAGCGATAAGATGGCCTGCGCAGCAAAAATACACTATTCTTACATGTAGATCGAATTTTTACATAGGTCAAAAAGATGAGTTTATGTATATTTACCTCATGGGTGAATTTGTTGTGTCAGCTTTAAAGTACAGACCGCAAACTTTTGCGGATGTTGTGGGGCAAAAAGCTATCACACAAACTTTACAGAACGCTGTTGACCAAGGAAAAATCGCTAAAGCCATGCTTTTTTGTGGCCCAAGAGGAGTTGGCAAAACAACATGCGCCCGCATATTTGCTAAAAAAATAAACAGCGGCACAGCGCCTATTGACCCCAATGAAGACTTTGCCTTCAATGTTTTTGAGCTTGACGCGGCGTCAAACAATTCAGTTGCGGATATTCGCAGCCTAATTGAGCAGGTACGTATCCCTCCACAAAAAGGAAACTATAAAGTATATATCATTGATGAAGTGCATATGCTGAGCTCAGCAGCTTTTAATGCCTTTTTAAAAACCCTGGAAGAACCGCCACAGCATGCTATTTTTATTTTGGCTACGACTGAAAAACAAAAAATAATACCTACTATTTTATCACGATGTCAAATTTTTGACTTTAGACGTATTAGCATCAAAGATGCCCAAGACTACTTAAAAACCATTGCTGATCGTGAGGGCATTACTTCCGAAGACGACGCGCTCCATTTGATAGCGCAAAAAGCTGATGGTGCTATGCGCGATGCATTGTCCATTTTTGACCGAATGGTTAGCTACTCTGGAGAAAGACTCACGGCAAAACATGTGTCGTTAAACCTAAATATTCTTGATCACGACAGCTACTTAAGCCTGACTGATTTACTTCAAAAAGGAGATTTGCACGGTAGTATTTTGCACTTTAATTCCCTCATCGATTTGGGTTTTGATGGATATCATATTATTAACGGGCTATCGAAACACTTTCGCGATTTATTGATGTGTCAGAATGATGGTACATCAAAGTTATTAGAAGTTGGGCAAGAAACAGAAGCAAAATTTCACACCCAAGCTAACGACATTACTACTGCGTTTTTGCTTCAAGCGCTGGAACTTTCTAACAGCTATGCATTGCAATACAAAAGCAGCTTACATCCGCATTTGCAAGTGGAACTCTGTTTAATGCAAATTGCCTCGCTTCAAGAAGGTGAAAAAAAAAAGCATAAGGCTTACATAAAGCCAAAAGAAACGGCAGCATCGACAGCCTCAACTACAACTACTAAGATTGATGAGCAGCATGTATCGTTGGTTAATAAGCCTTCTGAAGATAGACCTCCTTTACAAACCGAAACAATCAGTACTGTTTTAAATTCAACTACTAATAACAAAGATGTTTCGCCTCCCAAATGGTCAGCCAACACTCCAGAAGATGCTACTGAAACTGATGAATCAACACCTATCCAATTAGACTTATCTGCACAAGGGGTTTCTGGGCTTTCACTATCTAGCTTACGGGTACAAAAAGAACATCAAACAAAAATAGTTGACGCTGCCGATGAGGATAAAGTTAACGCGCAAGAAGTACAGCAAGAAGCGTTAAATAAACAATGGGAAGTCTACACAAAAAAAATGTCAGATAAAGGGGAGCGTAACATGGTAGCTTTACTGCAATTAGATACGCCAAGACTTAAAAACAAAACGGAGATTCACATTAGTATACCCAACGAAACAAATAAAGTAGAACTAGAAAAAAACAGTACGTTGTTATTACAATTTTTGAGAAAGCAATTACTTAATGATCACTTAAGTTTACAGCTTCACGTAGACGCTAAAGAGGAAAAAAAGTTTGTGTATACGGCTGAAGATAAATACCGAGAATTGATACAGAAAAACCCCATGGTTGAAACGTTCAAAAAGAATTTTAATCTAGAATACTGAAGTACTCTCCCAACCTACTCCACTAATGCAATTCTTTATAAAGCAACTTTATCATGCCATCGGCAAGGCCAACTTTTGGGACATAAATTTTGTTTGAGCCACTACATTTCATTGCCGTTAGATAAATTTGAACTGCTGGCACAATCACGTCGGCTCTATCTGGATTAAGTTCCAAATCCACCATAAGTTCTTTTTGAGTACGTTTTTTTAAATACTCGCGTTGTTCTGAAAGCAACATAAACGAAAGTGGTTTTCCGATCTTTCGTCCTGTCATTTTAAATACTTTATTGATAGTACCGCCAGAACCAACTACTGAAATACGACTTATTGAGCTGGCATGGTTTACAATCCAATTCTTATACTTTTCCAATTCGCTGTCTTGTACCATTTTATTAAGTAATCGCACTGTTCCAATCTTAAATGATTTTGATGCAATCGTTTTCCCTTGATGGACAAGGGTAAGCTCTGTGCTACCCCCACCAACATCAACAAAAAGATAGGACTTGTGTGGTTTCACAATATCGTACAAATCGGTCATGGCAATGATTTCTGCTTCTCGTTTTCCATCAATAAGCTCTACTGAAACTTCGGTTTCTTTATGAATACGCTCAATAAGTTGCTTGGCATTTTTGGCTTCACGTAATGCAGATGTAGCACACGCCATATAGTGCGAAACGCCGTGTACACCCATCAATAACTTAAAGGAATGCATCGCATCTATCAAGCGTTGTTGATTTGGCATTCCAATAGAACCATGTGTAAAAGTGTCCTGACCTAACCGAATGGGTACCCGTATCATGGCGTTTTTGGTGTAAATAGTAGGTTTGTTTTTTCGCTCAATTACATTGCTGACCAACAGTCTAACAGCGTTTGAACCTATGTCTACGGCAGCGTATTTGGATAATCTCACGTAGTTTCAATTTTATTTTTATAATAAGTATAGGAGGCTTCTTGAGAACGCAACGGTGCAGCACCATTAGTTCTATAAACGATAGCATCATTGTTATTTACCCAACGAGATTTAATGTTGTCATTCCAACTTAACTCAAAAGTATCTACTAATTCTTGTTGAATGTCTTTGTCATATATTGGACAGGAAACTTCAACACGATTGTCTAGGTTTCGTGTCATCCAATCAGATGAAGAAATAAGAATATCGCGTTCGCCATCATTTTCAAAAATGACCATCCGAGGATGCTCTAAAAATCGATCTACAACACTTATGACTTCAATGTTTTCGCTAAAGCCTTTAACACCAGGTACCAAGCAACAAATTCCACGAACAATCATACGAATTTGGACGCCAGACTGACTTGCTTTATACAACGTCTTTACCATATCATAGTTTGTCAAATTATTGATTTTAATACGAATAAGTGCATTTTTTCCTTTGTTGGCAAAGGCAACTTCTCTTTCAATACGCTCTTTCAAGCCAGTGGATGTTGTGAATGGCGAAATTAGTAAGTGCTTATGTGACGGTACTTTAAAACTTTTTTCCAAAAAGGTAAACACACGATTCACTTCTTTTAGAATAGATTGATTTGCCGTAAAAAGCGTGTAGTCGGTATATATTCGAGCCGTCGATTCGTTGAAATTTCCCGTACTGATAAACCCATACCGCATAAGCTTATCACCATCTTGGCGTTGGATTAGGCAAATCTTAGAATGTACTTTTAGGCTCGGAACACCAAAAACCAAGCGAACACCTTCATTTTTTAGCATCTCAGCATAGCGAATATTAGACTCCTCATCAAACCTGGCTTGAAGCTCTATTTGTACGGTAACTTGCTTTCCGTTTCGTGCGGCTTGAATAAGGGCATTTGCAACTTGAGAATCGCTAGACAAACGGTAAATGGTGATAAAAATACTTTTAACCTTTGGGTCTAGAGCGGCCTCACGCAAAAACTTCATAACGTATGCAAAGGTGTGGTAAGGGGTATATTGCAAGTAGTCACGACGCGCGATTTGGCTCAGAACACTATCGTCTAACGAGAAATCTTTAATCGCGAGTGGTGGCATTTTATCATAAAGTAAATCAGTCCGCCCTAAACTTGGAAATTTCATATAATCACGTCGATTGTGATAGCGGCCTCCAGAAATGATACTATCTCGTGACCCAATTTGAAATTTATCTAATAGTAGTTCCAATATATCTGGCTCGATATTCTTGTCGTAAACAAATCGTACTGGATCGCCACCAACACGGTCACGAACACTTGAAGCAATTTTATCCACATAACTTTTGTTAATATCATCGTCGAAATCCAATTCAGCATCGCGAGTAAATTTAACCATATACGCCAAGATAGACGTAGGCGAAAAAATAGAAAAAATGTACTGCATTTGATGCCTTATCAGATCGTCTAAAAGCATCACATATTTTTTTTCTCCACGAGCTGGAAGTACTACAATTCGATCTAAGTGCGAAGGGATTTCTATCATCGCATACAAAGGCTCCTTATTGCTTGATTGCAGCAGCTTAACACCAAGAAACACGTTGCTCCCTTTCGTGTTTGGCATTCGTGTTTGCTCGCTGATTATTACCGTTAGTAATGAGGGGCTTACTTTTTCATTAAAGTATTGATGTACAAATGCAGCGTGTTCTTGATCTAACATTTGCTCATCTAAAACAAAAATTTGTTCACGTTTAAGCTGTTCTGTCAGCTGTCTAATGGTGGCAAAGCTTTCGTCTTGCAATGCCCTGGTTTTTTGAGTGATCTCCTGTAAAAGTTGCTCTGCTTTTTGTCCAGCCTCTGAGTCTAGCTCCGCCTCCATTTGTGCTATGCGCTTAACGGTAGCGTAACGGACTTTGTAAAACTCGTCTAGGTTATTGGAAAAAATGCCAATAAATCGAATGCGCTCAATGAGTGGGACGCTCTCGTCTTGGGCTTCTTGAAGTACACGACGATTAAAGTCCAGCCAGCTTAATTCACGATTTACAAATGGTAATTCCAACTTATGCTAACATTTTAGGGGAAAAGCACTCAGCTACTCCTGTTGTTATTGATGACCACAAAGATACGTCAAAGCGAAAAAGAACAGCACTTGCCGTTGGAATGTTATTACCATCAAAGCCGCCTAACGAATGTGCTAGTGCTGTACACGCGTGATTATGACCAAATGTAATGATCGTGTTTTGCTCATCGGGAAGACAACGCACAAACTCCAAAACATCATCTCCACTAAAGTCATAGAGCATATTACTTACCGTTAGCTTGTGAAATGGCAAATTCAACTCCCTTAAAACGATAAGCCCAGTATGCGCAGCACGGTTGGCGGGACTGGTATATGCAGCATCAATAGTAAGCTGCTTAGTAGCCAAAAATGCGCCCATTCGATGGGCATCATTAATTCCGCGTTCGTTTAGAGGACGATCACCATCTGAAACTTGAAGCTCCCAAGACGATTTGCCATGACGCATCATAATCCACGTTTTCATAGCTGTAGTTTTTAAGGTGCTAAACGTTTTCGTGACCATGAGGTATCATCTTCTTTGGTGTACATAAATCGGTCGTGTAGGCGATTTGGTCTTCCTTGCCAAAACTCAATGCGTTGAGGTTTAACCACAATTCCACCCCAGTGAGATGGTCTAGGAATATCTTTTCCTTCAAATTTTTTCGTTAACAAGGCAAGGCGCTCCGCTAAAATACCTCTAGAATCTATAGGTTGACTTTGTGGAGAAACATGTGCCCCTAATTGACTTCCACGTGGTCGGGAAGAAAAATAGGCATCTGAAATGGCGTCTGATACTTTTTCAGCAATTCCTGAAACAATAACTTGACGCTCTAAATTAGGCCAAAAAAAAGACAAACTCACTTTTGGATGTGTAAACAAAGCTTGGCATTTAGCACTTTCATAATTTGAATAAAATACAAATCCATCTTCAGAGAGATCTTTAAGCAACACTACCCTACCGCGAATTTCTCCTTTGACATCAATTGTACTCAGTGTCATAGCGTTAACTTCTTCAATTCCGCCTTGCTGAGTTACTTCATCAAACCACGCTGAAAACAATTCAAGTGGCATATCAGGAATGTTGGTTTCATCTAATGCATTTACTGTGTAATTTTTACGTAAGTGTCCTAAATCTTTTTTCATTCTTGTAAAAATACAAATAAAGCTTAGGTAATCACAGCGCCATCTGCGGCAAGTATTACATTTGGGTATATTGGAATGGCCTCTTGAGCAAAAAGATCAAGATTTTTGTAGCGTGCTGAATAGTGCCCTAAAATCAATCGTCCTACGTTAGCATCTCGGGCGATTGTTGCTGCTTCTTGAGCGGTACTATGCTTCGTTTTTTGAGCAAGGTCTGCATGCTGTTGTAAAAACGTTGCTTCGTGATATAGCCAGTCTGCGTCTTTAATGATAGGAACAACTGATGGAAAATAAGCAGTATCGCTACAGTACGCATATTTCTTTGGAGGGTTTGGGTTGTACGTTACAGAACTATTTTTGATTAAAACATCGTCTATCAAAACATCTTGCCCCAATTGTAACAATCTATATTGACTTTTATCAATACCTGCCGTTTCAGCAGCATCCGCGTTTATACGTCGATACCCTTCTTTTTCAGCAAATAAAAACCCGTTGGTGTATACACGATGATTAAGCGGAATAGTATGGACGACAACATCGTCATCTTCAAAAACACATACAGAAGCGTTGCTACCGAGCTCATGAAAATGAAGAGGAAAGTTTGTC
This sequence comes from Flavobacteriales bacterium, assembly GCA_003331305.1. Lineage (GTDB taxonomy): Bacteria > Bacteroidota > Bacteroidia > Flavobacteriales > Flavobacteriaceae > UBA7446. Next base: position 106,867 of record QOQB01000005.1, on the reverse strand, counting down.
CATGAGTTAGCCAGTTTTAATAAAAGACTTAGCGCTTCTTTAATGCCCTTTGGCCCGTAAATATGAAGTGGTGCCTCACGTCCTAAAAGTCGAAAGGAAGACACCAACCCTGGTAATCCGTAAAAGTGATCTCCATGAAGATGCGATATAAATATATGTTTGATGTGTACAAAAGATACTTTTGCTTTTCGCAGTTGTACTTGAGTTCCTTCGCCACAGTCAATTAAAAAACGATGCCCTTTAATATCCAAAAGTTGCGCGGTAGGATTTTTATTTTCGTGAGGACTAGCTGAGTGGCAACCTAAAATTGTGAGTTTCATCAGTAACCTAAATCGCGTTCAATCTCTTCCATATCAATCAAATCCAAGGCTTCTTGTAGGGTTGGTGCTACAGAAATAGTATCTGCTAGCGTATTAATATCTAAAGACCCAATAACCACTACAAAGGATTTACTGACGTGCTCTTTGTTATAAACGCTAAGCTCTGAAAATTCCATTACATGACCTGCAGTAATTTTTTTAAGGGCTGATAAATCCACTACAATGTTTTGATTTTCCATATTCTTGTAATGTGCCTTAACAAGGATTCTAAAATCTGTACCGATTGGATCAGTCGTTTCCCACGAAAATATGGTTGTATTCTCTTGTTGAGTAATCTGCATAGGTTACTTTTTTGCTGCAAGAAGATATAACACTGCCATACGGACAGCAACGCCATTTTCCACTTGGTTTAAGATTATAGCTTGATCTGAATCTACGACTTCGCTCGAAAGTTCCACACCCCTGTTAATGGGTCCTGGATGCATGATAACAATTTCTTTTTCTAGCGAATCCAACATAGGTTTGGTGATACCATAAAAGGCGGCGTACTCTCTGTTCGAGGGGAAATAACTTGCTGACATACGCTCAAACTGTACACGGAGAACATTTGCTACATCACACCATTCGAGGGCCTTTTTTACATCTGTTTCTACAGTAACGCCCAAGCTTGTTATGTGTTTTGGCATCAAAGTAGATGGGCCGCAAACTTTCACCTGAGCACCTAATTTTTGAAGTGCAAAAATGTTTGAAAGGGCTACCCGTGAGTGTAAAATATCACCAATGATAACAACTTTTTTCCCTGCCACATCTCCCAAGCGTTCAGCTATAGAAAAAGTATCGAGTAATGCCTGAGTGGGGTGCTCGTGGGCGCCGTCACCTGCATTTATAATGGTAGCATCAACATGCTCCGCCAAAAAACTAGCTGCGCCTGCACTGGAGTGACGCATGACTACCATATCCACTTTCATAGACAATATATTGTTTACAGTGTCTATGAGGGTTTCCCCTTTTTTCAAAGAGGACATTGATGCTGCAAAGTTGATAACATCTGCAGAAAGGCGCTTCTGGGCTAGTTCAAATGAAAGCTTAGTTCGCGTACTGTTCTCAAAAAACAAATTGGCAATGGTAATATCTCGTAATGAAGGTACTTTCTTTATAGGTCGATTAATAACCTCCTTAAACTGGGTTGCGGTTTCAAATATCAAACGAATATCTGCCTCGTTGAGGTATTTGATTCCCAATAAATGCCTTACACTTAGTTCACTCATGCTATTTGTTTACAAGATAAACTGCATCTTCATTATCATCTTCTTTCCAGCACACTACCACGCGCTCATTTTGGATGGCATCCACTTGATGACCGCAAAAATCAGGTTGTATGGGCAGGTGCCTAGAAAATCTGCGATCGATTAAGTTGAGAAGTTGGATTTCTGCTGGGCGGCCATAAGAGTCTATGGCAGTTAGTGCCGCACGAATACTGCGCCCTGTATATAACACATCGTCAATCAATACGATACGCTTATTTTCAACACCAAATTCCATGCTGTTGTCACTGGCATTTAGCACTTTACCACTTCGACGGAAGTCATCTCTAAAAAAGGTAATATCAAGCTTGCTTAATTGAACGTTGGGCACTTCGTAGTGATTTGTTAATGTATGCAGCAAACGTTCGGCCAGGCGAACACCGCGAGGTTGCAATCCAACTAATAGGGTTTGGGTAAAATTCCCGTGAGTTTCTTTAAGTTGACAAGCTAAACGAAAAAGGATGATGCGGAGGTCTTCGGCACTAAGTAGTAGCTTTTTGCTCATCCCATAATTTTTACAAAAATAGAAAAAATTGATGGTTTTCGGTGTTTTTTCTGATTTCAAATAAATGACTACTTTTGAACTAACCTTTAATCTTACTGTTATGTATTCAAAAGCCTATCGTCTTTTTGCTGGGAGTTACTACCAGCTTATTCCACTTACCATCATTATTCAAGCTTGCATCGGGTATATTGTTGTGTATTTTTTGCTACAAGGAAAACCCACTTTTTGGGATATGATTCAGTTGTTTTGTTGTGTAGCTGCAACCAATATGTATCTCGGTGCTATTTTGGGACAAATCCATGTAAAAAAGATATTCGCGCTTTTCTTTATTGGTCTTGTGGTGAATATCGTTTTATTAGCCATTCAACTTAACTGAAGATTTTACTAACTTGAATGAAAATTTTATTATGTTTTTTCGCTTTTTTATCCTATTTGTAGGCAGTATTTTATTTATGAATTGTACCTCTATTTCATCAAAAAAATCACCTAAAGCCGTGTTGGTTATTCACGGAGGTGCAGGCTGGATTTCGCGCACGAGCGTAACCGACAGCATGGAGCATGCCTATGCCGAAACCCTCAAGGAGTCGTTGTTAAAAGGAAGAGAGATAATAAAGAGTGGGGGCTCGAGCTTAGATGCCGTACAAATTGCGATTGAACACTTAGAAGATTCCCCCTTATTCAATGCGGGTAAGGGGTCCGTTTTTACCTACCACGAAACAAACGAGATGGATAGTGCTATTATGGACGGCGCGACTGCAAATGCAGGTGCTGCGACTGGAATTAGTACAATTAAAAACCCCATTCAAGTGGCAAGAGCAGTGCTCGATCATTCGGTACACGTTTTTTTGAGTGGCTCGGGCGCCGAAGAATTTGCCATTGAGCAAGGACTCAAACAAGTGGACTCGTCCTATTTTTTTACACAAAATAATTTTGATAAACTTTTGGAAGCAAAAACTTCTATGAAAGAGGTCAAACAGGATAAGTTAGGCACCGTAGGTGCAGTAGCATTAGATCAAAATGGGAATCTTGCAGCGGGTACCTCCACAGGAGGTATGACAAATAAACGTTACGGTCGCATTGGTGATGTTCCTGTAATTGGAGCTGGAACCTATGCGGAAAATGGTGTTTGTGGCATTTCAGCAACAGGTCATGGCGAGTATTTTATTCGTTATGTGGTAGCTCACGATATTGCTGCTCGTATCAAATACGATCATCAAAGTATTGAACAAGCATCAACCCAAGTAATTCAAACACTAAAAACCAAAGGTGGCTTAGGGGGTGTTATTGGATTAGATGCTACTGGAACGGTAGTTATGCCTTTTAATACCATAGGCATGTTCAGGGGGTATATTCCACTAGAAGGGGAACCTGTAGTAGCGCTTTACGGAGATGATTAGGCGTTTACTGCACCCATAAGGCTTTGAGAAAGACGCTCGTATACGCCTGAGGTAAGCTTTTCACGAATCGCAGAAAATGCGGTTAGCGTTTCTTCAACATCATCTAGGGTATGTGATGATGTAGGTATCAACCGGAGTAAAATCAATCCTTTTGGAATAACAGGATATACTACGATAGAGCAGAAAATACCATAATTCTCACGAAGGTCTTTAACCAGTACCATAGCTTCTGGAATGCTGCCTTTTAAATATACAGGCGTTACGCAACTTTGGGTTGTACCAATATCAAAGCCACGTTTTTTAAGACCATTTTGAAGAGCATCAACATTTTGCCAAAGCTTAGACTTTAATTCTGGCATGGTCCTAAGCATGTCCAATCGCTTCAAAGCACCTTTCACAAGAACCATTTGCAATGATTTGGCAAATACTTGAGAACGCATGTTGTACTTCATGTAGTCCATAATTTCTTTGTCACCAGCAATAAACGCACCTGTACTTGCCATAGATTTAGCAAATGTGGCAAAGTATACATCAATATCATCCATAACCCCTTGCTCTTCGCCTGCTCCAGCGCCAGTAGCACCTAAAGTACCAAAACCGTGTGCATCATCAACTAAAAAGCGAAAACCGTATTTTTCTTTTAGTGCAGCAATTTCACGCAGTTTACCCTGCTCGCCCCGCATGCCAAAAACACCTTCCGATATCACCAAAATACCGCCACCAGTTTCATTTGCAACTTTAGTAGCCCGAACTAGATTCTTCTCTAAACTTTCAATATCGTTATGGCGAAATGTAAAGCGTTTTCCAATATGTAAACGAACACCATCAACAATACACGCGTGAGAATCTACATCGTATACAATAACATCATTCTTAGATACTAAGGTGTCAATAGTAGACAGGATCCCTTGATATCCAAAGTTTAATACATATGCTGATTCCTTACCCACAAAAGCAGCCAACTCATCTTGCAGCTGTTCGTGAAATGAAGTATGCCCTGACATTAATCGAGCCCCCATAGGATATGCGGAGCCATGCTCAGCTGCTGCGTCGGCATCAACTTTACGCACATCTGGATGATTGGCAAGCCCCAGGTAGTCGTTTACACTCCATGTGATAACTTCCTTTCCTTGAAACTTCATGCGGTTTCCAATAGGTCCTTCAAGTTTTGGGAATGCAAAATATCCTTCCGCTACTGAAGCCCACTTTCCAAGCGGTCCTTTATTTTCACGAATTTTGGCAAACAAATCGGTTGTCAATGTATTGGTTTTAAAGTTGTTGCAAATATAGGAGATTAGCCGTTAATACTGAAGCTTTCAATTAACGAATGTATTCTATCGGTTTCTCTTTTTCAATGTTCTTCGCATCAAAAAATCCTTGCTCTCGCATCCATTTGTCGCTATATATTTTACTCATGTAGCGCGAACCGTGATCACAAAAGATAATTACGACGACACTATTTTCATCAAAAAATGTTCCTTTTTTGTCCAATTGTCGAACTGCTTGAAGAGCTGCTCCAGACGTATAGCCAACAAAAAGACCTTCTGTTTTGGCAATATCGCGGGCTGCGTGCGCGCTCTCTTCATCAGTAACTTTTTCAAAATGATCAATCACATCAAAATCAGTGGCTGTAGGTATCAAGTTTTTGCCTAGTCCCTCAATTCTGTATGGATAAATTTCATTAGGATCAAACTCTTGGGTCTCGTGATATTTTTTAAGCACAGATCCATAGGCATCTACGCCAATAATTTGAATGTCTTTATTTTGCTCTTTCAAGAACCGACCGATACCCGAAATAGTACCACCTGTACCACTACTTGCCACCAAATGTGTGATTTGGCCTTTGGTTTGCTCCCATATTTCAGGCCCAGTGGTGAGGTAATGTGCATCGGTATTAAGTTCATTGAAATATTGGTTAATATAAACTGAACCTTCAATTTCGTTGTGCAATCGTTTTGCCACTTGATAGTATGAACGAGAATCGTCTGCGCTGACATGTCCCGGACAAACATATACTTTAGCACCCATAGCGCGAAGCATATCAATTTTATCTGGTGAAGACTTTGAAGTAACTGCTAGAATACATTCATAACCTTTAATAATGCTAACCATAGCAAGACTGTAACCCGTATTGCCAGAAGTCGTTTCAATAATAGTACTCCCAGGCCTAACGATACCCTTTTCCTCGGCCTTTTCTAAAATATGTAGTGCTATACGATCTTTGTTTGAGTGCCCCGGGTTAAACGCCTCAACTTTTGCAAAAAAACTTCCTGAAAAGTCTTTGGTGGCTTTATTAAGCCTAACAAGTGGTGTATTACCTATGAGCTCTAAGGCACTATTATATGCAGCTATTTTGTTGGTTGTCATACCTTAACACCAAAGGGTGTGGATAGTTTGTTGGCGAATTTACAAAAATTCATCAAAATACATATTTTCAAGGCTCTTAGTTCTGCTCTAAATTCAATAAAAAAGCATATTCCATAGCTATTTCTTTAAGCGCCTCAAAGCGTCCAGATGCACCGCCGTGTCCAGCATCCATATTGGTGTGCAGTAATATCAAATTGTCTCCTTGATGCATATCCCGGAGTTTTGCTGTCCACTTGGCAGGTTCCCAATATTGCACTTGTGAGTCGTGTAATCCTGTGGTTATAAGTGTATTAGGGTATGAAACCTCACGAACGTTGTCGTATGGTGAATATGATTTGATATAATCGTAATATTCTTTTTCGTTTGGATTTCCCCACTCGTCATATTCTCCTGTGGTAAGCGGGATGCTATCGTCTAACATAGTAGTAACCACATCAACAAACGGAACGGCGGCTACAATTCCGTTATAAAGTTCAGGCGCCATGTTCATAATTGCACCCATCAATAATCCTCCCGCAGAACCGCCCATTGCATACAAATGCTCCGAGGATGTGTAGCCCTGCTCAATTAAAAATTTTGAACAGCTAACAAAATCTTTAAATGTGTTTTTCTTTGAAAGCATACGCCCATTTTCATACCACGGACGACCAAGATATTCGCCGCCTCTTATATGTGCAATCACAAACACAAAACCGCGGTCAAGCAAGCTTAATCTGACAGATGAAAAGTACGGGTCAATAGTGTTACCATAAGAACCGTAGCCGTATTGTAGAATCGGTGTTTTTGGCGTCAACTCAGTATTTACGTGACGTACAAGTGAAATCGGAATTTTTGTACCGTCATCACCAGTTGCCCAAAGTCGTTGAGCGGTGTAATTTTTTTTATCAAAGGTGCCACCCAAAACTTCTTGCTCTTTTTTTATTTCTTTGGTTTTGGTTTTTGTGTCATAGTCAATAACACTAGAAGGTGTTGTTAATGAAGAAAAATTATAGCGGAATATAGGCGCGTCAAAGTCTAGGTTAGTACTCAACGACGCGGTGTAGGTTTCGCTATTAAAATCCAAATAATAGTCCTCTGTTCCGTCCCAATGCATCACTCGAAGCTGCAGTAATCCGTTTTGACGCTCTCCCACTACCATAAAATCACGAAACAATTCCACGTCCTCTAACAATACATCAGACCTGTGTGGCAACACGTCTTCCCAGTTATCTTTATTGGGTGAAGAAGTGGGTGTTTTAACCAATTTAAAATTGGTGCTGTTATCTGCATTCGTTGAAATATAAAAAGCATCGCCAAAATGCGCGACACTATACTCCAATCCACGTTCTCGTTTTTGAATGGTTGTAAATCTTTTTTTTGGCGTGTCACTCGCTAAAAACTGATATTCAGAAGTCATGGTACTTGTGGAACCAATCATGATATATTTTCTTGATTTAGATGGATATACAAACGTGTAAAACGTTTCATCTTTCTCCTCAAAAACCAAAGTGTCGTCCACTTGAGGTTGTCCCAACTCATGTCTGAAAATACGATCAGTACGTAGGGTTTCCTCATCTTTTGATGTATAGAACATAGTGTTGCTGTCGGCAGCCCAAGCAGCATAAGAGCTTACCCCTTTTATTTCATCTTGAAGTATCTCACCCGTAGTCAAATCTTTAACTTTAATTGTGTAGATTCGCCTTGAGAGCGTATCAATTCCGTATGCGAGTTTTGTGTTATCTGGGCTAACACTCAAGCCCGAAACTTGGCAATATGCCAAATCCTTGGCCAATTCATTTACATCTAAAAGAATCTCTTCATCGGCTTCTAAGGTTTTATGTTTTCGCGTATAAACAGGATAATCTTTTCCTTTTTCATATTTGCGGATATACCAATATTCGTTTAAAAAGTATGGCACTGAACTATCATCTTCCTTTATCCGTCCTTTCATTTCCTCAAAAAGATCTTTTTGAAGTTTTTCAGTGGGTTTGAGAATGGCTTTGGTGTAGGTGTTTTCGTCTTCAAGATATTGTATAACTTCTGGGTTTTCCCGGTCGTTAAGCCAATAATATGGGTCGACGCGAGTATCACCATGCTTAGATAATTTTTTTTCTTTTATAGAAGCATCAGGCGGTGTGTGTGTCATGTGGGTACAGCTAAAAAATAAACAACAAAAATAGGTAGCTAAAAGAACTTTTGAGGTCATAATAATGTATTTTTGAGCATTAAATGTACTAAAAATTGACACAAGACCAACTTAAAAGTCTTATTGAGCGCCTGGGTGCGCTGAGGAGGTATCTTTGACGTAGATGCCAAACGCATTGAGGTATCCAATAAGGAAGAGAAAACATTAGACCCAAACTTTTGGAACGACTCCAAAGTAGCAGAGCAATATATGCGCGAACTACGAAGCGTAAAACAATGGGTATTAGATTACGAAAAAGCAGCCCAGTTTGTCGAAGAACTTGAAGTGCTTTACGAATTTCACAAAGCAGGTGAAGTAGATGAGACAGAACTAAAGTCGCTTTGGGATGTTACCATTGCCCATTTTGAAGATTTGGAGTTTAAAAACATGCTCTCTGACGAAGGGGATGGATTAAGTGCTGTGCTACAAATCACCGCTGGCGCAGGCGGTACCGAAAGTTGTGACTGGGCCGCCATGTTAATGCGCATGTATCAAATGTGGGCAGACAAAAGAGGATTTAACATTAGAGAACTCAACCATCAAGAAGGAGATGTTGCGGGCATCAAAACGGTTACTCTTGAGATTGATGGTGACTTTGCATTTGGTTGGCTCAAAGGAGAAAATGGCGTACACCGACTGGTGCGCATATCCCCTTTTGATAGCAATGCCAAGAGGCATACAAGTTTTGCATCTGTTTATGTATATCCGCTTGTGGATGACACCATTGAAATCGAAATAAACCCAGCAGATATCGAAGTTACAACTGCTCGCTCCAGTGGAGCTGGAGGACAGAATGTAAATAAAGTAGAAACCAAAGTGCAGATGGTACATAAACCCACAGGCATTCAAATTTCATGTTCAGAAACGCGTTCACAGCACGATAACCGAGATCGCGCCATGCAAATGCTTCGCTCGCAATTGTATGAAATAGAACTTCAAAAACGCATGGAAGCCCGTGAAGATATCGAAGCTGGTAAAATGAAAATTGAGTGGGGTTCACAAATCAGAAACTATGTGCTTCATCCCTATAAACTCATAAAAGACGTACGAACGCAACAAGAAACCGCTGCAGTTGACGACGTATTAAATGGCGATATCGATCGTTTTTTAAAAGCATATTTAATGACACAACAACAAAACACAAACGAAAGCCCATGGGAAAAATAGATACTGTAATTTTTGATTTTGGAGGCGTTCTTATTGATTGGAACCCAGCCTATGTATATCTCAAAGAATTTAGAGGTGATGAACAAAAAATGAATCACTTTTTGGAACATATTTGTTCTTGGGAATGGAACGACAAACAAGATGAAGGGTGCCTAATACAAGAAGCCACCGAGGAACGAGTAGCCCTATTCCCAGAGCACGAACGCCTCATAAGAATGTATTATAGCCGTTGGAAAGACATGTTAGGCTACGAACATACCGAAACTGTAGAAGTGCTAAAAAAATTAAAAGAAAACGGAAAACACAAGTTACTGGGGCTTACCAACTGGAGTCATGAAACCTTCCCTGTGGCGTTGGAGCGTTTTGACTTTTTGTCGTGGTTTGATGGAATTATCGTATCTGGAACAGAAAAAATGAAAAAACCCGACTCTCGTATTTATCAACTAACACTTAACAGATATGATGTTACAGCAGAAAATGCAGTTTTCATTGATGATAAAAAAGAAAATATCGATGCTGCCATCATGGAAGGGATACATGGAATTCATTTTACTTCTGCCAAAAAACTAAATCGAGAATTAGAACGACTAGAAGTTATATAGCGCTAAAACCGATTCATATATTCGATGCTTAACAATATATGAACTCAAAAAAGCAGTTTTTTAACTCTATACTAGACGCAACAACCTAAATTTGTAAAAAAAAGTGCATGTTTAAATTTGCATTATGTCAAATCTTTGTCCTACTTGTGTTTGTTGGCTATAGCCAAGAACGTTATACATTAACAGCAACAATTATTGACAAAAACACAAAAGATAAACTTCCTTTTGCCACGGTGTCATTAAAAAACCCGGATTCAAAAGCAATTATAGGAGGAGCTGTTTCAGACGAAAACGGTTTTGTTTCGGTCAAAAGTCCACTTGCAAACGTTCAGATACAAGTAGACTATGTTGGATACGAGACCTTGATTTTTGAAAAATCAAATATTTCCCGAAAAACAGCACTAGGAACGCTTGGGCTCATACCAAAAGAAAATCAATTGGCAGGTGTGGACCTGGTTGGAAGACGTTCAGATGTAGAAATTAGACTTGACAAACTAGTTTATAATGTAGGTCAAAACTTAAATGCTAAAGGAACAAATGTTGCCGATGTTTTGGATAATATTCCTTCGCTATCTCTAGACATTGACGGGAATTTAGAACTTCGCGGAAGCACAAATGTTCGTATTCTCATTGACGGTAAACCCTCAGGCCTTGTTGGGCTAAATGGGATTGATGCACTTGCCGATTTACCCGCAGAGTCCATTGAACGCGTTGAAGTTATAACGGCACCCTCTGCTCGATACCAAGCCGAAGGAAGTTCAGGGATCATAAATATTATTTTAGCAAAAAATACACTCAAAGGGCTCAATGGTGTTTTTAACATGTCAGCAGGGAAATTTGACAGCTATGATGCTAATGCGAGCTTGAACTACAAAACAGGTAAGTTTAATTTTTTTACCAACTCGGGTTATCGCGACAATACTGACATGGGTGGTGCTTTTCAAGATACTAGATATACAACCAGTAAAAATTATGATCAATTTGTAGAAACCCGAAGTTTTGACCGAAGAAGGCAAGGTGCAAACGTCAATATTGGTCTTGATTTTAGCCTGACAAATAAAACAAAAATCACGCTATCGTATGTTCAAAACAAACGAGATGGTGATGACCAAACACGAAATGACCAGAATCATTTTTTAGCAACAACTACAATAACAAAATCTCTACGCTCAGAAATTGAAGAGGATTTTGACTTAAACAAACAACTTAGTTTGTCGCTTACTCATAAATTTAATGAAAAAGGCCATAAACTCGATGTTATCTTGCAAGGAGAACGCAACATAGAGGATGAATTTGCAGACCTTCAAACGCAACAATTGGTACCAAATAAGCTGTTGGGCTTTTTGGAAGAAAATAACACGGAAGAAAACCAAAAACAGTTCTTAGCTCAAATCGATTATGTTTTTCCCATGGACAAAAACACACAATTTGAGGCAGGGTATCGCACCACAAACGAGAATCAGAACACAAGCTTTATTGTGCAACAAGAGGATATTAACGGGAATATGATTGTAAATGATGATTTGACCAATTACCTTGATTTTAACCAAGAAGTTCATGCCGTTTATACACAATTTGGTAAAAAATGGGGTGATTTTTCTTTGCTCTCAGGTCTCAGATACGAGCACACTTCAATGGTCGTAATTCAAAAAACCACTAACGAAGACGGTAATAGTAGTTTTGGCGACTTTTTTCCCACACTAAATTTAGGAATTGAGTTATCTGAAACGGCAAATATCACCATTGGTTATAACCGTCGTATTTCAAGACCGCGGTCACGTTCATTAAATCCTTTTCAATCGCGTTCAAGCGAAACCAGCTTTTTTCAAGGGAATCCCTATTTAAAGCCAAATTACAGTAATGGTTTTGATGTTGGTTATTTAAAGCAGTTTAAAAATTTTACACTTAACAGTTCCTTATACTTTAGGCGAACAGAAAAGCCAGAAAATCGCATCTCAGTAGAATCTGGTGATTTTGCTACGGTAAATGGCGAACTTACTCCCGTTATTAAGCGGTTCCCTGTAAACCTTGGCCGCCGAGATCAATTAGGTATTGAGGCAAATAGCACAATACGATGGTCGTCAAAATGGCGAACAAATCTTAGCTTTAACCTCTTTAGAAGTGTTGAAACAGGCTCATATGAAGGTTTGAGTTTTGATAATGAAAACGAAAGTTGGACGGGAAATTTTAGAAATAATTTAACCCTATTTGGAAATTTTAATACTCAAATGAATGTTTTTTTAAGAGGTCCGTCGCAATCGGCATTTGGAAGCCGCAAGGCATTTGGGGGTGTTAACATTGGAATGAGCAAAGATTTATTTAATGAAAATGCAACTTTGAATCTTAATTTTAGTGATGTGTTCAACACTCAAATATTTAAGTGGAAAACAATCACAGAAAACACTACAACAACGGGTGAATATCAAAGAAGAAAACCTGTCTACAGGTTAACATTTACCTACAGATTCAGACAAGAGAAGGAACGCCAACGAGGAAGCCAAGGGTATGAGACCAGCAACGGATTTGAACTCTAATTAAGCCTTAGTTTTATTGCGCTTTTCTTTAAGCCATTGCATCAAATTTCCTGTTAACCAAAACGGAACAACAAAAGTGATAAGGAAAATCATCAGCCAAAAACCAATGGTAAGGATGGTCAAAAAAGCAAGAAAGCCGAGATATTGATCAAATTCAATCATGGTCGAAGTTTTGACAAAGGTACATATTGGTTCTTTACCTTACAACAAAAGAAGTGCATATGCTTTTGTATTTTTGCACAAAATAACCACATGAAATTTAGGGAAGAAAAAGACACCATGGGTGTTGTACAGGTGCCGGCAGACAAATATTGGGGTGCACAAACAGAACGCTCAAGGAATAATTTTAAAATTGGTCCAGCAGGCTCAATGCCTATCGAAATTGTGTATGGCTTTGCCGTACTCAAAAAAGCAGCTGCATTTACTAATGCAGAACTTGGAGTACTCGATACAGACAAGCGAGATTTAATTGCCAAAGTATGTGATGAAATATTAACAGGTACGCTAGACGATCAATTTCCGTTAGTTACCTGGCAAACGGGTTCTGGTACACAATCCAACATGAACGTTAACGAAGTCATTGCTAACCGTGCGCATGTATTTGAAGGAAAGACGCTTGGCGAAGGGGAAAAGACGCTAAAACCCAATGACGATGTGAATAAATCACAATCTTCAAATGACACCTTCCCAACGGGTATGCATATTGCCGTTTACAAAAAAATTATAGAAACAACACTTCCCGGTGTGCGACAACTCCGCGATACACTCAAACAAAAAGCTGCTGATTTTGATACGATTATCAAAATTGGACGAACGCACTTTATGGATGCTACTCCACTTAGTTTGGGGCAAGAATTTTCGGGCTATGTGGCACAACTCAATCACGGAATTAAAGCACTGGAAAACACCTTACCCCATTTATCTCAATTGGCGCTTGGCGGAACAGCCGTTGGAACAGGAATCAATACGCCAAAAGGCTATGCTGAAAAAGTAGCTGCTTACATAGCGAAGTTTACAGGACTTCCTTTTGTGTCGGCAGATAATAAATTTGAAGCATTGGCTGCACACGATGCGCTTGTAGAAACTCATGGGGCATTGCGTCAATTGGCAGTGTCGTTATTTAAAATTGGAAATGATATTCGTATGATGGCTAGCGGGCCACGCTCTGGAATTGGAGAACTCATTATTCCTGCCAATGAACCGGGAAGTTCCATTATGCCTGGAAAGGTAAATCCGACGCAATGTGAAGCATTAACAATGGTTTGCGCTCAAGTTATGGGTAACGATACAGCCGTCGCATTTGCTGGATCTCAAGGGCATTTTGAACTCAATGTATACAAGCCTATTATGGCAGCTAATGTCTTGGAGTCGGCGCAATTGCTTGGTGATGCTTGTGTAAGTTTTGATCAGAACTGCGCACTCGGCATCACGCCTAATTTGGAAACCATCAACGCCTTATTAAACAATTCTTTGATGTTGGTAACAGCACTAAATACTAAAATTGGATACTACAAAGCAGCAGAAATTGCCAATTTAGCTCATGAAAAAAAGCAAACGCTCAAAGAGGCTGCACTTGAAACAGGTTATCTAACTGCAGATGAGTTTGATGCATGGGTAAAGCCTGAAAATATGATTGGTCGTGGCTGAAGGCTTTTTCATTATTCCGTTTGAAAAACACCTAAAATCACATTTTAAGAGGCTTAACGAAGAGTGGCTTGAAAAATATTTTGTTGTGGAGCCCTATGACGCACAATTACTCGAAAATTGCGAAAAAGAAATTATTGAAAAAGGAGGACATATTTTTTTTGGATGTCTTGAGGATTCAATTATTGGAACCTATTCCATTCTTCCGCCTAAAAACAATGTTGTAGAACTTGGCAAAATGGCCGTTACGGCCTCTTTTCAAGGTAAAGGTTACGGACAGCAATTACTGCACCACGCCATAAAAACAGCAACAGAAAATGGATATAAACAAATGCTATTATATTCAAACAGAAGATTAGAAAATTCGATTTATCTCTATCGAAAATTTGGTTTTATTGAGGAACAAATCGAAAAAAGTCCTTACGAAAGAGGCAATATCAAGATGAGGCTTAAACTTTAGATGAGCCCACTAAATGAGTGGCGTAATTTTTCCACTTATATTTTTTAGCATAAACCAAAAATAAAACGCTGTACATAATCAGCGGTCCAATAATATAAGCTGCAACGTTGGGCTCAGACATGTTTATAAAAAGAGAATCGGTTTGAAAAACCGTCCAATCTGAAGTCAGGAATAGTGACAAGAAAAGGTTGTTTCCAGCGTGAAAACCCAGCGCCAATTCCAAACCTTCATCTATTAATGTAATCGCACCTAGAAAAAATCCTGTTGATAAATATGTGATTAAAATAATGTCCCCTAGCTTATCAACTTCTGGATTGGTAAAATGCAACAACCCAAATAAGGTTGACGTAATTACAAAAGGCAACAAGCGCATTGGAAAAATTCGTCCTAATCCTTGCATAAGGTAACCTCTAAAGAAAAGCTCCTCGGCACTGGTTTGCAAAGGCACCATGATGACACTAATAAGTACTAATAAAGCAAATAATTTGGGTTTAAAATTCCACTGAACCGATTCAGGATCAATAAAATAGCCCACAACAAGCATTGCAATAAAAGATAACGCTACCGTTCCAAAACCAAAACGCACACGTTTCCAGTCCACTTTTGAGCGTGACGTAATAAGCTCTCGTAACTTTAGTTTATGAAGTAATTTGGTAATTAGTAGAATGGCCCCAAAAACAAGTGCGAAGGGCAGAAGAAGTAAAAAAAGTGTGGTGTTTGAAGGTAGCACTTTCATCTGTTCTGCCAAGGTGAGTTGAGCCGCATCAACACCAGCCTCAGCTAAAATCAAAAACCCAAAAGGAATATTTCCAATGATGATAACTACTCCCAAAATAAAAACCCCAATAATATAGAGCCAAAATGAATTGGTAGAATTACGTACTTGTTCGATATACATTTCCGATTTTTTTGAAATGTACAAAAACTATTTTTTCTTAGGAAGAATCAATGTAGTAAGCTTGCAAGAAGAAACCAATTTATCGGAGTCGTCTGTAATCTGAATAGACCAATGCTGCATGGTCTTGCCCATGTGCGTGGCAGTAGCCTTTGCATATACAAATCCATCGCGAACACCCCTGACGTGATTCGCTGAAACTTCAATGCCTCGCATAATAACGTCGCCAGACTTACAAAAGATAGAACAAGCTGCACTGCCCACAGTTTCGGCTAACGCAGCTGTAGCTCCGCCGTGCAATACGCCGTCGACTTGATGTACCGCAGAAGTGACAGGCATTTTGGCTACCAAATAATCATCACCTAACTCCACAAAAGTGACTCCAAGGGTATCAACAAGAGTATCGACACATCGTTCTTGAAGCAGGTTTAAAGTGGCTTGTTTGTCCATAAAAAATAGATGCGCCCCGCTAAGCGGGGCGCAATAAATTGTAATTTATTTTACTTCTTCAAAGTCAACGTCTTCCACATCGTCATCGTTTGATGAAGAAGATGCATCAGCGTCATCTGTTGGAGGAGCTTGCCCACCTGCTTCTTGCTGTGCTTTATACATTTCCTCGGATGCCTGTTTCCATGCTTCGTTGATCGTATCAAGCGCAGGCTTGATCGCCTCTAAATCTTTAGATTCATAGACTTTCTTAAGTGCCTCGAGTGCTGATTCGATTGGCGCTTTTTTATCTGCTGAAAGCTTTTCACCAAACTCTTTCAATTGCTTTTCTGTTTGGAAAATCATCTGGTCGGCGTTGTTTAACACATCCGCTTCCTCTTTAGCTTTTTTATCTGCATCGGCGTTTGCTTCCGCTTCTTTACGCATGCGCTCAATTTCTTCCTCCGTGAGTCCAGAAGAAGCCTCAATGCGAATGTCTTGCGACTTGTTTGTGGCTTTATCAAGTGCTGTAACGTGTATCAATCCATTTGCATCAATATCAAACGTAACCTCAATTTGTGGCACGCCTCGCTGAGCAGGAGGAATACCATCTAAGTGAAAACGACCAATGGTTTTATTGTCTGAAGCCATGGAGCGTTCGCCCTGTATAACGTGAATTTCTACAGAAGGCTGATTATCAGCAGCCGTAGAAAACACTTGAGATTTTTTGGTTGGAATAGTTGTATTAGACTCAATAAGCTTTGTCATCACACCACCCATGGTCTCAATACCCAATGAAAGGGGCGTTACATCCAAAAGCAATACGTCTTTTACATCACCAGTAAGCACACCTCCTTGAATGGCTGCTCCGACCGCAACAACCTCATCAGGGTTTACCCCTTTTGAAGGTTTTTTTCCAAAGAATTTCTCGACCTCTTCTTGTATTACAGGGATTCGAGTTGAGCCCCCCACCAATATTACCTCGTCAATATCGCCAGTTGAAAGGCCTGCATCATCTAGAGCGTTTTTAACAGGATTCATAGAGCGTTTTACTAACTCGTCGGCAAGTTGCTCAAATTTGGCTCGTGTAAGTGTTTTTACCAAGTGCTTTGGCCCAGATGCCGTAGCAGTAATGTATGGCAAATTGATTTCTGTTTGTGTAGATGAAGACAATTCAATTTTTGCTTTTTCAGCTGCTTCTTTTAGACGTTGAAGTGCCATTGGGTCTTTACGAAGATCAATATCCTCAGCTTCTTCAAACTCGTAAGCTAACCAGTGAATAACCACATCATCAAAATCGTCTCCGCCCAAGTGTGTATCGCCGTTTGTGGCAAGTACTTCAAAAACGCCATCGCCAAGCTCGAGTACAGAAATATCAAATGTACCGCCACCAAGGTCATACACGGCAATTTTCTTGTCAGAACCGCCCTTATCTAATCCATATGCTAACGCAGCAGCAGTGGGTTCATTGATAATGCGTTGCACTTTCAAGCCAGAAATTTCTCCTGCTTCTTTTGTCGCCTGACGCTGCGCGTCGTTAAAATATGCTGGAACGGTGATAACTGCCTCAGAAACCGTTTGCCCCAGGTAGTCTTCTGCTGTTTTTTTCATCTTTTGTAATACCATAGCAGAAAGTTCTTGTGCAGTATACAAACGTCCATCAATGTCTACACGAGGTGTATCGTTATCGCCCTTCACAACTTTATAAGGGACACGCTCAACATCGTTTTTGGATTCTGAAAACTTGTTCCCCATAAAACGTTTTATAGATGAAATGGTTTTTGTTGGATTGGTAACCGCTTGACGTTTGGCAGGGTCACCAACTTTAATTTCACCACCTTCAACAAAAGCAATAACGGAAGGCGTTGTACGCTTTCCCTCTGCGTTTGGAATGACAACAGGCTCGTTACCTTCCATTACGGAAACACACGAGTTGGTTGTTCCTAAATCAATTCCGATAATCTTACTCATTAGTATAATATTTTAAAATGAGTAGACAATCATTATGCCAATTGAATTTACTGACAGGATGTCATATTGCACACATATGCGTTCAATAGTGTATTTTTGGCAAAAAGAAAACTATGTCAGCTGCTAAAAAAGCATATAAGCGTGTAACAACAAACTCGCTTATTGAAATGAAACAGGCGGGAGAAAAAATTTCCATGCTTACTTCATACGACTACTCTATGGCAAAAGCAGTAGATGCTGCAAATATCGACGTAATTTTAGTTGGTGATTCAGCGTCAAATGTGATGTCTGGGCACGAAACTACACTACCCATTACTATTGACCAGATGCTCTATCACGCCACGGCTGTGGTGCGCGCCGTAAAGCGTGCTTTGGTAGTGGTAGACCTACCTTTTGGAAGTTATCAGTCCGACCCAAAAGAAGCCTTACGCTCTTCCATTCGCATCATGAAAGAAGCTGGAGCACATGCCATAAAAATTGAAGGCGGAGCAGAAATTAAAGATTCCATGACTCGTATTTTAAATGCCGGTATTCCTGTTATGGGTCATCTTGGACTTACCCCACAATCCATATATAAATTTGGAACATACACGGTTAGAGCCAGAGAAGAGGCCGAAGCAAAAAAGCTTTTGGACGATGCCAAACTTCTTGAGAAATTAGGGTGTTTTGCATTGGTGTTGGAAAAAATTCCCGCCGCATTAGCTGCCAAAGTAGCTAAAACAGTCAACATTCCTGTTATCGGAATTGGGGCAGGAAATGGCGTAGATGGACAGGTATTGGTACTACACGACATGCTTGGACTTACCACTGAATTTAGCCCACGCTTTTTGCGTAGGTATATGAATTTATATGATCAAATGACAGCGGCAGTACAGCACTATATAAAAGACGTGAAGTCTAGCAATTTTCCCAACAAAGACGAACAGTACTAATTGCATCCTGAAATTCTTTTTGAAGACAATCACTTGCTGGTCATAAACAAACCTGCGGGCATGCTTTCTCAAGGCGATCACACAGGAGATTTGTGCGCATTGGATAACTGTAAGCACATGATAAAACTTCGTGACCAAAAGCCAGGAAATGTATATTTAGGCTTACCTCACAGGCTAGACCGACCTACAAGCGGTATTTTGGTATTAGCAAAAACCTCCAAAGCGCTAACACGTCTAAACAAGCAGTTTGCCGAAAAATCAACACAAAAAATATATTGGGCAATGGTGACCGGAGCGCCAAAGGAAACCCCAACCCGATTACAGCATTATTTGGTACGCAAGCCTGCACAAAACAAGTCGTATGCCCATAAAAATGAAGTACCCAATAGCAAAATGGCAGAACTGATTTATACCAAAAAACAAGAATTTGATCGATATAGCTTAGTTGAAATTGAGCTGCTAACAGGGAGACATCATCAAATAAGATCGCAACTAAGTGCGGAAGGACTTACCATAAAAGGCGACCTAAAATACGGGGCCAAAAGACCCAACAATGGTGGCAGTATTCATTTGCATGCCAGAAAACTGACACTAACTCATCCTACGCTAAAAGAGCCTGTAACGTTCACGGCTCCGCCTCCAAAAGACGCACTATGGAATAGCATCCCTGCAATTGAGACACAATGATACTTTTATAATTTACAGAGGCATCCATTTTGTATCCATTTTCCACTTTCATAATAGTTAAAATTAATTACTTTTGTCGTTAACCTTTTAATGGATGGGAAAAGAATACGTTCAAATATTTGACACTACTTTACGTGACGGCGAACAAGTTCCCGGCTGTAAGTTAAACAAAGAACAAAAGCTGATTCTTGCTAAACGCCTAGACACCCTTGGTGTTGACATCATAGAGGCAGGCTTTCCCATTTCCTCTCCCGGAGATTTTGAAGCCGTTAGTGACGTAGCCAAAACAGTACAAAATGCTATTGTTTGTGGGCTGACACGCGCTGTGCAAAAAGATATTGAAGTGGCGGCAGAAGCACTAAAACCTGCCAAACGAGCACGTATTCACACAGGTATTGGCACTTCAGATTCGCACATACAACATAAGTTTCGCTCTACACGTGAGAAAATCATTGAAAGAGGTGTAGCTGCCGTTAAGCATGCTAAAAAGTTTGTGGAAGACATCGAATTTTATGCTGAGGATGCTGGAAGAACTGAAAACGCATATTTGGCGCAAGTTTGTGAAGCCATGATACAGGCGGGCGCAACTGTCCTAAATATTCCAGATACGACGGGATATTGTCTTCCAGAAGAATACGGTGCCAAAATAAAATATTTGATGGAGCATGTGCCCTCCATTCACAAAGCAACGCTTTCTTGCCATTGTCACAACGATCTTGGACTTGCGACAGCAAACTCCATAGCTGGAGTGGTCAACGGTGCCCGTCAAATTGAATGTACCATTAACGGTATTGGTGAACGCGCCGGTAACACCTCGTTGGAGGAGGTTGTGATGATTATGCGCCAACACCCCCATATGGGACTTGACACAAATATTCAAACCCAAATGCTCTCCGAAACCAGTCAAATGGTTTCTGACGCTATGGGAATGATTGTGCAGCCTAACAAAGCCATTGTAGGAGCCAATGCTTTTGCGCATAGTTCTGGAATCCATCAAGACGGTGTCATTAAGAATCGTGAAACGTACGAAATTATCAATCCTCATGATGTTGGGGTTGACACGTCATCTATCGTACTCACAGCTCGCAGCGGACGGGCTGCACTAGCCTATCGCGCTAAAAACATTGGTATAGAACTTACCAAAGATGATCTTGATTTGGCATACGCTATCTTTTTAACCTATGCAGATAAAAAGAAAGAAATTACTGATGATGATATTCCTGAAATCGTAAAAACTGCTGGAATTAGCTAAATCTACATGAAAAAAACACTTTTCGATAAAGTTTGGGACAGTCACGTGGTGTCATCCGTTGAGAACGGACCAGACATCTTGTACATTGACAAGCACCTAATCCACGAAGTTACCAGTCCGCAAGCCTTCAGTGTGCTGGAAGAAAAAGAGATTCCTCTTTTTAGACCCAATCAAATTGTTGCTACTGCCGACCACAATGTGCCTACTGAAAATCAGCATTTACCTATACAAGATGCACTTTCTCGCAAGCAGGTAACTCAGCTTTCAAAAAACTGCGATAAATACGGTGTAACGCTGTACGGTTTGGGGCATCCTTACCAAGGAATTGTTCACGTTATCGGTCCAGAGCTAGGTGTTACTCAACCTGGAATGACTATGGTTTGTGGGGATAGCCATACGTCTACGCACGGCGCCTTTGGCACTATTGCATTCGGAATTGGAACCAGTCAAGTGGCACAAGTTTTTGCCAGTCAATGCGTATTGGTGGCAAAACCAAAAAGTATGCGCGTCACAGTTTCTGGCAACTTACATCCAAGTGTTCAGCCAAAAGATATTATTCTATATGTCATTTCCAAGTTAGGCACTGATTCGGGTACAGGACACTTTGTGGAATTTGCGGGAACCGCTTTTGAGCAAATGAGTATGGAAGGGCGCATGACCGTTTGTAATATGAGCATTGAGATGGGCGCACGTGGGGGTATGATTGCTCCGGACCAAACTACTTTTGATTACGTTTCTGGACGCGAATTTGCCCCTAAAGACGAGGCGTTAAAACAAAAAATCGCTTATTGGAAAACGCTGCCAACAGATGAAGGTGCTGCTTTTGACTCGGAACACCACTTTGATGCAGCCGATATACGGCCCATGATCACATATGGAACAAATCCAGGAATGGGGATTAAAATTGGGGAAACAATCCCTACATCTGACGATGCAAGTTTTATTAAATCTTTAAATTATATGGGACTCAAGGCCGGAAGCAATCTGCTCAACATGCCAATAAGCCATGTATTTATCGGAAGTTGTACCAACTCCAGAATTGAAGACTTTAGAGCTGCTGCCAACTATGTTACAGGAAAACAAAAATCACCCGACGTATCGGCCTTGATTGTTCCTGGCTCGCAGCAAGTAGCAAAACAAATTGTTGCAGAAGGTCTTGATAAAGTGTTTGAGTCGGCTGGGTTTATGCTGCGCCAACCGGGTTGCTCTGCTTGTTTGGCCATGAACGACGACAAAATCCCTGCAGGCGCCTATTGCGTTTCTACTTCAAATCGAAATTTTGAAGGCCGCCAAGGGCAAGGCGCCCGCACTCTTTTGGCTAGTCCTGTAACAGCCGCCGCTGCAGCCGTAGCGGGTAAAATTGTAGATGTAAGTCAACAGTAATGGAAAAATTTCAGATTTTAGAAAGTGCTATGGTTCCACTAACCATCGAAAATGTGGACACGGATCAAATTATCCCTGCCAGATTTTTAAAAGCAACAGACCGTAAAGGCTTCGGCGAAAACCTGTTTCGTGACTGGCGATTTACCAACGACAATCAACCCAAAAAGGATTTTATACTACACGACACTCAATATTCTGGGGCGATTTTAGTGGCTGGAAATAATTTTGGATGCGGCTCTAGTCGTGAACACGCAGCATGGGCATTGGCAGATTATGGTTTCCGTGTAGTGGTATCAAGCTTTTTTGCTGATATTTTTAAAGGCAATGCACTGAACAATGGCATCTTGCCTATTCAAGTTTCACCCCAGGAATTACAAGAGGTTTTTACGGCTATTGAAAGTAATCCGTCGATACAAGCCAAAGTGGATTTAGAAACGCAACAATTTCGCATAGATGAATCTGGTATTATTATTTCATTCGAAATCAATGCTTATAAAAAGATGTGTATGCTAAATGGCTACGATGATATTGACTATCTATTAAGCCAAAAAGAAGCGATCACAGCATTTGAACAAAATCGTTCCTAAAAAATATTCAATCATTATTACATGAAAAAACAAATTGCCGTACTTCCTGGAGATGGTATTGGACCAGAAATTGTACAAGAAGCTATAAAAATATTAGATGCCATAGCAGTCAAATTTGGACACGAATTTACGTATAGCTATGCTGATATGGGCGCTATTGCCATCGATAAAACAGGTGAGCCACTACCTGCGGCTACGCTTGAGGCAAGTTTGGAAAGTGATGCTGTACTTTTTGGCGCCATCGGCGACCCAAAATATGACAACGACCCCACTGCAAAAGTACGTCCCGAGCAAGGGTTACTTGCAATTCGTAAGGCATTAGGCTTGTTTGCCAACATTAGGCCTGTAAAAACATTTGATGCCTTACTGCACCAATCTCCGCTGAAAGAAGAACGTGTGCAGGGAACTGACTTTGTCATGTATCGTGAACTTACTGGAGGGATTTACTTCGGTGAAAAAACATTATCAGAAGACCAAAACACAGCATCGGATCTGTGTAAATATACTAGAGCTGAAATTGAGCGTATTTCTCATATGGCATTTACTGCAGCTAGGAAGAGAAGAAATAGTGTAACATTAATTGACAAAGCTAATGTGTTGGAATCTTCCAGATTGTGGCGCAGAGTAGTAACCGAATTGCACAAATCCGAATACCACGATGTTGAGCTACGTTTTTTATTTGTAGATAACGCCGCCATGCAAATGATTCTAGCACCAAATCAGTTTGATGTAATTCTAACCAGTAATCTTTTTGGTGATATTATATCCGATGAAGGAAGTGTGATTGGAGGGTCTATCGGATTATTGCCATCGGCTTCAGTTGGGGCGAGGCATGCGCTTTTTGAGCCTATACACGGCTCTTTCCCACAAGGAGCTGGAAAAGGAATTGCAAATCCTATTGCCATGATTCTATCAGCAGGCATGATGCTAACACATTTTGATATGGATGATGAAGCAAAGGCTATTACTACAGCAGTGGATTTGGCACTCGCTCAGGGTGTTTGTACTCCTGAAGTTTTTCCAGAAGGAAATTATTCTACAAGTGACGTTGGCGACTTTATAGCCAAAAATATTGCATAAAAAAAGGAGCGATTAACGCTCCTTTTGTTTTGGTTTTATAGGCTTGGATTAAGCATCGTCATCCATCTTGCGTTTTAGATTAGCCAATGCATCCAAATCACCGAGTGTGGATTTTTCAGCATTATCTGCCATTTTACGACGAGATTTTTTGACATTATCTGCCTCAACGCCTTTATACACTGCAGCGTGAGACATCACTACTCGCTTAAAGTCTTTGTTAAACTCAATTACTTTAAACTCTGCAGATTCACCCTTAGCGAGTTTTGTACCATCTTGCTTATCTAAATGACGACCTGGCACAAATGCTGTGATATCTTCGTTTAGTACAATGGTGGCTCCCTTATCAACAATTTCTGTTAGTGCAAGTTCGTGAACACTGCCCTCAGCATAGTCTTTGGCATATTTTTCCCAAGGATTATCGGTTGTTTGTTTGTGTCCAAGACTTAGTTTACGTCCTTCTACATCAAGTTCAAGAACAATGACATCTAACTCTTGACCAACGGTAACTACCTCCGACGGATGTTTTACTTTCTTTGTCCATGATAGATCAGAGATGTAAATCAGCCCGTCGATACCTTCTTCAAGTTCAACAAAAACACCAAAATTGGTGTAATTACGTACTATTCCGGTGTGCTTTGAACCTAATGGATATTTAATCGTAATATCTGTCCATGGATCTTGCGTAAGTTGTTTAATTCCCAGTGACATTTTACGTTGTTCACGATCAAGGTTAAGGATTACTGTTTCAACCTCATCACCAACTTTTACAAAGTCTTGTGCAGAACGCAAATGCGTACTCCATGACATTTCAGAAACGTGAACAAGTCCCTCTACGCCTGGTGCTACTTCAACAAAAGCACCGTAATCAGCGATAACAGTTACCTTACCCTTTGTCTTATCTCCTTCATTCATGGTGTCGCCAATAGCTTCCCATGGGTGCTGTGTAAGCTGTTTTACTCCTAATTGGATACGTGACTTGTCATCATCAAAGTCAAGGATAACAACATTAAGCTGCTGCTCCACTTCCAAAATTTCACTTGGGTGATTAATGCGATTCCAAGATAGATCGGTAATATGTACCAAACCATCAACACCTCCAAGATCAATAAATACACCATAGGATGTGATGTTTTTCACTGTACCTTCAAGCACTTGGCCTTTTTCAAGCTGCGCAATGATTTCTTTCTTTTGTTCTTCGATATCCGCCTCAATAAGCGCTTTGTGCGACACGACTACGTTTTTAAATTCATGGTTGATTTTAACAATCTTAAATTCCATGTTTTTGTTCACGTACTGATCGTAATCACGAATAGGCTTTACATCAATTTGGGAACCAGGTAAGAATGCCTCAATTCCGAATACATCGACAATCATTCCACCTTTAGTACGACACTTAACAAATCCTGTTACCACTTCTTGTGTGTCGTGGGCAGCATTTACTCGATCCCATGCCATGATGGTACGAGCCTTACGGTGCGATAAAATAAGTTGTCCTGTTTTGTCTTCGCGAGTGTCAATCATTACTTCCACCGTATCTCCTACTTTTAGGTCGGGGTTGTAACGGAACTCGTTGAGAGAAATTACGCCTTCAGATTTGGCGTTAATATCAATGATCGCCTCGCGATCTGTCATGTGGATTACTTTTCCTTGAACCACATCAGATCCTTGGGTGTCAACAAAATTCTCAGCAACAAGTGTTTCAAATTCTTTGAGCTTACCATCTTCAACAGCTTCAATACCCTCTTCATAATTTTGCCAGTCAAAATTGGCTAAAAATTCTTCGGGTGAAACGGTCGGTGTACTATCTTCTTGTGGAGTTTCTACTGTTTCGGATGGTGTTTCCTCAGTAGATATTTGGGTAGAAACAACTTCTTCTGTTGTTTCTTCTATGGGTTGGTTTTCGTCAGACATGCTGCGATTGTTTGTATCCTGCGAAGCTGAGTAAAAGCGCTGCCGTGCAGAAGGATTAATGTTTATTTTCTCTTGATATTACTCTAAAGCGCTTCTCATGAGGTGCGCAAATGTACTATTTTTATGTATACAGGCAAAAGGTTGCCAAAAAAACTAAGACCCCATCTGTTTTTTCACCAACTTCAGCACATATTTTTGTAGTGCTCGAATACCATAATCAGAAGCATTTATTGCAATCGCATCTGTGGCTTGCATCAATGGAGAGTCTGCGCGCGTGCTGTCTAAGTGGTCGCGCTGTGTAATGTTTTCCAAAATTGCATCAAACGTAGCGCTTGGGTCAACGGGTTTAAGTTCATCGAAACGGCGTTGTGCGCGAATGTTGGCGTCGGCGGTTAAAAATAATTTAACATCGGCATGTGGAAAAACCACCGTGCCAATATCACGACCATCCATTACAACATTATGTTTTATTCCAATGGTGCGTTGTTGTGCTACCAAAAAGGCACGCACAGCAGAAATAGTTGCCACTTGGCTTACTCCATTTGAAACGGACATTGTTCTTATTTCAATGCTTACATCTTTGCCGTTAAGCAGTAGTATGTTGTTTGCAAATGTGAGTTGAATATCATCTAGATGGGCTATTAACTCCTCCTTATCAAAATGAGTAGTGGTGAGCCAGCCTAATTGCTGTGCGTATAAGGTTATGCCACGATACATGGCACCTGAATCGACATATACAAAATCCAATTCCTTTGCTAACCCTTTAGCTAAGGTACTTTTTCCAGTTGAAGATGCGCCATCTATGGCAATAATGAATGATTTTTTCATTTTTTCGGCTCTAAGGTTAGTCCCAAAAAGGTACGATTTCCAGCAACGTTGTATCGGGCGTGACTTAGCTGAAAGCGCAAACGTCTCAATTGCATACCCACACCAAAAGACAAGCCTGAAAAATTACGCACCTCTAAAATACGTAATTCTGCTGCGCGCTGCGCATGATATCCCAAGCGTATTGAAAACAAGCCATCGGGAAAAACTTCCACTCCAAAAGTAGCGTGACGAAGCACTTTTTTAATCAATCCCGAATTTTGCTGTGTCCTATTTCCGACAAGGTCTGTAGTGGTTTCCTCAGGGTTTTCAAAAAGCAGTGGCCATTTGTTTAGGTGATGCAAGGACACATGCCAACGTAGCGGTAAATGCTCTAGGGCGCTAGAAAAACCAAAGATTAAATTTGCAGGTAAAGGCTCATACACATCTTCATAAGCAGTAAGTTGCTTTCCTAAATGTTGATAAACCAAAGCTATGCGTAATGGGTTTCCAATAGGGCTGTAATACAAGCCAATATCCCCCGTAATGCCAGAGGAAGTATAGGTATCTAAATTAGAAAGTATGTACCGTAATCGTGCGCCTACATACAGATTGGGACGTAAAAAATAATGTGATGAGGCTAAACCAAGAGCTACCTCACTACCGCTAAAATCTGATGTAGGGTTTCCAAGTTCATCTGCACCTTCAAAAGTACCATAATGGATGTATTTAATGTCAAAAACCAATGCTTTTGCTCTGTTGATTGTATGTGCATAAGCAGCCGATCCACTATGAATACTATCAAAATAAGGTTCGTAATTTATCATTAACTGCCCACCATGTTCGCCATAAATAGTCGCTGGGTTTGCAAGTGTAGTACTAATATCAGAATCGTGTAATGTAATCGGGTTTCCAAGAGCCAGTTGCCGCGGTGAGGAAGAAAGTTCCAAAAATCGATACGTAGCATCGCCACCGATTTGCGCAATTATCGCAGAAGAAAATATCAAGAAATAGGAAACTAAAAGCCTTCTCATTCGTATTAAAAACGAAAGTTACGCTTTTTTCGTACCCGAGACACGTTGTTTCGTAATCGCAATTGACAATACCTCATCAATAGAAGAGACATAATGAAACCTCAACCCTTTTAAGTACCGTTCAGGTATTTCGCCTATGTCCGCTTGATTTTTATCACTTAAAATAATCTCTTTGATGTTGGCGCGCTTAGCGGCCAAAATCTTTTCTTTTATACCTCCCACAGGTAATACTTTTCCGCGGAGTGTAATTTCACCCGTCATAGCAACACGGTTTTTTACTTTTCGTTGTAAAATACTTGACACCAAAGATGTTATCATGGTAATTCCTGCGCTTGGTCCATCTTTAGGTGTGGCCCCTTCAGGTACATGGATATGGAAATTGTGCTTTCCAAAAAAGTCAGGCTCAATGCCTAATTCATCGGCATGTGCCTTGATGTATTGCAAGGATATAGTTGCTGATTCTTTCATTACTTTGCCTAAATTTCCAGTAATAGACAGTGCACCGTTTCCTTTACTGATTAAGGACTCAATAAACAAAATATCTCCGCCAACACGAGTCCAAGCCAATCCAGTAACCACCCCAGCAACGTTGTTGTTTTCGTAAGAGTCACGAAGTAATTTGGCTGGACCTAAAACAGCCTCTAATTCAGCTACTTCTAGCTTAGTTTCACGAGGCGTATCTTTTGCCTCAAGCATTGCATAATGACGTACTATTTTGGCAATTTGCTTATCCAATCCGCGTACACCCGACTCTCGCGTGTAGCCAGAAACCAACTGTTGCATCGTGGCTTTAGGGAGTTTTACGGCCGCCTTTTCTAGCCCGTGCTCAGCTACTTGTTTTGGCAGCAAGTAACGTAATCCTATTTGTACTTTCTCTTCAACTGTATAACCAGAAACCTCGATAATTTCCATTCGATCACGAAGGGCAGGTTGTATGGTAGACAAGGAATTAGCTGTTGCGATAAACATCACCTTTGAAAGGTCGTATCCCGTTTCCAAATAATTGTCATAAAAATCAGTATTTTGCTCAGGATCAAGTACTTCAAGCATAGCTGAAGAAGGATCTCCATGTGCGCTTTCAGCAAGTTTATCCAGCTCATCCAATACAAAAACAGGGTTTGATGTAGTTGCTTTTTTAATACTTTGCACTACCCGACCCGGCATAGCACCAATATAAGTTTTTCGGTGACCGCGTATCTCAGCCTCATCACGCATACCTCCTAAAGAAATACGAACATATTTTCTTCCTAGTGCTTCTGCGATTGATTTACCCAAAGAAGTTTTCCCAACACCAGGTGGCCCAACCAAACATAAAATCGGCGATTTCATATCATTTCGTAATTTGAGGACTGCCAAATGCTCAATAATGCGCTGCTTGACTTTATCCAATCCAAAATGATCGCGATCTAAAATCTTTTGTGCTCGGTTTAAATCAAACAAATCTTTTGAAAATGTGTTCCACGGTAGATCCAAATATAAATCTAGATAATTGCGTTGCACAGAATATTCAGCCACTTGAGGATTCATGCGTTCAAGTTTTGCCAATTCCTTATTAAAATGCTTGGCGACTTTATCGTCCCACGTCTTCGTCTTAGAGCGTTCACGCATTTCATGTACTTCTTCATCATACGAGACACCCCCCAATTCTTCTTGAATAGTTTTCATCTGCTGATGCAAGAAATATTCGCGCTGTTGCTGATCTAAATCATGACGTACTTTTGTTTGAATATCATTTTTAAGTGATAGCTTTTGGTACTCAACATTCATTTGTTTTAAACACATCAAAGCGCGCT
Source organism: Flavobacteriales bacterium (assembly GCA_003331305.1). Classification (GTDB taxonomy): domain Bacteria; phylum Bacteroidota; class Bacteroidia; order Flavobacteriales; family Flavobacteriaceae; genus UBA7446. Next base: position 77,648 of record QOQB01000005.1, on the reverse strand, counting down.
GTTCCAAGTTATCTTGTTCTAAAATATCTTGTTTTTCGGCAACGGTCATATCCATATTAGATGAAACAAAGTTGACCAAAAACGCATTGCTTTGAATATTCTTAATGGCAAATGATGCCTCAGATGGAATTTCTGGATTCTGTGCAATTATTTTTAAAGCCAAATCGCGAATTGAATCAATAATAGCTGAGAAATTAGGATCAGCATCTTCGGGGCGAATTTCTTCCAAGTTAGCCACTTTGGCAATTAAATAAGGTTGTTCGGACAAAAATTCAAGCGTCTCAAATCTTTTTTTGCCTTGTAAAATAATGGTTGTATTTCCGTCGGGCATCTTTAAAACACGAAGTACTTTTGCCAAAGTCCCTTTTTGGAATAAATCGTCTGGAGAGGGCAATTTGGTTTCTCCCTTTTGTTGCGCAACTACGCCGAGTAATTTATTTCCGCTATTAACGGCCTTTATTAATTTTATTGATCTATCCCGACTCGCAGTTATAGGAATGACTACACCTGGGAATAACACCGTGTTTTTTAATGGGAGTATGGGTAATTCTTCAGGGATGGGTTCCTTTTGTATGGCCTCTTCGTCATCGGTGGTCATCAACGGAATTAAGTCCGCCTCATCTTCCAAATCCTGAGGTAAGAGGTTTTCTAGGGATAAAATCTTTGTTCTAGACATAATATATAGGTGTGCCATTTTGTCTGCTTTATCATATAAAGCATTCACAATAAAGGCAATTTTTTCTTCACCCATTACAATTCAAACGTCGTGCCATTGTAACAAAGCATGTCAAAAATCGTTAACATGATACGAACCCAAAACAAATACACATGAAATTAACACATATTTTTATCGGTATACTTCTTTTATTTTTCGCTGTTCCTACTCATGCACAATGGGGGGAAAAAATAAAAGGAAATGGAAATGTAACACAAGAAAATCGTGAGGTAGGTGTTTACGAAAAAATAAGTATTGACGGCAACATTGATGTCGTTTTAGTAGAGGGGAAAGAAGGAGACATTATATTATAGGCAGAAGATAACTTGATCAAGTACATTGAAGTACGTGTTGTCAACGGCGCACTTAGAATCAAGTCCAAAGATCGAACTGAACTTCGTCCGTCCAAAGGCAACCAAATTTTAGTAACCGTTCCAATTCAGGAGGTAAACAAGATTTCACTTAATGGCTCTGGAGAAGTGAAAGGAACCCAGACACTAAAAAGTAATGAGATAAAACTACAAATCAATGGATCTGGTGATATGTACATAGATGTATCAGCTAACGAAGTGAAAGCTACGATCAATGGATCTGGAGATATTACTGTCACAGGCAAAACAGATATTTTTGAGGCAACTGTAACTGGCTCTGGTGACATTGAAGGATACGGACTTGTGGCAAATACTTGTAATGCTAAAGTTATTGGCTCGGGTGATATAGAATGCAATGCCAAATAAAAATTAAATGCTAAAATTATTGGGTCAGGAGATATTCAGATCAATAAATCTGTAGTTACCATCGAAAAGAAAATCATTGGTTCTGGCGACGTTTCCAAGAGATGATTTTTTATAATACCTGCTTATTCATTCGCTCTAAACGAATAAGCAATATGGCTCCAAGTAGAAAAAAGGCAATAAAAAATAAAATGGCACTGCGCATGCTTCCTGTAATTTGGTCAACGGTAGCGTACATAAACATTCCAATAACAATCCCTACTTTTTCTGCAACGTCATAAAAGCTAAAATAAGAAGTAGTATCAAGTGTTTTTGGAATAAGTTGCGAGTACGTAGAACGTGCGACCGATTGAACACCGCCCATGCAAAGCCCTACAAAACCAGCTACTATATAAAACTCAATAGGCTCATAGATGAAATAAGCAGTTACACAAAGGCTTACCCAAATGACGTTGAGTAAAATTAGCGTTTTAATATTGCCCCAACGGTTTGCCAATTTTGATGACATCAACGCCCCAAAAATGGCTATTACCTGAATGAGCAAAATACTTATAATCAAGCCCGCTGTTTTTTCTTCTGCCGCCCACGAAATTTCCTGCTCGCCAAAATAGGCTGCCACCAACATAACAGTTTGCAACGCCATGCTAAAGACGAAAAATGCACCTAAATAACGCTTTAAAAAATTTAGATTTTTTAAACTTTTCCAAACTGACTTAATTTCACGATACCCATTAAAAAAAATATCTTTAGTGTATATTTTATCTTTATTACCCTGTGGCAAATGGTAGAAGGCTATATGACTAAACGAGAACCACCATATGCCAACCGAAATAAATGAATATCGCATGGCTTGGAGCGAGGCATCACCCCCATCGCCTGCAATACCAAATGCCTCAGGCTTTAGTACCATAAAAAGATTTACAAGAAGCAACAATACACTACCAATATACCCTAAAGCAAAGCCACGTGCGCTAATCCGATTTTGTTGGTCAGGAAAGGCAATATCAGGTAAATAGGAATTGTAAAAAACCAAACTTGACCAAGCGCCAACCAATGCTAAAAAATAAAAGAATAAGCCCCAGTAAATATTTTGAATATCAAACCAATACAACCCAATACAAGAAGCTGCGCCTAAATAACAGTAAAATTGCATAAAGCGCTTTTTGTTACCCATATAATCCGCAATTCCAGATAAAATAGGAGACCACAAAGCAATCACTACAAACGCCAACGCAGTTACGTAGCTTATTAAGGCGGTATTTTTTATTTGCATGCCAAAGATCTCCAAGTGTGTCTGATTGCCGCAGATGTACCCATAGTACAACGGGAAAATAGTTGATGTAATCACAAGAAAATAAACCGAATTTGCCCAGTCGTAAGAGGCCCAAGCACGTAGCAGTTTTTTATCGCCCTTTTTGTGTGATGGCATACTGATTGTTTGCTCAAATAAACAAAATAGTTTTAAACATAAAAAACTGTGGGCTACCTTTGCTCTAATGAAAAAGAAAAATAAGCATCAACAAGGATTCCGCATTCCTGCTTGGTTACGACTCACGTTCAGGGGCTTAGAACTGGTTTCTCCGTTTTTGGCCATGCGATCTGCAGCTTATATCTTTTCAAAACCACTAAAATTTAAAGTGCCAGAAAAGGAACTAAAAGCCTTGGAAGGCTGTGTGCATAAAATGGAATATATTCCGAGTATTGAAAAAAAAATTGCCACTTTTACTTGGAAAAACACGGGTAAAAAAGTACTCTTAACACACGGCTGGAGCGGAAGAGGCATGCAGTTATATTACATAGCAGAATCTTTGCACAAAGAAGGTTATCACGTGGTTACTTATGATGCCCCAGCACATGGAAAATCAGAAGGTAAATTGACCAATATGGTGCAAATGATTGCTGCAATTTCACACTTAGACAATGCTGAAAGTAGTTTTGATTATTTTATTGGACATTCTTTCGGAGCTATGGCCATTTTTAACTACTGTAAAATGGAGAGTAGAGCAAAAAAAATAGTAACAATTGGCGCAGCCGATAACATGCGCACGATTTTTGCTGATTTTATAGCATCAGTAGATTTGAGTACAAAAATTTTAAAACAAATGATTGACTATTTTGAGCAAAAATTTAATGTAGTTATAGATGACTTTTCTCCATATATATCTGTTCAAAAACTTCAAACGCCTACGCTTTTAATTCATGACGAGGAAGATTATGATGTAAGTGTGGATTGCTCATATACTATTGCCAAACATCATCCAAATGCTACGGTTATAAAAACTAAGGGGCTTGGGCACCGAAGAATACTTCGTGATGATGGTGTCATGCAACACATCAAATCTTTTATAAAATAACTATGAAAAATATCTCATCAATACTTCTTTTAATCCTGCTCACAACATTTATTGCCTGTGGACAGCAACCTGAAAAAAACTCGATAAAAACAACAACTGATATGAAAAAGACCAATGATTATTGGAAGGACAAACTAAGCCCAGAAGCCTTTCGCATTTTACGCGAAAAAGGAACTGAGTATCCACATACGGGAGAATACAACCTTCATTTTGAAACAGGAGTTTACAGCTGTATGGCTTGCAAAGAACCCCTTTTTGAAAGCCAATCTAAATTTAGAAGTGATTGTGGATGGCCAAGTTTTGACAATGCCATTGAAGGGAAAATTCGTTACGAAAAAGATAGTTCCCTTGGTATGATTCGTACCGAAATTATCTGCAACACTTGCGACGGACATTTGGGGCATGTGTTCAACGACGGCCCTACAAATACAGGTTTGCGCTATTGCGTAAATTCTGTTGCATTAGATTTTGGCGCTGAGCAGAAAAACAACAAATAGCTAATTGGAATAGACTATCGTTTCGTATTTTTGCTCAAACTTTTCCATATGAGTCAATACGATATAATTGTTTTGGGGAGCGGACCTGGAGGATATGTAACCGCTATTCGCGCTTCTCAGTTAGGATTTAAAACTGCCGTTATTGAAAAAGAAAGCCTTGGAGGTGTATGTCTTAATTGGGGCTGCATCCCAACAAAAGCTTTAATTAAATCGGCACAAGTATTTGAATACCTCCAACACGCTGAAGATTACGGCCTAACCATAAAAGAATACGACAAAGATTTTGACGCAGTTGTGAATAGAAGTCGTTCTGTGGCTGAAACAATGAGCAAGGGCGTTCAGTTCTTGATGAAAAAGAACAAAATTGATGTGATTTCGGGACACGGCTCACTGCTTCCTGGAAAAAAAGTGCACGTCAAAGCCGAAGATGGCAGCGAACAAGAGCTTTCAGCTCAACATATTATTGTGGCTACAGGAGCTCGCTCTCGCGAATTACCAAGCTTACCTCAAGATGGTGAAAAAGTTATCGGCTACCGAAAAGCCATGACCTTAGACAAACAACCTAAAAAACTTGTTGTCGTGGGTTCGGGAGCCATTGGCGTTGAATTTGCCTATTTCTATAACGCTATGGGTACCGAAGTTACACTTGTTGAATATATGCCACGCATTGTGCCCGTTGAGGATGAGGAAATTTCTAAGCAAATGGAGCGCTCGTTCAAAAAGGCAGGCATTAACGTTTTGACAAATGCTGAAGTTACAGCAGTTGATACTTCTGGTAAAGGGGTTACGGCCACGGTAAAAACCAAAAAAGGGGAAGAGGAAATCAAAGCGGATGTGGTGCTTTCTGCTGTAGGAATTAAAACCAACATTGAAAATATTGGACTAGAGGAAGTAGGCATAGCCACAGATAGAGATAAAATTTTGGTCAACGACTATTACCAAACCAATATCCCTGGGTACTATGCTATTGGTGATATCACAGCGGGTCAGGCGTTGGCTCATGTGGCATCGGCTGAAGGTATTTTATGTGTGGAAAAAATTGCTGGTCATCATGTTGAGGCATTAGACTACGGCAATATTCCTGGATGTACATATAGTAGCCCAGAAATTGCTTCTGTAGGGCTTACTGAAGCACAAGCCAAAGAACACGGTTACGATATTAAGGTTGGTAAATTTCCATTCTCTGCATCTGGAAAGGCGCAAGCAAGCGGTACTACCGACGGGTTTATAAAAGTTATTTTTGATGCCAAATATGGTGAGTGGCTAGGTTGTCATATGATTGGTGCAGGGGTTACCGATATGATTGCCGAAGCGGTTCTAGGTCGTAAATTGGAAACAACCGGACAAGAAGTTCTTAAGGCGGTTCATCCACACCCTACCATGAGTGAGGCTATGATGGAGGCCGTAGCAGACGCTTATGAAGAGGTCATTCATTTATAAAATTACATCATACTGATTTTGAAAAGCAGCCTTACGGTTGCTTTTTAATTTTTTGTATCTATATTGTTAGTTAACCTCAAAACTTACAATCATGAATAGTGCAATTTCTAGACTCAATCAGCTTTTAACTAATGGAGAAGTTTATTTGAACGCGACTCACAGGCAAAAACTGGCAGCAAAACCAAAACCTACACAATGGTCGAAAAAAGAAATTTTAGGACATTTGATTGACTCTGCACGTTATAACTTAAGGCGATTTTCCGAAATTCACATTAAACCAAGTCCGTATCAGATTATTGATTATGAGCAAGATGACCTTGTACTTATCAACGATTACCAACGCGCAGAACCAAAAGATCTCATCATGCTATGGGTGGGTCTAAACAGGCAAATCATACATATTATAAAGCAACAGAACGAAAAAACCTTACAAATACAAGCGAAGCTACCCAATCAAAAAACAACAAATTTACTTTTTCTAATAACTGATTATTTAGAGCACATTGAGCATCATGTGAAGCAAATTATTGATTCCTAATTTGTATTTTGCATCTCGATATCTGATTCATTGATAGTAAGTAAATATATTGTTATAACCGGTGTGTCTTCTGGAATTGGACTCGACGCGTTGCGTTTGTTACACAGCAAAGGCTATCATATATTTGGTAGTATTCGCAAAGCAGAAGACGCGAAGAAACTATCCGAAACCTATCCAGACCGATTTACACCCCTACTGTTTGATGTACAAGACCATGATGCAGTAGTTAAAGCGTCTAAAGTTGTTTTTGAGCATTGTACTTCATTGCACGCGCTTATCAATAATGCGGGTATAGCTGTCCCCGGCCCCATGGAGTATCTCTCTGAAGATGATTTTGAAAGGCAACTTGACGTAAATCTTAAAGCCGTTAGACGTATCACGAATCTATTCCTACCGCTGCTGGGAGCTAAACCAAGTTATAAAAAAATTCCTGGCAGAATCATCAATATTAGCTCTGTTTCAGGTTTGTTTAATTCTCCATTTAACGGAGCTTACTCTATTTCAAAACATGCATTAGAAAGTATGACAGATGTGTACCGGAGAGAGCTCCACAGGTACGGAATTAAAGTCATTGCCATAGAACCGGGTCCAATCAAAACAGCTATTTGGCAAAAAAACCTAAATGTAATGGATAAATATGCAGATACAGACTACTATGACATTCTTCAAAAAGCAAATAAAATGATTGAAAATTCCGAAAAATCAGCACTGCCTGTTTCGAAAATCTCCAACCTTATATTAAAATGTCTCACTAAAAAACACCCCAAATCAAGGTATATCGTTCACCGTAATCGAATGGTTTTTAAATTATTGGCCTATTACCTTCCAGACAAGCTCGTGGATTGGTTGATCTTTAGAAGCATGGCGAATGGTGAAAAACACCGCCCCGTTTAGTCTTTATATTTACGGTAACTCTCGACAGCCAATCGATACACATCAAGTCCAAGGCCTAAAATAAGTCCATTTGCGTTCGGAGTTATATAAGAAGTATGTCGAAAGTCCTCGCGCGCAAAGGTGTTGGAAATATGCACCTCAATCACTGGTGTCACTATTGCTTTTATGGCGTCACCAATCCCAACAGAAGTGTGCGTGTAAGCCCCGGCATTTAAAATAATCCCATCTCCTGAAAATCCAAATTTATGAAGTGCGTCTATCAGCTCTCCTTCTATATTTGATTGTACATAGTGAAACGTACACGCCGGAAATTGCTTTTTGAGCGTATCCAAGTAGGCTTCAAAGCCTAGTGAACCGTAAATTTCGGGTTCGCGTTTACCCAGTAAGTTTAGATTTGGTCCGTTAATGATGGTAAGCTCCATATTAAAATTTGTTCAAAACTAAGAAACTCTTGGGAATCAATATGTATTTTTGGATATGCAATGGAAAAAAGCCATAGAAGCTTACTCATTTTACCTTCGCTTAGAACTAGGGTTATCGGAGAACACCATTGATAGTTATCAATTTGATGTAAACAGATTGGTGAGCTATTGCAACACATTAAAAAAAGAGAAGAACCCAATCACGTTGCAGGCGGACACACTCAAAAATTTTGTTTTTCAACTTTCAAAAGAAGTGAAGCCCTCCACACAGTCCAGAATTGTCTCAGGGCTTAAGGGCTTTTTTATGTTTTTACAACTCGAAGGGTATCGCGATGACAACCCCACGCAACTCTTAGAATTACCAAAAATTCGTAAAACTTTTCCAGATACATTAGCATTGCAGGAAGTTGATGCGCTCATTGCAGGAATTGACAGCGAAGCTAAACATGCGTTTAGGAATCGATGTATGCTTGAACTGCTATACAGTTGTGGACTTCGCGTAAGCGAGCTTATCAAGCTTAACAAGTCAGACTTTTTTATTGAAAAAGGGCTGATTCGCGTTCGTGGAAAAGGCGATAAACTGCGCTGGGTACCTGTAGCAGAAAGCACCTCAAGTCTTATTGCTGATTTTAATAAAAATTATGCGCTAAAAAAAACAGTCAAAGGATACGAAGACAGGGTGTTTTTAAACAATCGTGGAAAAGAACTTTCCCGAAATATGGTGTTTACTATTGTGAAAAAAGCAGCATTACGCGCCGATATCAAAAAGAAAATCAGCCCGCATACTTTACGCCATTCGTTTGCTACTCATTTGGTAGAAAATGGCGCAGACATCCAATTAGTACAACATATGATGGGACACGCAAGCATCACCACTACAGAACGTTATATTCATATGAGCCAACAGCACTTAAGAGATGCCGTAACACGCTATCACCCAAGGGCAACTTAAGAAACCGACATACGAAATCCCTCGCCGTGAATATTGCTAATCACTATTGATGGATCTGCTTTAAGGTGTTTGCGCAGCTTGGCAATGTATACATCCATGGACCGTGAAGTAAAATAGGTATCATCTCTCCAAATTTTCTTAAGCGCTAATTCTCTCGGCATCAAATCGTTTTGATGCAATGCCAACAGTTGCAGTAGCGCCCCTTCTTTGGGAGATAACTTCACCACTGGGGTTGCGTCATGCGTAAGCTCACGTAGTTTCGCATTAAACTTGAATTTACCAATTGTAAACAGATGTTTTGCCTTATCAAGATTGACTACATTTTGTTCCATGCGTTCAAACATAGCTTTCATTTTAAGCAATAATACATCGGAGTCAAATGGCTTCGTGAGATAATCATCGGCACCCAAGTTATATCCTTTTATGACGTCATCTTTCATGGATTTCGCGGTGAGAAATATTATTGGAATCGTAGTGTCAGATTTTCGAATTTCTTTGGCTAAAGTAAAACCATCTTTGTAAGGCATCATCACGTCAAGCAAGCAAATGGAAAACTCTTCTTTACCAAACTTTTCACCGCCCTCTACTCCATTTCTTGCCAAAACAACTTCATAGCCGTGAAGCTCCAAGTAGTCGCGAAGTATGGTGCCAAAATTTTGATCATCTTCAACTAAAAGAATTTTTTTCTTAGCAGCTATCATAATGTGTGTTTTAATGGAAAACGTACCGTGAAAGTACTTCCTTTTTTGAGTTGACTAACAACAGAAATCGTGCCATTGTGAAGTTCTACAATGCGCTTTACGTAAGACAAACCTAGTCCATGTCCTTTTACGTTGTGAATATTTCCAGATTCTTCTCTATAAAATCGATCGAACACCTTTCGTTTAACATTACTGCTCATTCCAATTCCTTGATCTTGTATTTTGACAACAATTGCATTTTCAGAAATAGTAGTGGAAACGTCAATTTCTACTTGACCCTTCGAATACTTAATTGCGTTTTCAAGTAAGTTTACCCAAACATTTGTCATATGTGATTCGGACATAGGAATTTTGACTTGCATTGGATCAAGTGTAGCACGAAGGATTCCCTCATTTTGGTCTATGAGCAAGCGAACGTGTTCGATAGCTGTTTTAATGGGGGTGTGGGGATCTATCTCGGAAGTTGTCAACTCGAGTTCTTGTCTATCCAACCTAGAAATTTGCAATACATTTTCTACCTGCGTATTCATACGTCTGCTCTCGTCACGTATTAGCCCAAGGTACTGTGTGACCTTATTGGGCTGTTTGGCTACAGCTGGGGTACCAAGGGCATCCAACGCCAATTGAATAGTCGCAATTGGTGTTTTAAACTCATGCGTCATGTTATTAATAAAGTCCGATTTGATATCAGAGATTTTCTTTTGCTTAAAGGCTTGTAACAATGTTATGGTAAACACCCCTATTAAAACCAATGTAAAAAATACAGAAAGCGCAATGGAATTCGTAACTGAGGACCGTATAAAAGCACCTTTCTCAGGAAAAACCAATCTTAGCTCATAGCTGCTATCCCCGTTAACGTCTACAAAAAGTGGTGTTTTATAAATGGTATTATTGATATTTTGTAGAAATAAATCTGTTCCAAGACCAGACATGCGATTCCCCTCAAAAACGCGAAATTCAAAACCCGCGTCAATATCACGTAGCAATAATTCTTGTCCAAGTAAAAGTTCTAATTCAAAAGTGCTGACACGCTTTTCAACGGGCTTATTTGCAGCAATATCCATAAAAATACCTTCGTATTTCGCCTTGTCCATAGATGACAACCGCTCAATACGCTGCATGCGCTCTGTAGGGGACATACGATTAATAGTACCTTCGACATCTTGTTCTATAACTGTCGTTGCCTTTATGCTTCGATAGTCTAAAATAGGAGTAGAATCTGAGGAAGCAGGATCGTACAAGTTTGGAAAAATGCCATAGGTATCTTCAATAATCCCACTAGATACTAATAACGTTTTATTTTCCTCTGTGGTGCGGTCAATGTATTGAAAAACATCTGTAAGCTGCGACTCTTTTGGCGAACCAATACTATCCATTAATTTTTGGGTAGCCACTATGTAGTCACGCAGTTCACGTTCTTTAATTTGATCTGAAACAGATGCCAAAGCATTATTAACCCCTAAAGAAAATTGACGGTCACGATTATTGAGATTCGTCTGAATCCAAAATGTTTGCACAATGATTATACCTATTAGAGATAGTCCCATAAAAACAACGAGAACAGTAAATAGATTTTTTTTCATCAATTTGACAGTTTTAGCAACCGTTGATGCAATGCTTTAACTTGAGCTGCTGTGCTGCTAAGGTCTATATTTTCAATAACAAAATCAGCAACTGGTATTTTTTGTTCGTCTGTCCATTGGTTTTGCATACGCGCACGAACAGCATCTTCCCCTACCTGATCTCTAACTTCAACACGCTTAATGCGTTCTTTTTCGTTAGCCGTCACCAAAATAATGCCATCAAACCTGTCTTGCGCATTTAATTCAAAAACAATAGGAAACTCATACATGGTATAAGGCGCATTCTGTGCCTCTTGCCACTGTGTATAAGCACTATTTGCAGCCGGATGCACTACGGCATTTAGTGCCTCCAATTTTGCTTTGTCTTTAAAAACCTGCTCGGCAAGAAACGCTCTATTCAGTTTGCCGTCTTTAAAGGCCACATCACCAAAAAGGGCTGTGATTTTTTTCCTTACATCTGGGTTATGCTGCATGGCATGCTTGGCAGAATCATCGGCGGAAAAAGTGGGTACTCCCATTTCTTTAAACAGGGATAAAACGGTAGACTTACCACTCCCAATACCACCTGTAAGTGCGTAATGTTTCATTCTACAGTTAAATAGGAAACGGTTGGCGGGGATATGGTTAGTTTCTTAGCCGTTTTAGGCAACCCGGTCACATAAACTGAAAGCTGGCCCGATGACGTTTTCTCAAAAACTGCTTCTGCAAGTAGCTTAGTTTCATCAATAGAACGAAGCGAGCTCAAAGGTGCAGCGAATTTAATTTTCACTTGCCTAGGAGAAAGGCTAACAAGAACATTTTCCGGCGTATCGATCAATGTAATTGGCAACACAAAAGTAACATCAGAATACCTATCCACCTTGCCACTAACTTGAACAATTGTAGTATCCCAATTGGCTAGATTTGCAATAGAGTCCAATAAGGTTGCCTCAAGGGTGAAATTTTCTCTGATGGGATTTTCCGCGGGCAGTTTAAAAATTGCTTGATCCAATTTTTCTAGAATTGCTTTACTGCCAAACGCCGATACACTGTCTAAGCTAAATCTTAATGGTGAAATGAGTTGATATCCCTCTTCAAATTTAGGTAAGGCTGCTAATTTTGGTGAGTAGGACTTTTGCACGGTTTGTGTCATCGGGAGTGAAATTACAGCAGGAACAAAGCCGTTGATTTCACTTGAATTACTATACGTTTGCTTGTATTTATTCAACAAGTAGTCTGAGTTAAGTGTAGGGTTTTCAGCTTCTTTAATGGGCAATTCACTAATCATCAGCGCTACTTTACGGGGAAATATCCTTCGGTACAATATCGAAAAACCTGTGCTTGAAACTTGTGCAGGAACTTCAATGTGTGTGTTAGAAAACACAAAAGCGCTCGAATCTGCTTGCAGTTTAAATTGCACAGGAACTGTAGTTATGTAGGTTTCTGAAAGGGCACTCAATGTCCATATAACGGCAGCAAAGACCAAAAACAATACTCCTTGTTTTGAGCCCAAAAATCTTCTTTTTGATGTTCGTTGCCGTGCCGGCATGTTAGGAGTTTTGTTGTTCCTCAAAGGCTTGCATCACCGCATCACTAACCCCCATATTTGAAAATCCACCGTCGTGGAACAGATTCTGGAGCGTAACTTTTCGTGTCAAATCCGAAAATAGTGAAATGGTATAATCGGCGCAGTCAAGAGCGGATGCATTCCCAAGAGGTGACATTTTTTCGGCATATGAAATAAATCCATCAAACCCTTTAACCCCCTTACCTGCAGTTGTAGGCGTCGGGGATTGTGAAATCGTATTTACACGTACGTTTTTATCCCGACCAAAGAAATATCCAAAACTACGAGCAATAGATTCCAAAAAGGCTTTGTTGTCAGCCATGTCGTTGTAGTCTGGAAAAACACGCTGTGCCGCCATGTAGGACAAGGCAACAATACTTCCCCATTCATTCATGGCGTCTTGTTTGTAAAGCACTTGCATCACCTTATGGAATGACCCGGCTGAAACATCCCATCCTTTGGCTGTCCAATCGTATTTTTGATCCGTATAGGCACGTCCTTTTCTTACATTTACAGACATCCCAATAGAGTGTAATACAAAATCGAGTTTACCACCTAAAACTTCAACGGACTCAGAGACTAATTTCTCCAAATCCTCAAGCGAAGTAGCATCCGCGGGGATTATTTTTGCCCCTGTTTTTTCGGCAAGTTGATTTATAGTACCCATGCGCATTGCAATAGGAGCATTCGTTAATACAAACGATCCGCCTTCTTCATGAACACGTTCTGCTGTTTTCCAAGCAATTGAATTTTCGTCCAATGCACCAAAAATAATTCCTCTTTTTCCTTTAAGTAATCCGTAACTCATTGTATTAAATTATAATTAAACGTTTCGCAACTCCTGCGCATGACGCAAAGCTGATTCTTTGATATTTTTTCCACCTAACATTTCCGCCAATTCCTCAATTCTCGCATCTTCATTTAAGGGGGTCAAAAAAGTTTGAGTGGTTTCTCCAACTACATCTTTGTAAACTTTATAATGCGCATCAGCCAAGGCTGCTATTTGAGGTAAATGCGTGATAGAAATCACTTGCATATGGCGACTCATCTCATGCATTCGCTTCCCCATAGCATTTGCCATTTCTCCAGAAACTCCAGTGTCAATTTCATCTAAAATCAAAGTGGGAAGCTGTGTTTTTTCTGCCATAATAGACTTAATCACCAACATAATACGCGACAACTCACCACCAGAAGCGACCTTACCCATTACTGCAAATTCAATTCCTTTGTTGGCAGAAAACAACAGTTCAGCCTCTTCTGTGCCACTTGGCTGAGGTGAAGATAGCGTATTTAAGTTCATTGAAAATCTCACGTGTTGCATACCCAAATCTCGAGAACGATCAGCCAATGCGTTGGCTAACGGTTGGCATACTTTTTCTCGCTGTGTGCGAAGTTTTTGGGCTACCCCAAACAATTCTTTTGATGCCTTTTCAACTTCTTCATTGCAAGCTGTTATTTGACTTTCTAATTGCTCTACGCCGTCACACAATTGACGTAATTCATTTCGTTTTTCAATCAGTCCCTCAGCATTTTGTACGTTATGTTTTTGACATAAATGATGCAAGGCGCTTACATGTGCTTCAACCTCTTGCAGTCGTGTCGGGTTATCCGAAACAGCTTCCCCCAAGTTTTGAGCTTCTTGTAAAATATCGGAAAGCTCAATGCCTACGCTCAAAACACGTTCTTGCAATGCCGCATATGCATTACCCAAAGGGGAAATTTTCGACAACAGCTGTGCAAGGGTATTTAATTGATCCTGGGGACCCATATTTTCTTGTGTTCCCAGAGCAACTGCTTCAGAAAGCGTTGTGCGTAAATCTGTAACGTTTCTAAGTGCAGAGGCTTCTTCCTCAAGTTCATCAATGCAACCTGGGCTTATAGACACCCGATCAAGCTCCTGTAGTAAAAATTTGTGATAGTCTAATGCCTCGATGGATTGCTGCTGACGTTCTAGAAGGGTGGAAAGTTCTTTGGTGCGCTTTTGCCATATTGTGTAGTGAGATGTATAACTACGTAGCAATGAGCTATTGTTTGCGTAAGCGTCAATAAGTTTGAGATAAAATGCAGGATCGGTAAGCTGAATGGTTTGCCGCTGCGTATGAATATCTACTAAAGCTGTTCCAAGTGTTTTAAGCGTATCAAGCGTAACAGGAGTGTCGTTTACAAAAGCTCTAGACTTTCCATTTGCGCTTAGTTCACGACGAATAATGGTTTGTGGCTCTTCGTCTAAGTCAGAGGTTTTAAAAAGGTCGCTAAGGTTGTGATTAGCAATTTCAAAAGTTGCTTCTACAACACATTTAGTAGCGTTTTTACGAATCGTTGACAAATCGGCGCGTTGTCCTAAAATAAGCGATAATGCCTCTAAAAGGATTGATTTTCCTGAACCTGTTTCTCCTGTTAAAATACAGAGTCCAGAGGTGAAAGAAACCTCAAGGTCTTCAATCAAAGAAAAGTTTTTTATCGCTAATGATGTAAGCACAGTCGTAAAATCTCGTTAAACCAAATATAACACGTTTATGTCATTTGAAAGCACGAAGTTATCAACGAGCAATAAGTGCCCAGTAAGAAGCATTACTAGGTGCAAATCGATTTAAAAATTGCGACAGAGCCTCTGTTTCCACTTCTGGACCATCGCTGAATAACTGACCTATTTCTTCTCCTTTAGCGTCAAAAAAAGCACGCATCAAATATGAATTGGGCTGGCGACGCATAAGGTTTTGTAAGCTTAGCAGTTCGTTTTTTATGAGCTCTTTAGCTTGCTTTGGTTTTGATGCCATGCGATCTAAGCCGTTTCTATGGTATTGATACATTACATTTCTAAAATCGTCAAAAGCAGGCGAAATTATTTGGTCTATTAGTTCATAGCGTCCGTTACGGTTTTGGGTCACCGCCCACCCTTGAGCATTGCTTGCCTGTGCTGCATTAGCAATAGTGCGCGCACGTTCATAGTATTCCGTTCCGCCTAGTGACGAAAAACTATCCAATTCCATCCCTAATGCCATATATATGTAATATGAAAATACCGAAACAAGATTGTTATTGAATCGATTGATATCAAAGTAAAAAGGTTGGAATTCTTGATAGGTAAACCCAAAATTATCATCTAAAAAGGTAACTAAAGGAGACGTGTAACTACTCTCAAAAACTAATCTACCCGATTGTACTTGTAAGGTTCCGCTGTAAGCATTGTCACTAACGTTAGAAATGGTAAGCAGCATAGCAATAGAAACAGTCGGCTTTTTGGTCCCCATCTCAGACGTCCACTTGGTGTTATTTAAAAAATCTCTCAGGGATTTTTCCAATGTTTTAATGGGCGTAATATTAGTTTGGTTTACAAGCTCCGTATTAACGGTCAAATCTACTTGGACAGACTGCGTCCAGGCCATGGCATGAAAACCCAGAATGAGTAATACAATTTTAGTGCGCATCAAATATATTTTTTAGGTGGTTTAACACATCTTTAGCGACTTCCTCCTTAGATTTCAGCGCATAATGCACAGCGTCGGTATCGCGCTGCAAAAATGAAATTTTGTTGGTGTCGTGACCAAAACCTGCTCCTTCATCTGCAAGTGAATTTACAACAATCGCATCTAAATTTTTACGCAATAGTTTGTTTTGAGCGTGCTGTAGAGCATTTTCAGATTCTAGTGCAAAACCAATCAGTATTTGGTGTTTCTTTCTACTGCCTAATTCCGCAAGAATATCTGTTGTTGGCGTAAGTGAAATAGCGTCAAGGCCGTCTTGCTTTTTTATTTTTTGACCGATTTCGTTCATAGGCTTAAAATCTGCAACAGCAGCAGACATCAGTACAGCATCTGCTGCATCATAATTTTCAAGGCAAGCATGAAGCATTTCATTTGCAGTAGTTACAGCCATAACCTTAACACTTGGATGCGCTGAGTTCCCAGCAGTTGGACCACTGATCAGTGTCACATTTGCACCTTGTTGAGCGGCGCTATTGGCTAAAGCATATCCCATTTTTCCAGACGAATGATTTCCTATAAAACGTACAGGATCTATAGCTTCGTATGTAGGGCCTGCGGTTATTATTATATTTTTACCAGCCAAGAGAGATTTCTCCAGAAAATAGGTCTCGAGTGCAGCAACAATTTCTTCGGGTTCTTCCATCCTTCCCTCACCTTCCAAACCACTGGCAAGTGCTCCCGATGTTGCGGGGATTAAGATGTTTCCATTGGCGATTAATGTTTCCATATTGGCTTTGTTTGCGGGGTGCTTATGCATGTCTAAATCCATAGCTGGTGCAAAAAAAACGGGGCATTTTGCTGAAAGATAAGTGGCAATTAGCAAATTATCTGCATTAGCCTGTGCCATTTTGGAAAGTGTATTTGCAGAAGCTGGAGCTACAAGCATGGCATCTGCCCAAAGTCCCAAATCAACGTGATTGTTCCAAACTGCGTTTTCGTTCTCTTCTTGTGTAAAGGAACTCAGCACTTCACGATTTGAAACAGTTGAAAGGGTTAGCGGTGTTACAAACGTTTTGGCAGCATCGGTCATAACAACCTGGACAGAAACTCCCGATTTGACAAGCAATCGTACAATATTGGGCGATTTATATGCGGCTATACTCCCCGATATACCTAATAGAATGCGCTTGTCATGCAAAACCGACATGGCTATGCTTCTGAGTCGGAGTCGGTGTGACGGTAGTAAATTTTGTCCTGTAACCATTGTTCAATTGCAATGGCGTGAGGCTTTGGAAGTTTCTCATAGAATTTTGAAACCTCTATTTGCTCTTTATTTTCAAAAATCTCTTCTAAGTTTTCAGTTGGAGTAGCAAACTCTTCGAGCTTTTCAAACAATTCGGCCTTGATGTCCTCATTGATTTGCACCGCCCGTTTTGACAAAATAGAGATGGTTTCATAAATGTTACCCGTACTAGTATCTAATGCATTGCGGTTATAAGTTTTTGTGGTTTCTGAAGCCTGTGTGCGTTTTAAATCCATGAGTCGAAATTAATTGGATGCAAAAGTACGTATTTCTTCTTCAATATCTTTCATCATTTCTACAGCATCAGGCATGTGATCAGAATCAGGGTACAAACGCTTAAAATTTTCAAATTTAGATTGAGCATCTTGAAGGCGATTTTCCTTCTTATACAGCACACTGTTTATGGCTAAGGTAGTTGCTGCAGAAAACTGTACAAAAAGAGCTCCTTCTCTGTAAGTTGTACCGGGGTTGTCTGCGATAAAATTATCTAGGGCGGTTATTGAGGCTTTGTAATCGCGTATGGTATTGAACTGTTTTGCGTTTTCAAATCCCTTTTTTTCCGTTTTTTCTCTCAGTTCTTTCGCCATAGCATTGGCCTCTGCCATACGTTCACTAGCAGGATATCGATTAATAAACTCTTGAATTTTATCAAGTGCTTCATAAGTATCTGCTTGATCTAAGCTAAAGTTTGGTGAGGTTTTATAATGTGAAAATGCCATCAAAAAGTAGGCCTCATCAGCCTTCTGACTTTTTGGGTATGCTTTGACAAAAGTTTCAAATTCGTAGGCTGCTAGAATGTAATTCTTTGTATTGAGCAAGGAGTTAGCGTAGAAAAACACAATTCGCTCTGCTTGTGGCTTGCCTCTATATTTTTCTTTGAGTTGAGCGTAAAGTTGTGCCGCTTTTCGGAATTTTCCCTGTTCATAAAGTTCTTGGGCTAAGTCGTTTTTTAACGTAATGTCATCGCTTTTTAGCGCTTTTTGTAAGTCGCTACATCCTACAAAAAACATAAGCATTAGGATAACTAAATAATTTGGTAATTTCATGCCAACAAATTTAACTAAAACCAATCACATACCTGCAATTTATATGCGCATCTGTTTTTTACTTTTTTTAAGTTTAATTTCCAAGAGTTTAGCTGCGCAGGATTTAGAAAACCCAAAACCTTGGGGGTTACATTTTGGCTACAGCACACAACAAACAATTCCTTTTAATCTTCCTGACTACCACTACACACAAGTGCATATCCTTGGGCAAATCCCCATAAAAAAATACATGTATAAAAAAATAAACCTCCATTTTTTTGTTGAGGGGGGCTACTACCATGCGAGGCATCAGCTTCTCAATTCATGGTTTACCTCAACAGCGCAATTCAATAATTTTCCAGATGATTTTCAGCAAGAAATGACACAAAAAAAATCGATACATCAGCTTGTTTTTCACACGGCTGTAGAAATTGCTCATTTTATAAATTCAAAAACACAACTTTACGCCTATGCAGCAATTGGCCCAATGTGGACATCCAAGCAAACCGAACGTCTTGCCAAAGGGATTGCTTTCTCAGATAATTTGGGGATTGGTATGAAATTTAAACTCACTAAAAATATGTGGATAAGCCATTTAATGGTTATTCGACACGAGTCTAATGCAAACCTTCAATTCCCAAACTCAGGACATAACACGTTAGGCGTGCGCGTGGGACTGGTATTTAATCTAACTGCTCCACAAAAGGTCGTAACGCAACCGTTAAGTCTTGGGAAGCCTTGACCAATGGCAGTCGAACTTCATCTGTAGATAACTTTTTAAGTGCAGACACGGCTTTTATACCAGCTGGATTTCCCTCTTTAAATAATAAATCAATTACAGGTAATAGCTGTCTTGCGATTCGATTTGCTTTTTCGGTGTTATGAGTCATTGCAGCTTGAATACCAGCCGAAAAGGTTTTTGGAAACCCGCCTGCTATAACCGAGATTACTCCATCGCCGCCCATTAGAGTGAGCGGAATGGCGGTTTCATCATCTCCAGAAAAAACCAAAAATTCATTAGGGGCATTGACAATAATTTTTTTTCCTTGCGTTAAATCTCCACTGGCATCTTTTACAGCAATAATATGTTTCGCCTCATTTGCAATTCTGAGTGTAGTTTCGGCAGTCATGTTGACCCCTGTCCTCCCAGGAACATTATACATGATTAATGGCAGTGGCGTTACGGCATCCAATGCCATGTAGTGCTGGTAGAGGCCCTCTTGCGATGGACGATTGTAATAGGGTGTGACTGACAATATAGCATCAAATCCTTTAACATCTATATGTTGAAATTCATGTACAAGAGCAGCTGTGTTATTTCCGCCTAGACCCATTACCAGTGGTACGCGTCCGCCTGTTTGGCGAACAAAAGTGGCAAAGACCTCCTTTTTTTCGTCTGGTGTTAGCGTAACCGATTCTCCTGTAGTGCCTAAAGCAACTAAGAAATCGATACCCGCGTCAATCAAAAAATCAATGATGCGAGTTAATGCATCATAGTCAACAACCCCCGAATTCGTAAATGGGGTAATTACTGCAACACCCGTTGATTTCCCTTTAAGCATGCTCATTAGGATGGATTTTATTAAAATATTGTTTTACAAGAGTTAGAAATACACCAAAATCTGTGGTGGTAGGAAGCACCAAATCATTTAGTCTGTTGTCAAGCGAAGATGGACCAATGCGAAATGAAGCATTGAGTTGGGCTGAGAAAGACACTAGAGGCAACGAAATATGATCCACAAAATGAACAACCAAATCGTATTGATGTGATAGCACATAAAGTAAATCATTCTCTATAATACGTCCGCGCCAATCTAAACTTTGGGGATGTAAATGTGGTTTTGAAACACCTGCTAACATCTTTTTATTCTTGTTGTATTGAATGCGTTCTATAGCACTGTATTCAGATGAAAAAAACTGGCACATATCGTTGTATTGAGACTCTGTGATGTTTAAGTCTGTATCATGAACAAATACCAAGCGCCGAATCGATTTCGGCTTAAAAGCCGTGCGATTTTTTAGCGCATTGAGGTGCTGTGTAACAGAACGTTTAACAAATAATTTCATAAGTCTGCAAAAATAGTACTTTAAAAGGACGTAGCTGTTTGAAGCGTCATTAAATTATAAATACTTAACGTGTTGTTATAAATACAACAATCATGCTTTCATCATGGTCACCAATTCCTGTTCAGAGATTATGGGAATGCCTAGCGTCGTTGCTTTACTTTTTTTGGATGGCCCCATATTATCCCCAGCGACTACATAGGAAGTTTTTGAAGATATGGACGATACTATTTTTCCACCGTGTTGCTCAATAAGTACCTTAAGATCATCTCTTGAAAAAGCAGTAAATACACCCGACACGACAAAGCGTAAATCAGCAAGTGAGTTGGACACAGGACCTTCTTTTGCCTGTTGTTCCAGTTGTACGCCTGCCTGCCGAAGTTGTGCTATAATCTGAAGATTTTCAGCAGAGGCAAAGAAATCTCGTACACTCTCCGCTATTCGTGCCCCAATTTCATCCACAGCTTCCAGTTCCTGAGCACTAGCCATAGCCAATGCATCAATAGAACCAAAGTGCTGTGCCAATTTTTTGGCAACTGTTTGCCCAACAAAACGAATCCCCAAAGCAAATAAAACTCTATAAAAAGGAATTTCAACAGACGCAGCAATCGCTGCCACAATATTCTTTGCTGATTTTTCAGCAAGTCGTTCCAAAGGAATCAAATCGGCTTCAGTGATGTCGTACAAACTGGCGTAGGAATGCAAGAGGTTTTTTTGCATCATAAGTTGAATTGTCTCGGCGCCAAGTCCGTCGATATCCATAGCCTTTCTGGAAATAAAATGTGCCACTCGTCCTACACGCTGTGGCATACATCCAGTAGTATTTGGGCAATAATGTTGCGCTTCATCCACATGTCGTTCTAAGGGTGTGTTACATTCTGGACAATGTGTTGCATAACGAACAGCTGTACTGTTTGGCTGTCTTTTGTTTGTATTTATTGCGGTAATTTTAGGGATGATTTCGCCCCCTTTTTCTACAGAAACCGTGTCCAAATAATGTAAGTCAAGACCTGCAATAAAATCCGCATTATGCAATGATGCGCGTTTTACTATGGTACCGCCCAATAACACGGGTGTGAGTTTGGCAACTGGCGTAATGGCACCTGTCCTTCCAACCTGATATACCACGTCTTCAAGCTGTGTTTCCACAGCCTCTGCTTTAAATTTATAGGCCATCGCCCAACGAGGGGACTTGGCCGTATACCCCAGCTCCTCTTGATAGGCAAGTTGGTTTACTTTAATAACCACACCATCAATTTCATAGGGTAATGACGAGCGCTTGTCTTCCCATTCATTTAAATATGTAATAACTGCGTCTATGTTAGCAGCATGTATGTAGTGTTTTGGCACATAAAAACCCCAGCGGTCAGCAGCTTCTAGTGATGCTAACTGTGTTTTAAAAACGGATTGACTGGTAACAATTTGGTATAAAAAACAATCCAGAGGTCGTGAGGCGACCAAGCGACTGTCTTGAAGTTTTAAGCTTCCAGATGCGGTATTTCTTGGATTCATATACGGATCCTCGCCAGCTTTGATTCGTGCGGCATTCATGGCATTAAAGCCTGCCAAAGGCAATATAATTTCTCCTCTTATTGTAAAGGTTCCAGGAACATCGCTTGCATTAATTTCTAAAGGCACAGAGTTAATGGTTTTCACATTGTTAGTAACTTCATCGCCTTGTACGCCGTCTCCTCTAGTAACCGCCTGGACAAGCTTTCCATTAGTATAGGTAAGGCTAATGGATGCCCCATCGTATTTCAGTTCGCAAGTATACTCTAATGTTGTAACGCCAAGAATCTTGCACATCCGTGCTTCCCAGTCCAATAAGTCTTGCTTATTGTATGAATTGTCTAGAGAGTACATGCGGTGTTCATGCACAACAGTATTAAAATTTTTGGTTACCGCGCCGCCCACGCGTTGTGTGGGTGAATTAGGATCAAAAAAATCTGGGTGTGCATCTTCTAAACGCTTTAACGTAGCTAACTTTTCATCAAAAAGGTAATCTGAAATAATAGGAGCATCTTGCATATAATACCGCTTGTTGTGCTCATGAAGCTCTTTCCTGAGGGCACTAATTTGTTCAGCTATAGTCATGTCTTACTCGCGTGTATAAATCGTTGATTTGCTCTAAAATCGTTTCGAAGTACAATATCGGAAAAACCTTCTTGCTGTAAAAGTCTTTTTACAGACTCCATCAGCGGCGCATGCCCCTCAAAAAACAGACTGCCGTACTGCGAGAGTTGTTGGGAGGCGTAATCACAAATACGCTCGTAAAAGCAAAGCGGATTTTTATCAGAAACAAAAATAGCATGCTGTGGTTCGTGCTTTAAGACTTGTGGCTGAGTTGATTTTTGTAACGCTTCTGGAACATAAGGCGGATTTGAAACCACGATATCCCATTTTTTCTCAGGAAGGTTTTTAGAAAAAACATCCCGTTGTTTAAAGTCAACTCGTACGTTGTTATTTTTGGCGTTTTGTTGTGCTGTAGATAGGGCGTCTAAATCGATATCCCAAGCTGTAACGTTCCAATTAGGACGGGCCTTTTTTAGCGCCAAAGCTATGCATCCACTGCCTGTGCAGATATCAAGTACTTGAAGTGATTCATTTTCAGGGAAGCTAGTTAAAATCCAGTGGACCAATTCTTCCGTTTCTGGACGCGGAATCAAAACCGAATTATTTACAGTCAACTCCAATGACGCAAAATGTACCTTTCCTATTATATATTGTATAGGCACGTGTTTTTTGAGCTGAGCAAGGTGATGCTTGAAGGTAGATGTGTCTTCCGCTGAAACAGATTCTTGAAGACGCAAAACAACCGTTGCGGGCGAATACCCAAAATACACCTCGCACAACGATGCAAAATGCTGCCTGGCCTCAACTCGTTCATATAAAGGAGTTAGTTCTTGTTCAAAGATCTTACGAAGTTCCGCTAATTTCATAGCAATGATTTAGTCATCCAAACGGGGCAGGAGTAATGTCCCGTGTTACCCATCGGTGCATCAATGTACGAAAAGCCATTTGCTACATACAGTTTTTGTGCCGCATGCATAGAAGGCATTGTTTCCAAATAACAAAGTGAAAAACCGAAATTTTTTGCCAACTCTAAAAGTTTTACAATCATTTTTTTTCCAAGGCCTTGGCCTCTTGCTTTGGCAGCAAAATACATTTTTTGCAACTCACAAACATGCGATTCACTTTCTTGTAAGGGAGCAATTCCAGCTCCCCCCAAAAGTTCACCATCACACTCTACCACCCAATAAGCGTGCTTAGACTTGGTGTACGTTTCAAACATGGCGTCGAGTTCTGGATCGGCGTATGCGGTACCTTGTTTGGGCACGCCAAACTCAACAAGTACCTGACGTAAAACACGCGCTAGTCTTGTATTGTCTGTTGCTTTAATAGGGCGAATCGTACACTGCATTATCATCAAGATATTTGATATTTTTGCTAAAATACATATTCCCATTGCATAACACCCACAACACATTCATGAAGCGCTGCCTTAGTCTGGCTAAAAAAGGACTCGGCACTACCTACCCCAATCCTATGGTAGGTGCTGTTGTGGTCAAAGACGGAGCTATTATCGCTGAGGGGTGGCACAAAAAAGCAGGGACTCCTCATGCTGAGGTACACGCATTAGCAACAGTAAACCCATTAGAGCTTAAAGACGCTACATTATATGTGAATTTAGAGCCATGTGCGCATCATGGCAAAACACCACCTTGCTGTGATTTAGTTATCGCGAAAGGAGTAAAAAAAGTAGTCATTGGCGCTCAAGACCCCAATCCAAAGGTTGCTGGCATGGGCATTAAGGTCATGCAAGACGCTGGAATTGAAGTTATTGTTGGCGTTTTAGAAGATGCGTGCATCGAACTTAACAAGCGATTCTATTGCTTTCATACCAAAAAGCGTCCTTATATTATACTAAAATGGGCGCAGTCAGCTGATGGGTATTTAGCACCAAGTGATGATGCCAAAGGTAAGGTGTCATGGATTAGCGATGTGCACAGTCAGCAACGGGCACACCAATGGCGTGCCGAAGAGCATGCTATTTTAGTAGGACGAAAAACAGTAGAGGCAGACAACCCGCAACTTACAACCCGAAACTGGGCTGGTACACACCCTATTAGATTGGTTATTGATCCAAATGTGAAAATTGACGCAAATGCAGCTGTTTTTAATGATGCAGCGCAAACGTTCATTTTTAATACTCTTCAGGCAAAAAAAAGAGAAAACTTGACTTGGGAAAAAGTTGAGCCAACCAATATTATAGAATCCGTACTTAAAAATGTTACTCAACATGGCATCCAGTCCATTTTAGTGGAAGGCGGTACCATTACTTTACGGCATTTTTTAAAAAAAGATTTATGGGATGAATGTCGCATAATTAGCAGTACAAAAAGATTAGGTGGTGGAAGACTTGCGCCCGAGATACCAAATGGAAAAAAAGAAGAAAAAAAGATTGTAGGGGATTACCTACAAATTATCAAAAGGTAAATTTCTCTACCAAAAATGACGGGCATTTCATGGCACGCATCGTTTTAGCATCAACAAAAACCAAACGTGTCGAAGCGGTAGTGATTTTTTTTTCTTGCTCATTTTCAATGTAATAAGAAAACAAAATAAAATGAGGTTCAAAAGTTTCTAAACTTGTGTGTACGGAAAAGTGCTCATCAAATCTTAGTGGACGTTTATATGCGATAGCTATTTCTGTTAGAGGTAACAAAATTCCAGTTTGCTCTAATACTGCATAGCTAACCCCTTGATTTTGTAACCAATCTATTCGAGCTTGTTCAAAAAAATAGGCGTATTGGGCATGATGGACAATACCCATTTGGTCAACTTGGTGGTAATTAACCTTTAACTTAATTGTAGTATTTTTCTTACTTAATGTAAAATGTTTATGTCAATAATGATGTACAACGGCGGTCATTAATATGCAACAAACTTTTTGAAAATTCAATAGCAAAACAACTTTTTTTTAAAAAAAAATACACACATATTTGTGCGGTACAAATAAAGCAATACTAATGGTTCCCACCATCCCCTTTTTTGTATAACAAAACAAATAACAATCAAAATTTAAAATGGAACAAACCGCTCAAAGCATCTGGAATAGCTGTTTGACATTTGTTCAGGATAACATTCAAAATCAGGCATTTAGAACTTGGTTTGAACCCATCAAACCCCTAAAACTCAATGGTGAGGCGCTGAGCGTTGAGGTGCCGAGTAAGTTCTTTTATGAGTGGCTAGAGGAGCATTATATTCAAATTTTAAAAGTGGCGCTAACTAAAGAGCTAGGACCCAATGCCCGACTTGTTTACGTTATTCGAATGGAAAACACCTTCGGCAACAGAAAACCCTTTACAGAGCAAATACCTAGCCAAAATAAAGGACTTATTAAGGTACAAGACGTTGAAGCACCCATGCGCGCACAAACACCTGAGCTTAAAAACCCATTTGTTATTCCTGGAATTCGAAACTTAAAAGTCGAATCGCAATTAAATCCAAGCTACAATTTTGAAAATTTCCTTGAAGGTGATGCTAATAGACTTGCGCGCTCAGCGGGGATTGCCGTGGCAAACAAGCCCGGTGGAACATCCTTTAATCCCCTCTTAATTTTTGGTGGTGTAGGCTTAGGAAAAACACATTTAGCGCATGCCATTGGAGTAGACATAAAAAATAAATATCCAGAAAAAACAGTACTTTATATCTCTGCAGAAAAGTTTACCCAACAATATATCGAAGCGGTTAAGAAAAACACACGTAACGACTTTATCCATTTTTATCAAGTTATGGATATTCTTATTATAGACGACGTACAATTCTTTTCTGGAAAGTCTGGTACGCAAGATGTCTTTTTCCATATTTTCAATCATTTGCACCAAAATGGCAAGCAGGTTATACTAACCTCCGACAAGGCGCCTGTTGATATGCAAGATATTGAGCAACGCTTGCTTTCGCGTTTTAAATGGGGGTTATCGGCCGAACTCATGCGTCCCGACTACGAAACCCGTGTTTCTATTCTCAAAAACAAGCTATATCATGACGGCGTTGAACTTCCCGAGGAGATTATCGATTTTGTAGCTAAGTCTGTAAAAACCAACGTACGAGAACTTGAGGGCGCTATTATCTCATTAATTGCCCAATCTTCTTTTAACCGAAAAGAAGTAACCATAGACCTGGCTAGGCAAGTAGTGGAAAAATTTGTAAAAAACACCAAGCGAGAAGTTTCCATAGACCATATACAAAAAGTAGTGTCTGAATATTTCCAAATGGATGTTACCACGCTTCAGTCCAAAACCCGCAAACGGCATATTGTACAAGCGCGGCAGCTTGCCATGTATTTTTCCAAAAAAATGACAAAGGCATCTCTTGCTAGTATTGGTGCAAAAATTGGGCATCGCGACCACGCCACCGTACTGCATGCCTGCAAAACCGTTGATAATTTGGCTTTTACCGATAAGCAATTCCGCAAATATGTGGAAGACCTTGTTAAAAAACTCACCCACTAAATCATGGCCACCAAAGTGCTTATGGTGTGTTTAGGAAATATCTGCCGATCACCATTAGCTGAGGGTATCTTCCGACACCTTAGTCACCCGAGTACGTATATTGTAGACTCTGCCGGAACAGCCAATTACCACACGGGCGCTAGTCCTGACCGTCGTAGTATCGCAGTAGCAGCAAAAAATGGCTTGGATATCAGCGGACAAAAAGCACGACAACTGACCCGGAACGATTTGGATGCTTTTGACCATATACTGGTCATGGATGAGCAAAACCGACGAGATGCCCTGGCGCTATGCAGCACCCAAACGCAACGAAATAAAATTGAGCTACTCACTGCAGCAAGTGGCCATAATGCCACACATATTCCTGACCCTTATTACGGGGGTGAGGAAGGTTTTGAAACTGTATTTGATTTGGTATCTTCGTGTTGTAATGCATGGTTAGCAAAACATTAATCTATGGATACCCCAAAAAAGGGCAGATTGTTTTTAATTCCCAACGTATTGGGAGATACAGCCCCGTTGGAGGTTGTCCCCATGTCAGTAAAAAAAACAATTGAATCGCTTCGCTATTTTGTGTTTGAAAAAGAAAAAGCCGGTCGTGCTTTTGTAAAGCGTATTTGTCCGTCGGTACCCCAAAACGCAATAGGCGTTTTTTTGCTCAATAAATTCACAACAACCGAAGCGCTTCACGAGATGCTCGTTCCTTTACAAAACGGCGAGAATGTTGGACTTATAACAGATGCCGGCTGTCCTGGCATTGCAGATCCAGGCGCAGATTTGGTGGCACTAGCTCATCAAAACCATATTCGTGTAACCCCACTTGTGGGGCCCTCTTCTATATTGTTGGCTGTGATGGCGTCGGGACTTAACGGACAATCTTTTGCTTTTAATGGCTATTTACCCATCGATAAAGCTGAGCGCAAAAAAGTGATTAAACAATTTGAAAAAAAATCCAAAGAAATTCAACAGACGCAAGTGTTTATTGAAACGCCTTACCGAAACAATGCGCTATTGGAAGAATTATGTAAGAGTTTGCGACCCGAAACCAGACTCAGTATAGCTTGTGATCTCACGCTTACAACAGAATTTATACGAACGGAAGCTGCCGAAAACTGGAAAAAAATCAAAGCGGACTTACTTCGACGTCCGGCCGTTTTTTCATTTTTAGCGTCTTAACGGTAGATATTACGCTGACGCAACCAAGTGGTGTATTTCTTTTTGTTCTTGTTGTGCTGACTGAGCGTAGTAGCAAACAAATGATAGCCCGTGCGATCGGGATCAGCAACAAAATAAAGGTACTTATGTTTTTCGGCAAACAACACAGCGTCTATGGCGCTAACATCAGGCATGGTGATGGGGCCTGGAGGCACCCCCCTGTTTCTATATGTATTATACGGGGACTTGATTTTTAAATCTTCGTAGAGCACCCGGCGTATATCCAAATCAAAATCATTTGCTCTTCGTTTTAATACGTAAATAATGGTCGGGTCGGCTTGTAGACGCATGCGCTTCCGAATTCGGTTTAGGTAAACCCCCGCAACGGTTGGGCGTTCGGCAACACGATATGACTCTAGTTGCACTATGGCCGCTAAAGAAATTACTTCGGTGCGTTCAAGTTTCATTTTCCTTCGAGCAGCTTCGCGCTTTGGTGTCCAAAAACGATTGTATTCCAATAGCATCCTGTCTCTAAACTGCCGTGCATTCGTGTTCCAAAAAAACTCATAGGTGTTTGGAATACAAATTGAAAATACATTTTCTGGAGTAAATCCGATTTCCTGCAAAAAAGTAGTGTCTGAAAAAGCAGTGGCAATGGAAATGCTATCCGCCTCTATTTTTTTAGCTACAAACCCAGCCAAATGCATCAGCGTTTGCTTGTTATTAAAAGTCAGTTTTAATGGCTTGTTTTCAGCACGTAACCGATTAATCATCTCGTTATTGTTCATGCCCTTCTCAAAAATAAAGCGTCCCGGAATAGGACTATACCCTTTTCGAGTGGCAGCCTGCTGAAATAAATCGATTCGTTTTACTGTTTTTGATAACGTATCGTATGCCGCTCTTTGCGTGTATTTGGATGGAATCAGCACCTCTTTGGAAGCGGTCTCAAACGCCGTATTGCTAGCAAAAAACACACGGTAAAAATGTGTCACAAATGCTCCACCTATAAGCACGCCGATTAGTGCTATGGCTACTAAAATTCGTTGCTTCATGATTGGTTTAATTCCCAGTTTCCTGTAAATACGGGTGTTGCGGGGCCTTGCAAAACGACAGCTTCATAACCGTTTTTGGTAGATGAGAAAGAAACATTTAAGTCTCCTCCGCGGGTTTTAATTTCAATAGTATGGGCTGTTGTAAGCCCGTTAATATGTGCCGCCAAAGCAGCCGCCGTTACCCCCGTCCCACAGGAAAGGGTTTCTGCTTCTACACCACGTTCAAACGTTCTTACATATAACGTATTCGCATCTATTTGTTGCACAAAATTTACATTAGTACCATCAGAAAGATATGGAGCGCCATGTGCAATTTCAGCTCCTTTGATTGCTACGTCAACATCGTCCACATCAGAAACAAAAATGACATGATGCGGCGATCCCGTGTCAATAAAAATAGCATCTTCACGTTTTTCCCACTGCGATACCGAATGCAATTCCAACGCAACTTGATCGGCAATAAAATTAGCTTTGTGCAAGCCGTCGGAAGTGCGAAATACAACTTTATCTGAAGTAAGACCTAACGATTTGGCAAAGTGTATGGCACATCTAGAACCATTCCCACATAGACTGCCCTCGTGCCCATCAGCGTTAAAGTAACGCATATAAAAATCAGAGCTGTCGTCGGACTCAATGAGTATAAATCCATCGGCGCCAATGCCGAAATTTCGATGACAGATTTGGGCTACAGCAGCATAATTGTCGATAGGAAACTGTTTATCTCTATTGTCAATAAGGACAAAGTCGTTTCCAGTACCCTGATATTTCACAAACGAAAAAATCATGGCGCAAATATAGCTATTCTACCACGATGCGCTATTGTTAAAAATGCGTTAAAGCACTTTTAACTCACAACAACTTGCATTACATTTGATATTGAAACAGAAAATAATCACTTGCAATGCCCTGTTGTGACAGCTAACTTTTAGAACTAAAGCGCACTATATGTGTGTTTTGTGGCGTTAAAACTTAAATATCAAAAAAATGAAATCTATACTAAAAACCACTGCTATTTCTTTCGTTGCGGCATTTGTTGCCCTTTGGGTATTTAACCGAGCTCAAGAAAAAGAAGACATCAACTCAGCTGCCTACCCTACTCCTGCGCAGGTGGTAAACACCCATTTTACAGCACCAACTACCATCAGCGCCATGAGTACCGATTTTACGGTAGCGGCCGAAAAAACCATCGATGCCGTAGTCCACATTACCAATACAAGTGTCGGAAGCTCGCGCCAACCCAACAGTATTTGGGAATACTTTTATAACTCCCCAAGACGTGAATATCCCAGAATCGGTATGGGGTCTGGGGTTGTTGTTTCGCCAGACGGTTATATCATTACCAACAACCACGTTATTGAAGACGCCACCGAAATTGAAGTAACCACCAACGACAACAAAGTGTATGAAGCCGAACTTGTGGGTACAGATGCAAATGCAGATATTGCTGTACTTCGCATTAATAGCGATCAACTGTTTCCGTATGTGCGTTTTGCCGATTCAGACCTGACCAAAATTGGCGAATGGGTATTGGCGGTAGGTAATCCCTATAACTTAAATTCTACGGTTACTGCCGGAATTATTAGTGCAAAATCTAGAGACTTAAACTCCTACGACAGTAAAAGCCAATCTTTTATTCAAACCGATGCAGCTGTGAACTCTGGAAATAGTGGAGGGGCTTTGGTAAACCTCGATGGCGATTTAATAGGAATCAACACCGCTATTTCTAGTAACGGTATGGGGACTTTTATAGGGTATTCGTTTGCGGTGCCCAGCAACATCGCTCGTAAAATCTACGAGGATATTGTAGAGTTCGGCAACGTGCAAAAAGCACTATTGGGGGTTAGTGGAAATGGACTTGACGCGCGCATTGCCGAGGAACTCGGCATTGAAGAAACCGAAGGGTTCTATGTTGCGGGGCTCGAAGATAGCATGGGCGCTAAGGAAGCTGGAATGCAAGAGGGAGACGTGATTGTGAAAGTTAATGACGCGCCAATACGGAAGTTCGCCGACCTTACTGGATATTTGGGTTCAAAACGACCTGGTGAACGCGTGAACGTGACTTTTTTACGCAACGGCGAAGAAAAAATGCTTTCCGTGGAACTTAAACGCACACCTTTTATAAGTTACTACGGGATGCGACTGCGTGAGCTCACCAAAAAAGAAGCCAAAAAGCTAGACCTCAAAGAAGGGGTGCGTGTGTCAGCTGTACAAAACGGGCGTTTATACCGCCGTGGTGTGCAAGAAGGCGATGTGTTGCTTTCTGTAAACGGAAAAGACATATCCACAACCGAAGACGTGCTAAAATTAGACGAAGACAGCATTTATGAGTTGGAGTTTATGAATCAAGACAAAGAGCGCATGCGCTTCATTTTTGAATAGGCAACTGTTCCTTTTTTCGCTTTGTGGTGTGCTTCAATTTTAACACCGCAAAATTGAGCTCCAATGTGGTTTCCGATTCGGTTTCCGTCATGTCGTGATCTAGAAGGTCGGCCATCAGTTCACCGCTTTTTTTAAGCAGGCTGTTCTTTTTGTTCCCTGTGGTGGAGCTTGCTGCAGCTACCGTTTTTTGCAACGCACGAAGTTTGGTAAAGGTTTCGATAATCAAAAAGGTGGTTTCTGTCGCTTGTTTACTTTTTAAAATG
Source organism: Flavobacteriales bacterium (assembly GCA_003331305.1). GTDB lineage: Bacteria > Bacteroidota > Bacteroidia > Flavobacteriales > Flavobacteriaceae > UBA7446. The sequence goes on along the minus strand of QOQB01000005.1, from coordinate 46,091 downwards.
GTGGCCAACATATAAAGCCCTTTTTCGGTAAAGGCTTTGGGAGGTACTCTTGTTTTCGAAAAGTTTGCGGTCGAAAATTTCGACCGCAAAACACTCCACTCATTTGTTCTCAGTGTTATCAAATACTCAACTGGAAATTTGTCAGGGTTATTTTTTACTGCCTCATTAATACGCTTGGTTTGCACACCATATAGTTGCGCTACATCTCTGTCTAACAGTACTTGCTTGTTTTGAAAAGTAATTAATAGGGATTCTATATTTTGGATACTTATTTTCATATGTTAAGATTTGGGCTCGATGAACTATCCCTGTAAATTACAAAAATTGTTGGACTTACTCCTTTTTAAGGAGTCTAATTCATTTTTGAGTAGGCAGCTATTCCTTTTTTCACTTTGTGGTGTGCTTCAGCTTTGACGTATTTTAAAATTTGGTGGTGGTCAAAAATTTTGACCACCTTTTTTTCACTGACACACTAAGGGTAATTGTATAGTTCGCTGGACATTTATCAATATTGTTTTTACGGCCTATTCACTATTCCCTATTCCACTATTGCCTATTCACTATTGCCTATCCCACTATTGCCTATTCACTATTGCCTATCCCACTATTGCCTATTGCCTATCCCACTATGCCTATTGCCTATTCCACTATTGCCTATCTTTACCCCATGCGGATAGATATCATAAGCGTAGTTCCCGACCTGATGCGAAGCCCTTTTGACGGCTCTATTATGAAGCGTGCACAAGACGCAGGGCTGGTAGACGTGTATTTCCACAACTTACGGGACTACACCACCAATACCTACAAACAAGTAGACGATTACCCTTATGGAGGCGGTGCAGGGATGGTACTGATGATTGCGCCCATTGACAAATGCATTAGCGCACTCAAAGCCGAGCGCGATTACGATGCCGTAATTTATATGACTCCCGACGGTAATGTGCTCAATCAAGGAACGGCAAATCAGCTATCGCTATTAAAAAATATCATTGTCCTGTGCGGACACTACAAAGGCGTAGATCAACGGGTGCGAGATTTGTTTGTAACCCACGAAGTCTCCATTGGCGACTATGTGCTTTCTGGTGGCGAATTGGCCGCTGCTGTGCTTTGCGATAGCATCATTAGGTTGATACCAGGCGTATTGGGTAACGAAACCTCTGCCCTAACCGATTCCTTTCAAGATGGACTGCTTGCACCACCTGTTTACACCCGACCTGCAGACTATAACGGACATAAAGTACCTGACATACTTACATCTGGAAACACTCCTAAAGTGGATACGTGGCGAGAAGAACAAGCGCTAGCCATTACCAAAAAAAAGCGTCCCGATTTGATGGAATGACAAAGGGGATGGATTCTGAAGTGATTCTGAAACAAGTTGCACGTTCATGTCGCCCGTAACCGCTTTGCTAAAAGACAAATCGATATAGTCCACAAACGGATTTGGATATACGTACATATCAAAATCTGCTGGTGGCACTACAGTGCTTACGGCGTCGTGAGGGAGTAGGAATCCTCTTAATACATCATTTTCAGTATGTATAACAGTACCCATCATACCCATATGTCCAATACTTTGTTGTACTTTATAATTTCCAATTTGTATATCTTGGGCGTTTTTGACAGATGTTGAAAGCGAGGCACGCTTGATTTTTAATTGCGCAAACGCACCATCTGGAAGGCTTAGTAATACAATTACGGTAAGAATGGAGTAAATGTTTTTCAATGTTGTACTGTTATTGGGGCAAATCTATAATCATTTTTTTAAATATGATAACATTTGTTATATTTATACTAAAATAATTTAGTGCTACAGGTTAGCGTTTTATTTGATTTATAACACAAAATTGCTCTTCAAGTGGTGCAAAACGTATACAATTTGGGTGTGAACGAACCAAACAAAGCTTAAACTACCTTGAAAGAGGATGAATTAACTTAAAAACATAGGTTTTTTGATTGTAGGATTTTTCTTACAATATACGATACCAAACCACATTCTACATTTAAACTATCGCTCGTTGTACATATAAAGACAAAACTGTATATTTGCCACCCGCTAAGAAACCGCTGGCGAAGTACGTGTATGTTTCTTTGCGTTAATTAAAACCTTATACAATGGAGGCCTTACTACAATATGTACAGGACGCGTTTGTTCCCAAAAAAGAATTTCCAAGCTTTCAAGCTGGAGATACCATCACCGTTTATTACGAAATTCGCGAGGGCGAAAAAGTACGTACCCAATTTTTTAAAGGAGTAGTCATTCAAATTAAAGGAAGTGGCGCAACCAAAACCTTTACCATCCGCAAAATGTCGGGAACGGTGGGTGTTGAGCGTATTTTCCCTATGAACCTACCTGGTATTCAGAAAATTGAAGTAAACAGCCGTGGAAAAGTGCGTCGTTCGCGTATTTACTACTTCCGCGAGCTTACAGGTAAAAAAGCACGTATCAAAGAACGTCAGCTTAAATAGTCATTTAAGTCCGTTCAGCGTATTTATTACTTATAGCTAAATTTTTTAGCGCAAAATACTGTTCAGTATTTTGCGCTTTTTTTTTAATGTAGGGACTAATACCAATTCTGCTGCAAAAAAGTTCAGGATGACAAGGGGAGTGGATTCAGCATGTCACACTGATTCTGAAACAAGTTCGGAATGACAAGGGAGGACAAGGGGAGTGGATTCTGATTCTGAAACAAATTCAGGTTGACAATATGTAGTTTTTTTGCACGTCTTTTTTGTTACCAACAACACATCACCATTCAAAAAATGGGCTGCGGTTTTTTTATACCCTAATGGGAACGTATATTTGCACCCAATTTAATCAAAAACCATGGCAAAAATTCACGTTGCTAACCCTGTAGTAGAAATGGATGGAGACGAAATGACTCGCATCATTTGGGACTTTATCAAGCAAAAACTCATCCTTCCTTATATAAATGTAGAACTTCTGTATTACGACCTAAGTGTAACCTCGCGGGATGAAACGGACGATCAAATTACCATTGACGCCGCAGAGGCCATCAAAAAATACAACGTTGGAATCAAATGTGCTACCATTACACCTGATGAAAATCGTGTAGAAGAATTTAAACTAAAAGAAATGTGGCGCTCGCCCAATGGTACCATCCGTAACATTGTAGGCGGAACTGTGTTTCGTGAACCTATTATCATGAGTAACGTGCCGCGCTACGTACAAGGCTGGACACAGCCCATATGTATTGGACGTCACGCATTTGGTGATCAGTACCGCGCTACCGATACCGTCATTAAAGGCAAAGGGAAACTCACCATGACCTTTACCCCCGAAGATGGCAGCGAAGCCAAAACATGGGAAGTATATCATTTCCAAGAAGGGGGCGTAGCCATGAGTATGTACAATATAGATTCATCTATTTATGGATTTGCCCGCTCGTGCATGAACAGAGCCATCAGCAAAAGATGGCCATTATACCTATCTACCAAAAACACCATCATGAAAGCATATGATGGGCGCTTTAAAGATATCTTTCAAGAAGTATTTGAAAATGAATTTATTGACCAATTCGAAGCCTTAGGCATTACCTACGAACACCGTCTTATTGACGATATGGTAGCTGCTGCCATGAAATGGAGTGGCGGATTTGTATGGGCCTGTAAAAACTACGACGGCGATGTACAGTCTGATACCGTAGCGCAAGGATTTGGCTCGTTAGGGTTAATGACCTCAACTTTGGTTACTCCCGATGGAAAAACCTTAGAAGCTGAGGCAGCGCACGGTACCGTAACACGTCATTACCGTCAGCATGAACAAGGAAAAGAAACCTCAACCAACCCTATTGCGTCTATTTTCGCATGGACACGTGGGTTGGCACACCGAGCTAAGTTGGACAACAACCGTGATTTGGCGGACTTCTGTACTACTTTAGAGGAAGTGTGTATCCAAACGGTTGAAGGGGGTCAAATGACCAAAGACCTCGCCATGCTTATCCATAAAGAAGAAATGACTCGCAAAGACTATTTGTCTACGCAAGATTTCCTTGCAGCCATCAAAGAAAATTTAGACAAGGCTTTAGTTGCCTAAATTTGGTTACGTATCTTAGCAAAAAATTGCTTTGCTACGCTATCTACTATTTATTTGTGTAAGTGTAGGAATTACCTCCTATGCGCAATCCTACACGCTAAGCGGCTCCATTACGGCTGCCGACACACAAGAAACACTATTGGGTGTAACCGTTTATGCGCAATCCACCACGCTAGGTACGCTAACCAACAACTACGGCGTGTATTCGCTTACATTACCCCAGGGCGATTATCGTATTGTATATCAAAATCTAGGATTTGAGACTACCGTTGTTGATATTACGTTAAAAAGTGATCAAACGCTAAATGTTTCGTTAAAACCGCAATTGGAAGAACTCGACGAAGTGGTGGTTACCGAAGATGTAGAACGCATACGTTTACGTGCGCCCGAAATGAGCGTTAACCGACTTTCAGCTAAAAGCATCAAACAAACTCCTGTAGTATTGGGTGAATCGGATATCCTTAAAGTGATACAGCTACTGCCAGGTGTTACAAGTGCAGGCGAGGGCGCATCGGGCTTCAACGTTCGAGGGGGCGGTGCCGACCAAAACCTGATTCTGCTGGACGAAGCAACCGTTTTTAACTCTTCCCACCTATTTGGATTTTTCTCCGTTTTTAACACCGACGCCATAAAAGATGTGCAGTTGTATAAAGGCGGCATACCCGCTACCTATGGTGGTAGAGCTGCATCTGTGTTGCGCATCGACCAAAAAGAGGGCGCCAAAGACCGCGTTCGTTTTAACGGGGGCGTAGGTGTGGTCTCGAGTCGTGGATTACTAGAAGGGCCGCTAGGCAAAGGATCGTTTTTGGTGGCAGGGCGAGGCACCTATGCCCATCTCTTTTTAAAAGCCTTTGACAATTCAAATATTGCCTATTTCTACGATCTCAATACGAAAATCACACTTCCCATTAACGATAAAAACCGATTGCTGCTGTCGGGTTATTTTGGTCGCGATGTGGTAGCATTTGACAATACTTTTGAAAACACCTACGGCAACACAGTAGTAAACGTGCGGTGGAATACCCTGTTTTCAAATCGGGTGTTTGGAAACTTGTCGCTCATCTACAGCGATTACTACTACGGCCTAGCCTTGGATTTTGTCGGGTTTGATTGGGACTCTGGGATTCAGAACCTCAATCTAAAATACGATTTAAGCTATAATGTTTCGGAAAAACTATCCTTAGAAACGGGAATTCAAACCACATACTACAATTTTAATCCGGGCTTTATTAGACCCCTAAACGAAAGCTCGGGCTTTAACGACAAGCAGCTACAACAAAAATTTGCTGCTGAAGCGGCTGTTTATCTAAGTGTCGAGCACGAACTGTCGCCCGCATGGGCCCTGCGCTATGGGCTGCGTTTAAACCAGTTTAATCGACTGGCCCAATCCGGATTGCAGCGTTATGCCAATGATGCACCCATTACCTACAACAATACACTTGGGATTTACCAAGAAGCCCTTCCCATAGGTACCTATTCCAAAGAAGATAGCACGGCATCGTTTACAAACCTTGAACCCAGAGTAACGCTTGCCTATCGTACCAAAAAAAGCGCGTGGAAAGCCAGCTATCAGCGCGTGCATCAATATTTACACCTCATATCCAATACCACTTCACCCACTCCCTTAGACGTATGGACCACTAGTGGCAAATACCTAAAGCCACAGCGCGCCGACCAATGGGCGATTGGCTATGCCACCGATAGGGAGAATGGCAATTCGTTTGAAGTGGAGAGTTTTTATAAAACCACACAAAACCGCTATGACTATATTGACGGAGCAGAACTAGTAGCCAACGAAGCCTTAGAGCGGATTTTACTGGCGGGAAAAGCGCGCGCCTATGGACTAGAACTGCTTTTCAAAAAAACGCAAGGCAAACTCACCGGACTTGTGGCGTATACCTTATCAAAAGTAGCACAACAAACAAAAGGCATTGGGCAAAACGATTTGGGTATCAACAAGGGAGATTGGTACAATGCTCCCTACGACAAAACCCACGATTTGAGCATGAGTGCGACCTATGCTCCCTCCAAACGTTGGGAGTGGAATGCCAATTTTTTGGCACAAACCGGACAGCCTATCACCTATCCTGTAGGGCAGTATGTGTTTATGGGGGCCCAAATACCCAATTACGGAAAGCGTAACGGGCAGCGTTTGCCTTTTTATCACCGCCTCGATATTGCTGCCACACTCACCCCAAAAAAAAATGCCACAAGGAAAGCGCAAGGCAGCTGGGTGTTTGGTATCTACAACGTTTACAACCGCAGGAATGCGGCAACTATAAGCTTTAAGCAAGACCGTGAAACAGGTAAAAATCAAGCCTATAGACTTTCTATTTTTGGTATTATTCCCTCTGTAACATACAATATTCAATTCTAATGAAAAGGTTAATTTTTATTTTTGGACTATTCCTTTTTTTATGGGGCTGCGAAGACCCCATACACGTACCCTTACCCGAGCCAACAACGTATACTGTGATTGACGCCACACTATGGCGACCCGTAGCAGGAAACAAAGGAACACTAGAAGTTGTGGTATCTCAAACTTCGAATTTTTACAGCGACACCGTGCCCTATGTGTCTGGGGCATCTGTAAGCCTTACCCATGGCAATACGGTTGTAGTTGCCCAGGAGGCTGAAGCAGGGCACTATAGGGCAGCGGGTATTTCTGTGACTGAAAACACGGACTTCACACTTCGTGTAGAAAGCAACGGAACCTTATATACGGCTACAGAATCTTTAGTACTGTCTACTACTATCGATGCCATTACGCAAGGTGAGGATACCGTGTTTAGTGATGATGAGGTAGAAGCTATTGTGCAATTCACAGACCGTCCCGAACTTGGGAATTACTATGTTATTGACTTTGGCTACAACAATCTGTTTGTCACAAGAGATGCGTTTTACAATGGGAACCAGCTTACATTTTCGTTCTATTACGATGAATTCTTTCCAAAAAACACGCCAACTGAAGTACTTTTAATGGGGGCTGACAAAGATTTTTATACCTATATGCAGGTGCTTATTTCTCACGCTGGACAAGATGGTGGAGGGCCTTTTGCTACGGCAAAGTCTACCCTGCGCGGAAATATTCAAAACCCCGCTGACCCCGATGCATTTCCCTTGGGTTATTTTAGGGTAGTTGAGCGAGATACCTTTATCTTTACCGCGGTAGATAACTAATATGAACAGACGCAATCTTTTTCGTGGGCTGCGCGCTATGGCATACGCTATAGTGCTGGCGTTTATTGGTCCGACCGTTATGACCTCTGCGTTTAAAAATCAAGAGCATGCGCTGTATATCCCCGTGTTGGGTATTGCGATTATGATGTGTGCCGCTTCCATTGCGCTAGGATTTTGGGGGATAAAGCTCATGGTCAAAGGATTGTTTAACGAGGAGTAATCTCCATGGGCGATAATCCACAAAAAAGTTCTTGAACACTTCCACAATCCGCTTATCTTTGCCAACTATATGAATTCAGTAATTGACATTCGTTTACCTGACGGCGCTGTAAAGCAAATGCCTGCAGGAAGCACCCCTTTTGATGTCGCTAGAGACATTAGCGAAGGATTGGCGCGTGCTGTAGTTTCTGCTTCGTACAACGGAGCCATAATAGAAACAAAAACACCGTTAACTGAAAACGGCGACCTCATACTGTATACGTTTAACGATGTAAAAGGAAAACAAGCCTTTTGGCACTCTAGTGCGCACCTGTTGGCACAAGCCTTAGAGCAACTTTACCCAGGCATAAAACTCACCATAGGCCCTGCTATTGACAGTGGGTTTTATTACGATGTAGATGCTGGCGACCATGCCATCACGGAGAAAGAATTGTCGGACATTGAAAAGCGCATGTTAGAACTCGCCCGTGGTAAGCACGAATTTCACATGCGGTCAGCTACAAAAGCAGAAGCACTTGCCTTTTACCAAAGTGTGGGAAATGAATACAAAACCGAACTGATAGAATCCCTAGAAGACGGCACGATTACCTTTTGCGATCACGATGATTTTACCGACTTGTGTAGAGGTGGACATATTCCAAATACAGGCATCGTAAAAGCCGTAAAGCTGACCAATATTGCAGGTGCCTACTGGCGCGGTGATGAAAACAACAAGCAACTTACCCGAATTTATGGGGTGTCATTTCCAAAGCAAAAATTACTTACGGAGCACCTTGAACTCATTGAAGAAGCCAAAAAACGTGATCATAGAAAATTAGGAGCAGAATTGGGCCTCTTTACCTTTTCGCAAAAAGTGGGGCAAGGATTGCCGCTTTGGCTGCCCAAAGGGGCAGCGCTGCGCGAGCGTCTCGAGCAGTTTTTGCGCAAAGCGCAAACCAAAGCGGGCTATGAACAAGTGGTGACTCCCCACATTGGACAAAAAGAACTGTATGTTACGTCGGGGCATTACGAAAAATATGGTGCTGATAGCTTTCAGCCCATCAACACCCCTGCCGATGGTGAAGAGTTTTTACTCAAACCCATGAATTGTCCGCATCACTGTGAAATTTACAACGCCTCACCTTGGAGTTATCGTGATTTACCCATTCGATTGGCAGAGTTTGGTACCGTATATCGTTATGAGCAAAGTGGCGAATTGCACGGGCTAACACGAGTGCGTGGTTTTACACAGGATGATGCGCATATTTTCTGTACTCCCGAACAACTCAATGACGAGTTTATGGGGGTTATTGATTTGGTGCTGTATGTCTTTAACGCACTAGGTTTCCAAGATTTTAAAACGCAAGTATCGGTTCGTGACCCCAAAAAACCAGAAAAATATATTGGCGATACGGCACTTTGGGAAAAAGCTGAGCAAGCAATTATTGCTGCCGCAGAACAAAAAGGATTAGACTATGTAGTCGAAACAGGTGAAGCCGCTTTTTACGGTCCGAAGCTCGATTTTATGGTCAAAGACGCGTTGGGTAGAAGTTGGCAATTAGGGACCATTCAAGTAGATTATAACCTGCCAGAACGTTTTGATTTGAGCTATAAAGGCAACGATAACGACATGCATCGCCCGGTAATGATACACCGTGCGCCATTTGGAAGCATGGAGCGTTTTGTAGCGATTTTGATTGAGCATACAGGTGGAAACTTCCCGTTATGGCTGACTCCGACACAAGTACAATTGTTGTGTGTGAGCGAAAAGCATGAAAAATACGCTCAAAAAGTTTCAAAATTCTTAGAAAATAACGAAATTCGCGCCCTCGTGGATAATAGGAATGAGACCATTGGTAAAAAAATCCGCGAAGCAGAAATGAGCAAGGTGCCCTTTATGGTCATCATAGGCGAACAAGAAGCTGCGCAACAAACGGTCTCAGTTCGACAACACGGAGGAAACGACCTAGGGGCTATGCCACTAGATACTTTTGCAACACGGATTAAAAATCAGGCTGCAGAAGAAATGGAAATATTTACAACCAACTAAATTCGTTTGTTATAGCGATACGAAGAAGAAGAAGCAGAGGCCCTGCTCGAATCATAAAAGAAGATAAACACCGAATCAATCAAAAGATTCGGGTGCCTGAAGTTCGTTTGGTTGGAGACAACGTAGAGATGGGTGTGTACCCATTACAAAAAGCCTTGCAAAAGGCAAGTGAATTGGAGTTAGACTTGGTTGAAATTTCACCAAATGCTGCTCCACCGGTGTGTAAAATCATCGATTACAAAAAGTTCCTTTACGAGCAAAAAAAGCGCGAAAAGGCGATGAAAGCAAACGCCTCAAAGGTGGTGCTAAAAGAAATTCGGTTTGGACCGCAAACCGATGAGCATGATTACGAGTTTAAAAAGAAACACGCAATCAAGTTTTTAGAAGAAGGCGCAAAGCTGAAAGCATTTGTGTTTTTTAAAGGGCGGTCGATTATTTTTAAAGAACAAGGCCACATCTTGTTGCTACGATTAGCGCAAGATTTGGAAGACTATGGCAAAGTTGAACAGTTGCCAAAATTAGAAGGTAAACGGATGATTATGTTAATCAACCCGAAAAAATAAAAAAGGAAGTAGTATGCCTAAGATGAAAACCAAGTCGAGTGCTAAAAAACGCTTTAAGCTAACCGGCACAGGGAAGATTAAACGCAAACATGCGTTTAAAAGTCACATTTTGACAAAGAAGTCAAAGAAGCGCAAGCTAAAGCTCACCCATAGTGGATTGGTGCACGAAAGCGACGCGGATAATATAAAGGAACAACTTCGTTTAAAATAAATTAACCTGAAGTCGGCTTTAAAAGTGAGTTACTCCGCCTGCTTCACAATATATACATCATGCCAAGATCAGTAAATGCTGTCGCTTCTAGAGCGAGAAGAAAGAAAATCTTAAAACTAGCCAAAGGCTACTTTGGTAGAAGAAAAAACGTATGGACGGTAGCAAAAAACGCCGTTGAAAAAGCGTTGCTTTACGCCTATCGTGATCGCAGAAACAAAAAACGCAGCTTCCGTGCGTTGTGGATTACACGTATCAATGCAGGTGCACGTCTTCACGGCATGTCGTACTCGCAGTTTATGGGTAAAGTGAATGCGAATAATATTGCGTTAAACCGAAAAGTATTGGCTGACTTAGCCATGAACCACCCCGAAGCGTTTAAGGCGGTGGTAGAAAAAGTAAAATAAAACTTTAAAACGGCATATCGTCATCCGGCGTAGCTCCAAAGGCATCGTCCGGATCAATGCGTGGCGTTTCGAACGGCTCGTTTGCGTTTATTTTTGACTGGAACTCCATGGGTGCATCAAAAGTGTCCAAGTTATCAAACTTACCTAGCGCCCCAATAAATTTCAATCGAATGCTATCTAAGCCACCGTTTCGATGCTTGGCAACTATGAATTCTGCCTGTCCGGCAGCAGGACTGCGCTCTTCGTCGTCCCATTCATCAATCTTGTAATACTCCGGGCGATAGATAAATGTGACCAAGTCAGCATCTTGTTCAATAGCACCTGATTCGCGAAGATCGGAGATTTGCGGTCTTTTACTGCCTCCTCTAGTTTCTACAGCACGAGAAAGCTGTGACAGTGCAATGACAGGAATGTCCAATTCCTTAGCAAGTGCCTTGAGGTTTCGTGAAATGGTAGAAATCTCTTGCTCACGATTTCCTGCCTTACTGCTTCCGCCAGGAGTCATCAGTTGTAAGTAATCAATCATGATGAGTCGAATGCCATACTGAGACGATAGTCGACGTGCCTTAGCGCGAAGGTCAAAAATAGATAATGAAGGAGTATCATCGATAAAAAGCGGCGCATTTTCCAAATCGGAAACCTTAACATTGAGCTGCTTCCACTCGTGATCCTCCAATTTTCCGGTACGCAATTTTTCAGAAGAAAGACCTGTTTCTGCGGATATCAAACGCGTGATGAGTTGCACCGAAGACATTTCTAAGGAGAAAAAGGCGACTGGAATGTTTTGTTCTACGGCAATATTACGTGCCATGGACAAGGTAAAGGCTGTTTTACCCATCCCCGGACGGGCTGCCACGATAATCAAATCGCTGTTTTGCCACCCCGACGTAAGCTTATCTACGTTATAAAATCCAGATGGCACACCGCTCATTCCTTCTTGATTGGCAATTTCTTCAATTTTTTTCTTGGCTTGAATAACAAGGTTTTGTGCTGTAGTAGTCGATGACTTTAGATTGCCTTGCGATACCTCGTAAAGTTTTGATTCTGCCTTGTCTAGCATATCAAAAACATCTTTGGTTTCGTCATAGGCCTCCTCAATAATTTCATTTGAAATTTTAATCAGGCTCCGCTGAATGTATTTTTGAAGAATAATTCGTGCGTGATATTCAATATGGGCAGAAGAAGATACTTTTTTGGAGAGTTGAATTAAATAAAAATCTCCACCAACTTGATTGAGTTTTGCGTCTTTTTTAAGTTGCGCCGATACCGTTAATAGATCAATCGGTTCTGAGTTTTCAAACAACTTGACCATGGCAGAAAAAATAATCTGGTGTGCTTCGCGATAAAAGGCATCTGGAAGTAAAATATCAATTACCTCATCTACCCCCTTTTTGTCTATCATCATGGCGCCCAGCACCACTTCTTCAAAGTCGATAACTTGAGGTGGTAACTTCCCACGTTCTAACGGAACAACGGTAGCAGGAGATACTATTGACGGGCTTGTAAGGTTCTTTTTTTCCACGACACTAAGCTACATTAATTGTGTTAGATGAAATGGGGAAATCGCAAAAACTAACGAACAGAAAAGCGGTTAATAAAATGCGGTATGCTGTTCATAAGTCAAACATTACTCATTATAAACCCCCATGGCAAAGAACTTTTCCATGCGTTCTTGTACCAATTCATTTGCAGGCTTGTATTTAAGCTCTATAAAAGTATTGCAAATGGTTTTGCGGACGGTTTCAAACATAGCATTTCTATCTGTGTGTGCGCCACCCAAAGGTTCTTTAACAATAGCGTCAATCAATTTATGACGCCTCATATCTTTTGCGGTTAGTTTTAACGCCTCGGCAGCTTGTTCTTTATATTCCCAACTGCGCCACAAAATAGACGAGCAAGATTCGGGAGAAATGACTGAATACCACGTGTTCTCGAGCATAAACACTCGATCTCCTACCCCTATTCCAAGTGCTCCACCAGATGCGCCCTCGCCAATAATGACGACAATAATCGGCACTTTGAGTCGGGACATTTCTAAAATATTACGCGCAATGGCTTCGCCTTGGCCGCGTTCTTCCGCTTCCAAACCAGGATAGGCACCAGGAGTGTCTACAAAACAAACAACAGGAACATCAAATTTTTCTGCTGATTTCATCAGTCGTAATGCCTTTCGATAGCCCTCAGGGTTTGCCATACCAAAGTTTCGGTATTGACGGGTTTTAGTGTTGTAACCTTTTTGCTGACCGATAAACATAAAACTTTGATCGCCAATTTTTCCCAACCCGCCAATCATGGCCTTATCGTCCTTTACCGTTCTGTCTCCGTGTAGTTCCAAGAAACTACCTTTAGTTAGAGCGTTTATGTAATCTAAAGTATACGGTCTAGAGGGATGGCGTGACACCTGTACGCGCTGCCAAGCGGTAAGGTTACTGTAGATATCCTTTTTTAAATCCACAAGGCGCTCTGTAATCTTAGCACAGGTATCGGTAACGTCAACAGCACTTTTATCGCCAATTAATTGGCATTTTTGCAGTTGATCTTCTAACTCTTTAATGGGTTGTTCAAAGTCCAAATACTCCATAGTCTGGTTGTTATGCAAAACAAATATACTTATTTTGATATCTGAGCGCCTATTTGTTTTGATTTTTTTGTGCGCCTTAGTTTAAGAACTCCATTTGCTACTACGGCAGTAAGAATACACCCTACTCCGATATAAAATGAAGGAGCCATGGCTTCTTTTTCACCAAAGATGACATACGCTAAAGCAATACCATAAACAGGCTCCATATTGATGCCAAGCATGATGGAGTAAGGGGATAGGTGACGCATAACCACAATAGAAACCACAAAAGCGTAAGAAGTACAGACAAAAGCTAGTAAGGCCAACCAGCGTATATCTTCTGATGAAAGAACAAAAAACGACGGCACAAAAGCGCCTTGCCAAGCCAAAAGAATGGTTACCACAAGTGCCCCTACCAAAAGCTCGTAAAATGATAATATATACGGATTGGTTTTAGTTACATGTTTACCATTAAGCAGCGTAAATACAACAGCCAAAACCGTTGAAATCCCAGCGTACAAAAACCCCTTTATGTGGGTTGAGTCGGTTCCCAATACCAAGACTAATCCAACAACAACCAGCAATCCAAAAAGCACTTCGTAACCAATTACTTTACGTTTGTAAAATATAGGCTCAAGAAGCGATGTCAAAAAAGCACCTGAAGATAATACCGATAGTGTTACAGACACATTCGAAACCTTAACCGCACCGAAAAATGTAATCCAGTGAAATGCTATGAGAACCCCGCTAGCCACAGCTACCCAAGCAATAGTTTTGGATACGCGAAACGAATGATTACGCAACCACAATACCAGCCCTAAGCCTAGCGTTGCAAGTGTCATGCGATACCATACCAACGGAATGGCTGATATGCTAATAAGCGCACCCAACACCGCTGTGAATCCAAAAATAATGACTATGAAATGAAAGTGTAATGTACTTAGCAGCTTATCTTTTTGCATAGCGAAGTAAATAAATAGATAAGATGGCAAATAGTGTGTTTGGTGTCCATGCAGCTATCCAGGGTGTGAAATTTGATTTTTCTACCATCACCTCAAAAATCTTGTCGAAAAAAATATATAGGAATGCCAATATAATCCCCATGGCGAGATTGACTCCCATACCTCCTCGTTTTTTGAAAGAAGCCACAGCAACGGCAATAAGCGTTAAAATAAAGGCTGAAATTGGAATAGCCCACCGTTTGTGACGCACAAGTAAGTGATGGTTAATAAGCGGGCTTCCGTTTTCCCGTTCTACTTTGATATAATCGTTTAGCTCAAAAAAGTTAAGGGTTTGCGCTTTGTAGGTAACAGGTACCAATTCGTCTAGATCAAAATTAAATAGGGTATCCAAACGAGATTCATTTCGAATAAATTCTTCGTCGTTTAGTATGCTGCGCTGAAAGTACTTCGTTAACCTGTGAAGGCTATCTTTCTCTACCCATCGGATATTTTGTGCTTTGATTTTGTATTGCAATTCATCGCCTTCAAAGTGCTCCCATGTGAAGTTATATCCGATTTTTCTATTGGCATTGTAATTACTCATATAGACAAAATCGTTTTCACTCAACTGTTTGTATATGTTTTCTGTAAGCCGAACTTTTTGATTTTTATTGATGTAGGTATACTCAAAGTCATTGTACCGCTCACTGGCATTGGGCACCCAGAACATACTCGCACCAAAAGCCAACAAAGCAATAAAAGTGGCTGCAATTACAAAGGGGCGCAGATAGCGGTAAAACGAAACCCCTGAGGAAAGAATGGCAATGACTTCGGTATTACTGGCCAATTTTGAAGTAAACCAAATCACAGATAAAAACAAAAATATGGGAAAAAGCATATAGCCAAATACCCAAACAAAATCGTAATAATGCGATAATATTTCAGACTGTGTGAGCTCGTATTGCTTGAATTTGTCAATTTTCTGAGATAAATCCACCAGCACGCTAATGGGAATAAACATTCCCAGCATGACAACAAAAGTGCTTAAGTATTTACGTATGATGTAGCGGTCTAGTAGTTTCATGCTTACAATCGCTTGTCCATTTGGCGCACCATGGTATTTTTCCATGACACAAAATCACCTGCTAAAATATGTTTTCTCGCTTCGCGAACCAACCACAAATAAAAAGACAAATTATGTAGGGTAGCTAGCTGTTTTCCAAGCAGTTCGTTAGCGGCAAATAGATGGCGCAAATACGCTTTGCTGTAAGCCGTGTCTACAAAGCTTGCTCCATTGGTGTCGATGGGAGAAAAGTCATTTTCCCATTTTTTATTTTTGATATTTATGGTGCCTTCAGAAGTAAAAAGCATACCGTTTCGTGCGTTTCGCGATGGCATGACACAGTCAAACATATCTACACCCAAGGCAATATTTTCTAAAATGTTTATAGGCGTTCCCACTCCCATAAGATAACGCGGCTTATCGAGTGGTAAAATGCCACAAACGACATCAGCCATTGCATACATTTCTTCTGCAGGCTCCCCTACCGACAAGCCACCAATGGCATTTCCCGGAGCATTAGTGTTGGTAATAAATTCAGCAGATTGCTCCCGTAAGTCCGTGTAAACACTACCCTGCACTATGGGGAAAAGGGTTTGTTGGTAGCCGTATTTGGGTTCGGTGTTGGAAAAATGCTCTTGACATCGCACCAGCCAACGGTGTGTCAAATGCATCGAATTTTTGGCATAGTCGTACGGGCAAGGATAGGGCGTACACTCGTCAAATGCCATGATGATATCTGCTCCTATAGTACGCTGAATATCAATCGCATATTCGGGTGTAAAGACATGCTTTGAACCGTCTATATGCGATTTAAACGTTACGCCTTTTTCTGTAATTTTTCTGTTATCCGACAATGAATACACCTGATACCCTCCACTATCTGTAAGCACGGGCCTGTCCCAATGCATAAACGCGTGAATACCCCCTGCTTGCTCCAAAATAGCGGTTGTGGGGCGCAAGTATAAATGGTAGGTATTGGCTAAAATGATGTCGGGATTTACATCTTGCGCCAAGTCCTGTTGATGTACCCCTTTTACGGTAGCAGCCGTACCAACGGGCATAAAAATGGGGGTCTCAATGATTCCATGATCCGTGGTTAGTGTCCCTGCCCTAGCCTTTGAGCCTAAATCTGTTTTTTCTAATGAAAACTTCACATGCCAAATATACGCAACCCTTTGCGGTTAGGTTTAAAACAATTTTTTGGATATTGGTTTGTAAATAATTTGATTTTATAATGATTGCTTGGGGGCAATCATATATTTTTGTGCAAAATTATTTCAATGGCATCATTAGAGACGCTCCAACACCTTGTACCGCAAGTCCGTCGCGACATTTTGCGTATGGTCCATCAAGTAAATTCAGGTCACCCTGGCGGTTCTTTGGGCTGTGTCGAGTTTTTTGTTACCCTTTACAATCATATGATGGAATATTCCACAGATTTTGATATGGATGGGAAAAACGAAGACCTTTTCTTTTTATCAAACGGACACATATCTCCCGTTTTTTACAGCACGCTAGCGCGAAGCGGCTTCTTCGATGTTTCTGAGCTTGCTACATTCAGAAAATTAGATTCAAGATTGCAAGGACACCCTACTACGCACGAGGGTCTTCCTGGCGTCCGTATTGCTTCAGGTTCACTTGGTCAGGGCATGTCAGTTGCGATTGGCGCTGCAGAAGCAAAAAAATTAAACGGTGATTCACATTTGGTGTATAGCCTCCACGGAGATGGCGAATTACAAGAAGGACAAAACTGGGAAGCCATTTTGTACGCGGGTGCCAAAGGCATCGATAATCTTATTTCTACCATTGACTATAACAAGCAGCAAATTGATGGAAGTACAGATGATGTACTACCCTTAGGCGACTTACGCCCAAAACTTGAAACATTTGGTTGGGTTGTTATTGAAGTGGAAAAAGGGAATGAACTTGAATCCGTTGTTAAAGGTATGGAGGCAGCAAAAGCCGCTAGTGGAAAGCAAAAACCCGTGGCTGTTCTGTTGCATACTGTTATGGGGAATGGTGTTGATTTTATGATGCACACCCATGCATGGCACGGCAAGGCACCAAATGATGAACAATTAGCTACAGGACTAGCACAAAACGAAGAAACTTTAGGGGATTATTAAGATGGGATTAAAAGAATATACGTTTACAGAAAAAATTGATACGCGCTCTGGATTTGGTGTTGGACTTGCCGAATTGGGGGACAAGAATCCTGAGGTGGTTGCCTTGTGTGCCGATTTAACAGGATCGCTTAAAATGAATGCTTTTAAAGACGCGCATCCCGAACGCTTTTTTCAAATTGGAATTGCCGAAGCCAACATGATGGGAATTGCCGCAGGTATGACTATTGGTGGTAAAATTCCTTTTACGGGAACTTTTGCCAACTTCTCTACAGGACGCGTGTATGACCAAATACGGCAGTCGATTGCATACTCGCATAAAAACGTAAAAATATGTGCATCACATGCAGGTATTACATTGGGCGAGGACGGAGCGACTCATCAAATTTTAGAGGATCTTGGGCTAATGAAAATGCTTCCTGGGATGACTGTAATTAATACCTGTGATTTTGAGCAAACACGAAAAGCAACACACGCTGTTGCCGAGTACAAGGGTCCGGTTTATTTGCGTTTTGGACGACCTGCCGTCCCTAATTTCACTTCCGAGCTTCCTTTTGAAATTGGAAAAGGAATTGTGTTACAAGAAGGAACTGACGTAACACTAGTAGCGACTGGTCATTTGGTTTGGGAAGCGCTAGAAGCGGCTAAAGTTCTACATGAACAAGGCATTAGTGCAGAAGTGATTAACATTCACACCATAAAGCCGCTTGACGATGCATTGATTCTGCAATCTGTTAAAAAAACGGGCGCTGTGGTCAGCTGTGAAGAACACAATTACCTCGGTGGGCTTGGAGAGAGTATTGCTCGCGTTTTAGCAACTCAACACCCTGCTCCACAGGAATTTGTTGCTACGCAAGATACGTTTGGTGAATCTGGCACACCAGCACAATTAATGGAAAAATACGGATTAAACACCGCAGCTATAGTACAAAAAACACAAGTTGTTATAGCCAGAAAAGCTTAATCGTTATCTAGATAATCAGGGGTGCCATCATTGTCAGTATCGTCTGGGATGCTGTCTCCATTAGTGTCATACTCGTTTCGAGTCAAAACACCATCATTATCATCATCTACATCACGAAAGTTGGGTATGCCATCATTATCCGTATCATCATCGAAGTAACTATCGCCATCAACATCTTCTAGGTGCGTAGGTACCGAATCGCCGTCGTGGTCTGTGGTATTGTATGTATACAAATCCACAGCGAAAATTAGAGGAGAGTATTCTGGAATCACACCAACAAGCTGATTGTAATAGCCCAAAGCGGAAGGCATAAACACCGCCGCAGAACCAAATCCATCAAAAGAGTACGTGCCATCTGCGTTTACAGTTGGCGGTGCTGCTTTTTTGATGTATGGCATAAGTGCACGAAAACCTTTCACCACGCTAAGGGATTCAAACCAAATTGGTGAGGTGCTTCTATCAAATTCATATAAGTTTAGCAACATTCCTTTATAGGTAACAAAAATGCTGTCTGCAACAGTTGGCGAGGTGCCCGCGCCCTCTCTTAGCGGAAGGATATATGCCGTATGGTCGTGGAATACATCATCGTTATCTTTAACCTGTAAGGTTATCTCACTTACTTGGTCAATCAGTGGAGTCTTGCTGGCATTATCCCCTTTAATGGTATCAATGGTAAATACCACATGTTCGTTTGTTGCAGCCATTTGGTAATCCTCGTAATTATAAAAACGAGTTTCCAAAAAAGTGCGTAACGAATCGCTATCTACAGCTCTTTGGTCTTGATAATCGCGGACAGGCGTGGCAAATCCGCGCTGTTCCGGTTGGCATGATGTAAATCCTGCTAATAGTACACTAATTATTAAAAAAAACGTTAGCTTGTTCATCGATAAGATTTGTGGTGCAAGATACAATTTTCATGGATTTTATCACTTCAAAGTACAAAGTATGCGAATAGACAAATATCTTTGGGCGGTACGCTTTTTTAAATCTAGGAACGCCGCTAGCATTGCCTGCAAAAAAGGCTATGTGCAAGTTGATGGACAAAATGTAAAACCGTCTAGAGAAGTATACACTTCTGACAAGATTTCGATTCGCAAAAATCAACTTACTACCGAGTTGTATGTGTTAGACTTACCCAAAAGTCGTGTGGGGGCAAAATTAGTCCCTGAATATTGTAAAAACATCACTCCAGAAGAAACAAAAGCCCAACGCGAGGCTATAATTGAAACGCAACGCCTTTCAAGAGTTAAAGGAGCTGGAAGGCCAAGTAAGAAAGACCGAAGAGAGCTTGATGATTTTTTTGATGAGGATGCCTAACAGATAATGTGTATTTTTGTGATATGCGTGAAACCATATTAACTGCTGAGCAGATTGAACAAAAACTTGAGCGTGTTGCCTATCAAATTTTGGAGGCAAACAGTGCATACGATACCATAATAGTGGCAGGTATAATGAAAAATGGTTATGCCGTGGCGGAGCGTATTTCGTATTATTTAGAACAAATTTCGACTAAAAAAATAGTGCGTTGCCAAATCACAATGGACAAAAAAAATCCGCTTGAATCAATTCGTACGTCGCTAAATGAAAAGGATTACACAAACGAATCAGTTACCGTTGTGGACGACGTACTTCACTCTGGTACAACATTAATTTATGCCGTACGTCACTTTTTGAGTGTTCCGTTAAAACAATGTAAAACAGCTGTTTTGGTTGATAGGAACCATAAAAAATTTCCTGTAAAGGCTGACTTTAAGGGTGTATCCCTTTCCACTTCAATAAACGAAAATGTCGTGGTTGAAGTTGCCAATGGCACGTTTACAGCTTCCCTACTCTAGGTTAGTGGTGCTTGCTATAGCATCCACAACTTCCTGAACCGATTTGTTGTCAACGGAAATATTCTGTGCTGCCTGACGATAAAAAAAGTTTCGTTCAAATATATGTTTTGCTACAAATTCCTTCAATTCACTTTCGGATTGAGCGTGCGAAATTAAAGGCCGATTTACGCGCTGGGGGAACAAGCGCGCTGCTAATGAGGCAGGGGTTGCTTCAAGATAAAAAACATGTGGCGTCGCCTTTTTTATAAGAGCCATATTATTGTGGTAACAGGGTGTTCCGCCTCCTAATGAAAGTATTCTTTTGGTATCGTTTTTTAGCGCTTTTAATAGCATATTGTTTTCTATTTGTCTAAATTCTTTAGCTCCTTTTTTTTGAAATAATTGCGGAATAGAACACTTGTATGCTGCTGCTATTTGCTCATCCAAATCTTTAAAATCGACATGAAGTTGCTCAGCTAGGGCAACCCCGACTGTGGACTTTCCAGATCCCATATAGCCTATCAAAATGATAAGGTTTGGATTTGTATAATTGTTTTGCATTTAGAATGAAATAGTTGACTGCAAATTTAGGGGAATTTAAACTTTGAATAATAGCCAAAATGCGCCTATATTTGCAGCTTCAAAAACCGACTTGGTAGCTCAGCTGGTAGAGCATCTCCCTTTTAAGGAGAGGGTCCTGGGTTCGAACCCCAGCCAAGTCACAAAGACTTGGTAGCTCAGCTGGTAGAGCATCTCCCTTTTAAGGAGAGGGTCCTGGGTTCGAACCCCAGCCAAGTCACTTCCTTCCAAATGCGCACGTGGCGGAACTGGTAGACGCGCTAGGTTGAGGGCCTAGTGGGAGTTAAATCCCGTGGAGGTTCGATTCCTCTCGTGCGCACGTTATTTATAACGTTTTCAATGTTTTATATCATTTTTTTTTGTAGTTTTGTTTAAAATTGTTAGATAAAGTTTAAACAAATGGATCGCGTCAAAAATAGTTTCTCTATCAAAAACCTAGAGCATCTCTCTGGTATTAAGGCACACACGATTCGCATTTGGGAAAAGCGGTACAACCTCTTTGAGCCCCAGCGTACCGATACCAATATCAGAATGTATGATCTAGAAAACTTACAAAAACTTTTAAATGTTACGTTGCTCTACAACAACGGTTATAAGATTTCTAAAATCGCCCGATTATCCCAGCGGGAGGTCTCAGATAATGTACATAATCTTACGATAAACAAAACTGCAGATGACTGGTCGATTGGCTTGTTCAAACTAGCGATGATAAACTTTGATCAACGTTTGTTTACAAAAACGTTTAACGAGCTTTTAGAACAGTTTTCTTTCAGAGAAGTTTTTAAAAATGTATTTATTCCACTTATGAACGAGCTCGGGGTATTATGGCAAACGAATTCTATAAGCCCGTCTCATGAACACTTCATTACAAGCTTGGTTAAGCAGAAGATTCACGCCATGTGTGAAAACCTGCAAACACAAGAAACAAGACGGACGGACCGTCGTTTTGTATTGTATTTGCCAGATAATGAAATACACGAGTTAGGTTTGCTATATCTGCAATACGAAGTATTGAACAGTGGTTTTCAATGTGTCTTCCTTGGCCAATCTGTTCCTATCGAAAGCCTAAAGAACCTTGTCGATATTGGCGAGCCTATTACATTTTTATCCTATTTTACTATTGAACCCACTCAGGATAAAATTGATAATTATTTAAATACTTTTTCATCTGAAATCATTGAAAATATAAACTGTGATTTATGGATTTTAGGATATCAAGTTCAGTTTATCAACAGAGAACTTCCTAGTAAAATGCGCAGTTTTAACTCAATTGATGAAGTAATTAAAATGTTGAGTTTTATCTAAAAGAAACTAAACATTTCACAAAGCGTTAGTGTTAACTGTTTATTTTTTCTGTTATATTTACACATAACAAAATTTAATCAATGAAAGCGCTTTTTGATCAGGTATCGCACCAGTGTAGCAAGCTTGTTACAGAGTCATATAGCACATCATTTTCCTTAGCTACTCGCATGCTATCAAACGAAATCCGTCAAGATATTTACAATATTTATGGATTTGTTCGATTTGCTGATGAGATTGTTGATAGTTTTCACACCTTCAACAAGCCTGTGCTATTTAAGCGCTTTGAACAAGCATTAGATGAAGCCCTGCTTGACAAAATCAGCTTAAATCCAATTCTTAATAGCTTTCAAGAAACCGTTCATCGATACAACATTGATCGCGAATACATTGATGCATTTATGCAAAGTATGGCATGGGATTTATCAAAGAAGGTATACGAATCTGAAAAAGAATACAAACAGTACATATACGGATCTGCGGATGTTGTAGGGCTTATGTGTTTAAAGGTTTTTGTAAAAGGCGACCAATCCCTTTTTGATTCATTAAAAGAATCTGCTATGGGATTAGGCTCTGCTTTTCAAAAAGTTAACTTTTTACGCGACTTAAAAGCAGATTTCGATCATCTTGAACGCACCTATTTTCCAAATGTAGACATGAACCGCTTCGACGAAACTTCCAAGCAACTTATTATTACAGAAATTGAGGCGGACTTCAAAAAAGGGCTCTCTGGTATTTTCAAACTGCCTGACGATGCAAAATTTGGCGTATACACAGCTTACAAATACTATATGCGATTGCTTAAAAAACTAAAACGAACTCCCTCCAATCAAATAAAATCGAAGCGTATCCGAGTACCTAACTACCAGAAAGCAGATGTGCTTGCACGATCGTTTATACGCTATCAATTTAATGTACTGTAAGTAATTTGTTTATGAGCATAGTCGCCCAAATTATTGTTGTTTTACTCACTTTTTTTACCATGGAATTTATGGCTTGGTTTACACACAAGTACGTCATGCATGGATTCTTGTGGTCGCTTCACAAAGACCATCATCACAAAGACCACGATTCATGGTTTGAACGCAACGATGTGTTCTTTATCTTTTACGCTGTGGTAAGTGCTGGGTGTGTGATTCTTTGGGGAGAATATGGATTTGCTCCTGGACTTGCTATTGGTATCGGAATATTTGCCTATGGTCTTGCCTATTTTTTGGTACATGACATTTTTATCCACCAACGTTTTAAAGTCTGGCGAAATGCTAATAATCGTTATGCCCGAGGCGTGCGCAGAGCACATAAAATACACCACAAACACCTCGGTAGAGAAAAGGGCGAATGCTTCGGTATGCTGTGGGTACCGTTAAAATATTTTAAATAGAAAAGTGGGCCATTTGGATGGCTGCCGCTGCTGCCTCTGCCCCTTTATTCCCAAGCGCACCACCGCTTCTGGCTTTTGCTTGTTCCAAAGTATCATCTGTTAACACACCAAATATTACAGGCGTAATTCCTAAAAGATTTAGGTCTTTTATTCCGTTAGAAACCGCTTGGCAGACATAGTCAAAATGGGCTGTTTCGCCTCGAACAACACTCCCTAAGGCAATAACGGCATCAAAACCCGCATGCGCAGCTTTTTTACATCCATATATCAATTCAAAACTTCCCGGAACATCAATGCGCTGTACTTTTGTACATCCTTTTTGTTGTAACACATGAAGAGCACCTTGATAGAGATTTTCAGTAATAGACGTATTCCAAGCTGATACAACCACAGCGACACGAAGTTTTTTTGCACTCGGAAGGAATTCCAAATTTAATATGCCATGCTGTGCAGTCGCCATAAGTTAGTTTTGTGCTTGCGCCAACAGGACTGCAACCTTAGCTGCCTCTGGTGCTGAGGCATAGTCCGCTTTGAGTTTTCCTAACATATTGGCTGCTTTGTTATTTTCACCAACTGCCAACGCCACTTGTGCTCCTTTCAGCAAAAAACGCGGTGTGGTTAAGTCATTTTCAGAAAAAGAAGCTGCTTTTTGATAGTAATCTAACGCATCTTCCATTTGATTAAGCTCTGCAAATGCATCTCCAATTCCGCCCAAAGCAAGTGCGCCAAGTATGGGATCAGAAGTAGAAAAATCGTCTAAATATGAAATCGCTTGATCATAGTTACCTTGTTGCAAAGAAATCATCCCTGTATTGTATCTTGCCAATTGACTCGCGTCTGAGCTACCATAATTTTCAATAATTTCAACAAACCCAGGTGCAACGCCATCTCCTTCAAGAGCAAGGGTGAAAAGGGAGTCTTGTAGTGTTGGGTCTTCCATTCCTTCTTTAAAGTAAGCTTGCGCTTGTGCCATGGCATTTGTGGACTCGTCATTAAGTGGCTTAAGTACAAAGTTTGTGTACGCCAAATATCCTAAAACAACAACAACAATAGACCCTATAATGACCAAGATGTAGTTTTGATTTCGTGCAACCCAAGCCTCTGCTCGTCCAGCAGAACTATCAAGGGATGTGAACACCTCAGCAGTAACGCTATCTTGTTCTGGTGCTTGTTGCTGTCCCGATTTGATTTTACCTCCGCGTTTTTTGTACGTAGCCATGTTTAAAAAGTTATGACCGCAAAAATAAAATTTTTATTCAATACAGCTTGCCACTAAATTGTTTATTTTGGTAGCTATGTTCGTACCATACTTTTCAGCATGAGCAGTTTGCGGCTAAATGCCTTACATATTACACATTATAAAAATGTTTCTTCGGCTGAATATCAGTTTGAAAAGCCCATTCATTGCTTTGTCGGTAACAATGGAAAAGGAAAGTCGAATACCTTAGATGCTATTTACCACTTGGCTATGGGCAGGAGTTATTTTTCTTCCATAAACGCACATACGATTATGCACAACAAAGAATTTATGCGGATTGAAGGACATTTTGCTCGTGAGGATAATATCGAACGCATCGAATGCCAGCTCAAGCGTGAGTCATCAAAGGCTTTTATTCGCAATGGAAAAAAGTACAATCGCCTATCAGAGCACATCGGATTACTGCCAACTGTTATGATTTCACCTGCTGATGTCGACTTAATCAATGAGGGCAGTCAAACACGTAGAAGCTTTATTGATAGGCTTATAGGGCAGGCAGACAAAGGGTATTTGCAACAGCTTATTCAATATCAAAAGATACTGCAACAACGCAACGCCCTACTAAAACAAATGGGTCGATTTGCCCAAAATGCACAGGATACGCTAAGTATTTATAACCAGCAGTTGGTACAACTTGGCACTCCTATTCACAAAGCTCGAATTGATTACTTGACAGCTTTTGATCCGCTTTTTCAAAAACGGTACGCAACTATTAGTCAGGGCAATGAACGTGCTACACTAGTTTATGAAAGTCAGTTGAAAAACAGTGATTTTACCACACTACTCGAGGACGCAGCTGTAAAAGACCTGCAAGCGCAATTTTCAACAGTAGGAATTCATAAAGACGATTTGCTATTTCAAATTGATGACTACCCTATCAAGAAATTTGGAAGTCAAGGGCAGCGCAAATCTTTTTTGATAGCACTTAAGTTAGCTCAATTTGACATGCTTAAAAAATCAACTTCCGTAACGCCGTTATTGCTTTTAGATGATATTTTTGATAAGCTCGACGAACAACGTGTAGCCGAGATTATCAGCTTGGTTCATGAGTCGTCGTTTGGTCAGCTATTTATTACAGACACACATCCCGAACGCACTGCAGATGTTATCAAGCAAACGGAGCAACCTTTTGAACTCCATAGTCTATGAAAATCCTATACCCCCTTATTTTTGTGCTGCTAATAAGCTGTACGCCTAAAGTCACCACGAATCAAATTGACTTGCTAAATGGCTATTGGACCATCTCGGAAGCAAAAGCTCCAAACGGAGAAATTCGACCTTACACAGGAACTGTTGAAGTAGATTTTTTTGAATTAAATGATGCCCAAGGATTCCGAAAAAAGCTAAAACCGCTGTTCGACAGCAAGTTTAATAGCACCAATGACAAGGTAAGTTTTAAGGTTTCTTTTGATAATAAGGGGTGCATCATTACCTATTCTAGGCAACAACATAATTGGCAAGAAGAAGTTATTACTCTAAATGAGGATGAGCTCCAGCTAAAAGATGCGAGAGGTGTTGTGTTTCACTACAAAAGATTTCAACCATGAGCGTAAGAAAAGATGAACCGCAAGGCATTGGCGAAGTACTTCAGCAATTTACCAAGGTTAACAAACTAGAGCCAGGATTGGACAATGTTAAAGTTGAAGACCTTTGGGCAAAACTTTTAGGTCCTGGGGTGCAAGCCTATACAGAGTCCGTACGTCTATCAAGCGATACACTTTATGTCGGACTTACCTCATCGGTACTTCGTGAGGAGCTTAGCTATGGAAAAGATAATATCATTGCCATGCTAAACGAGGGGCTTCAAAAAAATTGCATTAAAAAGTTAGTTCTGCGCTAAAACTGCTCCCTCCCCGAAAAGTGAAAGGCAATTTCGATAGCTGCGTTTTCATCGCTGTCTGAACCATGAACAGCATTTTCACCCATAGAAGTTGCGTAAAGCTTTCTGATAGTGCCTTCAGCAGCCTCTGCGGGGTTAGTTGCACCAATAAGTGTGCGAAAATCGTTTACAGCGTTTTCTTTTTCAAGTACAGCAGCAACAATGGGTCCACTAGTCATAAACGAAACAAGCTCACCAAAGAATGGGCGTTCATTGTGTACTGCATAAAATGCCTCAGCATCTCCTGTAGTAAACTGTGTCATTTTTAGCGCCTTAATTCTAAATCCAGCAGCCGTTATTTTGTTTAGTATAGCACCGATGTGACCGTTTGTAACCGCGTCGGGTTTAATCATAGTAAAAGTCTGGTTTGCTTCCATGAGCTAAATTTTGTGCAAACCTAATGAAATTACAGTAACACTCATGTTAAGTATTTACTTATTTGTAATTTTGAACCATGATGCGAATAGCACTTATCGGCACGGGAAACCTTGCCATTCATTTGGTTCATGCCTTCGAGACGTGCAACGCTACTCAACTTGTGCAATGGGTTGGCAGAAGTAATACGCCTCCAAAACAAGCTCGAGACACACCCTATTTTACGCAGTATCAGAATAACATGGATACCGATGTATGTATTGTTGCTGTTGCTGATGATGCAATTCCAGCTGTGGCCAAAGAGCTTCAACATATAGATGCGTTAGTAGCACATAGCGCCGGAGCGGTATCTATTGGCGAATTGGAACCTATAAATCGTAGAGGTGTTTTTTATCCATTGCAGAGCTTTAAAAAAAATGCCCCATTAGATTGGAAAAGCACTCCCATCTGCATTGAAGCTAATCATGGAGATGATGTCATTCTACTCGAAAAACTAGCCTCGCAACTAAGCGGAAGCGTACATCAAATAACTGAAAGTCAGCGTCTGCAATTACACACAGCAGCCGTTTTTACCAATAACTTTTGCAATCACCTGCTTGGTATTGGTCAAAGTATAACGACAAAAGCTGCACTCCCCTTTTCACTCTTGCATCCCATAATTCGAGACACCTTTGAACAAAGCTTTGCCAGTCAAGCAGTAGCGTTACAAACGGGTCCAGCTAAACGGAACGATATACGTACTCAACAAAAACATCTTTCTGTTTTATCTGAAGCCGACGCCGAACTGTATCGTATTTTAAGTAAGTCCATTTTTAACACACATAACACATGAGCTATAAAAAAGAATTTCGTCACATTACCACTTTCGTTTTTGACGTCGATGGTGTATTTACAGATGGGGGCATTACCATTTTACCTGATGGAGAGATGGTACGCACCATGAACACCAAAGACGGTTATGCCGTAAAAGCAGCACTACACGCAGGGTTTCGAGTCGCTATAATTTCTGGAGGCACAAATGAGGCTGTCCGACTTCGATTGCAGCAACTAGGTGTAGGCGATGTGTATTTGGGCGCGCATCAAAAAGGGCCAGTATTGAAAGAATATGTTGAGAAATACAACATCTCATATGACGAAACTCTTTTTATGGGTGATGACATTCCAGACATTGCTGCGATGAATTTAGCTCGTATTGGATGTTGCCCAAACGATGCTGTTCCTGAAGTTTTGGATGCAGCCGACTACATTTCACACAAAAATGGCGGCAAAGGCTGTGTGCGCGATGTTATCGAACAAGTGTTAAAAGTGCAAGATAAATGGGGAACATTAACTAACGTGCGCAACGATAGTAAATGACCAATAAACTGTATTTAGGGTCAGGTTCACCACGTCGTGTAGAACTACTCACACAGATGAACATCCCATTTGAGCAACGTGTTATTGATGTTGAGGAAGTATATCCTAATGGCTTAAAAGGAGCGGCTATAACTGACTTTTTAGCAAAACTAAAAGGTAACGCACACCAAAAAATACTACTTCCTGACGAGCTTGTGCTAACGGCAGATACTATTGTATGGCATGAAGATGCTGCACTTGGTAAACCAAAAAACGAATTCGATGCCATAAAGATGCTGACTTCGCTGTCGGGAAAAACTCATGACGTTATCAGCTCGGTTTGTTTGAGTAGCGTAGAAGAGCAAAATTGTATCAAAGAGATCACAAAAGTAACCCTACGCGAACTCACCAAAGAAGAAATAGCATATTATGTGCAAACGTATAAGCCCCTTGACAAAGCGGGCGCATACGGCATTCAAGAATGGATTGGACTTGTTGGCGTTAAACGTATAAAAGGATCGTACACGAACGTTGTTGGATTACCATCAGCAAAAACACATCAATTACTTCAACCCTACTTGATGCATTTTAAGTAGCAGTCTTTTGGAAAATCCAAGAATGCCTATATTTAGGTGTTGTTTTAATAGAAATAATCCACTAAATGGAACCAAAAGCCTATGTCATTGAATTCTTTTCTAATGAATGGATAAGAAATTCCATAATAACCTTACTGGGTATCCTAAGTTATTTGTTTGTTGGAAAGCGCCTGCCAAAAAAAAGCACGTTGTATTTTGGCATGTTGATATCTGTTGCGTTGATAGCTACTACCATCACAGGGCATTCAAGAAACATCATCAATGGTTATTGGAATATCAGCGATAATTTACCCCTACATCTGTGCAGTGTTTCGAACTTTATTGCCTGTTTTATCTTGTTTATCCCACGAAATAACAGGCTTTTTGAGTTTTTATTTTATGCGGGTATCCTTGGCGCTATTCAAGCTCTTTTGACTCCTCAAATTAATAATTTTGATGGTTCAAACTACGAATACTTGGAATACTATATTTCACATACTGGAATCTTGATTCTTCCCATTTATATGTTTAAAAACCTACACTACGCATTGAAAAAATTCTCCTGGTTAAAGGTTGTAGTATATCTAAATATTCTTTTACTTATTGTGATGCCGCTAAATTATGTGCTTGACTCCAACTATATGTATTTAGCGAGCAAACCTCATGTAAGTAATCCGTTGGTTATTGGAGAATGGCCATATTATATAATATTTTGGGAAATCATTGTTGTAGCTTTTACTTATATACTTTATATTGTTAGTACGCGTAAAATGCTATAGCTTAACGTTAAGCTAAACTTTAATGCACTAATTTTGGGGTGTGCAAAAATTTTCAGCTCTTTACGCCGAATTCATAGGAACCTTTGCCATGGTGTTTTGTGGTACAGCTGCTATGGCAGTAAACGAAACAACGGGGGCCGTGGCGCATGAAGGCGTAGCCATTACATGGGGTCTTATCGTTATGGTTATGATATATGCTTTTGGGGAGCAATCGGGAGCACACTTTAATCCTGCTGTTACGGTTTCATTTGCGCTTGCTAATCGATTTGCTTGGAAAAAAGTACCCCGCTACGTTTTTACACAAACATTGGGGGCCATTGCAGCTAGTATGGCGGTAAAAGCACTACTTCCTGAAAGTGAAGTTATAGGAGCCACTATACCCTCCATTTCGCACATGAGTGCCTTTTGGCTAGAACTACTGCTGTCTTTTTTCTTGATGCTTGTCATTCTTCACATCAGCACTGGAAGTAAGGAAATTGGCCCTGTTGCTGGAGTTGCAGTGGGTAGTGTCATTTTATTAGAAGCCATGTTCGCAGGGCCGCTTACTAATGCCTCTATGAACCCTGTAAGATCGTTGGGGCCTGCACTTATAGGAAACCATTGGGAGCCCATATGGATTTACCTCACTGCGCCATTTATAGGAATGGCACTTGCCGTTGGCATTTTTAAAGTTTTCGTCCCTTCACAAAATGGACATTAACCCTGCCATTCTTGTTTGTGTTTTATGTGGTGCTATTTATGTGTTAACAGCATGGATAATGTTGCGATATCCTCCTAAGAAAATTAATGATTTTTATGGGTACAGAACCTCTAGATCAAAAAAAAGCCAAGATCATTGGGACTATGCACAAGTAGAGTCCGCCAGACACTTAAAACAAGTGGGCTATTACAGCCTGATATGTTGTGCGCCATTTATGCTGTTTTCATATAACGAATGGCATGTATGGTTGGCTATAGCTCTTGTTACTTTACTGCCTTTTGTTGCCCTAATCCAAACGGAGAAAGCATTGAAGAATCGATTTGAATCTTAATTTTGTTTAACATTTATATTACAAGCTTAAACAAAATAGGTATATTTGCTTAAAACCCAGGCAATGTATCAATATACCTCAAAACAAGAATTAGCCATAAGCATGGAACAAGCGTGGACATTTTTGTCTGACCCTAAAAACTTAAAACGCATTACACCAGACTATATGGGATTTGACATTATTTCTGGCGCAGAACGCAAGATGTTTCCAGGTCAAATCATCCAATACCGCCTTACACCCATTTTGGGAATTCCCTTTAGATGGGTAACCGAAATAACCCATGTTCAAGAAGGAGAGTTCTTTGTAGATGAGCAACGATTTGGTCCGTATACCTTTTGGCATCACAAGCATTTTATCAATAAAACGGAAAACGGCGTGGTGATGGAAGACATTGTAGATTATAAGTTACCCCTAGGTCCATTAGGCTGGTTGGCGCATGTGCTTTTTGTGCGCGCAAAAGTCAAGCAGATATTTGATTACAGAGAAAAAGCACTTAACGAAATTTTTAATTCAACATCATGAGTAAAACATTTTTATTGATTGGCGGAAGCTATGGAATTGGCAGCCAAATTATAGACGCACTTCCCGCTGACGCATCCATTTATGTGGCTTCGAGAACAAGCGAAGGCTTGGCTGGAAAAAACGCAACACACATTCCATTTGATGTACTTCAAGACGATTTGCCGCTAGAAAAGCTTCCAGCAGTAATAGACGGCTTTGCGTACTGCCCTGGCAGTATCAATTTGCGCCCATTTAAGGGATTAAAGCCCGAGGCATTTACGGCTGACTTTTCCATTAATGTGATGGGTGCAGTAAAAACATTACAGCAATTACAACCGCTATTGGCTGCAAGCGAACAGGCGAGTGTGGTCCTTTTTAGTACTGTTGCTGTGCAAACAGGCATGCCCTTTCACGCAAGTGTAGCAGCAGCCAAAGGTGCGGTAGAGGGACTTGGACGCTCCTTAGCTGCAGAATGGGCACCTAAAGTTAGAGTAAACGTAATTGCGCCATCTATAACAGACACACCTTTGGCAAATAGGTTTCTAAACAACGATGCCAAAAAGGAAAAAGCCGCCCTTAGACATCCGTTAAAACGCATTGGAACAACGCAAGATGTCGCACAATTAGCAGCATTTTTATTGTCGGATAAAAGTAGCTGGATGACAGGACAAGTACTAGGTCTTGACGGCGGTATGTCATCTTTAAACGTTAATGGATGATATTATTCTGGTTTCGTCGCGATTTACGAGAAGCCGATAACGCAGGGTTTTTTCATGCGCTTTCAGATGCAAATGCCGTGCTACCCGTTTTTGTGTTTGATGAAAACATCACCAATAAACTACCTAAAAACGATGCGCGCGTAGGTTTTATCCATAAGCACGTCTCGAAGTTAGACACCACTTTTCGTGAAAAAGGAAGCGGAGTACTTGTTAAAAAAGGAAATCCATTGGATTGTATTTCTTCGTGGTGCACAACCTATAATATCACAGCCGTATACACCAACGAAGATTATGAGCCTTATGCTAGGGAGCGAGATGCTGAAATGCAGCGCAAACTAGCCACAATAGGAGTTGCGTTTAAGACATTTAAGGACCATGTTCTTTTTGCGCCAGATGAAGTACTCAAAAAAGATGGTACACCGTATAGGGTTTATACACCATATTCTCGAATATGGCTTGCGCAAATGGAGGAAATGGGCGTGCCAAATTTTCCTTCTGAAACTTTACTGGATAATCTTTTTAAGTCTGATATTGATGATATTCCTTCTTTAGAAGTGCTTGGATTTTCCAAAGGACAACACGACATTCCATCCGCTAGCGAATCTAAAATCATGATGGATGCTTATGACGATACGCGAAATTTCCCCGCTATGGATAGCACAAGTAAATTGGGAGTCTATCTGCGTTTTGGGGCGGTGTCTGTTCGAAAAATTATTGAAAAAGCGCGTAAAAGTACGCAGCCCACTTTTTTAAAAGAGTTGGTATGGCGTGAGTTTTTTATGCAAATTTTATGGCATTATCCGCACACAACAGAATCGAGTTTTAAACCACAATACGACCGCATTGCTTGGCGCAACAACGAAGCTGATTTTAAAAAATGGTGTGAAGGAAAAACAGGATATCCCCTTGTAGATGCAGGAATGCGTGAGCTTAATCAAACGGGATTTATGCACAACCGCGTACGTATGCTTGTTGGAAGTTTTTTATGCAAACACTTACTTATAGATTGGCGTTGGGGAGAGGCCTATTTTGCCGAAAAACTACTTGATTATGAACAATCAAGCAATGTAGGGAATTGGCAATGGGTTGCTGGCAGCGGTGTAGACGCAGCTCCCTATTTCCGTGTATTCAATCCTACAGAGCAAGTAAAAAAGTTTGACAAAGACCACAAATACATTCAAAAATGGGTGCCAGAATATCAAACGTTAGCGTATCCAAATCAAATGGTGGAGCATAAAATGGCACGAGAGCGCTGCTTGCAAACCTATAAAGCTGGGTTGGCAACATGAAAGGCGTAAAAAAGGAACATCTACCACAAAAAATTTGCGCGGTGTGTAAACTTCCTTTTACGTGGCGTAAAAAATGGAGTAAAAATTGGGAAAACGTAAAATATTGTAGCGAAAGATGCAGAAGACAAAAACAACAGCAATAGTTTGGTTTCGGAACGACTTACGTGTCCGTGACCAACAAGCACTTACGCAGGCTACAACGCAGCATAATCGTGTAATTGGACTCTATCATATTCCAGAAACATGGGTAAATGAAACGCCATGGGGCTTTAAGAAAATGGAAGCTTTTAGAGCTCAATTTTTATTGCAAACATTGACTCAACTCCAAAAAGACTTGATGAAACTTAACATCACATTGTGGGTTACTCGTGGAAATTTGAAACAAACTGTACAACAGCTTCAAGAAAAATATCAGTTAACTGACCTGTACGCACAACACGAGTGGACACAAGAAGAAATAGATGATGCGGCACAAATTCCCAAGAGCATAAAAACGCATTGGAATTACGATCAGTTTTTATTTCATCCAGACGATATTCCCATGGAAGTTTCAAATATTCCAGAAGTGTTTACCGTCTTTAGGAAAAAATGCGAAAAGCAAAGTCATGTTAGACCACCAATAGGGATACCAGATCCCATGCTAACTGAAAATTTAGTAGCTGAAACTCCTGAGTTGCCTACGCTTGAGGAATTAGGTTATGAAAACATCTCAAACGATGCAAGAACTGCAATTCCATTTTCTGGAGGGGAAACGGAAGCGTGGGCGCGTATCCAAGAATATTTTTGGGATACAAAGCAATTGTCTTTTTATAAAAAAACACGAAACGGTTTATTGGGGAAAAAATACAGTTCTAAACTATCTCTTTGGATGGCATTTGGTTCCATTTCACCTAGGTCGATTTACACAGAAGTGAAAAAATACGAGAAAACAGTTACAAAAAACGACTCCACCTATTGGCTGATATTTGAGCTCATCTGGCGTGATTATTTTAAATATATCTCTTTAAAACACGGGAGTAAAATTTTTAAAATCGGGGGGGTTTTAGACAAATCTTATGATTGGAAAACGAACAACAGGCTTGTACAAAAATGGATTGATGGCAACACCCCTGAGCCTTTTGTCAATGCGAACATGCGGGAATTGACTTGTACTGGATTTATGAGCAATCGCGGGCGGCAAAACGTAGCGAGTTTCTTCAGCAAAGAATGGCATTTAGACTGGCGTATCGGTGCAGCCTATTTTGAAGCGATGCTTATTGATTATGATGTGCATAGCAATTATGGAAACTGGATGTATAATGCAGGAGTGGGCAACGATCCTAGAGATAGAAAATTCCATATTTCGTGGCAAGCAGAACGCTACGACCCAAACAATACCTACCAAAAAACCTGGTTACAAACAACACTTTTCTAATGGAAGTACGACTCATTCTTGGCGATCAACTCAACGAAGAACACAGCTGGTATATCGAACCCAATAATCAGGTGTGCTATGTCATGTTCGAAATGCGACAAGAAACAGATTATGTACGTCACCATGTGCAGAAAGTTGTTGCCTTTTTTGCTGCTATGCGTACCTTTGCCCGTAAGTTAGAGGAAGATGGGCACACCGTAATATACTACACCATTAATGACCCCAAAAACACGCAAAACTTAACAAAAAACATTGAAAAGGTACTCGCACTTATAAATGCAACCTCATTCGCGTACCAGCTTCCCGACGAGTATCGATTAGACAAACAACTCAAAGAATTTAGTCGTTCACTTGATATTAAAGCAAAAGCCTGCGACACTGAACATTTTTTGACAACTCGAACCGAATTAGCCGAATTTTACGAAGGGAAAAAGGCGTTGGTCATGGAGTTTTTTTATCGCTATATGCGAAAAAAACATCAATACCTTATGGTGGACGGCCAGCCCGAAGGCGGCAGCTGGAACTACGATAAATTTAATCGAAATACGTGGAAAGGCGGTGTTATACCTCCGCCCTACCAGCCCGATATGACTTTGGCTAAAGAAATTCACAATCAAATAGTTGCTGCAAAAATAGATACCATTGGAACATTCGATCCTACGTCTTTTCTATTTGCGGTGTCTCGCGAGGAATCAATTCATCAATTAGATTATTTCTGTGACCATTTACTACAAGATTTTGGCACCTATCAAGATGCCATGCATCAAGACGAAACGAATTTGTTTCATGCGCGTATTTCATTTAGCCTAAACGTAAAGCTCATCAGCCCGAGAGAAGTAATGGAACGTGCCATTACTGCCTTCAGAGAAAGCGAAGCCATAAGTCTTTCACAAATAGAAGGTTTTGTGCGGCAAATTCTGGGTTGGCGCGAATACATACGCGGGTTGTATTGGAAAGAAATGCCGCAGTACAAGCAAAAAAATGAGTTGAATAATTTCGGGAAGCTCCCTAATTTTTATTGGACGGGGAAAACCAAAATGAATTGCCTTAAAACCAGTATTACAAACAGTTTGGAAAACGCTTATGCACACCATATTCAACGCTTGATGATCACTGGAAATTTTGCGTTGCTATTGCAAACCCATCCCGATGAAGTAGATAACTGGTATTTAGGTATTTATGCAGACGCTGTGGAATGGGTACAGCTTCCTAATACACGTGGCATGAGTCAGTATGCTGACGGTGGAATTTTAGCTACAAAACCTTATGTTTCGTCTGGATCTTATGTAAATAAAATGAGTAATTACTGTAGTAATTGTAGTTACGACAAAAAGAAGCGCACGGGCGAAAATGCCTGTCCATTTAACAGCCTATACTGGAACTTTTTAGATGATAAAAAAGAAGAGTTAAAAGGAAATCATCGTATGGGAATGATGTTCAATTTGCTAGGGAAAATCAAACCCGAAGAATTGGCAGAAATCAAAGCGCGCGCCTATGAAATTATAGAAAATCCAGATGCATTCTAAGCCAACAATTAATGTTTTTTGGTTTAAGCGTGACTTGCGCATCCTAGATAATGAAGGGCTTCAAAATGCTATTGAGTCCAATACTCCCCTACTCTTGCTTTATGTTTTTGAACCCAGCTTGGAAAAAAACTCGCACTATCACCAACGGCACTGGAACTTTGTTAAACAGTCTATTGCTAGTCTAAATCAAGAGTTAAACCCGTATAAAACCAAAATACATTGTGTCCGTGGCGAGCTACCTGAGGTGTTGGACGATTTAAATAATACCTGGCATATAAAAACGTTGTTTTCGATGCAAGAAACGGGCTTAAATTGCACATTTAATAGAGACAAAAAGGTAAAAAAATGGTGTGATGAGCAAAATACACATTGGGTAGAACATATCAACAACGGGGTTTTTAGGGGGTTAACCAACAGGGCTCATTGGCGCGATTACTGGACAAATTATATGATGCAACCCATTAAACCTTTTACGGCATCTGAAAAAGATTTTGTAGCTGTTAAAGACGAGCTGCTGAAAGAAATTCCGCCTCAACCCGTAAAGTTAGAGGGAATTCAAGAAGGCGGAACAAAAAAAGGGATAGCCTACTTGGAAAGTTTTTTAAAAACACGTCATAAAAAATATCAGCAAACCATCTCAAAACCCGAAGCGGCTCGTTTGCACTGCGGTCGTGTTTCGCCTTATTTGGCTTGGGGAAATCTATCCGTGCGCTATGTATGGCAACGAGCAAAACAAGCCAAAACCCTTGGAGCGAGTGCCTTTCAAATCAATGCGTTTACCTCTAGACTACGCTGGCAAGCGCACTTCATTCAAAAATTTGAAATGGAAACCCAAATGGAATTTAAGAGTGTTAACAAAGGATATCACGTATTGGAGAAACCTTTAAAAGCAACCTTTATTGATGCCTGGGAGCAAGGAAAAACAGGGTATCCGCTCGTAGACGCATGCATGCGCTGTGTGACAGAAACAGGGTACTTAAATTTTAGAATGCGTGCTATGGTGGTGTCGTTTTTCACGCATCATTTATGGCAACCTTGGCAAGCGGGCGCACAATTTTTGGGACGTCAATTTTTAGATTTTGAACCTGGTATTCACTACCCGCAATTTCAAATGCAAGCAGGAGAAACAGGCATTAATATGGTGCGTATTTACAATCCTACTAAAAATGCATTAGAGCATGATGCAGATGGAAGTTTTATTCGCAAATGGGTTCCAGAATTAGCGGAGTTACCTACAGCCTTTTGTATTGAGCCGTGGACCATGACTGAAATTGAGCAAAAAGGCTATGATTTTATTTTAGGAGAAGATTACCCAATACCAATCGTAAATATCAAAGAGTCTTACAAGTTCGCTTCAACTGTTTTATGGCAAATGCGTCGTAAATCAAGTGTACGTATTGAAAGTAAACGTATTCTGGCTAAGCACACGTTACCGAACAGAGAAAACATTATGGATTCATGAAAAAAGAGCTTACTGACATAGAAATTGATAGGATTATTGAAATGGGCTGGGAAGATCGCACCCCGTTTGATGCCATAAAAATGCAATTTGGACTTAAAGAGCAAGAGGTGATAACCATTATGAGACGCAACATGAAACCAAACAGTTTTAAGTTGTGGCGAAAGCGTGTTCAGGGAAGAAAAACCAAACATTTAAAAAAGCGAACTGACGAAGTAGGGCGATTTAAATGTTCTCGTCAAAGAGGTATAAGTAACAATAAGGTTTCTAAGCGTTAACCAATATTGTGTACATTGGGATAAAAATGAATCATGTCCCAAAACAAGACAAAACCGACTAACAAAGATGTAATTGCATTTTTAAAAAGCATTACCCCTCAACAAAAACAAGACGACTGCTTTAGCCTACTTTCTTTAATGAAGCAAGAAACTGGATGCGATCCGGTACTTTGGGGCGAAACTATCATTGGTTTCGGAATGTATCACTACAAATATGCAAGTGGCCGAGAAGGGGATTGGTTTTTAGCGGGTTTCGCGCCTCGAAAAAGCGCTCTTGCTATTTATCTGTATTGTGATTTGGATCACAAGGAACTTTCATTTGATAATTTAGGTAAACATAAACGTGGAAAAGGATGTCTTTACATCAAAAAACTTTCCGATATTGATTTGAACGTTCTAAAAAAAATTGTTAGAAAAGCTGTGGCACTAACAGCATCGAATTAAGCTATTCGCTCAATCTGAGCGCCCAATGCCCGAAGTCGCGTATCAATATTTTGATAGCCGCGATCAATTTGCTCAATATTGAAAATGGTACTTGTTCCTTTGGCAGAAAGAGCAGCAATGAGTAATGAAATTCCCGCGCGAATATCGGGGGATGTCATTGTAGTTGCTTTTAGCGTAGACCTAAAGTCATGTCCGATAACGTTGGCACGGTGTGGGTCGCATAAAATAATTTTTGCACCCATATCTATAAGTTTATCTACAAAGAACAAACGACTTTCAAACATTTTTTGATGCACCAGCACACTGCCTCGCGCCTGCGTAGCTACCACGAGAACAATACTCAAAAGATCAGGTGTGAATCCCGGCCAGGGTGCATCTGAAATTGTCATTACAGAGCCATCAATATAGCTTTGGATTTCAAAGCCGCCTGTATGAGCAGGAACAAACATGTCGTCGCCTTTTTGCTCAATTGTTATGCCCAAGCGTCGGAATACGTCTGGAATCTGGCCTAAATATTCCCACTGCACGTTTTTAATAGTAAGTGCGCTTTTGGTAAGTGCTGCGAGTCCAATCCAACTACCAATTTCAATCATATCGGGTAAAATACGGTGCGTAGTGCCGCCAAGTGATTCTACGCCTTCGATAGAAAGCAAATTAGAGCCGATTCCCGAAATTTTGGCGCCCATGCGAACAAGCATATTGCAAAGCTGTTGTAAATAAGGCTCGCAAGCCGCGTTGTAAATGGTGGTAGTCCCTTTGGCAAGAACGGCTGCCATTACAATATTTGCCGTCCCCGTAACCGAAGCTTCGTCTAACAGCATGTAAGTGCCCTTTAATTCATCGGCTTCTACGCCATAGAAATACTCTTCTTTGTTATAACGAAACGTTGCGCCAAGCTTTATAAATCCTTGAAAGTGGGTGTCTAATCTTCGTCGCCCAATTTTATCTCCCCCTGGTTTGGGAATAAATCCTTTTCCAAAACGAGCCAACAAAGGGCCAACAATCATTATAGATCCGCGTAAGCCACGTCCAGCAACTTTAAATTCATCTGATTGAAGGTAATCGATGTCTACATCATCGGCCTGAAAAGTGTAGCAATCTACGCTGTGTTTTTCAACTTTAACACCTAATTGAATGAGTATATCAATGAGTTTGTTTACATCAATAATATCTGGAATATTGCTAATCGTTACGGGCTCGGATGTAAGCAAAACAGCACATAAGATCTGGAGTGCTTCATTTTTTGCTCCTTGAGGTTGAATAGCACCCGAGAGAGGCACACCGCCCGTAATTTTAAACGCTCCCATTTACTTGCGACGTTGCTTTGGGTTTCGGTATTTTTTATGCTTGCTTCGTCCGCCTTTACCAAATCGTTTGTTAGACATACGTATGAGGTTTTCAGATTCAGTAAGGACTTCGTCTTTGTCAGAAAGTATAATTTTTCCATCAGAAAGCTCTGCTAAATGATCAAAAATAACTCGATCCTCAACCGTATCTTTATTCCAGTTTAAAAAGCACTTTTTCATGTGATTAGCAATCACATATACTAAAGCTTCTTTGAGTTCGCCTTCTTCCCAATTTACTATCACGTCAATCATTCCTTTGATGTTATTTCCGTAGAAACGGTATTTTGGGTATGACTGTGGGTAAGCAAGCGGAGTGGGTGGCGCAGCCAGTACTTCGGCGCTTGGCTTTGGAAAAGGTGCATCTACATCGAGGTTAAACTCAGACATAATAAACAATTGATCCCATAGTTTGTGCTGAAAATCAGCAACATCGCGTAAATGAGGGTTTAGATTTCCCATAATGCCAATTATGGCTTGGGCTTGTTTGTTGCGCTGTTCTTTATCGTCTTCAGCCATTACTTGCTGAATCATTTTGTGAATGTGACGACCATATTCAGGTATCGCTAATTGCGAACGTTCGTTGTTATATTGAAGATTTTCTATCAAGGAGAGATATTTAAGAGGTAAAACTACTAAAAAAAGATTAGAGCTGGATGATATTTGGGATTTTAGCCGCTTCTTTATACTTGTCTATGATGACAGTGGGGCTTTTAAAATTTCCCTGAACAGAAATGCTGCTGTATGTCCCTTTGCTTGAGGCCCTAACACTAATTTCCACAACGTCTTTGGAAAACAAATTTTCGAGTGTTTGTTGAGCGTTGCCGGATGCAGGCACAATAAACTTAAATACATAAACGCCAGGCCAAGAACTCGTTTCTAAAAGTTGCTGGTGAAAACGCTGGTAAAAAGATTCGTCTTTTGCGGCTTCTTGCATATTGCAAAGATACAGTTTTGGAAACGGCTACAAATACCGACATTTGTATATGTTTGAAAAACAAAAAGTAGTTTTTACGGGCGCTCCTGCAAGTGGAAAAACAACGCTACTTAACAGCGTGAACCATGCTGAAATTTCATGTTTTGACGAGGTTTCAAGGGCAGTTATTTCAGCACTACAAGCTAAGGGATCCCGTCGTCCCTTTTTGGAAAACCCACTAGCATTTAGCGAGGCACTTTTTGAACAAAGACTTCATGATTACTTTGAAGAGACTACAACACCTGTTCAATTATACGATCGTGGTATTCACGATGTCGTGGCATATTTGAACGAATTAGGGGCCGATATGCCATGTGGTATGGAGTCAGATTGTAAAAACTTCACCTACGATAAGGTATTTATTTTCCCTCCATGGGAAGCCATATTTAAACAAGACAAAGAACGCATCGAAAAGTTTAATGAGTCTATAAAACTACATCGTGCATTGGTAGAAACTTACACGGCCTTTGGCATGGAGTGTATTGAAGTGCCTCGAGTTAGCGTAGTCAAGCGTCTTACGTTTATTTTAGAAAACCTATGACTGCAAAAGTGAGAGATGTTCTGCAAACCTATTGGGGTACGTCTGTATTTCGAACGGGACAGTATGAAGCAGTTTCGGCAGTTATAGAAAGGCGTGATTGCTTGGTCGTATTGCCAACTGGAGGTGGTAAAAGCCTTTGTTACCAATTACCTGCGTTATTGATACCTGGAGTTTGTGTGGTCATAAGCCCTTTAATAGCTCTTATGAATGACCAAGTTGAAGGGCTACAAAAGAAAGGAATCCGCGCCATGCATTTGTCGGGCCCCATGAAAGAGGAAGATCTCGTAAGGGAGTTGGACAACTGTAAATTTGGAAATTTTAAATTTTTATACCTGTCTCCAGAACGAGCGCAGCATCCGTTGGTTCAAAAGCAGTTGTCGCAAATGCAGCTATCACTGCTTGCCATTGACGAAGCACATTGCATTTCGGAGTGGGGGCACGATTTTAGACCTGCCTACCGCGAAATCATTTCCCTAAAAAATCTACTACCAGATATTCCTACCATTGCGGTTACGGCAACAGCAACTGCAGACGTAAGAGACGACATTTGTATGTCACTCAAACTGCAATCGCCAGAGAAGATTATTGGGTCGTTTGACAGACCGAATATTGAACTACGTGTCGTTCCTACTTCAAATAAACTCGAAGCAATTTCGGATGTTATAGAACCCAAAGGAATGCCCAGTATTGTATATGTAGGTACACGAAAAAGTGCTGAGCTGCTAAGCAATCACCTCAATAATATGGGGCATAAAACGACTTTTTTTCATGGAGGTGCATCTGAAAAAGAAAAACGAATTGCTAACTGGATGCAAGAAAAAACACCTGTTATGGTAGCCACTACCGCATTCGGCATGGGTATAGACAAAGCAAATGTAGGACGTGTGGTACATGCCACATTGCCGTTTAGTATGGAGCAATACTACCAAGAGGTTGGGCGGTGTGGCAGAGATGGCACCGTATCAAAAGCTACTCTGTTTGTAGAGCAAGGTGATGAAAAAAAGCTTTGGAATAGACTTATGGCTAGTATACCACCAAAAGAGGCCATTCAAAAAACGTACAAGTATTTATGC
The DNA here is from genome assembly GCA_003331305.1 of Flavobacteriales bacterium. Classification (GTDB taxonomy): domain Bacteria; phylum Bacteroidota; class Bacteroidia; order Flavobacteriales; family Flavobacteriaceae; genus UBA7446. Next base: position 3,906 of record QOQB01000005.1, on the reverse strand, counting down.
CATTACTTCGATATCGCTTACGGCGAATTGCCACAAGGGATGTTGGAGTTTAACCTGAAGCTGTTTTGTCAGCGATACGATGTAAGTCCAAAAACAACGTTTCACGTTTTAGAACTTTTGGAGCGCGAACAAGTACTTGTACTAACACAATATAGCACACCGAAAACTTCGCTCAAGCTTGAAAAAAGCAACAATGAACGACATGATGCGTTGACCGATTATCTGTTGCGGAATGTGGGTGGCATTTCAGAAAGAATGCAATCTATACACTTATATTCAGTTGCCAAAAAATGTAATTTGCCCTTGCAGCAGTGTATTGAGTTGTTAAGAACCATGGAGAAAAATGGGACGGTAGAAGTTGAGCAACTACATGTAGACAACGCCATTCAGTTTCTTGTCCCCCGAGAAGATAGGCGAACTCTACTGCCAATCGTACAACAATTAGATCGATTTAAAAAAGAGAAAAAGAGAATGGCAAATTCGGTTTGGGAGTACTCTACTACAACAATATGCTACCGAAAAAAACTCTTACATTATTTTGGTGAAAAAGGAAAAAAAACGTGTAAATCATGCTCAAACTGTATGGAAAATAACACTACAATTTCAGACGTAATTGTCGCGTTAAAAGAAATATTTTCGTGCAGAGAAGCTGTATCTTTGGAGCAACTTGTTATGAAATCGAAATATGGCAGAGAGGATATTATTGAAGCACTTAATGCCATGGCAAATGAAGAACTAATCGAACAAGAAAAAACAAATCACTACAGATTAAAATGAGCCAGTCACTAAGTGTAATTTTTATGGGAACTCCTGATTTTGCAGTAGCTGGGTTACGTGGGATTATAGAAAGTCACCACAATGTTGTAGCGGTGGTTACAACTCCTGATCGTCCTGCTGGGCGTGGTAAAAAATTACGCTTTTCGGCTGTCAAAGAAGAAGCTTTAGCGCAAGGTATTCCTTTACTCCAACCCGAAAAATTAAATGATAAAAAAACTACTGAACAGCTAAAAGCATTCGAAGCTGATGTGTTTGTTGTGGTAGCGTTTAGAATGTTGCCAAAAGTCGTTTGGAAGCTTCCACAACTTGGAACTTTTAATCTCCACGCATCGTTGTTGCCACACTATCGAGGTGCTGCTCCTATTCATTGGGCCATCATAAATGGTGAAAAAGAATCTGGGTTGACTACTTTTTTGATTGATGAAAAAATTGATACGGGTGCTGTTTTGTTACAAGAAAGTATGTCCATACGTCGGGAAGAAACCATGGGAGAGTTGAGTCAGCGCATGCAAGAAAAGTCGGGACAAATGATTGTAAATACGTTGGATGTTTTGGCGTCGGGTAATGCAGAGGCTATACCGCAACCCAAGGTTAAAAATTTGATCCCTGCACCAAAACTAACGCGAGAAAACACACGAGTAGATTGGAGTAAAAACGGACAAGAAATTGTGAATCATATTCATGGGTTAAACCCATTCCCTACAGCATGGAGCATGTTGGAATTGCCTGACGAAAAGCTTTACATCAAGTTAAAAAAGGCGCATTTCATTTCTGGCAGACCTATTCAAACGCCAGGCGTCATCACTATTGAAGGTCAGCAACTCAGCGTTGCTGTAAACGACGGGTATGTGTATATAGACGAACTCCAATTACCGAACAAAAAAAGTATGGACACGACCGCTTTACTAAACGGATTTAGCTTTCCAAAAAAATGTAGATTTGTGTGATGACAGGTAAACTCTTGGTGGCCCATCCTTCCATACTTGGTGACCAATCTTTTGGGCGAAGTGTTGTGGTGATGGCTGAACATAACGAAGAAGGCTCTTTGGGCTTTGTTGTCAATCAGCATACACACTATAACTTAAGTGATTTACTTCCTGAACTGGGCATTGATGCCCCTGTTTTTCAAGGGGGGCCTGTTGATGAAGACAGATTGTTTTACATCCATACTAAAGAAGATATTAAAGATGCGAAGCCACTTGGAAATGGACTTTTTTGGGGTGGTGATTTGGAGGATATTAAGTTAGCCTTGCTTTCAAACAAACTACCTTTACATAAAATTAAATTCTTATTAGGCTACGCTGGCTGGGATAAGGGTCAATATACAGAAGAAGTCGAAACTAACGCTTGGATTTTAATCAAAAACAACTACACCATTTTTGAAAATGAAGAAGAACTTTGGGGAACTATTCTTCGGGATTTGGGGGGAGAACTTGCGCTGTACGCTTATGCGCCTAATTACCCTGGCTTGAACTAACGGACTCGTTTAATGCGCGCAGCAATTGCAGGGCGATTGTGTTTTGATACGCAGTCCTTCGGTAAGAAGAAACGGGTTGAATACCAGAGATCGAATTGGTCATAAAAACCTCTTGAACTTGTTGTAAATCAAAAGGAGAAATTTTTTCTTCCAGACAGGTGATTCCATGTTTTTTTGCTAGTCGTATTAACTGTTTACGCATAATTCCATCCAAGCAACCAGCAGATAGAGGCGGTGTACGTAATACCCCAGCGTCAACAACAAAAAGATTTCCGTTTAGAAATTCCACAACTTCCTTGTCGTCGTTGACTAAAATACCGTTGTCGAAACCTTGCTCTTGCATAAAAATACTGCCAATAACATTGAGCGCTTTGTTATTCGATTTTAGATTTGACAACATGCTTTTTTGTACGTAATAGTCTTTAAATAATTCAACAGTATAGGTTTCTTTTGAGCTGTATGTTTCGCTGTTGAGGGGTTTGGCTTCAATCACATAACTTACATCACGAGAGGCAGGTAAATACACCCCGCCATCATTTCTAAAAACTGAAAGTCGTATGCGCCACGAAGGAGAAGAAGTGCTTTGCGCCTCTACAACACGCTGGCATTCTTGTTCTAAAAATTCAGGTGTAAATGCCATGGGGATATTCATACGAAATACACGCATGGCGGCCATTAGTCTAAAATAATGGTCTTCCCAAAAGTGTAGTTGATTTTGGCTGTAACGAAGGGTTTCAAAAACAGCATCCCCATACAAAAATCCGCGGTTTTGAACTGAAAAAAGTGGTGAAGTCACAGCTTGTAGCTCGCCATTTAGGTTAATCATATGCTTATGTCGAGCCCAAGACTTGTTTTAAATCCCCTATTTGACTTTCCCAAAGCATTTTGGTTTCTTCCACTTCGTCTTCCTCGGCAAAGTCAATTACTACAATGGATACGTCTTTGGTGATTTCGTCAACAACAATTTGCATTTCAAAATAGCAATCGTCTTGGTCATCATCACCATTCAGCCAGCGAAAACGCACAAATTCATTAGGTTTTTTTCGAAGCAATAACGCTTCTTCTTCGGAATCGTCCCAGATGAAGGAATATTTTTCGGTTCGGGCATTAACGTTATCGGCAAACCATTCTGAAAGCCCAGATGGGGTATGCATGTACTGATACAATAACTGCGGAGAAGCTTGAATGACAAATTCAAGCTCAAATTTTATTTTTGACATAAATATTAAAAAGTCGAATATATAGATTAAAACCGACCTTTGAAAGAAAAGCAAAAAAAACAGCGATAAAAAGGGAAAACAAATTGTTATATTTGCGCGACTTTGGCGAGGTAGCTCAGCCGGTTAGAGCGTCGGATTCATAACCCGGAGGTCGGGAGTTCAAGTCTCCCTCTCGCTACAACAACCCTTCTTCACATAATTTAATTGTGGATGGAGGGTTTTTTTATGTAAAAAGGATAACTACAGTCCGTAGTTGAAATGAAAACTTTTTTCGCCCTTCCCTTCTTAAAAACCCCAAATTTATGCTAAAAAACATCTAAAATAACGTATCTTGTAGTCGAAACTAAGTGCTATTTTTTAGGAATTTATATGCTATCGTTTGTTAGTAGCATGTAAGAATCTTTGCGCTTGTTTTAAAATACTGTCTAGTTA
>QOQB01000004.1 GCA_003331305.1 Flavobacteriales bacterium | reverse complement strand
AATTACCCATAAACCTATCGTAACAACCTTTTCTTTTTGTTGTTATTATCAATTGCTATTTATCTATTTTAATTCTCAATATGATTGTATTGCGCAGCCTGTTGTACCCACAACTACTGCGATACACGTCTTCACTTTGAAGCAGCGTGTAAACCGTTAAGGTGATTATTGCATTGGGGCTCACCTCTTCCCATCTCGAACAGAGAAGTTAAGCCCAATAGCGCAGATGGTACTGCCACTGGTGGGAGAGTATGTCGTCGCCTTCTTTAATATAAAACCCTCTAAGTTTTCTTAGAGGGTTTTTTTATTCCACCCTTTTTGGAGTATAAATTCCAAATAAAAAATCAGAAACATTATCTTTTAGATATTCATCTTCAATCTTAAATAGTTTATCGATTACTTTATGTTTTTCTTTATCTATTGTGAAGAAATGATTTGCAATATCTTTTAAAACACTAGATAGTATGTTCCCCCCAAATGGCTTCTCAATAATAACATCAAAGTTTTGGTGAATGAGCGGAATTATTTTTGAAGACTCAACACACTCAGAAGGATCTGCTAAAATCATTCGAACTAACCCTGGACCTGAAATGCGGTTTTTATGCATCGGTAATGAATTAATTTTTCTAAATTTTTTTGGAATGGTTTTTAGCGCTTCATTTATTGTTAATAGTTGATTTTTTGAGTATTGGAGCCTGTCTGGCCCTACATATTCATTCATTACCAAATAACCGTTTTTTTTTAGCCATGCTTTCGCTTTAATTCTTAAAAAAGTATCTAAATTTTTAAAATGATGCAATGAAGAACTAAAAAAGACAACATCATATGCATTTTCTTTAAACTTATACTCATATATGTTATCGCATACCACATGTATGTTTTTTAACCCTTCATGATTTATAGACTTTCTTGCTTCATCTACAAGTGGTTTTGATAATTCAATACAAGTAATTTCGTCAAAAATATTTGTCTTTGCTAGTTTTATTTCTGCTTCACATCTTCCTGAGCCAAGAGATATTAATGATAACCCTTTCTTTTCATTCAAAAAATTTGCGAGAACATGTAAATAATCTTGATTTGGATCTCCTGATATCATGGTATTCCAACGTTGATGAATTAAGGGAATTTGCCACCAGTTTACGCCTTTGCCTATAGTTTTTCCAAATGCAGTTTTTGTCCTCTTTTCTGCTGAAAAGCTAAATTTTGACAATATAAACGGCAAACCTTTCTGAGTGCCTTTAATTAAGATATCCTTAAAATCATCTGCTGTTATAATTCGCATACAATTTTCATTTAAAATCAAAATTTAATCATTATTTTCATTATCCTTCTGAATATAAACATGTGGGTTTTTTACTATTCCTTTTGGGAATATTTTGCGTATACACATTCGTGCAAATGAATCAAAACGCAATACTGCATTTTCCAATTTTTGTCTTGGCCAGCCTCTGAACGTGGTAACATGAAAGGAATCTTCTTTACTTAATGGAGTGTTGGAAAAGTAATAATTTGAAACGCAATTTCTTCGGTTTTCTACTACTACTGGACTTACCGAGTGCCAAGCGTTTATATCTGTCCCCATTACTATTAATCGATTAAATTTCGATACAATTGTTGTTGGATTCCCTTTTAATCCTTTTGGCCATACTTCTAAGTTACCTCCAAATTCTTTTTTCCAGTCAGGAGTAGTATAATACAATAGGTTTAATACTCGCCATTTGTCTCTTTTTTGATCATGAGAATTATCTAAATGTGGCTTTAAAAATTGATTTTCGCTCATGGATGATATACCTCCCGCATACAGTGAGGCATCAGCTGAACATTCGCCAATGTTGCAAATTTCTCTGATAACTTCCACTATTCGAATATCCTGAAACGCATAAACCACATCTGCTATAAGTGATTTGTATGTATCCATTTGAACGCCTACATATTTATCTTCTCTAAGGCTTTTTTTGAGTACCATTTCCGAGTTTTTTGGAAATGCATCATTTATTTTCTGACACAAATCATCGGGTAGCAGATTGTCGATATAAAAAAAGCGAACACCATCTCTGTTTTCGTTAAATGCTTTATACAGCAATTGCTTATTTTCTTGAAGCTTTAAAACTATCAAAGAAGCAATTTCTTTTCTTCCTAGGCCCATTTCAATGTAGCTTATTGATTTTGTTACCATGCAATGTACTTGAAATAACAAATTGCCCCAAAACTTTTTTAACTTTCTTTTTAAGAGGAATTACTGCGCTACTCTAATAGTGGATTTCAAAAACAAGTTAGTGCATTAAAGCTGCCAAACCTAACCCCAACAAGATCACTGCGATTTTAGAAGCATTAAACTTGTGATTATTAGCACTTTCGAAAATTATGGTAGTAGAGATGTGTAACATAACCCCTATGACCAGCGCGGTAATATAAATGGCATAGGGTTGAAGTATACTAATGGTGGCATTTAGATAGGTGCCGAACGGGGTGATAAGGGCAAAAATCAAAAGTGCTCCGACTTTAGTTTTTATTGATGTTGTTGTTTTCCACAAAGCCGCTGCCAACAACATGGCTATGGGTAACTTGTGCACTACTATAGCCCAAAGAAGTTCTTGATGTTCGTGAATAGGTAGTCCTTCAATAAATGCATGAAGTGAAAGCCCGATAAACAATGACCAGGGAAGAGCTCCATTATCTTGTACATGTATATGACCATGCTCTGCTCCCTTAGACAAGCTTTCTAGAATAATTTGAATAACAATACCTGCTAAAATCCAATAACTAACATTTGCATCAGAATGTGCGAAAACTTCTGGGAGTAACGAAATTATTGCCGTTGATAACAAAAAAGCACCACTAAAAGCAAGTAATAGCTTTAGACGTTTATGAGATTTTATTATCCCGAATACAACAAACAATACACCCAATACAACAGATAAAAAAGGAAGAATATAATTCATTTTCTCGCTACCAAAATTAAACGTTCTGCGGTTTCTGCCACAAATGGTTTTAAAGTGTAATCGCCAAATACGTCTTGAACGCTAAATCCAACCGCCTCAAGCATTTGTTTAAAATCGGCAAGTCCAAGCGCCGCTACCCGCTCTTGAAACGCATAGGATACGCCATTATCATTAAAAGAAATATCTTTTTGTATCCGTCCTGCTTCAAAAGCGCGCTTTAATGTAAACTGTATACCGCCTTTGGTGACTACCTCATCGGCCACTAGGCCTTGTTTTACGCTAGGTGCGTGTAGAAAATCAATAACGACATAGCCACCAGCTGCTGTACTGTCGTAGAAAGCTTGTATGGCCTTCTGGTTGTCGTTTTTATCTTCAAAATAGCCTATGCTTGTAAATAGATTTAAAACGACCGCAGCTTGCTCGTGTGCCGGCGTTCGCATGTCGTGTACGTAAAATTCGACCTCTAGATTTTTGGATTTAGCTTCTTCTTGTGCAAAAGAAATGCTGTTGGGGCTCAGATCAATTCCCGTCACTTGAAAACCTTGCGAAGCCAGGTACAAAGCATGCCTTCCCTTACCGCAAGCGACGTCTAAAATGCTTTGATGATATTCTAGCTTTAGGTAAGCAAGTAGATTTTGCAAAAAAAGTGTTGCCTCAGCAATGTCTCTGTCTTGATATAATATGTGGTAATAAGGCGTGTCAAACCAAGTCTGATACCAAGCAGGATTATCTTCCGTCATCGCACAAATTTAAACTATTTTAGCCCTATGAATAACAACAATCAGATTTTGTTTCCGATGGTGGCCAAAACCCTCTTTGGTTTTGAAGAAATTTTGGCCAAAGAGCTGAAACTCTTAGGCGCTCAATCTGTCCAAACAGGAGTGCGTAATGTGCGATTTGTAGGCGATACAGGCTTTATGTATAAAGCAAATCTGTGTTTACGAACAGCGCTTCGTATTCTTAAGCCCATTGGAAAAAGACCCATTTTGACTGAACAAGATGTATACAAAGTGATGCTAGATATTCCTTGGGAAGACTACATGACGAATGACCATACCTTTGCAATTCGTGCAACTGTAATGATGCAAAGAGCACAAAATAGCATGTACGTTGCGCAAAAAGCTAAAGACGGGCTTGTCGATAGGTTTCGAAATCGAACAGGTAGTCGGCCAAGTGTAGATAAAGATTTTCCAGATGTAAGTATACACCTATACGTAACCGATAAGTTTTTAGAGGTTTCTCTTGATAGTTCTGGCGCGTCTTTGCACCAACGTGGCTATCGTACGATTACCAATATTGCTCCCATAAATGAGGTGCTTGCAGCAGGTATGTTGTTACTCTCTGGTTGGAATGGCGAGTCTGACTTTTTAGATCCCATGTGCGGAAGTGGTACGCTGTTAATTGAGGCTGCCATGATTGCCTGTAACATTCCGCCGAGTCTTAATCGTAAGGAGTTTGCGTTCCAAAAATGGTTAGACTGGGATAATGATTTATACACCAAAATAGAGGAGTCTGCGTTAAAAAAGGTTCGTGAGTTTCCGTATCGTATAAAGGGATATGATAAGGCCCCATCTGCGGTTCGGAAAGCTCAACAAAATGTTCAGAATGCAAATCTCTCAGAGTTTATTACCATTTCTCAGGACGACTTTTTTCACACCGAAAAGCAACAACCTGAAAAAACATTACATATGGTGTTTAATCCCCCCTACGGAGAACGGCTGCCCATAGATGTCAACATTTTTTATAAACGTATTGGAGATACATTAAAACAATCTTATGCTGGCACAAATGCATGGTTTATTACCTCAAACCTTGACGCGCTTAAGTTTGTAGGGCTGCGTCCCTCGAGAAAAATAAAATTATTTAACGGAAAACTTGAAAGTAAATTGGTGAAATATGAGTTGTACAGTGGAACCAAGAAGATTCATAAATTAAAATCAACCTGATGCGTGTAAAATCAAAGGCCTTAATCCTAAATCTTATTGTGTTTGGTGTGTTATTCGTGATTTTCAGAGCGGGAATAGGCACCCTAATACCGCTACCTTATTTGCCGTTGCTTTTGGGCTCCGCTGTGTTGGCGAGTTTTTGTTCACCTAAATTTTTAGCGAAAGGCGAGGAGCTTTGGGTTAAATTGCCCTGGAAAAAGACACCTATAAAGTGTTAATTACTTCTTATAAATAGGTAACTGGTAGCTTATTGTGTAATTAAGTCCAGCTCCGTACGGATTGTCTGTTAATACTTTGTTGAACCCTGGGATAAACAAGTTTTCAAAGTTTTCAGGATCTTTATCAGAAAGCAATCGATGCATTTGAAGGCTTACTCCCATATAAAAATTTCGAAACAATTCTGCCTTAAATCCAAGTTGCAGTTCAATCCAATGCCCATTTAGTCCATCAAATCGGTTGGGGGAGGGTATAGTAAGGCGATCATCTTCTTCCCAGTAATGATCGTTGTTCAACACATTGTAGCCGAGTAACGTTTGTGAGTGTTGACTAAAACCATATCGAAACCCAACGACAATAAGGTTGTCCATCCCAGCCCAATTGTCATATACGTTGTAGTCTACTCCTAACTTTAAGTAAGTTCCAGACGTTTCAAAATTCACGGCATCTTGATCGATTTTTTTTGTTTCACTTCCAAGTTCTGCTGCTATGTAAAGATTACGTGTGAGACGGTAATCACTCACGAGCTCTAATCCTTTGTAGTCTGGATCAAGTAGCATACGTAGGGGTTTACTCATATCAATACCTAAACGAATTCCATACCGAATTTCAGTAGTCAAACTATCTGTTTTGACTTCATTTTGCGCCCAAATACTAACGCAAAATAACAGGAAATAAAAATTAATGTAATATTTTAACATGTGTATTATTAATATCTGAAATTGTGTCAGTTACAATTTCAATACTTTCAATCCAAACTATTGAATTTGTTCGTTCTGTGCGTAGGTTTGTAAAGATTTTTTGGTATCCGCATGCTCGGCTTAAAAAGCGATCATAAGAATCGTGTTTGAATGTGATAGACTCTTCAAACAAAATATCGTTCTCGGTTTTGCTCAAAAGAAAATCAGTGGAGTTTTCGTTAATTTTTAATGGAATCGCAATAGAGTCAGTTGTGCCGCTATAAAACTCTGCCTCTAACCCCAATCCTTTAACCTGTAAATTAGGCACTTCCTTTTTACTCTCAGGTTGATCGTTATCATAAAACACTATAATTAAAGATGGCGTTCCAGGGGTTTCTGCAAGACAAATGTCGTCTGGCTCACAGCTGATTAAACCGGCTAAAACAAACGCAAATAAGTAGACAAGTTTTTTCATTTCCGTAATTCCAAAAGTACAATATTTTCTACATGCTGTGTGTGCGGAAACATATCAACAGCTTGGCTAACTTGAACCTTATAAGCTTCATTCAGCAACGCTAAATCACGTGCTTGCGTTTGTGGATTACAACTGATATACAGTATTTTAGGTGTTTTTAATTCAAGTAATTGATTAATTACATCTTTATGCATTCCATCTCGCGGAGGATCAGTTATAATGACATTCGCTTTTCCATGGCGCGCTACAAAATCATTGGTAAAAACCTTGCGCATATCCCCAACTTCAAAATCAGTGTTTGTGATTTTATTTCGCATTGCGTTTTCTTTTGCAGCTACGATTGCATCAGGGACAGACTCTATACCAATGACTTTTTTACAGCTTTTTGCTACATATTGTGCAATAGTACCAAGTCCGGTATACAAGTCATAAACCACATCTGATTTTTTCAATTCCGCTATGGCTAAGGCTTTTGTGTAAAGCACTTCCGCTTGTGCTGGGTTAGTTTGGTAAAATGCCTTGGGAGTTATACGAAAGTTTAAACTCCCCATTCTCTCAGTTATGAAGTTTGTACCATGATAGCAATGTATTTCTTGATCGTATATACTGTCATTTGCCTTTTCATTAATGATATAGTGTAACGAAGTAATATTTGGAAAAGTGGCCACTAAGTGGTTGAGTAGGGCTTCTCTTGCCTCTTTCTCCTCATGAAAAAACTGAATGACAACCATAATATCTCCCAAAAGTGTCGTTCTTAGCATTAATGAGCGGAGGAAACCATCTTTATCACGTGCGTCAAAAAAAGTCAATCCCTTTTTTCTAGCATAGGATTTTACTTCATTTCGAATACTATTTGGGAGTTCAGGTTGAATATGACAATATGAGATATCTACGACTTTGTCCCACATTCCTGGAATATGAAATCCGAGTGCAGAGCGATCTCCAATTTCCTTTTCGCCATTAATTTCAGCTGCTGTTAGCCAGCGTCTTGCTGAAAAGCTAAACTCCATTTTATTGCGATACGCAAAGGTGTCTTCACAACCTACAATAGGTTCGTACTTAGGAACTTCAACATTACCAATTCGCTCAAGTGCATCCTCAACTTCTTGTTGCTTGTGTTTTAGTTGTGCTTTGTATTCCATTTGTTGCCAAGTACAGCCACCGCAAGTACCAAAATGGTCACATTTGGGGGAAATTCTATCTTTACTTTTACTGAGAAGCTGGGCTACTTTTCCTTCTAAGTGCCGGCGTCGTTTTTTTTGAACGTTTACATCAACGACATCCCCTGGAATAGCGCCACTGACAAAAACCACCTGTCCTTCATCAGTTCTACCAACCCCCTTCCCTTTTTTAGCAATACCGTCAATACTAAGTTTTTCAATAGGTGGGATTGGTTTTTTTCTACGCATATGGCAAAAATACGCATTGAGTAGCCAAATATCACCAAATGTTTTCTATCAAATATTTTGTTAGATTTATACACATAATTAATACCCTTACCAATGAAACTACTTCAACTGTTACTCCTGACATTTCTTGTATCATTTAGCAGCATTTACGCACAAGAAAAAGATAAAAAAGAAAACACATCCCTGTTAAGCACTGCACTTAATGGATTTTCGTTCCGAAGTATCGGCCCTGCATTTATGTCAGGACGTATTGCTGATATTGCAATTGATCCGAAAAATGAAAACACCTGGTATGTGGCTGTAGGCTCTGGTGGCGTATGGAAAACCACCAATGCTGGAACAACATGGAAGCCTCTTACAGACAGCCAATCGTTTTATTCAACAGGTGCTATTTCACTAGACCCAAATAATACCCAAACTGTATGGCTGGGAACAGGTGAAAATGTTGGAGGCCGTCACGTTGGAATTGGCCATGGCTTATACCATAGTCCTGATGGGGGAAAAACATGGGAGTCTAAGGGGTTAAAAGAATCGGAACATATTTCAAAAATTGTTGTACACCCAGATGATTCCAACACTATTTGGGTAGCCTCTCAAGGGCCGCTCTGGAGTTCAGGAGGCGAACGCGGATTGTATAAATCGACAGATGGAGGTGCTTCTTGGAAGCAAACCATCGTGTTGGATGAATGGACAGGGGTAACCGATTTGGTTATTGATCCTAGAAACCCAGATGTGCTTTATGCCGCAAGCTGGCAACGTCACCGTAATGTGGCGGCTTATATGGGTGGGGGTCCTGGAACAGCATTATTCAAATCTGTCGATGGTGGTGAGACATGGCGTAAACTAAAAACAGGGTTGCCAAAAGTCGATATGGGAAAAATAGGACTGGCAATTTCTCCTATAAACCCAGACGTATTGTATGCTGCTATAGAGCTAGAGCTCCGAAAGGGCGCGGTATACCGCTCAGACAATGGTGGCGAAAGCTGGTCAAAAATGTCCGATACCGTTTCTGGAGGAACAGGCCCCCATTATTATCAAGAGTTAATTGCTTCGCCACATGTCTTTGACAAGGTATTTCTGATGAATAATTACGTATTGGTTTCTGAGGATGGTGGAAAAACCTTTTACCAAATGAACGAGTCTAAGAAGCACGTAGACAGCCATGCCATGGTGTTTAAAGCCAATGATCCTAACTATATTTTAGTAGGTACAGATGGAGGTTTGTATGAAACTTTTGACAACACCCAAAACTGGAAGTTTGTCAACAACTTGCCACTAACGCAATTTTATAAACTGGCCGTTGACGATGCTTATCCGTTTTACAATATTTTTGGGGGTACGCAAGACAACAATACTCAAGGTGGGCCATCAAGGACGTTTAAAACAAATGGCATTAGTAACGCAGACTGGTTTGTCCTTTTAGGAGGCGACGGACACCAACCTGCTACAGAGCCAGGAAACCCTGATATAGTGTATGCGCAATCGCAGCAGGGAAACCTTTACCGAGTAGACCGCACCACTGGCGAAGCGGTATATATTCGTCCACAAAACAGCTTAAATGAGCCTTATGAACGATTTAATTGGGACGCACCAATTTTGGTTAGTCAGCACGATCCAAAGCGTCTTTATTTCGGTTCACAGCGCGTTTGGCGTTCCGAAAATAGAGGAGATAGCTGGTCGTCCATCTCCACAGATTTGACCAAAAATGAAGAACGATTAATATTGCCCATTATGGGACGACAACAGAGTTGGGATAGTGCTTGGGATGTCTATGCCATGTCAACCTATAATACGCTTACTTCGTTAGCCGAATCTGCTCAAGACGAAAATATATTATATGCGGGTTCAGATGACGGCTTGTTACACACTACAAAAGATGGAGGTAATACCTGGACCACAAAAACAGTTGACAAGCTTCCTGGCGTTCCTGCCACAGCCTTTATAAATGACATTAAAGCGGATTTATTGGATGCTGCTGTGGCGTACATAGCACTGGACAATCACAAGTATGGCGATTATGCCCCCTATTTATATAAAACAACGAATGGAGGAAAATCATGGAAATCTATAGCGAATGGCATTCCTGAGGGCACACTCGTTTGGCGTTTGGTGCAAGATCACGTAAATCCAAACCTATTATTTTTAGGGACTGAGTATGGGGTCTATGTCAGCTTAAATCAAGGGGAAGAATGGCACAAATTTAGCAATGGCATGCCAACAATTTCGGTTCGGGATTTGGCCATACAAAAACGTGAAAATGACCTAGTGGCAGCTACTTTCGGGCGCAGTTTTTACGTGCTAGATGATTATAGTCCGTTACGTGACATTACAGAAGATAAACTGAAGAAAGGGGCACAACTATTTCCAGTAAAAAAAGCGTTGCAGTACATCGAAAGTCGTGGAGGTACTTCTAGCCAGGGTGCCTCTTTTTACACGGCAAAAAATCCATCTTACGGAGCACAATTCACCTACTTTGTTTCCGAAGATATTAAAACTCAACAAGAGGCTAGGAAAAAAGCAGAAAAGGATTTAAAGAAAAATAAACAGGATATTCCATTCCCAGGCTGGGAGGCATTGGATGCTGAAAAAAATGAACAAAAAGCTTCCGCTTTATTACGTATTACAAATAAAGATGGGGCAAAGGTGGCAGAAGTCAAAGGAGCATATTCAAAAGGACTACACCGGGTGTCATGGAATTTAAGACAGACCATGCCATCTGCTGTTGATATTGATTCAGAAACTGACCTTGGACGGGGCATTCGCATAAATGTTCCACCGGGCGAATATACTGTTCAGTTGTTCAAAAAGCATCTTGGTCAACTAACTGCGCTTGCACAGCCGAAAATATTTGAAGTAGAACGTATTCGCAAAAATGTATTGGATAACCCAAATGCGGCAGCTCACAACGCATATGCCCAAAATTTGAACGCACTTTATGTTCGCGTTGAACAAATGCGTAAGAAGTTTCAAAAGACTTCAAAAAAGATACAAGCGCTAACACGCACGCTATCTTATTCACAAGGTCAATCAACAGATTTACATCAATTGGTTTACGACTTAGATAAGCGACAGTTAGCGTTAGATAAACACCTAAATGGAAGTCTGTCTAAAAAAGAAGTAGGCGAGAAGGATACACCAACCCTGTCAAACAGATTATCAGTGGCTTCACGTGGCTTTTATTACAACACCTACGGGCCAACCAAAATGCATATGGAAAGCTATGATATGGCTTTTTCTTTAGCTAACTCATTAGCTGGTAAAGTTGATAATTTAGCTGAAAGCGTTGATGCCGCAATTACAAAAGCAGAAACTTCTGGCGCACCTCTTTTTTTAGAATAAAACGAATTAGACTATTGGGTTTTAACCATGTCATCTACTAACAAATCCACCACCAGTGAGTAGCTTTTGATACCTGCTTGTTGGTGGTTTGCTTTAAGGTATTGGTCATAGCTTTTTTCAAATACCGCTTCAAATGGATTTTGATACTTTTGCCAGAACATTTGCACCTCTTTAAAGTGTACTAAAACTCCCTCTGGAACAGATGTATACTGTTCTTGTGCTAACTTAGAATCGTAACGATATAAGGCATTTGTGAGGTACTGAAACGCTAACATATTACCTGCGTAGTCAATCAACTTGTTTTCAGATGCAATACAGGCTTTAATGCTGATGTAATTCGCTTCATCTTCTGCGGCATATCCCCACTGGTGGGCAATTTCGTGGCATGCTGTTGTAATTATTTTTAGTTTGGGCTGGCGAGTGTTTACTTGCGCCTCGTGCGTAAATGGATTCGCATATCCACCAAACCCCATATAGCTTAGCAAAGAGGGGAAAAGTGTGGCCTTAGCCTTTCCGTTAATGTTTGGAGGACGCAGAGCAGCTGTTTTCATGGTAGCTGTGGCCAAGCGCAATAATTCTTTAGCCGATGCGTCAATTACTACTTTCTTATTTGGTTCTGCACTAAGCTCGTTGTGAAGTTTGGTTAATCTTTTAGCGTAATATGTCGCTGTTAACTGGAGTTGTTCCAAAGATAGATTAGCGTTGAGCTGTCGCTGTTCACGCATGGGCGTTTTAAAGTAATGAACCCCCCACGAGCTGTAGAATAGCACCACGACCAGTCCTAAAATGGTTATGGCTTTCAAGACATGACGATTAAATGAAAAACGCGTTAATGACCACAAACAAAAAATAAGGGCAATGCAATATCCTAAGTCACCAACAGAAAACGGAAATCTTGACCAAAGCCATTGATTTAGGTTCGATATAATCGGGTAGAAAATTTCAGCGTAATACTGATCAACCCATTGAGGCTGGTTTTTAAGAATACCTAAACCAATAATAAAAAAGGCAACACCAATTAAAATACGGTATTCTGTCCGGCGTTTCATTCACCACGAACTTCCACAATTTCTACTTCAAAAATTAGTGTAGCATTGGGGGGAATAACCGAATTTCCTTCACCATAAGCGAGGTCTGATGGAAGGTATAGCGTAGCTTTTTCTCCTTCTTTTAAAAGCGATAGTCCTTCTTTAAAACCTTGAATTAAAGAAACCTCTGGGTCAACACGCGCCTCAATTGGACTATAGCCGCCGCCATTATCACGACGCGAATCGTATGTGTCGTAGGCTTTTGCGACTGTTGCTATAGAAGTATCTAACAGTTTTCCATCTTCAAAGTAAACAGCATAATGCGTAAATGCTGTAACACCGGGTACTACCGCGGCACCATTTGTTTTGTTCGTAATTACATATGAAAGTCCACTTTCTGTTGTGGTTGCTTGTGTTTTTAACTCTCTTAACGCAGCAGCTTTTTCCGATTTTGTCTTCTCTAGGCTTGCAATTTTTGCAGCTTTTCTTTCTTCAATACCATCAAAATAAGCATCAAAAACCTTTGCTGCTTTAAATTTTCTAGCCTCGCTCCCTTTTCGCAAAATTTCAACGGCAATAATGGTGTCGTTTTGTTGAATTGAATCTACTACACGTTGCCCTTCCACCACACGACCGAATACGCTGTGCTTGCCGTCTAACCAAGGTGTTTCTTTGTGCGTAATAAAAAATTGACTTCCGTTTGTGTTTGGTCCTGCGTTAGCCATAGATAACACCCCCGGACCATCGTGCTTAAGCTCATCAGCAAACTCATCTTCAAACTTGTACCCTGGGCCGCCTTGTCCAGTTCCAGTTGGGTCGCCGCCCTGAATCATAAAGTCAGCGATCACACGATGAAATTTGATCCCGTTATAATATGATTTTCCTTTGTATATACTATCAACTTGATTATTTGTTCCTTCAGCTAATGAGACAAAATTGGCAACAGTATTTGGTGTTTTATCATAAGTGAGTTGAATAAGAATATTTCCTTTATTGGTCTGTATATCAGCATAAAGCCCCTTTTCTAACCCATTTTTAGAAGTAGAACAGCTGATGCAAAAAAGAAAGATTGTTATTAAAAGCGTGGATTGTTTAATCATGTTTAAATTTTGAGAGTTGAAATGTACAAAAATTAGGTCAGTTCATTATTACCCGAAATATGCGCGTAATGACTCCACTAAAAATGGCTTAGTTTGAGCTAAAGAACGTTTAGAAATGCCACCCGCGGCGTTCAGGTGACCTCCGCCATCAAAATAGGTTTTGGCAAATGTATTAACCGCCACATCTCCTTTGCTTCTGAACGAAAATTTAACTAAACCTTCATGACGATATTCTATCATCAATACAGCTACTTTTATTCCTTCGACTGACAAGCCATAGTTTACAAATCCCTCTGCATCACCTTTTTGAAAATGGCATGCATCTAATTCGTCTTGACTCAGCGTAATATATACAGTATTAATATCGTCTAGAAAGACCATGTTTTGTAGTGCAATGCCTAATAATTTTAAGCGATCTGGACGTGCGGTGTCCTTAATTTGTTCATGTATATGACTGTGATTTGCTCCGCATTCAATGAGATGGGCAACCGCCTTGTGCGTGTTGGCGGTAACGCTTGGGAAGCGAAACGACCCCGTGTCGGTCAAAATACCTGTATAAATACAAGTTGCCACCTCTTTGTTGATATGCTTTCTTATGTCGAGTCTCTCTAAAAGCTGATATACCAATTCACATGTAGAACCAATATGTGGTTCAGAAAACATCAAATCGGCATACCCTTCAGGTTCTTGATGGTGGTCAATCATGATTTTTTTAGCCTTGCTTTCTGCAACACGAATGCCCAAATCGTCAATGCGCTTGAGTGTGTTAAAATCAAGTGTAAAAATGAAGTCCGCCTCAGCTACTAATTTGTTGCCTTTTTCTTCTTCGCTTTCATATATAACAACGTCGCTATGTCCTGGCATCCAATGTAAAAATGTAGGGTAAGGATTTGGCGCTAATACCGTTGCTGTATGCCCTAGTTGTTGCATCACATTTTGCCATGCTAAGGTGCTTCCCATGGCATCGCCATCCGGGTTTTTGTGCGGGATGATAACCATTTTTGAGGGGGTATGTAACCATTGTGCCAATTGGTGGAGTTGCGTTTCAATCATAAAACAAAGATAGTTATTGTCGACGTTTCTACGCTTTTTGTACATTTGATATTCATTCCATTCATGTGCGATTATCATTTTTAAAACAACGAAAAAACCGCAGGTTTAATTACACTCCTCGTTATTATAAGGGTAAACAGTCAGCAAACCCCTATGCCTTTGGCTCTACTTTTGAGCAATACCGAGACACGCCAAACGTCAATGATTTTGGAGCGCATTGGCGAGATGCACGAGACATGAGTCGAAATAGGGGAAACAGAAAGGTTTCGCCGCGCTTACTACTTATCATAGCTGTGTTGTTGTTATTGGCACTTTATGTTCTCGATTTTGACCTTTCTATTTTTTAGGGCTTATGCATGATATCATCCGATTGCTTCCCGACCACGTGGCCAATCAAATAGCTGCAGGCGAGGTGGTTCAACGGCCAGCTTCTGTGGTTAAAGAACTGTTAGAAAATGCTATTGATGCAGGAGCAACGCGAATTTCACTTATTGTTAAGGAAGCTGGGAAAGCCCATATTCAAGTTGTTGACAACGGGAAAGGTATGAGTGAAGTCGATGCTCGTATGTGTTTTGAACGCCATGCTACTTCTAAAATTGAAAAAGCAGATGACTTATTTAACCTTAAAACGAAGGGGTTTCGAGGAGAAGCCATGGCAAGTATTGCTGCTGTAGCTCAAGTCCAACTTGTTACCAAAACGAAAGCAGACGATTTAGGTGTTAAAATTGATATTGAAGGTTCTGAAGTTACGCAACAGCAACGCACTACTGCTGCTGAGGGGACTTCCGTAACCGTTAAAAACTTGTTTTTTAACATCCCAGCTCGACGCAATTTTTTAAAATCTGCACCAGTAGAATTTCGACATATTACAGATGAGTTTCATCGCGTTTCTCTAGTACATCATGACATTCATTTCGAACTTCTGCACAATGGCGCAGAGGTTTTTCAATTGCCCCCAACTACAACTCGTCAACGTATTGTCCATGTGTTTGGACCAAAATTTGACGAAAGATTGGTTCCTGTTGAAGAGGCTACTGATATGGTGCAAATTAAGGGGTTTGTACTCAAACCTAGCTTTGCAAAAAAATCACGGCATCAGCAGTTTTTCTTTGTCAATAACAGATTTGTCAAAAGTGGATACCTAAACCATGCCGTAATGGCAGCTTTTGAGGGCTTGTTATCGCCTAGTCATCAACCTGGATATTTTTTGTATTTGTCTGTGCCACCAAATCAATTAGACATTAATATTCACCCTACTAAAACGGAGGTGAAATTTGAAGACGAACACGCTCTTTTTGCTGTTCTTCGAGCAGCAATTAAGCACAGCTTGGGGCAGTTTAGCATTGCCCCTGTGTTGGATTTTTCTAAAGATAATGCATTAGAGACCCCTTACGCACAACACAACGCATCTCCTGTTGCGCCTCGCGTTTCGGTAAATCCAAACTTTAATCCTTTTGCCCAAGCTTCGAAATTTCATCAACCTAAAAAATCAGTTTCATTTGACGATATCCCTTCTAACAAAGTTGACGAAAAACTTATAACAAATACGACTAAAAGCATCGTGTTTTCATTCCAATATGCTCAAAAATATATTATTGCACCCCATCAAAATGGTGTGCTTATGGCACATCAAAGACGGGCGCACGAAAGAGTATTGTATGAAGACTACATACGCTCTTGGGAAGCCAAAGAAGTTATGTCACAAACCTTGGCAGTCCCACTTGCAATCACCCTAGATGTTCCGAGTATTAGCGCGTTAAAAACACATCAAAAGGTATTGGTTGATATGGGCTTTACCATAGATGATGCAGATGAAGATACCATTGAATTTTCTGCTATTCCCGATGTGTTTGCGGTGGAAGATATTCCTCATTTCTTAGCGCAATGGCTGACACAAACTGCAAATGGTACGGTTCATGCTTTTTTACAACGTGATGTAATGGCACGTTCGTTAGCAAAACAACGAAGCATTCCTTCGGGGCGTACCATGGCAACACATGAACAAATAGAATTGATATATAAACTTTTTTCTTGCAAAGAACCCGATCGTAGTCCTGATGGGAAACCAACATTTAGGATACTAACGGCACAAGAGATAGATCGCTTTTTAACACCATGAGAAATATTCCAGACATTGTCAAGCACCTGATTATTATCAACGTGCTCATCTTTATTGGAAGCCAGTTTGTTGGTGGCTTGGCGTATGACCTTTTGGCGTTACATTACCCAAAAAATGAACTGTTTGGCATATGGCAAATACTTACCCACATGTTTATGCATGGAAGCATTTCACACATTTTATTCAATATGTTCGGACTTTGGATGTTTGGCTCGCCTTTGGTTCAAATGTGGGGTAAAAACAAATTCCTCTTTTTTTACTTATCCACGGGTGTTGGGGCGGCAGCATTACAACTTTTAGTTTATCATCTTCAAATTCAAGGTTGGGTAGACGATTTGGTTGTACAGGGCTATGCTTTAGATGAAATATACAGCTCTTTGCAACAGCAAACACAGTCCTTGTTTCATGTCCGCATGGTGGGCGCATCTGGCGCATTGTACGGGGTTCTTGTTGCTTTTGCATTTATGTATCCTAATGCCGAATTGATGCTTATCTTTTTGCCAATCCCTATCAAGGCAAAATATTTTGTTCCGCTTATTTTGGTTATGGATTTATTCTTTGGGTTCTCTTCCTATTCGATGGGACCTATCGCGCATTTCGCGCATGTTGGAGGTGCTGTTACCGGATTTTTAATGATGTGGTATTGGAAACGGAATCAGTTTAATCAAAATCGTTGGAATTGATGGATTTGTGGCAAACTGTTAGGAGTAGATATGCGAGGCTAAATGTGCTAGAAAAGCTTATCGCTGTTATGGCCATGTTGTTTGTAGTGCCTTTATTACTAAATGTTTTCTTTTTTTTATTCAACAGTTCTTTTTCAGGATGGTTGACGTTTTTTGAACTTTCTGCTGATATAAATACGGCAATTACACGTCCATGGACGCTAATTACGTACGGTTTTTTTCACGGATCCTTGGGGCATATTTTTTGGAATATGCTATTACTGTATATAGCAGGCGGCTTGATGCTTAATTTGTTCCAAGAGCGTTTAGTGCTCAATACCTTTTTTGTGGGTGTTATTGCGGGCGGATTGGTCTATTTACTATCCTACAATATCTTTCCAGCTTTTCAGTCTACGTCGTCAATGCTAATTGGAAGCTCTGCAGGAGTAATGGCGGTTTTAATATTTATGGCTTCGTACATGCCCAATTCACCTATCCGTGTGTTTATGTTTTCAGTCCCCTTAAAATATATTGCGTTGTTGTTTCTTTTTTTAGATGTGGTGCAAATCCCAACATCTAACGCTGGAGGGCATATCGCTCACTTAGGTGGTGCACTTTGGGGCTATTTATATCAACGGGAGTTTCTAAAAGGTAACGATATTGGCGGCTGGTTTTTGCGGATGGTAGAAGCGTTCAAATCGCTTTTCAGCAAGTCTAAATCTACTCAAAAACAAACTAAGCCAAAGGGTAAAACCAATTCCTCGTCATCTATAGATCAAAAAAAGGTAGATGCTATTTTGGATAAAATTGCAGCTTCTGGATATGAAAGCTTAACAAAAGCGGAAAAGGAATATCTATTCCGCGCAGGAAAGCAATAGCTACCCCTCAAAAAACGAAAATACACAGCCACCATAGCTTCTGCTTTCTGTAAAGTATGACAGGCTTGACAGGTCCATTTGCTCCGCATGTTCAACGATTAGAAGCCCATTGTTTTGCAAGGCATTTTTACTGAAAATGGTCTCTACCAAAACGCGGTATTCATCTTTAGTAAAGGCATATGGCGGATCGGCAAAAATAAAGCCATAGGTAGTGGTGATTTTTTCCAAAAACGATAATACTGGGGCACGAACAGCGCGTATGGGAAGTGCTAAATCATCGGCAGTTTTTACGATAAAATGCACGCATTGTGTGTTTTTATCTACTGCTACTATCTGCTGCGCACCACGAGAGGCAAATTCATAGCTTATACTTCCTGTTCCTGCAAATAAATCTAAAACAGCAATACCTTCAAAAGCATACTGATGCATTAAGATATTAAAAAGTGACTCTTTTGCTCTGTCTGTAGTGGGGCGCACTGGAAGGTTTTTTGGCGGATGTATGCGTCTTCCTTTTTGAGTTCCTGATATAATACGCATCACACCAAATTTAGCACACAAAAGTCTTGATGGGTATTCAATCGTGGTGTTTCAAATGACAAACCGTTTTCTGGAGCGAGAAAGTTTAAGCTTCGCACAAAAGTATACAACTCTTTGTAGACAGCATCCGCAACGGCAATGTCACCAACCAAAAATAGCGGCACTTCGTTGGGGCTTACGTTATTTTCTTTTGCTGTTAGTAACACATAGTAGGCCACGTCTTTGGGATTACGGGCTTCAAAACAATTGTAAAACTGAAGTTTTTTATCTCTCAGTAAGGCTATATGTAGATGATTATTTTCTTTATACATACTCCACACCAATTCACCGTCTGCCTGACTATGCGACCCCAACGCTCTTAACCAAATGCTAACCGCATGAAAATATGTAAACGAACCAAATGCGTCTATGAGCATATTGTTCACATTCACAAAGGGTACGTAAACGGGCACCCAGTCAGCACTTGGGATAACATCATAAGTCACAAAGTCATTAATTTCTAATGCAATGTCTTTTTGAACATAGTCTCGCAATGAGTTTTCTTCAAACAGGGATTTTGGAACTAGCGTAGCCAAATTATTTTCAACACTGCAGTGTACTTCTCTATAGGTTTGACTTAAAAGTTTATGCTCCTTAAACATGTCCAAAATTTCTTTGTGAAGCATTTCAATAGGCGTGTGATCCGCAAAAGACTTGCGGATAACTTCGGTGGCTTTTTTTGTTTTAGCGTTGTAGGTGTAAAAAGAAAGTCCATTCACGTGTACATGAATGGACAAGTTGATGTTATTTTTTGATGTTTTATTCTTGTGTTCCTGCATCGTAAATGGTCGGCCAGTTTCCATTGGTGCTAACCTCAGAAAGTGAACCCAAAATTATGGCAGGGCCATTTACACCATCTACTGAAACCGTTGCTTTTTCTTGTTCTAACAGGTATGCGTTTTGATCGTGGAGCACTAATTCTTTTGCAATGCTAACTTCAAAAACAGGTACTTGATACCCGTTTTTGTCAATCACATCTGCCTTCATGCTAAAAGTGGTGTCAATGCCTTTAATAGGCGCCTTGGCCATACTTGTGTAGTGATCAGAGTCGCCAAAGAGGGAGTCTTTTACTGACGCAAAACCTAGCGTATCTACAATTTGAACCTCTCGTAACATATCAATGCGATACACACGGTCATATTCCAAGTAGCTTGAATCTCTTTTCTCAACAATAACATATTGAGCGGTGTCAATAAATTCAATTAGTCTTTTAAAATCTTCTGCATAATAGCCTGTTACGCTTTTATGAGCTATTTGCGCACTACCAATATCTTTTAAGGAACGGATAATATCTGCGTAGCGTTCAGTTTTTACTTTGTTGAATTGGATAGGCTCATAAATTGAGTTGTACAGCTTATAGCCGAAGAAAACGATGAGAATCCAAAGTACAGGAAGCAAGAATTTTTTCATGTCAACGTATAAATTTGATGCAAGCAAATCTACAATTTTTTTCTATCTCTACGCCCTTCCATAAAACATTCCTACTTTTAACCAATGAATCCAACCGCTTTTGCAGAAAGGCTAAAACAAAATTTTCCGTTTGCGCCCACACCCATACAAGAAAAAGCACTCCAAAGCTTAGCTGATTTTTTTGCTTCATCTGGTGAAAACGAAGTGTTTTTACTCAAGGGATTTGCCGGAACAGGAAAAACTACACTCATTGGCACACTCGTAAAATCAATTGGTGCGTTGCGTTACAAAACGGTGTTGCTGGCACCTACGGGTCGGGCTGCAAAAGTTATGGCAGCCTATGCAAACCGGCCTGCGTTTACCATTCACAAGCGCATTTATTTTGCACAGCAAGAACGACAAGGAAATTTAAAATTCAAACTCCAAAAGAATAAATTTAAACGTACCCTTTTTTTGGTTGATGAGGCATCCATGATTGCCGATCAACAACAACAAAATAAACTTTTTGAAAACGGATCGCTGCTTCACGACCTCATTCACTACGTGCATGCAGGAGAGGACTGCAAACTATTACTCATAGGCGACACCGCCCAACTTCCACCGGTACACACTGAACTCAGCCCTGCATTGGACGCTCGCGTGCTGACCATGGAGCATGGTCTTACCCCACATGAAATAGAGCTTAATGAGGTAGTTCGTCAGGGAAAAGATTCCGGTATTTTATTTAACGCTACGCGACTTCGGCAGCAACTTCTTGAGAGAAGCACGACGAGTTTTCAGTTTATTCTTGCGCGTTTTCCTGATATCATTCGACTGCAAGATGGCCATGAAATTCAAGATGCCATAGAAGAAGGCTTTAGGGAAGTGGGCAGAGATGAAACTGCATGTATAGTGCGCTCAAACAAACGCGCCAATGGTTACAACAAACAAATTCGCACTCAAATTTTAGGCAAAGAGCCCGAGCTTGCTCCAGGGGATTTGATTATGGTAGTCAAAAATAATTACCACTGGCTGGCGCCTGATTCGGGTCCTGGATTTATCGCCAATGGCGACATAGTGGAAGTACTTTCAGTAAAGGCAGTGAAAGAGTTGTATGGGTTTACATTTGCTGAAGTCCACATTCGTATGCTCGATTATCCCGATCAAGAACCATTTGACACCGTTTTTATTTTGGATACGCTTGAAATGGATACGCATGCCCTCTCTTTTGAGGAGAACACCAAATTGTATAAAGCTGTAAGAGAAGACTACGCTCACTTACCCCAATACAAACAGTATTTGAACGTAAAAAAGAATCCATTTTTTAATGCCCTACAGGTTAAATATGCCTATGCCTTTACTTGTCACAAAGCACAGGGAGGCCAATGGAAACGCGTTTTGGTGGAGCAACCTTACTTGCCCGATGGCTTGGATGCGAACTATTTCCGTTGGTTGTATACGGCCATTACTCGAGCTTCCGAAAAGCTTTTTTTAATCGGATTTACAGACGCCTATTTTGAACAGGAATGATTTCCCTATTTTTGCCCTATGCGAATTGTAGCTGTTATTCCTGCCCGCTTTGAAGCGCAACGTTTCCCGGGTAAACTCCTTGCCGACTTAAACGGCAAAACGGTGTTGCAGCGTACTTACGAAGCTGTTGTAAACACGAACTTATTTGATGAAGTCTGGGTGGCAACCGATTCCGACCAAATTGAAACGCACGTTCAGGCATTGGGAGGAAAGGTATTTCGCAGTATTTTAAATCACGATTGTGGCAGCAATCGCGTAGCAGAATGCATTGAAGATATGGATGCGGATGTGGTGATTAATGTGCAAGGTGACGAACCGTTTATTGCTCAAAAAGCACTAGCAGATTTGATCCAGGCGTTTAAAAATGACGTTGCCAGAGCTATTGATTTGGCATCGTTGATGATTCCCATTGCCAACAAAGAAGATATTGAAAACCCAAACATAGTAAAAGTGGTTTCCGACCAACAGGGCAGGGCCTTGTATTTTTCGCGTTCACCCATTCCGTTTATGCGTGCCGAAGGACAAGCGTTTCGCCATGTGGGAATTTACGCCTTTCGAAAAGCAGCCTTGCTTGATTTTTATGCGCAAGCACCAACTCCGTTAGAATTGGCAGAAAAAATAGAAGCTATTCGGAATTTGGAAATGGGAAAAGTGATGCAAATGCTTCCTACTGATTTTGTTGGTGTGGGGATTGATACACCACAAGATTTGGAACGCGCTAAGGCGCTAATCGGCTAATACCATGGAATGATAGACGTTTTGTACGTCGTCGTCTTCCTCAATTTTTTCAATAAGCTTTTCGACGTCTTCGGCGGCTTCGCCAGATAGGGTAGTGGTCGTAGTGGGAATACGCTCAAAACCAGAAGATAGAATTTCGATTTCACGATTTTCCAACTCTTTCTGAATGGCACCAAAATTTTCAAATGGGGCATACAGTAAAATGCCGTCTTCATCTACAAACACTTCGTCAACACCAAAATCAATAAACTCTAATTCCAACTCTTCAGCGTCTAAGCCTTCGCTGGGAATACGGAAATTACAGGTATGATCAAACATAAACTCTACCGATCCCGAAGTGCCCATATTGCCGTTACACTTGTTAAAATAGCTGCGAATATTGGCAACGGTACGGTTGTTATTATCCGTAGCAGTTTCTACTAACACAGCAATACCGTGTGGCGCATAGCCTTCAAACAATACCTCTTTGTAGTTTTCAGTGCCTTTGTCAGTAGCACGCTTTATGGCACGCTCAATATTGTCTTTGGGCATGTTTGCCGACTTCGCATTTTGAATGACGGCTCGCAAACGCGAATTGCTCTCTGGACTGGGGCCGCCTTCTTTGACCGCCATAACAATATCCTTGCCAATGCGTGTAAAGGTTTTAGCCATCGCCGACCAACGCTTCATTTTTCGTGCTTTGCGAAATTCAAATGCTCGTCCCATATCTTATTTTGTAAAGATATAAAAGCCGACAGTGTTTGCAAAAGGGGTTTTAATTGTGTTTTAACTCTTGATTTTTAATACGTTGACTTGCTACAATATCATCCAATGGGCTTTTACTATTTGCAAGAGATTTTTTGCTTAGGTGCGTATAAATCTCAGTTGTCTTTGAGCTCCCATGCCCTAACAATTCTTGTATATATCTTAAGACGAGTTGGTGAGCCCCTGCGTTTACAGTAGTTAATTGGTGCTGAAATGTAGATATGAGTTGTAGGTTTATCATCTAATAAGAACAGATTTGGGACTGTTGCTTTAACAAATGTAGAAAAAAATGTTTAGACAAAGCTAAACAGCTATGTGGGTTAAGTTATGCGATTTTTAAAAACCCAACGTATCAGGTATCCTATCCCGGCAATTAGCAGCGTGTAAATTAACAAGGCCACAAGGTTTCCTTTGTTGCATAGCAATACCTTCCAAGAAGTAGTTTCGTAATCCAGCCATCCCAACAACAACGCCAATAAAAGAGCTATTCCCCAAACCATTCCATGATCCCTCATTTGGTTTTTGGTGTTTGGGTTTTTAGGGTTTCTAGTAGCACATCTTCGTGCGTATAACTAAGGTGCTTTGGTAAGTTGTTGTATTTGGGCAATACCGCAATATAGCGGTCCACATTACTGGCATAAACGTATTTGTACACAGGTTTTTTGGTAGGTTTCAGTCCTTTTACCAATAGGTCTATAAACGCATCGTGGTGTACCAAGTCTTTACTGCCCAAATGAAAAATACCCCAACGGTTCCGGTTTAGGATATAATGTAACTGTTGTGTTACAAAATAATCAGCGGTTACGTTTATGACCGAATTCGGAAAAATCTCATACGCTTCTTGGGTGTGTATGGCGTTTTTTAGTTCCTGTAATCTGGGTGAATTTGCACCAAATACCATAGGCAATCGTGCAATAGTCCAACTAAATGCAGGCATGCGCATCAACTTGTTCTCGAGTGTAATTTTGAGTTTTCCAAACGCACTTTCTGAGAGGGTTTTATCGTGTTCATAACTTGGGTAATGCCGAAAACTATCAAACACATTTGCCGAGGATAATAGCACTAATCTTGCGCCGTGTTGCGTAGCATAATCAACAAGCATGTCATGTGCTACAAACTGTGCATACGCATCCCCACGAAGGGTTGAAAGAATTACGTTTGGTTTTATAAAACGCAATAATTCGGTAGGGGAGTCCTCGTTGATGTCATACGAAAAATACCGTTTGTTTTTGGCGTAGCGTTCTTGGGTATTGTAAGTAGCATAGACATCCATATATGGCTGTAGCTCCTTAAAAAGAGCGCGCCCTAAAAACCCACTTCCCCCAACAATGAGCACCCGTATCATAGCATAAATGGAAGTCTTGTGATACGTGCTTTGATGCTTTTCTCACGGATACGTACAAAAATTTCAATGTTAATTTTGGCAAAATCTCGATTGATATAGCCCATGCCAATACCCACACTCAACGAAGGCGAAGACGTTCCAGAAGTTACTTCGCCAATGGTATTTCCATTTAGATCTACAAGTTCGTATCCCTGCCGTGGAATGCCTCGGTCTATCATGGTAATCCCCACACGGAGCTGTGCCGTGCCCTCGGTTTTGTCTTTTTTGATGTAATCTTCTCCAACAAAAATTTTGTCAAAATGCGTACACCACGCCAGTCGTGCTGCTATTGGTGAAGTAGAATCTGTTAGTTCATGCCCATACAGGCAATAGCCCATTTCCAAACGCAGCGTATCTCTTGCAGCCAATCCAATGGGTTGAATATTATAAGCTTCGCCTGATGTTAAAAGAGCCTCCCATACTTGAGTGGCTTGTGCCGATGGAATATAAAGTTCCACACCACCTGCTCCCGTATAGCCAGTAGTGGCAACCAACACATCAGGAACACCTGCCACGGTGGTTTGCACAACGGTAAATCCTTTCTGCGCAGCCGTATCAATTCCAGAAACTTCCTGAATCAATGCATGTGCTTTTGGTCCTTGTACGGCTAAAAGCGCAAAATCGGCAGAAGCGTTTGTTAGCGTTGCGCCAAAATCTTTGTTTTGTTCACTAAACCAGTTCCAATCCTTGTCTATATTGCTAGCATTGACCACGAGCATATATCGGTTTTCTTCCAATCTATAAATGAGTAAATCATCCACTACGCCACCAGTATCGTTGGGCATATAGCCGTACTGGGCTTCGCCAACCGCCAATGCTGCCACATTATTGCTCGTAGTGTATTGAAGCAATTCAAGCGCTGTGTCACCTGTAACCATAAATTCGCCCATATGCGATACATCAAAAACGCCCACATGTTCGCGCACGCACAAGTGTTCGGCCTTTACCCCTTTGTAGGTGAGAGGCATATCAAATCCTGCGAAAGCACCCATTTTTGCACCAAGCGTGGCATGTTGTGGATGTAATACCAACTTCTTCATGGCTTCAAAAGTAGCATAGTTTTAATTACTTTAGCCAAAAAGATGATTATGTTACGCTTCATTTTATTCACATGTTTTGCATCCGTTTTCCTAAACGCGCAAGAACTACCAACAGATTACCTACCACCCACATTCCACGCCGAACGGCGGGCAGATGTGCGCGCTAAAATGCCACCCAATAGCGTTGCTGTTTTTTTTGCGAACCCTATTCGAAACAGAGCAAACGATGTAGATTTCCATTACCATCAAGATCCAAATTTTTATTACCTCACAGGATTTAAAGAACCCCATGCTATTTTATTGATTTACAAAGAATTACAGGATATTGATGGTGAACAAATAAATGAAGTATTGTTTGTACAAGAGCGTGATCCCTTGCGTGAGCAATGGGATGGCTACCGCCTTGGTGTGGAGGGAGCAAAAAAACGACTTGGATTTAAGCACGTACTATTCAATACCGATTTTGCCGCGTACAACACCCAGTTTGATCAGTTTGATAGCGTGCTATTTTTTGAGTTTGAAAACGATGTGCGTGATGATGCTTCTGCTGTTGCGGATTTGTATTCTCTTATCGAAGCATTTAAAACGAAAGCCAATTACCCACAAGATTTTTACGCTAAGCGTACGTCATTGTACAGGTATATAACTACTTCTGATGCCAAAAGCTCTGCCAATGTTTCGCAAATATTAGATAGGTCATTGCGCTACGATGACAAACTTGCTAAGGATCCTCTTTTAGTTGAGTATAAAAAAGCCATAAACGAACGCCAACGCACCGAATTAAAACAACAAATGCAATCTCAGCTATCCAATTTGGATACGGAAACTTTGGGCGGCATTATGGACGAGTTGCGCGAAGTCAAGCATCCCGAGGAAGTAGAACTGCTTAAAAAAGCCATTTATATTTCTGCAGTGGGGCAGGTGGAAGTAATGAAAGCCATGCACCCCAATATGTCGGAACGTGAAATTCAAGGCATTCACGAATTTGTGTTTAAAAAGTACGGTGCCGAATACGAAGGCTATCCGTCCATAGTAGGAGGTGGACATAACGGCTGTGTATTGCATTATATCACCAACGACAAGCCACGAGTTGGCTCGGACTTGGTGCTGATGGATTTGGGCGCAGAATACCACAACTACACGGCTGACGTTACCCGTACCATCCCTGCAAACGGTACGTTTAGCGAAGAACAGCGCGCCATTTATGACATCGTGTATGAGGCGCAAGAGGCAGGCATTGCAGCATCTGTTGTTGGGGCATCAATGCGCGCACCACATTATGCAGCAGTCGAAATTATTGAGAAAGGGTTAATGGCACTGGGCATCATTCAAGATGCCAGCGAAGTACGACAGTATTTTCCGCATGGGACTTCACATTACTTGGGTTTAGATGTGCACGACGCCGGTACGTATGCGCCTTTTAAGCACAACACGCTTATTACAGTTGAACCCGGAATTTACATTCCCGAAGACAGTCCATGCGACCCAAAATGGTGGGGGATAGCCGTTCGTATAGAAGATGATATTTTGATTACGGACAACGGTCCTGTAAACCTATCGGCATATGCGCCACGAACGTCAACTGCTATTGAATCCATGATGCAGCAACCCAGTGTTTTGGACGATTTTTTACTTCCCGAATTAAGCACGTTGGAGTAAGTACTCCTTGAACGCATCGTAGTCTTTTAATGCGGTTTTCTTTGGCGTTTTATCCAAAATATGTTGGATTTGCTCTGGGGTGTCAAGACTTACATCCAAGGATTTCTCAACGGTATCTCTAAATTTTATAGCATGCGCTGTTTCTAAAAACACACCATGTACATTTGGATTCTCTTGCATGTATTTTTGAAGCCCCAAATAGCCCACCGCACCATGCGGATCAGCAATGTAGTTGTAATCGTTATACAATGCTTTTAGGGCAATTTGCGTTTGAGAATCATCAAAGGCGAAGGATGAAAATTGTTGTTTAAGTGCATTGAAATCGTTGTTAAATAACGATTGAATACGAATAAAGTTAGACGGATTTCCAACATCCATAGCATTAGAAATCGTTTGCTTAGACGGATACGGATTATACTCCTGTGTTTGCAAATAGCGTGGTACCGTATCGTTAACATTGGTACTCGCTACAAAGTGATGTACCGGTAACCCCAATTTGCTAGCAACGATTCCTGCGCAGATGTTTCCAAAGTTTCCACTAGGCACAGAAAAAACCAAATCTTTATCAATCCCTTGTTTTTTAAGCTGTTGATAAGCGAAGAAAAAATAAAGCGACTGTGGCAACCAACGCGCAACATTAATCGAGTTTGCAGAAGTTAGGTTGTATGCGCTATTCAAATCGTTGTCTAAAAATGCTGTTTTAACCATTTCTTGGCAATCGTCAAAAACGCCATCTACTTCAACAGCCTTAATATTGTTTCCGTTGGTTGTAAGCTGTAACTCTTGAATATGACTTACTTTTCCTTTAGGGTAAAGGATAACAACTTCAGTTCCCTCGATACCCAAAAATCCAGATGCCACAGCACCCCCCGTGTCTCCTGAGGTTGCGACCAAAACGGTAACCTTTTTGGGGTTTTGCTCATTAAAATAGCCAATACAACGTGCCATAAATCGTGCACCAACATCTTTAAATGCCATAGTTGGCCCATGAAATAGCTCAAGTGTACTCACATTATTGTGAATAGGGACAAGAGGAAATTCAAAGCATAAGGTCTGTTCAACAATTTTTCTAAGACGCGCATCTGGAATAGAACCTCCAACAAATGGGCGCATGACCTCAAAACCAATTTCTACAGCAGTTTTATTTTCCAAGTCTTGAAGAAAATCCTCCGAAAGCCTTGGCGTTTCTGATGGGAAATAAAGTCCTCTATCCGGAGCAAGTCCACGAATAACGGCTTGATCGAAAGTTGCCATATTGGCAGTATTGGTTAGGCTATAATAGGTCATGAAATATCTTCTAAAATACTTACACCGCTTTGTTTCACTGGACTAACGTGGATTTCAAACGGAATATCTGTTTTTTCATATACGTTTTGCATAGCTTGAGCCACTTTGTGTGCGGTGGTCATCCCGCGTGAAAGCGCAAAAACAGACGGGCCTGAACCCGAAATACCAGAGCCCAAGGCACCTGCCTCTTGGCAAGCTGACTTTAACTGCGCAAAATAAGGAATAAGGATAGAACGCGAAGGCTCAACAATTTCATCCACCAACGCGCGACTTAACAAATCGTAATCTTCCTCGTATAAACTGGCAACAAGCGCTCCAACATTTGCCCATTGATTTATGGCTTTTTCTAATGAAACACGTTTTTTAAGTACGGCTCTAGCATCTGCTGTTTTGACTTCAATTTTTGGATGAATAACTGTTGTGGTTAGTTCTAATGGGGTAGGCAATTTGATTACATCTAAGGGATCTGTGCTACGCACCAATGTAAATCCACCAAGAAGTGCAGGCGCCACATTGTCTGCGTGAGCACTTCCACAAGCCAAACGTTCTCCTTCCATGGCAAATGGTACTAATTCTGTGGCGGAATAGGGATTCCCAAGTAAATAGTTTATTCCAAAAACGGTACCTGCAGCACTTGCTGCTGAACTACCTATGCCGCTTCCAGGTTTGATATTTTTTTTGATGCGTATTTCAAAACCGAGCTGCGGATTGTGTGCTTCTAAAAGAGCAAGGCCTGCAACGCCAGCAACATTTTTTTTCGCCTCCAAAGGCAAATCTTGCCCCACGATGGATGTAATGTGAATACCTGCCTTTTCACTTCTACGAATTTCCATGAAATCTCCCATGTTTTCAAGGCAAAGGCCTAAAACATCAAAGCCACACGAAATGTTGGCTATACTCGCGGGTGCAAATAGGTTGACTCCCTTTAAATTAACTTTTTCCAATGCGTATAATATCTGCGAAAATTCCTGATGCGGTGACGGCTGCGCCCGCACCTGCTCCTTTTACGATCATCGGTTGTTGTGCATAGCGGTCGGTGTAGAACAGTACAATATTGTCGCTGCCTTCTAAATTATAGAAATCGTGTCCTTCTGGAATTTGTTGCAATCCCACAGAAGCTTTTCCATTTTCGAATGTTGCCACGTATTTTAATCGGGCATTTTCTTTTTTGGCTGCTTCATACATAGCTGCAAAGTGGGCTTGATGGGTTGCTAAGCTTTCTAAGAAGTCTTCGTTTGTTTTGGTGTCTAAACAGGCTTTTGGTAAAAATGATTTGTTCTCAATATCAGAAAGTTCAAGAACGTTTCCACTTTCACGTGCCAAGATTAAAATTTTACGCGCTACATCAATTCCACTCAAATCAATTTTTGGATCTGGCTCGGTGTAGCCTTCTTGCATAGCACGCTCTACCACTTCTCGAAATGTAGTGTCGTCATTAAATGAATTAAACACAAAATTTAAACTTCCCGATAGTACTGCCTGTATGCTTTTTACACGATCTCCTGATGCAATAAGATGATTAAGCGTATCGATTATGGGTAATCCTGCGCCAACATTGGTTTCAAATAAGAAAGGCGCGTTGTATTTGCGTGATAATCTTTTGAGTTGTTGATAATGTTCAAATTCATCAGCACATGCAATTTTATTACAAGTTACAACCCCAATGTTGTTTTCCAAATAATTGGCATAGGTACCAGCAATAGTGGCGTTTGCGGTGTTATCTACAAATATGGAATTCCGCATGTTAAGCCCTTTTGTTTTTTCAAAAAACAATTCCTTGTTAGCTGGTTCTCCATCCTCCAAAAGAGTTTTCCAATTGGCTAAATCAATTCCATTAGAATCAAAATACATTTTACGTGAGTTGGAGATGCCAACGACACTTAAGTTGAGCTTAAAGTGTTCTTTAAGAAATTCATGCTGTTGCTCCACCTGCTCCAAGAATTTGCTTCCCACGTTGCCAATTCCTGTAACAAAGAGGTGCATTTTTTTGATTTGCGCCTCAAAAAAGGCCTCATGCAAGGTGTTCAATGCTTTTTTGATGTCGCTGCTATTAATAACAGCTGTGATGTTTTTTTCAGACGCTCCTTGAGCAATAGCCTTAACATTAACGTTGTTATTTCCCAAAGCTCTGAACATGTTTCCACTGATTCCCTGATGGTTTTTCATGTTCTCGCCAACTAGTGCTACAATTGACAAATCTTTTTCTACTCGAATAGGGTTGATTTTGTTGGTTTCAATGTCCAGCGCAAATTCCTCATCAATAGTTTGCTGTGCAAAGTCAGCTTCACTGGCATCAATCCCCAAACAAATAGAATGTTCAGAAGAAGCTTGCGTTATCATAACCACATTGATGTGATGCTGAGCTAAAACAGTTAAAAATTTTTGCGAATAGCCAGGAACACCAATCATACCGCTCCCTTCTAGGGTTAGTAATGCAATGTCGTTTATATGGCTAATACCTCGAACTACTGTTTCTGCCTCAGTAGTATGCGTGATAAGTGTGCCCTCGTTTTCAGGCTCAAATGTATTTTTGATGTATACTGGGATTTTCTTTTCCGTAATGGGCTGCAATGTTGGTGGATAAATAACCTTTGCACCAAAGTGCGAAAGCTCCATGGCTTCTTGGTACGAAATTTCAGGAATTGCTTTTGCTTGCTTAACCAGTGTTGGATGGGCTGTGTACATGCCGCTGACATCAGTCCAAATTTCTAAATAGGTTGCTTCAACAGCACAAGCAATAATAGATGCTGTAAGGTCAGAACCCCCTCGCCCTAGCGTAGTAACGACCCCATGTATGTCTTTTGAAACAAAACCAGGTAGTACAACAATTTTGTGCGTATTGCTTTTAAAAAAAGCAGTAATGTTTGGGTTGCTGCTAGTATAATCTACAAGTGTTCTTCCTAAAGATTGCTTCGTTACAATAAGCTCTTGAGCATTTTTTGCAACTGCATCTAATCCAATGGCACGTGCAGCGTGTGCAATAATTGTGTGTGATAAGAGTTCACCAAAGCTTAACAGTGTGTCTTGTGTTTTTGGCGATAACTCGCGAATCATGTGAACGCCATCAAGAATGGTTTCAAGGCGGTTTACCATTTGTTTGGTAGCGCTCAAAACACCACTTTGCTTGGCTACTGGAATGAGCTCCTGCACCAAATTGATATGTCGTGACTCGACTTTTTTGAGATGCTCGCTGTACGAAGTATCCCCTTTGGCAGCCAATGTACCAAGACGATGTAAGTCGTCTGTTACACCGCCAAGTGCCGAAACCACCACCGCCATAGGTTTGTCTTGCTTAGTTAGTATGCTAAGTACTTGACGTATATGTGATGCGCTTGCAACCGACGAACCACCAAATTTTAAAACTACCATCTCTATTGATTCAGAAAAAACGCTACAAAAATAACCGATTAAATCCAATTAGGTGTTATTATTGATTTTTTGTTTCCAATCGCTCGATTTTACAAATCATCTTTGATAAAAGCAACTGATTAAACACGCTTCGTTAGGGAAATTGCAAGTATTTTACGAAATTTGAAAAAAGAATTGCACCTATCATGCCGGAAACTGCTATAAATTTGCTTTACCAAAAGGGTTTTATTGATGCTCCTGTTCCTAATAATATAAATTTAGTTAAAGAGATTATCCGATTAAAGAAAGAAAAAAATGCGGTGTTATTAGCGCATTACTACCAAGAAGATGCTATTCAGGATTTGGCTGATTTTTTAGGAGACAGTTTGTATTTAGCCAAAGCTGCTGCCAAAGTTGACGCTGATATGATTGTATTTGCTGGCGTACATTTTATGGCAGAAACGGCAAAAATTATCAATCCAACCAAAAAAGTTCTACTCCCTGATTTAAACGCTGGCTGCTCATTGGCCGATTCGTGTCCTCCAACAGATTTTGCGGCATTTAAATCACAGCATCCAAGTGCTATTGTGGTCACATATATCAATTGCTCAGCTGAAATCAAGGCATTAAGCGATATTGTTTGTACTTCAAGTAATGCTGTAAAAGTCATTGAAAGTATCCCTCTTGATCAACCCATTATTTTTGCGCCAGACAAGAATTTGGGTCGTTATTTAATTAAAGAAACGGGTAGAGATATGATTCTTTGGGATGGTTCTTGTATTGTTCATGAAGCCTTTTCATTTGATAAAATTGTGAACCTTGCACAACAACACCCCGATGCCAAGTTTATTGCTCACCCCGAAAGTGAGTCACAAGTACTAGATATTGCGCATTATATCGGTAGTACTTCTGGGTTATTAAACTTTGTTCAACAAGACAATACTGAAACCTTTATAGTGGCTACTGAAGCAGGTATACTGCATGAAATGAAAAAAAGAGCGCCTGAAAAAACTTTTATTCCTGCCCCTGTTTCGGATGATACTTGTGCGTGCAGCGAATGTGCTTTTATGAAGCTCAACACACTTAAAAAATTGTATTTGTGCTTGAAACACGAATTACCTGAAATTGAGCTTGATGCTTCATTGATTAAAGCAGCAAAAGCTCCCATCATTCGCATGCTAGAACTTTCGTAATATGTACGCAGATGTACTGGTTGTTGGAACAGGAATTGCGGGTTTAAGCTACGCGGTACGTCTAGCCAAAAAATCCCCTGATGCAAAAATCATTATGATTTCAAAACGTGATTTGCTAGAAAGTAATACCAAATATGCGCAAGGAGGTATAGCAGTAGTTTCTAATTTCTTTAATGATTCGTATGAAGAACATGTGCGGGACACCATGGTTGCTAGCGCCTACACATCAAAAGAACATGTAGTGGATTTTGTAGTCAGGGAAGGCCCTGCATGCGTAAAAGAGCTGATTGAGTGGGGCGCACAATTTGACACAAAGGGTGCGGCACTTCACTTGGGGAAAGAAGGAGGGCACTCAACAAAACGTATTGTGCATCACAAAGATCAGTCAGGGCTACATATTCAAAATGCATTAATTACCAAGGCGAGGTCTTTAGATAATATTACCTTTTTTGAAAACCACTCACTAGTTGATCTTATCACAGATCACCATATTCCTCATTTAAATAAGGGACGTTGTTATGGGGCATATGTCATCTCCAAAAAAGATGAAGAAATTGTAAAAATCACTGCCCAACTTACGGTGCTTTCTACTGGTGGAGCTGGTCAAGTGTACGCACATACAACCAACCCAACAGCGGCCACTGGCGATGGTTTAGGTGCTGCTTACAGAGCAAAAGTACATGTTGAAAATTTACATTTTGTGCAGTTTCACCCGACGGCACTGTTTCCAAAAATTGACGGAAATACATTTCTCATTTCAGAAGCTATTCGTGGTGCTGGTGCCATACTACGTAATCACACAGGCGAAGCGTTTATGGAGCAGTACGATAATAGGCGAGACTTAGCTCCTCGAGATATTGTATCGCGAGCTATTCACACTGAAATGAAAAAACATAGCCTTGAGCACGTGTATTTAGATGCAACACAAATTGAAAAAGAAAAACTTGAGCAAGAATTTCCAACTATTTTGTCGAACTGCCTTAAGTTGGGAATTGATATTGCCAAAGCCTATATCCCTGTGCTTCCTGCTGCACATTATATTTGTGGTGGAATAGATGTTAATGAGCACAGTCAAAGCAATTTGACAGGGCTTTATGCCATTGGTGAATGTAGCCACACGGGCTTGCACGGAGCAAATCGGTTAGCATCAAATTCCTTATTAGAGGCATTGGTGTTTGCAGCACGTGCAGCCGAACATTCAAGCGTCACACTTTCTAACCCTTTACTCAGCAGTGATTTTTTTGAAGAAATACCAGACTGGAAGGGTACTGAAAATGTGTCTAATCAAAAAACAGATCGTATAAGAAAACTGCGTGCTGCGTTGCAGCAAATCATGAGCTTGTACGTTGGGATTATAAAGTCTGGCGAAAGTTTACAAAAGGCAGAAACGGAGTTGCATGAGATTTATATGGCTACTAAAGAATTGTACCAGCTAAACAAGCTCACACCACAGCTGACAACCTTACGTAATTTGGTTAGTGTTGCCTATTTGATGATAAAGCAAGCTCAAAAATATCCAGTAAACAAAGGGGTTTATTTTAACGAAGATTATGTCTAAATCATTTTCAGAACTTTATCAAAAACAACTGTTGTATTGCATTCAACAAGCAGTAGATGAAGATTTAAGCGCAGCTGGCGATCATACAAGCAAAGCTATTTTTCCAGCTGAACATCAATCCAAAGCTAAACTTATCGCCAAGGGAATCGGTGTTTTAGCAGGAGTAGATTTTTGCAAGTTGGCGCTTGAGCAACATGCGCCAAATGTGACACTTACTCCTTTGGTGACGGATGGTAGTTTGTTTTCAGAAGGCGAAATCCTTTTATCTTTAAAAGGGGATACACGAGACATACTCTCGCTGGAGCGAATTTTACTAAATGCACTGCAACGTATGAGCGGAATTGCGACTGTCACCCAAGGAATCCAAGAATCTATTTCACATACAAATTGCAAGGTATTGGATACACGCAAAACAACACCAAATTTTAGAATTGCGGAAAAATGGGCAGTGCATATCGGAGGTGGCGTGAACCACCGCATGGGCTTATATGACGCCATCATGTTAAAAGACAACCACATTGATTTTTGCGGTGGACTACAACAAGCGTTACACCAAACCAAAACATATTTGGATACTTTGCCTATTCCCATTCCAGTAATTGTGGAAACTCGTACCATGGAAGATGTAATATGCTGCTTACAACATAAATGGATAAGTCGAATGTTGTTAGATAATATGTCGCCAACCGCATTAATTGAAGCAGTTGCACTGATTGACAAAAAACTGGCAACAGAAGCTTCTGGAAATATTACGCCAGATAATTGTGTGGCCTATGCCGAAACAGGTGTTGATTTTATTTCATTGGGATACATTACCCATTCGGCACCTATAATCGACCTGAGTTTACGTGCCGATTAGACGCCTTTTGGTGCGTAATTACATTGCTTTTCGATCGCTTTTATCATCATTTGCGCAATGTCTTTTTGTGTTGCTCCTTCTATCCCTTCTAATCCTGGAGAAGAGTTTACTTCTAATACCAATGGCCCCGATGCAGAACGAATAATATCTACACCAGCAACGCGCAATCCCATAGCTTTAGTGGCTTTTATGGCAAGTTTGCGTTCTTCGGCAGTTGCACGTATAATAGACGTAGTACCGCCTAAATGCACGTTTGCTCGAAACTCACCTGGTGGTGCAGTACGTTGCATTGCTGCAACTACTTTTCCGTCAATGACAAAACAGCGAAGATCTTTTCCGTCTGCCTCTTTAATAAATTCTTGTACTAATATGTTGGCATTCAGACTTTTAAAAGCATTAATTACACTTTCCGCCGCTTTTTTGGTTTCTGCCAATACAACTCCCTTACCTTGTGTACCTTCTAGTAATTTTACAATTAGAGGCGAGCCGCCTACCATTTTGATTAGGTCGTTTGTGTCTAAAGGGGAACTTGCAAAACCTGTAGTAGGGATTTGCACCCCTTGTTTCAAAAGTAGTTGTAGCGAAAAAAGCTTATCTCTAGATTGTATAATAGAATCTGAATTATTTAGACAAAACACGCCCAAACTTTCAAAAAGGCGAAGTAGGGCA
Source organism: Flavobacteriales bacterium (assembly GCA_003331305.1). GTDB lineage: Bacteria > Bacteroidota > Bacteroidia > Flavobacteriales > Flavobacteriaceae > UBA7446. The sequence continues at coordinate 96,918 of QOQB01000004.1, read as the reverse complement.
CAAGCATAAAATGTTTGCGCAGGACGAATACGTGGAATAACTGCATCTAGAAGTTCAATTGCTTTTCCACCTCTGTAATGTATTTGCGGCGTGGTGGCATCGAGCTTCATAAAGCATTGTCTAATATTGTAAAATTCAATTTCATGACCACGCTGTTCAGCGGCTTCAATAATTCGTCTGTTGCTGTATAAGTTTTGATTTGACGCCAAAAGCCCGATTCGCAATCCCTCGTTGGGTTTTTTAAATTGTTGATAGGATTTGAAAATGATTTCGTCTTCAACACTGCCAGCTAAAAAGCTTTCTGAAGGATCTACAATTATACGTCCTATCATTGCCTCACGCCCTAAAAGCATGCGGTACCCCATGGAATCACGGTTTGTGAGGGTTAGTTCAACATCCCACGTTTCGTCATTTAGCCCAATCGCAGTACGCACTACGTATCGGTGTTCTCTATTTCCACTCGAGCTTTTTACTACTCGTTTGTCAATTACAAGTGCTTTACAACTGACTTTACGTTTCCCATCATTTTGTATGGGAAACACATCAAAATTTACCCAAGTTTCGTTGTCTTTTTGGAATGGTTGGATGTTAATTGCGTGTATGCTTGAAGTTTTTGCTCCACTATCTACACGAGCTTTTAAATATGGGATATTAAGCTCGCTTAACGATATCCATTCTTCAGATCCAACAACTCTTTTCATCGCAAAAAATTAGTATGCAAATGAAAATAAAAAAATGTAAATAAAAGCTACTAGAACAAAAAAAACTTACGGTTTTGAAGCTTTTTTGGCTTCCTTAATTAAAAGTGACAATTCCTCACTTTTCTTATCCCAATCGAATAGTGCTTTGGCCCCATCAGTAATGGTATTGCTTATGATTTCCCCAGCCAACTTATCCTCAACGTAGCGTTGAATAGCGCGTGCAAGTGGGCGTGCACCATATTGCTTGTCATAGCCTTTGTCAATAAGGAAGTTTATGGCATTGTCGGTTAATTCCAATGTATACCCCAGTTCCTTAACGCGATCTTGTAAGGCTGTTAATTCAAGTGTAATAATTTTAGATAAATCGTCTTTTTCCAATGTATTAAAGATGACAACATCATCAATACGATTCAGGAATTCGGGTGAGAATTTTTTCTTCAATGCATTTTGAATCACACCGCGAATATTTTTGTCTTCCTGAGATTTTTGAGCAGCAGTTCCAAAACCAACACCTAAACCAAAATCTTTTACTTGGCGCGCACCAACATTAGAGGTCATGATGATAATGGTATTTTTAAAATCAACGCGTCTGCCCAATGAATCGGTCAAAAACCCATCATCTAGCACTTGCAAAAGCATGTTGAATACATCAGGATGCGCTTTTTCAATCTCGTCTAATAAAACAACTGAATAAGGCTTACGACGTACTTTTTCGCTAAGCTGTCCGCCTTCTTCATAACCAACATATCCTGGAGGTGCTCCAATTAGTCTTGAAATGGAAAACTTCTCCATGTATTCGCTCATATCAATTCGAATGAGTGATGCCTCACTGTCAAAAAGCTCATGAGCCAACACCTTTGCAAGCTGTGTTTTACCAACACCTGTTTGTCCTAAAAAGATAAATGAACCAATAGGTTTGTTGGGGTTTTTAAGTCCTGCTCTGTTACGTTGGATGGCTTTGGCTACTTTTTCAACGGCATTTTCTTGCCCTATTACCTTACCTTGAATCAGTTCATTGAGTTTTGATAAACGCTCGCTTTCGCCATCGGCTACACGTTGTACGGGAATGCCTGTTATCATAGAAACGACATCCGCAATATCAACGTCTGTAACAGTTTCTCTGTTTTGACGTTGCTCTTCTTGCCAATCCTCTTGTGCAAGCAACAGTTCCTTTTCTAATTTCTTTTCATCGTCACGTAACTTGGCTGCTTCTTCGTATTTCTGACGTTTAACAACCGTGTTTTTTTGTTCTCGAACTCGCTCTAGTTCATCTTCAATGGAAACGATTTTCTTAGGCACCTCCATATTTGTAATATGTACTCGAGAACCTGCCTCATCCATGGCGTCAATTGCCTTGTCTGGTAAAAAACGATCAGTCATGTACCTGTCTGATAAGCGAACGCATGCTTCAATTGCCGCGTCGGTATAATTTACATTGTGGTGGGCTTCGTATTTGTCCTTAATATTTTGAAGGATTTCGATAGTTTCTTTAACGGTTGTAGGCTCAACTACCACTTTTTGGAAACGACGCTCGAGTGCTCCATCTTTTTCAATGTTTTGTCGGTATTCGTCTAATGTTGTGGCGCCAATGCATTGGATTTCGCCACGAGCTAAAGCAGGCTTAAACATATTAGATGCATCAAGACTCCCTGTGGCGCCGCCAGCACCCACTATAGTATGAATTTCGTCAATAAATAAAATGATGTTGCTGTTTTTTTCAAGCTCGTTCATGACCGCTTTCATACGTTCTTCAAACTGACCGCGATATTTTGTTCCCGCAACAAGTGAGGCTAAATCTAACGTAACCACACGTTTGTTGTACAGTACTCTTGATACTTTCTTTTGAATTATCCGAAGTGCTAGTCCCTCTGCAATAGCAGATTTTCCAACTCCGGGTTCACCAATGAGTAGGGGATTATTCTTTTTCCTACGACTTAAAATCTGCGACACACGCTCAATTTCTTTCTCTCTCCCTATTACAGGATCCATATTGCCTTCCAAAGCAACCTTGGTTAAATCTCTACCAAAATTATCTAAAACGGGGGTGCTTGATTTCTTCGACTTCTTTTCGTCAGATGATGTTGAATAAGAGCTAGTCTGACCTCTATTTTCATCCTCGGATGGGTCTTCAGGAAAGGCGTCTGCAGATGGCATGTCTATGAAGTCATCATCACTATCAACAGACATGTATTTAAATTGGTCTTTGACGGTTTCATAATCCACTTGAAGTTTGTGTAATACCTTTGTTGTAGGATCATTTTCATTTCGCAGGATACACAACAACAAATGCGCCGTATTGATGGAGCTACTTTGAAACAACTTAGCTTCTAAAAATGTAGTTTTTAAAGCTCGTTCAGCTTGACGTGTAAGGTGTAAATTCGTTTTGTGTTGCGGCTCTGGTGAATTTGTTGGATTGGCTGGAGTAAGGATTTCGATCTTACGTCGCAAATAGTCCAAATCAATTTCTAAAGCTTTTAATATAGATATGGCCTTTCCATTTCCGTCACGCAGCAAGCCCAGCATAAGATGCTCGGTACCAATAAAGTCATGACCAAGGCGAAGTGCCTCTTCCTTACTGTACGTAATGACGTCTTTTACGCGAGGTGAAAAATTATCGTCCATAGGGTTTTTCATTTTGTTGGTCAAAAATTGAACCAAATGCTCAAAGGCACTTAACGAATAGACAAAAAAAATCAAACAATTACAAATATTTTCAGATAAAATTTTCAGTTAGAACAAATAATCAAAATGTTAATAAGTCATACGAAAAACGACCCAAAAATTGCAAATATTCATTCGTTGAATGTGTATTTTAGCAATACTGTCATAACATTAAATTTGCACTAAATGTCAACAGAAGATAAGTTGATTCCAATCAACATTGAAGATGAAATGAAGTCGGCATATATCGACTATTCCATGTCGGTCATTGTGTCACGTGCCCTGCCAGACGTTAGAGACGGACTCAAGCCTGTGCACCGCCGCGTACTGTTTGGTATGCATGAATTGGGTGTTAGAGCCAACTCATCCTATAAGAAATCTGCACGTATTGTTGGAGAAGTTTTGGGTAAGTATCACCCACACGGAGATACTTCGGTTTACGATACTATGGTGCGAATGGCACAGTCATGGAGCTTACGTTATATGATGGTGGATGGCCAAGGTAACTTTGGATCTGTTGACGGCGATAGCCCAGCAGCCATGCGCTACACTGAGGCGCGCCTTAAAAAAATATCTGAAGACATGATGGCAGATATCGAAAAAGATACTGTCGACCATCAATTAAATTTTGACGATACCTTAAAAGAACCAACAGTTTTGCCAACTCGTGTGCCCAACTTACTTATCAATGGCGCATCTGGAATCGCGGTGGGTATGGCAACAAACATGCCGCCACACAACCTTTCTGAAGTTGTTGATGGTACTGTTGCCTATATCGAGAATGCAGAAATTGATATTGATGGTTTGATGGAATTCATCAAGGCACCTGATTTTCCTACGGGAGGTGTAATTTATGGTTACGAAGGAGTTAAAGATGCGTTTCACACAGGACGCGGACGTGTGGTCGTGCGAGCAAAAGCTGAAATTGAGGAAGTCAATGGTAGGGAGTGTATCATCGTTACCGAAATACCATACCAGGTTAACAAAGCGGACATGATTAAGAAAACCGCTGAAATGGTAAACGATAAAAAAATTGAAGGAATTTCTAATATTCGTGATGAGTCTGACCGCAAAGGAATGCGCATTGTGTATGTGTTGAAACGTGATGCGATTCCAAACATTGTTCTTAATATGCTGTATAAATACACAGCATTGCAATCCTCTTTTAGCGTGAACAATATAGCTTTGGTGAAAGGTCGTCCCCAAATGTTGAATCTAAAAGACATGATTCATCATTTTGTGGAGCATCGTCATGAGGTAGTAGTTCGACGTACACAATATTTGCTCAGAAAGGCTGAGGAACGCGCACACATACTTCAAGGATTGATTATTGCTTCAGATAATATAGATGAGGTAATTGCCTTGATAAAGGCCTCAGCGAATGCCGATGAGGCACGACAAAAGCTTATTACTACGTTCGAACTTTCTGAAATTCAGGCGAAGGCAATTGTAGAAATGCGATTGCGCCAATTAACAGGCTTGGAGCAAGATAAATTGCGAACTGAGTACGACGAACTCATGAATACTATTGAGGATTTAAAAGACATCCTTGAGAAGAAAGACCGTCGTATGGGAATCATCAAAGATGAGTTGCTTGAAGTAAAAGAGAAGTATGGGGACGAGCGGCGCTCTATCATTGAGTATGCGGGTGGAAATTTCCGTGTTGAAGATATGATTCCTGATGAAAAAGTGGTAATTACGATTTCTCACGCAGGTTATATCAAACGTACACCTCTTGCAGAGTATCGCACACAAAACCGCGGTGGTGTTGGACAAAAAGCATCTACTACACGAAGCGAAGATTTTCTAGAACATTTGTTTGTAGGCACAAATCATCAATATATGTTGTTTTTTACTCAAAAAGGTAAATGTTTCTGGTTGCGCGTATATGAAATACCGGAAGGAAGCAGAACTTCAAAAGGGCGTGCCATTCAAAACCTAATCAACATCGAACAAGACGATAAGGTAAAAGCATTTATTTGTACACAAGACCTTAAAGATGAAGATTATATCAACAGCCGATACGTGGTTATGGCAACTAAAAAAGGTCAAGTGAAGAAAACTTCACTGGAGCAATACTCACGACCACGTACAAATGGCATTAATGCCATAACGGTTCGTGATGGTGACGAGTTGTTAGAGGCAAAATTGACTACAGGTGCTTCGCAAGTGGTGCTGGCAGTAAAATCTGGAAAAGCAATTCGTTTTGAAGAAAGCAAAACACGTCCGATGGGTAGAAACGCATCTGGTGTTCGTGGGATTTCATTACAAGACGCTCAAGACGAGCTAGTTGGAATGGTTACCGTAAACGACTTGGATTCTGATATTTTAGTGGTTTCTGAAAACGGCTATGGTAAGCGTTCAAAAATTGACGACTATCGCATCACGAATAGAGGTGGAAAAGGAGTCAAAACACTTGCATTAACCGAAAAAACAGGTAATTTAGTGGCCATTAAAAATGTATCAGACGCAGATGATTTGATGATTATCAACCGTTCGGGTATTGCTATCAGACTTGGTGTAGAGTCGCTACGCGTTATGGGGCGTGCTACGCAAGGTGTACGTCTTATTAATTTAAAAGACGATGACTCTATCGCAGCGGTAGCAAAAGTGATGAATGATGATGATGAAATTCAAGACGTTTCTGATATTGATGTAACACTTGAAGATAACGATTAATTAATTATCATTTTTTATGAAAACGTACTATTCCTTACTACTTGCCTTTGTAGTTGCTTTCTCAGTTTCGGCTCAAAAAAAACAACTCAAAACTGCTCAAAAACTTGTTGATGCCGCTTCTTTTGATGCCGCTCTAACGTTGCTAGAAGATAATAGTGATTTGCTTCGTTCTGCAGAACCAAAATATGCAGCACACTATCACTATTTATTAGGTGCCGTGCAGCAAGCAGGTAAAGAATTCTATAAAGCTGTAGAAGCGTTCGACACATCTAAATCTATTGAAGCAAAGGGGGGACTTAATAAATATACGCAACTTATTAATGTCTCTAAAGCAAGCTTCATTAACGACATTATAAATCATGCAGTAGATTTAAATTCTAAAGGCAACTACAACGAAGCCAGTAAATTACTTTATTTAGCATATGAGTTAGACGATGAAAATTTAGATTATTTATATTTTTCAGCTTCTAGCGCGGTAAACTCAGGAGATTATGAAAACGCACTTCCGTATTACTTAACGCTCAAAGAAAAAAATTATACGGGTTCTGTTACCAAATTTTATGCTACCGAAGTATCTACTGGAATAGAATCAGAGGTAGATCAGAATACATATAATATCTATAAGAAATCTAAGGATTTTACGAATTTACGTACAGGTCTTTCGGAATCCCGTTTACCCGAAATCGTGAAAAACATTGCTTTAATACATGTTTCTAATGGTGACAATGAAGCTGCAATGAAGTCCATAAAAGATGCCAGAAAATTTTCACCTAAAGACGTAGGGTTGATTTTAACAGAAGCAGATTTATATATTAAACTCGGTGATGAGGCGCGATTTGGCGCACTTATGCAAGAAGCCATTGCACAAGATCCAACTAATGCCATGTTATACTACAATCTTGGTGTTGTAAACGGTAACGAGGGAAAACGCGACAAGGCTAAAGATTATTACAAAAAGGCAATTGAATTAGATCCAAATTATGAAGCTACTTATCTAAACTTATCTGCTGTTATTTTAGAAGGAGAAGCTGATATTGTAGAGGAGATGAATTCATTAGGAACTTCTGCTTCTGATAATCGTAAATATGACGAACTAAAATCTAAACGCGAAGCCTTGTTTTTAGAAGCAGTTCCATATTTAGAGCAATTGGTGAAAATAAACCCAAAAAATGCTGATGCTATTACAACGTTAAAAAATATTTTCGGTACTATTGGCGACACGGCCAATTTTAAAAAATACCGTGATATATTGGAAGCACTCTAAGATGTGACAACAAATTAAAAGCCCCGCAATAGCGGGGCTTTTTTTATGCAATAGATTTAATAAGGCGTAGCTTGTGTGTATGCGTTCGAAGTTCGGGGTTAAATATTCCGGTTTGGTCTAATCTGTCTACACGCACATGCCCATGTGCATGAATGATGTGGTTGTTCTCTAGAATAATCCCTACATGAACGATTTCACCATCGCTATTGTCAAAAAAAGCCAAATCTCCGGGTTCAGATTCTTCGATAAAACTTAACACATGTCCTTTTTCTGCTTGCGCAGTGGCGGTTCTGGGGAGCGGAATACCACAAAGGGCATAAACGGTTTGTACAAAACCATCTGCATCTATGCCAAAAGGGGACTTTCCTCCTTTGTAAAAAGGGGTGTTGATAAACATAAACGCCCTGTCTCGAAGGCTTTCTTTTTGTGCTTTTTTACCTGAAGTTGCTCCTTCAAAGCGATGTCCTAAAAAAGGAGCACGATGTACCAAACTACCAATCGGAACGGCAAACAATATCTGCGAGTCTTTGTAAATAAACTCAACTAAATCAGTAGCCAATTGTGACGGCTGGGCAGCAAGTTCCTCAAAATTTGAAACTGAAATTTCCTGAAACTGGGTATTGTTTATCCAGCCTTCGGTTTTGTCTTGCAAGCGTACCTTACTCCAAAATTTTTGAGAGGTTATTATTTTAAAAATATCCCCATATAGCACTTCGCTTACAAGCGGTGCATTGTGCTGACTCGCTTCTCGAATCGGAATTAAACTCAGCGCACAAATACCGTAAGTCATATTTCAAAAATAAGGTAAAATACGCATTGCTCAATCGATGTGTTGAAAAATGGTATTTTTGTTTAAATCTTTTTTATGTCGCTCTTCTATCGCTATCAAGCCATTTTTTTCAGAGCCTTATTGTGCGTTGTTACTACAGCGATTGTGGTGTATCTGTTGCCAAGAGGTGCTAGTTTCCAATACGAAATTCAAGAAGGGAAGCCGTGGCAATATGAAACACTTTTGGCGCCTTATGATTTTCCAATTCAAAAGTCTGAAGAAGAGCTAAGTATTGAAAAAGAAGCTTTGGAGGCCAATATTCCACGCTATTTTTCTGTTCAAGATAAAGTAGTAAGTACTTTTCTAAGTTCTTTTGATCAGTATGCGTCTACACTTCCTGCTAGTCCAGAATTTAATGCAATTTTGATTAATTGGCGAACAGTTATGGAAGAGATATATGCTAAAGGTATTATTGCTGATGCGCAATTTATTTCATTTGACGAATCCATTGCGCTTGTGAAAAACACAAGCCAAACAACTGTATCTATTTCAGACCTTTACTCTGAAAAGCAAGCTAAAGACACCCTGTTAAAACAACTAACGGAGTTTGGCAATGATGTGCTCTCAGAGACTACATTGCAGTATTTGCTCTCGCTTGTTGTTCCAAGTATCTCTTACAACGATGATTTAACACGTCAATTTAAAGCAGAAGCTGTTGCCGCAATTATCCCTGTTCGTGGACTAGTAACCAAGGGTACACGTATCATAGCTAAAGGCGAAGTCGTTGAAGGGGAAAAGCTACAGAAATTACAATCCTTGCAACAGGAGTTTGAATCACAAACTTGGACACAGTCAAATACGATTTGGATTATTTTGGGGTATTCGCTTTTGGTCCTTATTCCTGTACTTTTACTTTTTGTTTTTTTATGGCGTACTCGTAAAACATTTTTTGAGAACAATAAGCGCCTCACATTTTTGTGTTTAAATGTGTTGCTCATGGTGCTTCTTACTAAGGTTGCAGTAGATATAGATCCGCAGTATGTATATGCGGTCCCGATTTGTATGCTTCCCTTGTTAATGCGTACGTTTTTTGATACACGCGTTGCACTTTTTACATTGATGATTACGTTGTTTTTGATTGCTTTTTTAGTACCCAATAGTTACGAATTTATCTATTTACAAATTATGGCAGGTATTTTAGCTTCTCTTACAGTAACTGATTTATACCGGAGGGCAAAACTGTTTATTTCTGTTGGCCTTATTGTAGGCCTTTACGCTGTTTCCTACATCGCATTTACCCTAATTCATGACGGTAACTTATTGCAATTATCTTACGACGTGTTGCTGCTTTTTGTTGTAAATGGTTTGGCAATTTTATTTGTTCAACCATTGATTTATATTTTTGAAAAATTGTTTGGATTGGTTTCAGACGCCTCTTTATTGGAACTTTCGGACACAAATAGTAGACTGCTTCGTGAGCTAGCCGACAAAGCACCAGGAACTTTTCAGCACTCTTTACAAGTAGCCAATATTGCCGAGGCTGCTGCTAATGCAATTGGCGCCAATACATTACTTACAAGAGTAGGGGCATTGTATCATGATGTTGGAAAGATGAAAAATCCTGTATTTTTTAGTGAAAATCAAGCCACATACAATCCTCATGATGATTTAGAGCCTGAAGTAAGCGCAAAAATTATTATTGATCACGTGCTGAATGGCATAGCGAGCGCAAGAAAATCAAAACTACCAGATCGCGTGATTGATTTTATCCGAACTCATCATGGCACGACAACGGTTTTATATTTTTTCCAACAAGCAAAGCAAAATAACTCGGATGTTGAGAAAGGACAGTATGAGTACCCAGGTCCAAAACCTTTTTCTAAAGAAACCGCTATTGTCATGATTTCTGATGGAGTTGAGGCAGCTTCAAAAAGCTTAAAAGAACCTACTGCTGAAAAAATCTTCACATTTGTGGACAAAATCGTACAACGACTTATGGATGAAAAACAGTTTCTAGAAGCAAACATTACACTGCGCGAAATTGAAACCATAAAAAGGGTGCTTTCTGAAAAACTCATTAGCAGCTATCACTTGCGTGTTTCGTATCCAGAGTAGGCCTAGTGACCGTAAAATTATTATCGCAGAGTCATGATTCCACAAAACTCACCTCAAACCCTCGACCGTTTCGATTGGAAATCGGTATGCACGATCAAGCAATTAACTTTTGATATATGCATAGACTTTTTGGCCTTAATCCCTCATTCTCTATTGTAAGCACTTGGCTTATTTTCAAATATTTCTATGTGTAATATTTTTCAAGGTTTGCCTGCTTTGGTAAACTTCCTTTTGTCATTAGTATACTTAAAAAACGATCTTTACTATTGGCAGTATCTCTAGTGTAATGGGGTCTTGTAACAAATCTGCTAAAACATTGCATAGTACCTTTACTGAAGATTTAAAAACCTATCAATTAGATCCTAAATACAAGGATATTGTAAAAGAAGTGATGACATATACTTACGACAACATCACCAAAGAATTGAGAACTCAAAAAAAGTCCATTAAAAAAATAATTACAGAGCTCAACATAAAAATAGACTCTATTGAAGAGCGGTATGCACTTGGAGAATTAGACAGCTCTATATACAAAAAGTTTAAAGACAAGTATGAAACTCAAAAAGAAGAATTACAGTCAAAAATTGAAAATCCAACGCTGAGTAGTTCGAACCTTGAGTTAGCCATTGATAAAGCCCTTTCTTTATCCGAATCTCTCGAGAAGATTTGGGTTGATGGGGATTTAAAACAAAGACAAAAACTGCAAAATTTAGTCTTTCCATCCGGATTGGGTTACGACAAGTCAAACGACCGAGTTCGAACCCCAAAAGTGAACGCTATTTTTGGCTCAATTCCGATTTTATCGAAGGAAATTTCAAACATAAAAAAAGGAGAACCAATTCCTGTGAATCAATTCTCCGATTTAGTGATCGCGGAAGGATTCGAACCTTCGACCGTCTGCTTAGAAGGCAGATGCTCTATCCAGCTGAGCTACGCGACCTTTTACTCATTAGCGCTACTCATCTGAACCTGATCGTTCCGATAGGAAATCGTAATGCGCTAATCCAGCTGAGCAAAACTTGCCGCAAATGAATGAGACAAATTAAAGCGGAGAGACTGGGATTCGAACCCAGGCAACACTTACGCGTTGACAGATTAGCAATCTGCTCCATTACCACTCTGGCACCTCTCCTTTTACGTCCTAAAACGAGCGCAAAAATACGTTTTCAAATGCAATCCGCCAACTAATTATCGCGTTGGTCAAAATCTTCTTTTTGCTTTTGACGATATCTGTTTACAACAGCTATGACTAACCCAATACCAACAAAAAACCAAATCAAAACGTTCACCTTATTTTAATTTTACAGCTGTTCCGAAAGCTAATATTTCAGAAGCACCTTGCGTTACCACCGACGTGTTAAAACGTACCCCTACAACTGCATCTGCATTCATGCGTTGCGCATCTGCAAGCATACGCTGTATTGCTTGTTCTCTAGCGTCCGCTTGAAGTTTGGTATATTCTTCAATTTCACCACCAACAATATTTTTGAGAGACGCAAAAATATCCCGTCCAATATTACGAGAGCGAACGGTACTACCACGAGCGACCCCTAAGGATTCTGTAATAGTTTTTCCAGAAATGGTTTCAGTAGTTACAAATAGCATAGTCACATGTTTTTAGTTAATGCGCGCACAAGTCTGTTATCACTTAAAAACTCACCCAAAACCACTTTTATAACGGTATAGAAGGGCACGGCTAAAAGCATGCCTAAGGGTCCTGCAAGTAGTCCACCCAAAATGATAACTAAAAAAATTTCTAGTGGATGCGACTTAACGCTGTTAGAAAAAATAAAAGGTTGTGAAAAGAAATTATCAATCATTTGACCAACAATAAATCCAATAACCACATATATCGTTTTGGGAACAATAACTGTTGCAACATCAGTGCCTATATTACTGGTCATGGTGAGTACTACCATAAATAAAACACCTACCAAAGGCCCGATGTATGGGATGATATTAAATAGTGCACAAATAAGTGCAATGGTTAATGCGTTGGGAATACCAAACAAGAGTAACACTCCAGAGTAAAACAAAAACAAAATGGTTACTTGTAATAAGATTCCACTAAAGTACCTTGATAGCAATGATACAATTTGAGTAAAGGAACGTTCAATTCGTTCTTTTTGATCGGCTGCGAAAACAAGAAGCAAGCTTCTAAGCAATAGCGAACTGTCTTTAAGCAGAAAAAAACTAATAAATAAAACAGAAAATAAGGCAATGGTAAAACCTCCTAAAAACCCTAGAAATCCATTGATGATATTTGGTAAAAAAGCAAAATCTACTTTGGAAAATAAGGTAGTAATTCTCTCAGTTAGATTTATGTCATATTTGCTGAAATAAACGTCCAAATCAGAAACAAGAACAAGTAAATCGGCTTCCCATTGATCAATTTGTAATAGCGATAAATTTTGCGCTTGTGCTCCAATAACAGGCACAATTAACGACCCCAACCCAAAAAGAAGCAACAACAATAACACCAATGTGGTTACTGTTGCCAACGTATTCTTAAACTTTAGCCGACGCATCAGAAAACTTTTTACAGGCTGCCCAATAAGTGACACTACAACAGCTAAAAAAACATAACCCAACAACGATTTTGCCATTACTAAAAGCTCAAAAAGAGCATATATGCCAACAATTATAAGAAATGATTGTACGATTCCGCGTGTAAGAACATTTGCATTCATAATTTAAAGATATAGTTTTTTGTCATGAGTTTATAAGTAACGCGGTGTGTAGCGCAACCAAAGCTGCTGTTTCGGTGCGGAGTCGGGCATCTCCCAAATGGACTTCAATAATATTGTTCTCCTTGGCCCACGCTATTTCATCTGGTGTAAAATCCCCTTCAGGTCCAATTAAAATGCAACTCTTAAGCTGATTTGTTAAAGCTGTTTTTAATGCTATTTTTTCAACTTCTTCACAATGTGCCATGCATATTATTGGAGCAACAGTATTTAGGTCATTAAGCGGAGTTAACGGTTCTAGAATAGGCGCATACACACGCAAAGATTGCTTTAAAGCTGAGGCGATGATTTTGTTGCAACGCTCAAGTTTGAGTTGCTTTCGCTCGCTTCTTTCACAGAGGATAGGCGTGATTTTATGGATACCAAGCTCAGTAGCTTTTTCTAAAAACCATTCAAATCTGTCCATGTTTTTTGTTGGTGCAATTGCCATGTGAACAGATGTTTTTGGAGGCTGAACATGCTCGTATTTGGATATAGTAACACTACATTTCTTAGGGCTGTAGACTTCAAGAATGCCCCAATACAAATCTCCCTTTCCGTTGGTTAACCTAATTTTCTCACCTGTTGTTTTTCGAAGTACACGCGCAATATGTTTGCTTTCTTGCTCGTCAAAAGCGTAATGCTTATCGTTGGGAGATATGTCTGGAAGAAAAAATTGCTGCATCAGATTGGAATTCGTGCTTTAGACTCACTCTCTAAAGAATCGATTTTGTTCTCCTTCAGCTTTAAATGACCAGCCATAGCAATCATAGCTGCGTTGTCAGTTGTGTAGGGCAATGGTGGTAAAAATACGTTTGAAGTCGTGTTTTCCAGCGCTTTTCTTAGTTCGCTATTTGCCGATACACCTCCTCCTAAAACCAATTGGTTTAACCCCGTTTTAGCTAAAGCTTTTACTACTTTTTCCATAAGAATGTCAACGATTGCTTTTTGAACCGAAGCACATAAATCATACAGGTTCTTCTCAATAAATTTTGAATCCTTATCTTGTTGTTCGCGTAAATAATAAAGCACACTCGTTTTAAGTCCACTGAAACTAAAGTCCAGGCCTTCAACAGTAGGCTTTCCAAAACTAAATTTCGCTTTCCCTTTTTTTGCGTATTTATCCATTAGAGGTCCAGCAGGATAAGGTAGTCCTAGCATTTTTCCAGTTTTGTCAAATGCTTCTCCTGCTGCGTCGTCTTTAGTTTGACCTAAAACAGTAAAAGTAGCTGCTCCATCTACTTGAACTAGTTGAGTGTGGCCTCCTGAAACCGTAAGACCTAAAAATGGAAATGCTGGTGTTGGATAATCGTCATCAATAAAATGCACCAAAAGATGAGCTTGCATGTGATGCACTGCAATTAGTGGAATTGCGAGTGCTAAGGCTAAAGACTTTGAAAATGCATTACCTACCAACAACGATCCTAAAAGACCAGGGCCTTGTGTATAGGCGACTGCTGTTAGGTCTTTTTTATCGATATTTGCTTTAGATAGCGCTGCTTCTACAACAGGAACTATGCGTTGCACGTGAGCTCGTGATGCCAGTTCTGGAATCACACCTCCATGCGCTTGATGCTCTAGCTGTTGCGAAACAATGTTGGCACATAATTTGCCATCAACTAGAACGGCAGCCGCAGTGTCGTCGCAAGAGGTTTCAATTCCGAGTATGATTGTTGCCACTGAATAAATTATATGCAAAATTAAGACTTTGAAACAAAAATCTACAGTAACTCGAAAAATTCTACGAGTAACGGCCATATTGGCTTTGATTTTGATTTTGTTTACTGTAGCACTTTTGTTACCTGTTACACAAACATTTTTGGGGCAGCGTATGACATCAAATTTATATGCTCGTTTTGGCACGACGCTTAACGTTGATCATATTCGTATTTCTCCTTTTGGATATGTAATCCTAAACGACGTTACTGCTCTAGACCATAAGCAAGATACACTTCTACATATTGGTTATGCGCGTATGAATGCTTTACGACTACAGGCGGTGCTACAAGGCGACAACAACTTAGGATCTGTTTTTATTCAAAATGTAGATTGTAACATCATTACCTACAAGGACGAAGAAGAATCTAATATTGATTTGTTTTTCAATCGATTTGACTCAGAAAAAACAAAAAACACACGTGCAGCTTTTTATGTTTCTTCTATTGATTTGACTCATGCAGAGTTATATATCAAAAACGAAAATGAAGAAAAAATAGCACCAATTCAGTTTGCGTCTATAAATGCAAATATTCAAGATTTTAGTGTGGTTGGTGATGTAATTGAAGCCGAAATTAATCAATTAGATACCAAAACAAGTTGGAAAAACACGCAGCTGACATCAGTTACAGGCAGCTATCTTTTCTCTCCATCAAAAATGAAATTAGCGAATAGCACCATACAAACAAATTCAAGTGTTTTAAAGGCAGATATTCTTTTACAATACCCCACTAAGGGTTTGAAAAATTTTGCTGAAGCAGTCCAGCTAGACGCTGTTATTGGTAGTGCAAAACTTGGTAAAAAAGATATAATAAAAACACTACCAAATTGGACAATTGGCGATGTTGATTTTAGTGGTAAGCTGAGCGGAACGTTACAAGATTTACGTATTCAAAACGGAATTTTTTCAAATGATAATACCCGTCTACAATTTTCAGCTCAAGGTGAAAAAATACTTCACGCCAATGCACGTAATGTCTCAGGTAGCTGGAGTCTTATTTCAGATGAAATGGATTTTATTTTAAAAGATATCATCCCCTCAAACCAAATTAATGTACTCAAAGCATTAGGGGCTGTTTCAGCTAAAGGAAATGTTTCCTTAACAGATAATAGTATATCCGTGAAAGCATCACTTGATTCCAGACTTGGTGCTCTCGATGCAGATGCCAGATACAATAGTACAATTAAATTTCCATCATATAGTGTCAAACTAAATACTGATTTATTCAACATTGGGAAATTACTGGACGTGCCAACACTTAAAACTGCTGGTTTTGATATTTTACTTACTGGAAAGGGGGTTAAATCAAGTCAACTTAGCGCAAATGCTAGCGGTGAGCTTGTGAACTTTTCCTATCGAGACTATGCGTATGATAAGATTACGCTGGAGGGTAATTTAAGCCCCAATCGTTTTAGTGGTAACATGCGTGTTTCTGACTCGGCACTTGATTTAGATTTAGAGGGTGAAATAGATTTTGCCGCTGCTGTGCGAAACTTTTCTTTTACGTCTGATATAAAAAAAGCAAATTTTGCTGCTTTAGGATGGATTCCCAAAAGCGTTACTGGAGTTTTTTCTGGCTCTGTTGATTTAGCACTTCAGGGTAATAGTATTGATGAAATGATTGGCGACTTGTATATCGAACAAGGAAAACTTAAAACACCTAATAAAACCTATTCGTTTTCTTCTGTTGCTGCTCAATCGCGCTTGACCAATACAATGCGTGTTATAAATTTAAATTCTGAAGATGTCGCAACTGGTCTCATGATAGGTGAATTTAAACCTACAGAGCTATTTAAGCTGATGCAAAATGCCTTGGGGAGTCAGTTTAGTAACTTTGTTCCTTTTGAGGTGTCACCAAACCAGTATGTTGATTTTAACTTTAATCTCCGTGGAAAGATAGCATCCGCACTTTTTGGAGATGAAGTCGCATTGGATGATAATACATTCATAAAAGGAAAAATTAATCCGTCTAAAAAACTTTTTCAACTTAACATTCGTGCCCCAAAGCTTCAAGTTAAGACATCAAAACTGGACAAACTAGAAATACAAATAGACACGCAAAACCCTTTGTATCATTCGTTTGTATCATTAGACAAATTAGAAGGTCCAAGAGGGTCATTATTAAACCTTAACTGGATTAATTCACAAATTAGCGGTAAACTTTATGGAAGGGCAGAGTTTGTTTCTAAAACGACTCCTGACAAAATAAACCAGTTAAACACTTCTTTTACGGTTAACAAAAACTCAGAGGCTGTTTTAGGAATTCAAAATGCAGATTTCTATTTTAATAAAAGACGTTGGAAACTAGATGTTGTAAACGGCTCACCCACACTTACTGCAAAAGGGTCAAAAGATTTTTCTTTATCAAAACTTACACTGGGTAGCAACAGATCAAAAATTTCACTCGCAGCTGCCCAAAGTGGAAATAATTCATTTTCACTTGCATTAGGTTTAGAACAAGTTGCATTGGATGATATTTTGTCTTTTGAGAAGAATAAATGGAAAGGTGTTGTAGATGGGTTTGTAAATATTGAACAAGCCGCAAATGGTTTTGGGGGCAATTCCAGTCTGCGCCTTTCAAGCATGCAATTAAACAACACTTCTTTGGGTGATGCTTATTTAACGCTTATTTCCAAATCAAATCGAAGAGCCTATGACCTGGCATTTCGAGTAGAAGACAAAGGAATGGATGTGATTTCCGCATCTGGAAACATTGGGTTAGTTGACAGCAAGCCTACATGGAGCATTGATGCTACTTTTTCTGATTATAATTTATCAGCAATAGCTGGTTTGACTACCTCGGTTTTTGCTCCATTTGACGGCAATGCAAATGGTAATTTACAAGTAATATCAGAAGAGGGCAACATAACTTCAGATGGCGTTCTGGAAGTTGATGCCCTTCGTTTAGGAGTGCCGTATTTAAACACTACTTATTCTTTTTCCTCAACGATTCCTTTTGTTTTTGGAAAAGATAAAATTTCAATTCAGAATGCTTTATTCGAAGATGACCAAAAGAACAATGCCGCACTTCGCGGATATTTAGAGCATCGCTTTTTTTCGAATTGGGGTTTAGACATACGTGTTGATGCAGATAATTTGGCCGTTCTAAAAACGGATTTTAATGAAAATGCACTGTATTATGGTAATGCTTTTTTTACGGGGGACGCGCATATGTATGGTCTTTTCTCTGATATGGAAATTGACGTTACGGGGCAAACCGCTAATGGAACAAGTTTGTTTATACCTATACAGTATGACACCGCAATTGGAGACGTTTCTTTTATCAATTTTGTGGAAAAAGACGTGCAAGATTCACCCAAAAACAATACACTAGATGCAGTAAAAGGGTTGCAAATGAATTTTGATCTTGATGTAACTCCAGATGCAGAAGTAGAAATTGTAGTTGACCCAGAAACTAAAAGTTTTTTACGTGGTATTGGAGCGGGCAACTTACTTATAGAGATTGATACAGCAGGTTCATTTGCTATGTGGGGCGATTTTATCGCTTATGAAGGAATTTATAACTTTAAAAATTTGGGCCTTATTGACAAAACATTCCGCCTTCGCCCAGGAGGAACTATTGTTTGGGAAGGAGACCCTTATGGCGCACAAATCAATATGCAAGCTGAATATGAGGTTCCTGGTGGAGCTAACCCGTCTGTTTTATTAGAAGGAGATATTGTCAGTCAAAAGATTCCAACAGAAGTAACTATCAACTTGTTTGGTAACCTTTTAAATCCAGAAACGCCAACGTTTGAAATAGATTTTCCAAATGCTTCTGGTGTGATGAAAAATGAGTTAAATTACAGGTTAAATGACCAAGAGCGCACGCAATTACAAGCTATTTCTTTGTTGTCCCAAGGCTCGTTTGTTAATCAAGTTTCACTGGCCGCAATTTCTAGTCAGACGCTTACCAACAATCTTTTCCAAAAAGCTTCAGGTGTTTTTGACAACATTTTTTACAGTGAAAATGATAAGTTGAATTTAAGTCTCGACTATTTGCAGGGCGATCGAAACGCAGCTGCATCCATACAAAATAGAGATAGGCTAGGGGTGAGCCTCTCGACCAATATTAACGAACGCGTTATTATAGATGGTAAAGTAGGTGTGCCAGTAGGAAGTGAAGAAGAGACCACTATTATTGGGGATGTTACCATTGAATTTTTGCTAAACAAAAAGGGTACGTTGCGCGCCCGTGTATTCAATAAAGAAAATGAGTTTCAGTATTTTGGAGATGAGTTAGGGTACACACAGGGTCTTGGGGTTAACTATCAAGTTCGTTTTGATTCTTTTAACGAACTCATTCAAAAAATATTAAACAAATAAAAATCAGTCTTAAAAGATAATAATTTAAAGAAAAGTCTAAGTTATTTCATAATTTTGCCAAGCAATTTTTGCAAATGGCTACTAATAAAAAAGTTTTAAATTCAATTCATAAAATAGGCGTTCTTACATCGGGTGGTGATGCCCCTGGGATGAATGCTGCGCTTCGTTCGGTTGTTCGCTCTTGTGCATTCTACAAAATTCCTTGCTTTGGAGTTAAACGAGGATACCAAGGAATGATTGAGGGAGATATCAAATCTCTAGGACCAAGATCGGTTAATAATATTATAAACAAAGGGGGAACCATTCTTAAATCTGCACGTTCAGAAGAATTTAGAACAAAAGAAGGTCGTAAAAAAGCTTTCGCAAATCTTCAAAAAAACGGAATCGATGCGCTTATTGTCATTGGTGGTGATGGTAGTTTTACTGGAGGTTTAATTTTTCAACAAGAGTTTGGTGTTCCTGTAATAGGAATTCCTGGAACTATTGATAATGATATTTACGGCACTTCACACACCATTGGCTATGATACCGCTATGAACACTGTTGTTGAGGCAGTTGATAAAATTAGAGATACCGCTATTTCGCATAATCGATTATTTTTTGTTGAGGTTATGGGAAGAGACGCAGGGCATATTGCATTGAACACTGGAATTGGTGCTGGGGCAGAGGAGATCCTTATTCCTGAAGAAAATATGGGTCTAGATCGTTTGTTAGAATCGCTAAAACGATCAAAAAAATCAGGAAAACTCTCCAGTATTGTCATGGTAGCAGAGGGCGACAAAATTGGAAAAAATGTATTTGAACTTGCAGAGCATATTGAAGATAACCTCCCTAATTACGAGGTGCGTGTTTCTGTTTTAGGGCATATGCAACGCGGTGGAGCCCCCACTTGCTTTGACCGTGTTTTGGCAAGCCGCATGGGGCTAAAAGCAGTTGAAGCGCTTCGCGATGGAATATCTGGAAATATGGTAGGCATTGCTGACGGAAAAATGATTTTTACTCCTTTAGATAAAGCAATTAAAGGAGAATCTAAAATAGATACAGAACTGGTTCGTGTATCTGAAATAATGAGACTTTAAACTATAAATACTATAAACTATGGCAACCCTAAAAATTGGAATTAACGGATTTGGTCGCATCGGAAGGATGGTCTTACGCGCATCTATCAACAGAGATGATATTGAAGTAGTGGCTATTAACGACTTACTTGATGTAGAGCACTTAGCGTATCTTCTGAAGTACGACTCTGTTCATGGCATTGTCGATGCTACTGTAGAGGTGGCTGATGGCCATCTCGTTGTAAATGGAAAAACCATTCGCATCACGTCAGAACGCGACCCTAAGAATTTACAATGGGATGCTATTGGAGCGTCAATTGTTGCTGAATGTACAGGGATTTTTACAACCCTAGACATGGCGCAATCACATATAGACGGGGGTGCTAAAAAAGTAGTAATTTCCGCACCATCAAAAGATGCCCCTATGTTTGTTATGGGTGTTAATCACGGAGACGTAAAAGCAGATGATCTGATTGTTTCTAATGCGTCGTGTACAACAAACTGCTTGGCGCCTCTTGCCAAAGTTTTAAACGATACATTTGGTATTGAAGAAGCACTCATGACTACAGTTCATGCCGTTACAGCAACACAAATGACAGTTGATGGCCCTTCTAGAAAAGATTATCGTGGTGGTCGCTCATCAATGTTAAATATTATTCCTGCTTCAACAGGTGCTGCAAAAGCTGTTACTAAAGTTATTCCATCGTTAGAAGGTAAAATTACAGGTATGGCATTCCGAGTGCCAACTGCAGACGTTTCTGTTGTTGACTTAACGGTCAAACTCGCCACTGATACAAGTTATGAGGGCGTTATGCAAGCTATAAAAGCGGCATCCGAAGGTGCTTTGGCAGGTGTTTTAGGGTATACTGAAGAGCTTGTGGTTTCGCAAGATTTTATTGGTGATGCCCGAACGTCTATCGTAGATGCTAATGCAGGAATCGAATTAAATGGTTCTTTCTTTAAGATTGTTTCATGGTATGATAACGAAGCAGGCTATTCGAACAAGTTACTTGACCTTGCACTTCACGTGAATCAACTTTAGTATTCATGAGGCTTATTGTTGACAGCGGCTCAACCAAAACAGATTGGATTGCATTAGACGCTCATAATCAAGTGTCTTTTGAAACCCAAACACAGGGATTAAACCCTCAAGTGTTGTCTGACCAGATATTGGAAGAACGTATCGTTAATAATTACGATTTATACCGCCAACGTAAGTCTGTTCAAGAAATTTATTTTTATGGGGCAGGATGTGGTACACATCCTCCCCGTGAATTACTAAAAGGAGTGTTGCAAGGCATTTTTATAAATGCACAAATTGATGTTAAAGAAGACACCTATGCTGCGGTGTATGCAGCAACAAATGCAGGTGAAGAAAGTATTGTTTGTATTCTTGGAACTGGTTCAAACTGTAGTTATTTTGATGGAACAGAAATAGAGCAACGCGTTACATCTTTGGGTTATATCTTAATGGATGATGGAAGCGGTAACTACTATGGACGTCAGTTGTTACGTGATTACTACTTCAATAAAATACCAGATCAAATGGCAAAAGTTTTTGAGAATTCCTTTGACCTGTCGTCGGAGAAAATTAAAACCAACTTGTACAAAAAGCCAAATCCAAATACCTATCTCGCGACTTTTGCAAAATTCCTTATTGAGAACAAAGAGAACGAGTATAGTCAAAAACTTATCAAAAAAGGATTTGAACTGTTTGCTAAACATCAGATTTTACAATTTGAAAATGCAAAGGGCATACCTGTGCACTTTATTGGCTCTATCGCCTTTTATTTAAAAGATGAACTCAAAGAAGTTTTGGAGAGCTTAGGGCTTACAATAGGTAAGGTTCTTAAAAAGCCTATCGAAGGTTTAGTAAACCATCACATCAATCAGGCTTAACGCACCGCAATAAGCGAAATTTCTACGTTAACGTTTTTTGGCAGTACCGCAACTTGAACCGTTTCCCTAGCAGGAGCCGTATCATTATTGAAATAAAGACCATAGACTTGATTAATTTCATTAAAATCATTCATGTCTGAAATAAAAATACTGCATTTTACCACTTGCGTAAAATCCATATCAGCCTCTCGAAGAACAGCAGCCAAATTATCCATTACTTGTTTGGTTTCAGCTTTTATATTCCCGCTAATAAGCTCATTTGTAGTTGGGTCAATAGCAATTTGTCCACTCGCATAGAGAGTGTCGTCTTTTAAAATAGCTTGATTGTACGGGCCAATTGGAAGTGGTGCTTCTGTAGTTCTTATGATTCTATTCATTGTATTTAATTAAAGTCTTTTGTCTGTTTCTCGACGTTTGTCGTATTTTAAGTCGCGTAGCATTCCCGATTTTACCCCAATAAAGAAATACCACGATTGACGATAGCCAAATGGCGTCCACGAAATGTTCATGTCCCAACTATCCAAATCCCGATTGATGCCCAAATTGGTAAATGTGACTCCCTTGTTTTTAAAGTCATAGCCTGAAGAAACATTAATTTTCCATTTTGGTGTGAGTGATACATTGGCAGAAGCCATCAATGAATTATTGCCAATTTCCCGTTGCTGCCTTTGGTTGGAATAGGTAAAGCTATGTCTTAGATTCAGACTCCAAGGGATCTTAGTGGTATAAAATTCTGAATTTCCTTTTTTCTCCTGTTTTTCATTAACCCCCTCATCATCATTAGATTCAAATCTTCCAGTTTGCTCATCGATTCCACGGTTGTTATCCAAACCAGGTATAGCATTACGATTTTCTTTTTTTGATTCTGTATTCCCTTTGCTCTTAAAAGTGTGTCCCCAATTAATGTTTGCACTTGTCATCCTAAAAAGTGGGCCGCCTTTGTCAATATTAAATGTATTGACTCGTTTTCCATCATCATTAATAGCATATGGGTCGAATGTAGCCCCGATGTTAATGTTTAGTTTATCATCTAAAATAGGAATTACGGTTGTCATTCTAACAGGACTCCAACGAAGAGAATCTGCCGTGATATTATAGTTTGTTGAAAAGTTTAAATTGTTTAATAGTTTGATTTTTTTAAGCTCAGTCACAGTTGAATCTTTGTCTACAACTTTTGCTTCTAAAGTATTGCGTAATGTAATTCCAATTGAACTGGATTTTCGATTTCCAGGACTTCCGTACAAACCACTTTCAAATCGTGTATATTCTCTAGTATTGCCATTTGCATCAATAATGTATTCGTCGTAATACTGCTCAAAGCTTGGACTATTGCTATAGCTAACATTTGCATTAACAACATGGCGAATACTTTGTATTTTTTTGTCGTCCTTAAAATTAAAAACACCATACAATGTGGTGTTTAATCCCGCATTAAAATTATACTGTGAAAATCGGTCAAAACCTCTTATTGTGTCTTGATCTGGGAGTGCATCTAAGGCAATATCAAAATCTTTCTTCTTTACGGTTTCATTGGTCCATACTTCATCGTAATTTCCACCTAGAGTAAAGTTAAAATGCTTGGCAATTTTAAAGTTTGTAGCGATTGGAATACTGTGCTTCATTCCTGATTTGGCACCGTAAAAAAGCCCTTTTGATGCGATGATGTCATCTGTGCTATTGATGCGGTTGTCGCCACGCATTGAATATTGGAAGTTTATATTCTGTAGTACTCCTTTTTTTATGCCATTTCGTTTAGCAAATGGATAAATACGTTCCATATTAGCCGTTAGTGAAGGTAACGTCATGTTCACCGATTTTGTCTGTGTATTCTGACTATGTGTCGCCGACAGGGAAAGATTAACTGATGGATACTTTGGAAATGTTTTTGAGTATGAAACAGATGAGTTTAGAGTGTTATTTAAAAAATTATTGGTGTTAATTTGATTGAGCGATTCACGGAAATATGAGCTAGTTCCAAGATTTACAGAAGCCGAAAACCTACTGTTGGGATTTGATTTACTGTCTTTGCTATGTGACCACCGCAGGTTAAAAATAGTGGATAGGCTGTAGTCAGGTAGGCCACGCTCCCCATTGATTAAATTCTCGTATCTAAAAGCAAAGCTTCCCCTGTATTTGTAGCGTTTATAATAGTTGTTCTCTAGTCGAAACCCGTAGCTACCGTTCGTGTAATAATCACCCATTAGGGCAACATCCAAGTTGTCTGACAGTACAAAATAATATCCACCATTTTGTAAAAAGTAACCTCTATTAAAATTTTCACCAATGGTAGGAAATAAAAATCCTGTAGCTCGTTTTTGAGTCATTGGAAAATAGGCAAATGGTAAAAACAATGGCGTTGGAACATCTGCGATGTACAGGTTACTCAAACCAGCAATCATTTTACGCTGGGGAACAAATTTTGCTGTACGCACTCTAATATAGTATTCCGGGTCATCCACATTTTCTGCAGTAGTTATTTTGGCATTCCGTAAATAATAAACAGAATCGTTTTGCTTTTTTGTGGCGGCGGCCTTAACATTCATTCCTTGTTGTTCACTTCTTGAATTCCAAATAATGGCTTTCTTAGTTTTAAAATTAAAACGAATAGAGTCCGGAAAAACTTCATCACCACCCTGTTTAAAAGATGGCGGTTGGATGAATGCACCAAGTGAGTCTTTTATACGCCCAGCAGTAACTTCATTGGTTTTATAATCTAAGACAATAATGCCTGATTTTAGCTCAACGTCTTGATAGTAAAGCTCTGCACCGTCATACATGAACAGTTTGTTGTCTTTGCGGTCGATTATCATGTATCCATTCGCATGCCGTTTTATTTTGTCCAAAAGAAGCGGCTCCTTTTCTTGTACGCTGTCTTGAACTGCTGGTGGAATGGAGTCCGTTACAGAAGGATTTTGTTGGGCGCTGACAAATGATGAAATAGCTAAAAAAGCGCTTAGTATAGGCGCGAGAGAGGGGATGCCAGAATATTGTCTTATTTTTGACAAGGACTTCATCATGATTGAGTTCAAAAATACACATATTTTATCCAGTATGCGCCTCGTATTGCTCATATCGCTTTTTGTAACCTTAACTTTTGTGTATTCACACAACTTATGTGCCCAAAACAACAAACCTTTTACTGTTGTTCTTGACGCAGGCCATGGAGGGAAGGATCCTGGTAATCGAGGAAATAACTACTACGAAAAAAAGATTGCTCTTAGTGTTGCCTTAAAAACAGGCGCTTTACTTAAGAAAGAAAAAGATGTTAAGGTAGTCTATACGCGAACTACAGATCGCTACGTTACACTTAACGGTAGGGCAAGCATCGCAAATAAGGCAAAAGCAGATTTGTTTGTGTCGATTCATTGCGATGCGCATAATTCAAACGCCTATGGCGCTGGCACTTTTGTGATGGGTTTGCACCGGAATAAGGATAATTTTAGAGTCTCCCAAAAGGAGAACTCGGTTATATTTTTAGAAGATAATTACGAACAAGAATACGATGGTTTTGACCCGAATAACCCTGAATCAGTAATTAGTTTGGTGTTAATGCAAGAAGATTATTTAAATCAAAGTATTGAAGCTGCAAATTATATTCAACAGAGTTTTGTAAAAAACCTTAGACGTAAAAATCGCACCGTGAAACAAGCAGGTTTTTTAGTCCTTCGCAATACCTACATGCCGAGTGTTTTGGTTGAAACAGGATTTTTAACCAATTCTAAAGAGGGTGCCTATCTTAATTCCAAACGCGGTCAAAATGAAATGAGCCGCGCCATTGCTAACGCAATTATGAAATATAAATCGTCGTTAGATGGCACCTTGTTTTCTGGCCTTGTGATGGAGGATATTCCCGAGCAACAAACGGCTGTAAAAGAACAACCAAATTCGTCTATTTTATATCGAATTCAAATTGCTGCAAGCACCAATAAGATGGAAACAAAATCCTATAATTTTAAGGGGCTCGCACCCATTACCAGAATAAAGAGGGGTAGTATATACAGGTATTATTATGGCAATTTTAAGTCATATAAGGAAGCGAAAGCTACTATGCCAAATGTTACCGCTAAAGGCTATAAAGGGGCATATATAAAAGCATTTGAGAGTGAAAAAGAGGTGTCAATAACTCGTGAAATGAAATCTAATTAAGGTGTTTAATCTGTTTAAATAATCCTTATTTTTGACAAAATTGCTTAAAGTGAATTTTTCTAACGAGGTTAAAACTGCATTGCTTTTCATATTTGGAATAGGACTTTTTCTTATTGGATTTAGTTACCTAAAGTCAAATGATGTTTTTATTTCGGATAGATTCTTTTATGGTATATACGACAATACCGAAGGGCTTGTAAATGGAACACCCGTCACAATAAACGGATACACTGTTGGTTCAGTAGAGTATAGTGTGTTAATACAACCTTCTGCTAAAATTTTGGTTGCGTTTCGAGTTGAAAATGATTTTCCTTTTTCAAAGAATAGTATTGCTCAAATCTATGAATCTGGACTAATAGGAGGGAAGGGGCTAGCCATCATCCCTGCTTTTGACAATGCACCATTAGCAGAAGATCGCGACACCTTACAAACTAGTATTGCTCCAGGATTAACGGATTTAGTAAACGAAAAACTTTCGCCACTGCAAGAAAAAATTGAAAGTATGATTGTTCACGCCGATTCGGTATTGATTGCTTTTACTAAAGTTCTTGATCTAGAACGCCAAGAGGCTTTACGCCAATCGATAGATCAGTTTAGCGAAACCACAGTGGCACTAACATCACTTGTAAAAACTTTAGACTCAAGCTTAAATGCTTCCGACGGAACATTGAACAAAACTTTCGCTTCATTTGAGCGCACTTCAGCCAATGCCGCAGCCATTACCGATTCGTTACAAAAAGCTCCTTTAGGGGCTACCATTCGCTCATTGCAACAAACCTCTCAAGATTTAGCACTCATCACTTCAAAAATCAATGCTGGACAGGGTTCTATTGGAAAGTTAATTCATACAGATTCATTGATTAATACGTTAAATCAAACGAACAATCAGGCGCAATTACTTCTTGAAGATTTACGTCTAAACCCAAAACGTTATGTGCATTTTTCGTTATTTGGTAAAAAAAATAAACCTTACCAAGAATCAAAAAAGCCTGAGTAGCCATGAGTGCTTACATACCTAACATTACTTTTGCTGTTTTGTTTTTTGTTTTGGTTGGCCTCTTTACACGAAATGTTCGTCGTATTGTTCGAAATATCAAATTAGGGACATCTACAAATAGGTCAGATCAACCCAAAAAGCGTTGGTTGCATATGGCACGTGTTGCGCTTGGGCAATCTAAAATGGTGCGCAAACCACTTTCTGGTGCACTACACGTCATTGTATATGTAGGTTTTGTTGTCATTAACATTGAACTACTCGAAATTATCCTCGACGGATTTTTAGGAACGCACCGTATTTTTGCCCCTTTCTTGGGGGGTGTATACGATGTACTCATTTTTACTTTTGAAATTTTTGCGGCTCTTGTATTAATCTGTGTGTTTTTTTTCTGGACTCGTCGAAATGTGGTTCGTATAAAACGCTTTTGGAAACCCGAAATGAAAGGCTGGCCCAAATGGGATGCAGATATCATTTTATATGCCGAAGTGGTACTTATGGGGTTATTTTTAACCATGAATGCTTCCGATTATTGGCTGCAAACTGTAGCGCAAGATTCACATTATGTTCAAGCGGGAAGCTTTCCTATAAGCCAATTTTTGCTTCCCCTGTTTGATGGCATGACAGCTCAACAAGTTATTGCTATTGAGCGCACGACCTGGTGGTTACACATTAGCGGTATCTTACTGTTTTTGAATTATTTATATTATTCCAAGCACCTGCATATTATTCTTGCTTTCCCTAACACCTATTTTGCCAAGTTATCGCCTCAAGGCGAACTTTCAAATATGGAAGCGGTAACGAATGAAGTAAAGTTAATGTTAGACCCAGAAGTAGATCCCTATGCTGCGCCTGCTACAGATGCAGTTCCTACTACTTTTGGTGCAGCAGACGTTACCGATTTAAATTGGGTACAGCTTATGAATGCGTATTCGTGTACTGAGTGTGGTCGTTGTACGGATGAATGTCCTGCGAATCAAACGGGTAAGCTATTATCTCCGCGTAAGATTATGATGGATACGCGCGATAGACTTACTGAGGTAGGTTCTTCTTTAAACAAAGGCGAAGACCCCAATCAAAATACCTTATTAGATAACTATATTTCAAGGGAGGAAATATGGGCTTGTACATCTTGTAATGCTTGTGTAGAAGCCTGTCCTATTGCCATAGACCCACTTTCTATTATCATGGAAATGCGGCGTTATTTGGTAATGGAACAATCAGCTGCTCCTAATGAATTAAACGTAATGATGACCAATGTAGAAAACAACGGTGCTCCTTGGCCATTCAATCAACAAGACCGTATTGCCTGGCGCGAAGAATTAAATACATAAACATGGATAAAGAAAAAGTAGACCAATTACTTAAAGAGAAATTAGAAGACGGCGAACACGTTAGTCCGGTACTTCCTGAAGGTGTCAAAAATTATTTAATAGATATTGATGGAACTATTTGTGACGATATTCCAAACGAAGAGCCAGAGCGTATGGCAACCGCCGAATTATATCCCGATGCGCTAAAGACATTAAACAAGTGGTACGACGAAGGACATGTCATTTGTTTTTTTACCTCACGTACAGAAGAGCATCGTGGTGTTACAGAAAAGTGGCTTAAAGAAAATGGATTTAATTACCATTCCCTACTTATGGGGAAACCTCGTGGTGGAAACTATCACTGGGTAGATAATCACTTGGTTCGTGCAACACGATACAACGGGAAGTTTACCGATTTGGTAGAAAAAGAGGTAACCATTGAAGTTTTTGACGATGGCTTCCACGACTAACATTCCAACCATGTCTGAATTAGCAGCTCAGGGCAAACAGCCCGAGGTGCTTTTTTGGGTGGGATGTGCGGGCAGCTTTGACGAGCGTGCCAAAAAAATCACGAAGGCATTTGTAAAACTCTTAATTAAAGCAGACGTTTCCTTTGCCGTGCTTGGTCCTGAAGAAAGCTGTACCGGCGATCCTGCAAAGCGTGCTGGAAATGAGTTTTTGTTCCAGATGCAAGCCATGACCAACATTGAGGTACTCAATGGCTATGAGGTGAAAAAGATAGTTACGGCTTGTCCGCATTGCTTTAATACGCTAAAAAATGAATATCCTGGATTGGGCGGAAGCTATGAAGTTGTGCATCACACACAGTTTTTAAAGCAGCTACTCCATGAAGGAAAATTAAAAGTGAAAGGCGGTTCGTTTAAAGGAAAGCGCATTACCTTTCACGATCCATGTTATTTGGGCAGAGCAAATAACGAGTACGAAGCGCCACGAGCTGTTTTGTCTAAACTTGAAAGCGAGCTTATTGAAATGAAAAGCTGCAAAGCAAAAGGGCTTTGCTGTGGAGCTGGGGGCGCGCAAATGTTTAAAGATGCCGAGCCAGGAAACAAGGAAGTCAATATTGAACGTACAGAGCAAGCCTTGGCAACAAAACCGGATATTATTGCGGCAGGCTGTCCGTTTTGTAACACCATGATGACTGACGGTGTGAAAAATAAGGAGCAAGAGAGCAAGGTTGCCGTTATGGACATTGCAGAACTTTTAGAACAGGCACAAGACTTATAATATGTTTGTACCCTTCGATGAATTAGATAATGAGGCACGTGTATGGGTTTATCCAGCAAGTCGCCCATTCACCGACGCGGAAGTAGTTGAAATTTCCCAAAAACTAGAAGCCTTTTTGACGCAATGGACAGCGCACGGTTCATCGCTAAAAGCAAGTTTTTCGCTGCCTTACAAACGTTTTATTGTTATTGCTTTAGACGAAAATGCGCAATCCGCTACGGGCTGTTCTATTGATTCTTCGGTACGCATCATACAGGAATTTGAAAAAACCTATGATGTGACACTCCTTGACAAAATGAACGTTAGCTTTAAGCAAGGCGACTATATAACCTATAAGTCCCTTCTTGATTTTAAGACCGTGGTAAAAAATAAGTCAGTAACTGAAAACACCGTCGTCTTTAATCATTTGGTGGTAAATAAAGGGGAATTTCTTAGCGAATGGGAAGTTCCAGCTAAAGACAGTTGGCACGCACGCTATTTTTAGATTACCTTTAGGCTATGCTTCGCGCTTTCCTGTTCATATTTTTTATTCCTGCGTATTTGTTTTCCCAATCGCAAAGCCAATGGGTAGACAGCGTTTACAACGCTATGACACTAGATCAAAAAATAGGACAACTTTTTATGGTCATGGCGTTTCCAGATGGGGATATCGCCATGCATCAAAATACATTATCCCAGCTGAAAAAATATCATGTTGGTGGCGTTTTGTTTTCAAAGGGAAGGACAATGAAACAAATTGCGGATACAGATCTATACCAACAACACGCCAACATACCACTACTTATTGCTGCTGATGCGGAGTGGGGTATGGCAATGCGATTGCAAGACGTTTCGCCTTATCCATATGCCATGACATTGGGCGCGCTACCCAACGATGAATTGGTATACGCACTTGCCAAACGTATGGGAGAACGTAAACGTAAGATGGGAGTACATGTGTCATTTGCACCCGTTGTTGATGTAAATACCGAAGCAACAAACCCCATTATTGGTGTCCGTTCATTTGGTGATAGACCGACTCGTGTAGCAAAAAAAGCACAAGCCTTTATGGAAGGATTGCAAGACGCTGGCGTGATAGCAGTTGCCAAGCATTTTCCCGGGCATGGCGCATCAACTGCCGATTCACATAAAACACTACCGCGAATAAATCGCTCCAAAAAAGCATTGGATAGCATAGATTTAGTTCCATTTAAACACTTGATATCAAGAGGATTAAAAGGGATTATGGTAGGTCATTTAGATGTTCCAGCACTTGATAACAGCGGTCTTCCAATAGCTGCTTCTAAAAAAGTAGTAACCCAATTGTTGCAACAACAATTGGGTTTTAACGGACTTGTTTTTACTGATGCATTGGATATGAAAGGAATCACCACAGCTGTTGATTCCCCTGCCTTAGCTGCATTTTTGGCGGGAGCAGATGTATTGGTTATGCCGTTGCAACTAGAAAAAGCCATTTCAGCAATCAAAACGAGTTATGCCAACGGAGACATTACGGAAGCAAGATTAGCAACTTCTGTAAAGAAAATTCTTAGCGCAAAATACGCATTGGGATTACATCAAAACAAAGCCGTTAAAACAACTGGAAATCCATTGACAAATACGTTTTACGATACGTATTTACGAAAACAAATTGCGGAACAAAGTATTGTGAAGGTACACGCCCAAAAGGATGCATTTCCATTACAAAAAGATACAACTGCGTATTACGTATCCCTTGGGAAGCCATCGTCAAACGATTTTTTATATGCGTTACGTGAGCAAACAACTACGATTCAAATTCTTAAAAACACGCTTAAAACAACTGCTTTGAGGGGGAGAAGGCCTGTTGTAGTCGGTATTCATGCCAACACCTCTTCGCCGTGGACGAGTCAATCCCTTTCAGAAAGTGATATACGCATATTAACCCATCTAAGCACATACCCAAATGTTCATGTGGTACTTTTTGCAAAACCCTATGTGCTTTCACAACTTCCAAATCTATCCTCTTTTGCAAGTGTGCTATTGGCGCATGAGCAGCAAACCGCATTTGCCAATGCGACTGCACGGCTGCTTTTTGGTGAAATTTCTCCACATGGCATTATTCCTGTTGAAATCAAAGAATAAATCTTCGTTTTACACGTCAATCTTTTCCCATACTTTTGTGATATGCGAATAAAAATTCATTCCCTAAAAAATCATCGCTTCGTATGAAAATTGCCATTGTATGTTATCCTACTTACGGAGGGAGTGGTGTTGTGGCTACTGAACTGGGTATTTCTTTAGTTGATAGAGGACATGAAGTACATTTTGTCAGTTACAAACAGCCTGTGCGTTTGCAATCCTTAACAGGAAATCTTCATTTTCACGAAGTTCATGTTCCAAGATATCCACTGTTTCATTTTCAGCCCTATGAGTTGGCGCTGTCAAGTATGCTTGTGGAGATGGTTAAGCTCCATCAAATAGAGTTGTTGCATGTGCACTATGCCATTCCGCATGCCTATGCCGCCTTTATGGCGAAGCAGATGCTTAAGGAGGCGGGTATTGATATTCCCGTAGTTACTACATTACATGGTTCTGATATCACACTTGTTGGCAATCATCCATTTTACAAACCTGCGGTAACGTTTAGCATCAATAACTCTGATGTGGTTACTGCTGTTTCAAAAGATTTACGAGGAGATACGTTTAGCTATTTTGGCGTTCACAAAGAAATTCACGTAGTGCCAAACTTTATTAATGTAGCGCGCTATGATAAAATTCGCATCAATTGTGAACGTTCTGTAGTAGCGAAAGCTAATGAGGTTATTGTCACACACGTTAGTAACTTTAGACCCGTTAAGCGGGTAATGGATGTGGTGGAAACCTTTGCGCGTATTCGTGCCAAAATGCCTGCAAAGTTGATGATGGTAGGCGATGGTCCAGACCGTATGGTTGTGGAGCAGCGCTGCCGCGAATTAAACATTTGGGAGGATGTGATTTTCTATGGTAAAACGAATGAGGTAAGCAAAATTTTGTGCTTTTCTGATGTCCTGTTATTGCCGTCACACACAGAGAGCTTTGGACTGGCAGCACTGGAGGCAATGGCAGCAGCGACCCCTGTTATTTCTTCAAATACAGGCGGACTACCAGAAGTAAATATTCACGGTAAAACAGGGTACTTAACAGATGTTGGCGATGTAGAAGCAATGGCGTCTTTTGCAGTTTCGTTGTTGTCAGACAAAGAACAATTAACCGCTTTTAAGCAACAAGCTTACGCACATGCTAGCCTGTTTGATGTAGATAAAATAGTTCCTCAGTACGAGGCATTATATCAGCAAATAGTACACTAATTACATTCTAAATACACCAAAGGCATCGCTACCATCAATAGGCGCATTGTTTATCGTAGCCAAACACAAACTAAGGTGCTTGCGTGTATGTCGTGGGTCAATAACGCCGTCGTCCCAAAGTTCAGATGTGGCGTGCCACACACTTGCTTTTTGTTGGGCATCTTGGAACATGGCATCTTTTTCTTTCTTTAATTGCTTTTCATCAACGGCTTTATTTAATGACGCTGCCGACTGCCGTTTGACAATTTCCATTACTCCTGAAATTTGCTCTGCACCCATAACACCAGATTGCACATTTGGATATGAAAACAAGAATCTGGGTTGGAACGAACGTCCGCACATGGCGTAATTCCCAGCACCGTATGAATTTCCAATCAGTAAACTAATATGTGGAACCGTACTGCCAGAAACCGCGTGAATAAGTTGCGCACCGCTGTTAATCATTCCTTTTTGTTCATACTGTTTGCCTACCATAAAGCCGGTGGTATTGTGAACAAATAGTAAAGGTGTATTGGACTTGTTTGCCAGTTGGATAAACTGCGTTACTTTTTGTGCAGCCTCGGCAAAAATGACGCCGTTGTTGGCAATAATCGCTACAGGATATCCATCAATATTTGCCCAACAGCACACCATGGTAATGCCGTAGTTGGTTTTAAATTCGGTAAACTCAGAATTGTCTACTATGCGTACAATAACCTCTCTGATGTCAATGGCACGTTTTAGGTTTGCAGGTACAATACCCAGAAGCTCATCTGCGCTGTATCTTGGTGGAACAACAGGCTTACTTGGTGCTGCATGTGTTTCCGCTGGTTTTAGCGTTTTAACGACATCTCTGGCAATGCTGATCGCATCTTGCTCATCGTCTGCTAAAAAATCGGCTACACCCGAAATACGGCTGTGCATAGAGGCTCCGCCGAGTTCTTCATCGTTAGCAATTTCATTGGTTGCCATTTTTACCAGTGGCGGACCCGCCAAAAATACTTTTGCCGCATCTTTTTGCATGATGGTATAATCTGACATCCCCGGAACGTAAGCACCACCTGCGGTGGCATTTCCAAATACTATAGAAATGGTAGGAATCCCCAGTTTAGAGCGTCTAGACATTTCCCTAAACGACGCCCCGTAATTGTTAAATACACGGTCTTGATCGGGGAGGTTAGCGCCTCCGCTTTCGACCATATTAATGGTAGGTAATTTGTTTTCTAGGGCAATTTCACCCAATCGCAATACTTTTAAACTGGTGGCATAATCTACCGCACCGCCTTTGCGGGTACCGAGGTTAGCATTGATCAAACAGAGGCGTTTGTTGACATAGCCAATTCCCGCTACAGTTGTGCCGCCAGGGCCAAATCCGCCCTGATGCGTAAGTCCCGCCAACGGCATGAGTTCTAAGAAAGGACTGTCTTTATCTAACAATAGCGTAATGCGTTCTCGCGCCAAAAATTTACCTCGCTTACGCGCACGGGCAATAGAGGCTTCAGTCCCTTGATTTTGGCTTTTTGCCAATTGTTCGTCAAGCTCCTGAATCAATTTTTCCATCTCAGCGTAGTTCTCTTTGTAACTCGCTTTTTTGGTATTGATAGATGACTTAAATGGTCTCATAGTATTTTTTGCGTGGTAAAAGTACGATTTAGCTTTAATATCTTCCTTTAGCAATAAAACTTTAAATTTGCCCCAATATATACATCAGCCTATTTATGAATGAGAATCAAACCATTTCAGCGCTTATCGAAACCTTAGAACAACGTATTGAAAAGGGACGCTACAGAGACTCTGTTCATAAGATCAAACTGATGACTACACTCGAGACTGTTCAGCAGATGCTCAACGGTAAATAACTCAAAATCAATATCTTTGGGAAGTGGAAAGTCTAATTTTATATTTTGAAACCATACCCTCTTTACACCGCAGCATTATTTTGGTAGGTGGCATTTCCTTTTTTTGGTTACTTGAGGGCTTGTTGCCCTTGCGTCGTTTACCCTATAAAAAGTGGCAGCATGCCTTGCCCAATTTCTTTTTTACCATAACCTCTATATTGGTAAATTTTAGTTTGGCGTTTTTGTTGCTCACCACAGCTGATTGGGTCAACACCAACCAATTTGGTTTGTTGCACCTTGTTTCCCTTCCGTTTTGGCTCTATGTGCTTTTGGGCGTGTTGTTTCTTGATTTTATTGGGGCTTATTTGGCGCACTGGACCGAACACCGACTTAAACCGCTTTGGATGGTGCATTTGGTGCATCATTCCGATCATCATGTAGATACCACGACTGCCAACCGCCACCATCCCTTTGAGAGTGTGGTGCGCTTTACATTTACGCTAGTTGCAGTTTTTATATTGGGAACGCCCATTGGCGTTGTGATGCTGTATCAGTCGCTTTCTGTGGTGCTTAGCCAGTTTAACCATGCCAATATCCAATTGCCTAAAAAGGTAGATACCGTATTGAGCTTTATCCTTGTAACCCCACATATGCATAAAGTACACCACCATTATGTGTTGCCCTATACCGATAGTAATTTTGGGAATATTTTTGCCATTTGGGATCGGTTATTGGGGACTTATATGCATTTGGCTGCAGAAAAAATTGTGTATGGCGTAGATGTATTTCCCAACGAAACGGAGAACAGTAGGGTAGTGCCACTGCTAAAACAACCGTTTCAACCCTATCAAAAACCAACCATACAACCTACAACTACAGAATGAAAAAGCTAATCTGTTTCGGGTTATTACTCCTTTCCTTTCAATGTGAAGACGATGCTATAAGCACTTGTATGACGTCTCCCAAGCCCGATACCGCTTGTACCCTTGAATACGACCCTGTTTGTGGTTGTGACGGCACGACTTACGGCAATGCTTGCGCTGCCGATGCCGCAGGCGTTTTGGAATGGACACAAGGCGCTTGCGAGTAGTCTTACTTTTTTAAGGTAGACACGCAGGCGAGGGCGCGTCTGTGAAGCATGACCAATCTTGGTTGTAACTTGAATTGTAAATAGCTGTGGTTTTGAATACTATAGGTAGGATTTTAGAAAACTAGATTTACAAACTTTTGTTTTAGTGAAATATGGGTATATAAAGTGGCCTTGTAGCGATGAAAATAACAAACCACCTAAAACCGCACCAAAACACTAAAGCAACGCAACGGATTTAGTGTATGTTTTCGGGCTTTGATAGCTTTACGAAAACAAATAGAAAAATCGTCATAAGCTCGCATAATGGCTCGTATGTGATCAAACTTGAGTTGTATCATAAAATACAACACGAGCGTGGTGTCAAAAGCCGCACGTACCACATAAAGCCATAGCAGTGGGAGCAGGGTTAGGTTTTTGGTATAGGTCAATAAGGAATTGCGAATGTTGTAATACAATTTCCGAGAGCTTTCTGCGGCTAACGAACCGCCACCCAAATGCAGCACTTCGCTAGTGCCTACTGCCCAAACCTGATAACCAGCTCCTTGTGCGCGCAAGCACAAATCAATTTCCTCAAAATGCATAAAAAACGAAGGGTCAAAACCACCGAGTGTGGTAAATGCCTCTTTACGAACAAACAAACAAGCACCGCTAGCCCAAGTAACTTGTACCGCATCGTTGTATTGCCCCGTATCCCGCTCACAGGTTTTGCCCACTCTGCCACGGCAATAGGGAAGTCCCATAAGGTCTAAATATCCGCCTGCTGCGCCTGCATATTCAAAATAATCTGGGTTGTTTAGGTCCTTAATTTTTGGTTGCGCCATCGCCGCTAAGGGCTGCGCGTCAAAAAGAGCGACCATCTGAGTAGTCCAATTGGCTGTTACTTCAACGTCGGAGTTTAACAAGCAAATAAGGGTTTCGTCAATCTGGGTAATCCCCATATTATAGCCCTCGGCATAGCCGTAGTTTTGGTCTAAGCCAATCCATTTTACCGTTGGGAAATCAGCCTCTAAAAGGTCTTTTGAATGGTCGGTTGAGGCGTTGTCAATGACATAAATGGTAGCAGCATTCGAATGCTGCAGTACACTAGGTAAAAATCGTTTTAACAAATCGGCACCGTTGTAATTCAGTATGGCAACGGCAAGACTCATAGATGCAGTTGGTTTAGCGGAAATTCTTCTAAAAACTGATAGGTCTCATTCACGTTGTCTATCTGACAATATATATGTTGTACTCCATTAGTAAGCATCAAAAAAGAGGCATTTAAGGCCAATTGATAGCGTGCAATCTGATCAAAAGTGTCTTGTGTAATTTGTATGGAGGGTGCTTTGCATTCCACCAATAAATCTATTGTTGCATTTTTTCCCGCCACGACTACATCAAAACGTTTTTGTTGTCCCATCACATCAAATTGTTTTTCCACACTAAGGCGTGTTTTGCTAATGCCCTTTTGCAGTAAGTCGTGCACCACATGTTGACGCACCCATTCTTCGGGTGTAAGAACCACAAACTTTTTTCGAATGGGATCAAAAATAGTGCGTTTGTTTTCGTTACTTTTGGTTTTAAAGCGAAAAGATGGAAATGCCAACTGTTGCATAACCACAAAAGTGCTAAATTATTTTTCATTGGACGCATACGCATCGGTAAAGAGTGCTATTTCACAGCGAAATTTCTCATCCATTTATTTTTTAATGGGGAATGAGCCCTTTTTTATTGACGAAATCAGCAAATTGCTAATCCAAACCGTGTTGCCCGAAGACCAACGCGATTTTAATCAAACCATACTGTATGGAAAAGATACGTCCATAGAAGAAATTGTTTCGGTATGTAAGCGGTTTCCTATGATGGCAGACCACCAATTGGTGGTAGTCCGTGAAGCGCATGAACTCAGCCGTACTATGGAGCAACTAACAGCTTATGCCGAGCAACCGCAACCCACAACAATTTTGGTGCTATGCTACAAAAACAAAAAGTTAGACAAACGTAAAAAGCTCTCAAAAGCCATTCAGAAAAACGGTACTATCGTTGAAACAAAAAAGCTTTACGACAACAAATTGCCTTCGTGGATAGAGCAGCGCGTGCGTGCTACGAATCGTACTATCGACTACAAAGCAGCGGCCGTACTGGCAGAAAGCGTTGGTGCGGACTTAGGAACGCTAAATAATCAATTAGACAAACTTTGTCTTATTGTTAATGAGGGCGACACGATCTCATCCGATCATATTGAACAACATGTAGGTATTAGCAAAGAGTACAATAACTTTGAGTTGCGCAAAGCCTTAGGCGCGGGGAATGTGGCACAGGCGTATAAAATTGTGCATTACTTTGGACGCCATCCAAAACAACATCCGCTATTGGGAACCATCAATAGCTTGTATGCGTTTTATATGCAATTATTGACATACCACGGCTTACCCTCAAAAAACCCGGATACGGCAGCAAAAGCATTGGGTATTCATCCGTTTTTTGTCAAAGAAATCGAGCAGGCTGCACGGCGTTATCCGCTTAAGACAATCGTTCCTATTTTGGGTGTTATTAAAAAGGCGGATTTAGCAGCTAAAGGCGTTGATGCTGTTCCTATTTCGGAAGGGGAGGCCTTACAGCAATTGCTTAGTAAAGTGGCTTAGTAGTTCTCACAAAGACTATTTATCTCTAATCTCTACTGCCTAATCACTACTGCCTATTGCCTGTATACTATTGCCTTATGCCTAATCACTACTGCCTAATTACTACTGCCTCTGCTACAGTGCAGGAAACTGACTTGGTTTTGCCTCATGCATAATGGCATATACTTTTTCAACAATGTCTTCAATTGAGGGTTTAGAGAAATAGTCTCCGTCCGTACCGTAGGCTGGTCGGTGTTCCTTGGCGGTCAACAACATGGGTTGACTATCTAAATACTGATAGATGTTTTGTTTTTCTAGTAATTGACTAAGAATGTATGCACTTCCACCACCAGGAATATCTTCATCAACAATTAGTAAGCGGTTTGTTTTTTGGACGCTTGCTCCAATAATGGCCGTCTTGTCAAGTGGAATAAGCGATTGTACATCAATGATTTCAGCATTAATGCCCATTGTTGCCAGTTTTTCTGCCGCAATTTGTACCAAGCGCAACGTAGAACCGTAAGACACAAGGGTGATATCTGTACCTGTACGTAGCTGCTCAGCTACTCCAACGGGAATGGTAAACTCGCCTAAGTTTTCAGGTTGCTTTTCTTTAAGACGATAGCCGTTAAGAGGCTCAACAACAAGTGCTGGGTCTTGCCCTTGTAATAAGGTATTGTACATGCCGCTTGCTTGAGTAAGATTACGTGGGACTAAAATGTACATGCCTCGCAATAAACTCACCAATCCGCCCATAGGAGAACCTGAGTGCCAAATTCCCTCTAAACGATGTCCTCGTGTTCTGACTATAAGCGGGGCAGCCTGTTTTCCTCTAGTACGGTAATGCAATGTTGCTAAATCATCAGACATGAGTTGTAATGCATAGAGCACGTAATCTAAATATTGAATTTCGGCAATAGGGCGTAAGCCTCTAAACGCCATTCCGATGCCTTCACCTAAAATGGTAGCCTCACGTATACCTCGATCCGATACGCGTTCCTCACCATAAATATCTTGAAGTCCTTCCAGTCCTTGATTTACATCTCCAATTTTTCCACTATCTTCTCCAAAAACAAGCATTTTTGGGTGCTTTTTAAGCAGGGCATTAAAATTGTTTCGAAGTACCACACGTCCATCCACTAAAGCATTGTCGTCTGCGTATTTGGCTGGTATTGTACTTACGTTTAGAGATGAGTTCTCAAATTCATTATAGAGCGAATCACTATATACTTTTTGAGTCTCTTTTTGCTTGGCTTTCCACCAATTGTTTAATGCAGTCCTTGCTTGCACGTGCTTGGCGTTAGTCAACAACAGAGCTTCTCGAACAGCGGTATATATAGACTTTCTATAAACAATTGTTTTCTTAGTAAGAGATGACGCTAAGGATAACAGTGCGTTTACGTCTGGAACTTCTTTGGTTAGTTGTTGCACCAAAGCCTGCGCTTCTTTTCGCTCAGCATGTATGGGAGCTAAATACCTATCCCAAGAAGTTGTCTTGGCCTCTTTAGCCATTTTTGCAGCTTTTTCTTCAATTGCTACTAGCTCGTTCTCCGAAGCTATATTTTGTGCAATAATCCATTTTCGAAATGTAGCATTGCAATCATATTCTTTTTCCCATTCTAAACGCTCATTTGATTTATACCTTTCGTGAGATCCAGAAGTGGAATGTCCAAGGGGTTGTGTAACCTCGGTTACATGCACCAAAACAGGAACGTGTTCTGTTCGTGCCAAATCACTAGCGCGTGTGTAAGCATCTATCAAAGCGGCATAGTTCCAACCCACAACCTCGATGATTTCAATGCCTTTGACGTTGTCATCACGTTGCATACCCGCCATAGCTTTTGAAATACTTTCCTTAACAGTTTGGTGTGAATTGTCAACAGAAATGCCATATCCATCGTCCCAAACGCTAACGACCATCGGTACTTGCAAAACACCAGCGGCATTTAGTGTTTCAAAAAACATTCCCTCGCTAGTACTTGCGTTGCCAATAGTTCCCCAAGCAACCTCATTTCCATCATTAGAAAGGTTTTTGTCTTTCATCGAATTCACGTTCCTAAAGAGTTTTGAAGCATGCGCTAAACCGAGTAATCGTGGCATTTGAGCTGCTGTACACGACACATCGGAAAAAGAGTTTTTCGTTTCAACTAATGGAAGTAAGTTTCCGTTGCTGTCTAGAGAATCGGTAGTAAAGTGCCCAACCATTTGCCTTCCTGAGGACATGGGTTCAGCAACAGGGTCAGCATGACCATAAACACTTGCAAAAATATGTTCGGGTTTTAAAGCACCAATAGCCATCATAAAGGTTTGGTCACGGTAATACCCAGATCTAAAATCGCCATTTTGGAATACTTTGGCCATGGCAATTTGTGCGAGTTCTTTACCATCACCAAAAATGCCAAACTTTCCCTTGCCAGAAAGCACTTCTTTTCTCCCCAGAATGCTCACTTGTCTGCTCAACGATACAATATAGAAATCATTGAGAATGTCTTTTTTAAAGTCTTCGAAAGTTAGCTTCGACGAAGCAAGGTTCACACTTTTCATAGAAAGGAACAAATTTACAAAAAATGCACGTACCCTGAATGACTATTAAAACCAGCTTCTAGAAAAAAGTTGTACGAGTGTAGCAGGTCGTAAGGAGAGTTGAAAGCGAATTTGTTTTGTGTAACCTGACTTTGTCGCTAGATTCCCTGTCGCATCATATAATGGAAAATGCACCTCAAAAAAGTCTGGAATAAGGTTAAAAGTAACACCAGTTCCCCAATGCGTGTGTGCTTTTTGTTCTTTATTTTTTATCCATCCTATTTCCGCATAACCCTCAATCCAACGCCACAGCGTAGTCGAAGTCTGTGCTGAAATCATCCATTTGTTGGCACCACTTACACTTCCTGCGGTACGCAATGCTCCCTCAGCTTTTATGTATTGTTGTGAAAAGAAGCCCTCACTTTCGGAGCGACCATATAAATCGTATTGAAATAAATAATCATTTACGCGAGAGGTGTTGTAGTCAAAATAACTGTCACTAGAATTGTTCTGTAAAAATCCACCCACAAAAGTCCTAATTACTAATCTTCTGTTGGGTAAATAATAGGTAATGTACTCTATTTCAGCACTTAGTTTTTTGAAAACGCTAGCCCATTGCAACTCTGTTTTGTAAGCTATGTTTTGTAGGGCATTTCCTTTTTTAGCCGAAAAGGTTGCTAGAGTTACCCCGTAGCTTCTTCTTGGATCATCTTCAGGTAAGTCTTGCAGACGTACAGAAACATGACGAAACAATAAGTATGAGCGATCTTTTTGCTGAATGCCATTGGGTCTAAAATACAATTGAACAGAAGGGGTGAAGGTGCTGTATCTTTTGTCAAGCGCATAATTGTAGGAAGAACCAAAAAGGGTGAGTCGGGTAAGGTAATGAGATTTATTATCGTGATATAAACTTCCAATCACATATCCCATTCCATTGGCTTGAGTGCTTTTAGTGCCAATTTGAGGACTAATTTTAAATCTAAAATTATTACTGAGCATACTACTATTGCCAATAGTTAATCCAGTCAAAAAACCATCATAAACATTATATCCAAACTCTGGTGATAATAACAGTACGGATGTGCCACTTTGTGGTATGTCTTGAAATAACCTAAAACGTAAGTTGTTCCTAAAAACTTTCTTATTCAAGTCATAACTATTGTTGTTTAACGATAACTCAGGAATAAAATGATTTTTATTTACCGTTAGCGACTGTGTGCTGTTTCTGTCGTAAGTTTGAGTGTATGGCAAACGGTCGTTGGGAATCCATGCTGTAGATTGAACGCCGTTTTGCTGTCTTATCGTTAAAGGAATCGCAGCGTCTTCTTTTGTGTTGCTAACCGTTATTTTGTATTGCTGATCGTCTATTTTTTTTGCTGAAATGGATAAATCCCCATTGTTGTTTTGCTTGATATAATGTTCAAAAAACCAGTCAATGGGTTTGTCTGTGTTGTCAGCTATTTCTTTTCTTAAAAAAGTATCAATTGGTTTGTTTTTTGGCAACGCCTTTACAGCGTTTAAAACCGTAGTTTCCCCCACATATGCGTCCAAATATAATAATGCCAATGCTGCTCTGTATGGATTTGCCAGGCGTCGGTTGTAACGGGTAAGTTTATCTTTTGGGGTGACAAGAGACTGTCCTCTGTTTTTATTTCCCGATACGTTAGCCGCAATCTCCCAACTTCTGTAATATGGTGCTTGAGTAAAGTGATAATTTTTGATGACAGGCCACGAATTAAGGCTGCCCGTCATTCTTAAATTTGGATAATTGGAGCTCACATACTGTTGCCACAGATAATAAGGTAACCCATCTGATATCCAGGTCGTGTTTTTATTTAGGTTACTATATCGATTTTGAACACATTGCTCCAAAATAGCTTTTAATAATTTTAATTCAACAACCTGATTTTTATCAAAGGCGCCTAAAAACTGTGGAATTGACTCTAAGGATAAAAGAGGTTTTTGTGCATAATCTTTTTGAAGCGCCCAAAATACTTGGGGTTTATCATTTGGAAAAGTATGTTCTATAAAGGTTGAAATACGAGATAATTTGTACTTAAAATCGGTAGCACCATTAATGGGAAGCATATCTGATATAAGTTCAGATTTTCCAAACGGAATGCGTTTGTAGGTATCTTTTCTAGTCAAAAGAAGAGGCGATTGGGGTTGGTTTTTATTAGCTGGAAGCAAAACCCTAACCGAGTCAGGTACATCAAATCGGTAGGAAGTTTTGGTATTTTCACTTTTAGGTCGACCAAACCCTAAATTGCTTTCCTTTTTCCATGTACCATCTTGATTTTGCATGGCCAACACTAAGTGCCAATGTTGGGCATGAAGCTCATTATTTGAAGCTCCATACTTAAAAACAGCTGCATTTGGTAACTGCACTGTGTAATGAACTGTGAAAACGAAATGCGCATTAGGTGCAATTGTTTTTGGCAGTGTCACTTCAACGATATCGATTGCCGACTCCTTTCTCATCCAACTAAGAGTTTCATTTTGATTGCGAATTGTTGCAATGGTAGTAAACCCGCGTTTTTGC
The DNA here is from genome assembly GCA_003331305.1 of Flavobacteriales bacterium. Classification (GTDB taxonomy): domain Bacteria; phylum Bacteroidota; class Bacteroidia; order Flavobacteriales; family Flavobacteriaceae; genus UBA7446. The sequence goes on along the minus strand of QOQB01000004.1, from coordinate 53,422 downwards.
TTGCTTGTACGAATCAATTTATAATCATATTCCGTAGCCAAAAACTTTCCTAGTGGACTTCTTTCTGATGCATAGGCATGATTCCAATCTAATAATACAACTTTATTTACACCAACATTGCTTGTGTTTGTCCAAGCAACCTCTTGGGATATGTTTAGGTTAGTAGAAAATCCGTCCCACACAACATCCAAAACGTAGCTTTGTTGCGAATAGGCAAAAGCAATGCTTGAGAGGAAATAAAAAGCAAGAAGTTTTTTGTGCATTTAGAAATTTGGAGTAAAAGTGTTTTTGGTATGGAATTGCACTACATGTGCAACAGCTTCATCTACATCATCCACAACTTTAATTAAATCTAAATCTTCAGAACTGATATTTTCATACTCGTCTAAAAGTGTTTTTTTTATCCAATCTATCATACCAGACCAAAAATCAGATCCAAATAGTACAATTGGAAATTTCGTTATTTTTTTTGTTTGAATCAAGGTTAATGCTTCAAAAAGTTCATCTAGAGTCCCAAAACCACCTGGCATAACAACAAAGGCTTGCGCATATTTGATAAACATTACTTTTCTTACAAAGAAATAATCGAAGTTTATAAGCTTGTCTTTATCGATATATGGATTGTCTTTTTGTTCAAAAGGCAATTCAATATTAAGCCCCACAGAGGTTCCACCTCCTTGTTGAGCTCCTTTATTAGCCGCTTCCATTAGACCAGGACCACCACCAGTAATGACTCCAAATCCGTGTTGTACTATTTTTTCAGCAATAGCAACTGTTTGCGTATAAACAGGGTGGTCTGGTTGTGTTCGTGCCGAACCAAAAATAGAGACACATGGACCAATAAGTCCCATTTGTTCAAATCCATTTACGAATTCCCCCATGATTTTAAACAGCAACCAGGAGTTACTAGACTTCATTTCTGTCCATGCTTTTTCCATCGGAATTATAATTTTAGTTCTTGGCGCAAAAATCGCGCTGTATGACTTGTTTTGTGTTGCGAAACCTTTTCCGGTGTCCCTGTACAGCAGATTTCTCCACCTTTTAATCCACCTTCGGGGCCAATGTCTACAATATAGTCCATTTGTTTGATGACGTCCAAATTATGTTCAATGATAATCATGGTATTTCCTTTGTCTACCAACTTGTTTAAAACATTCATCAACACTCTAATGTCTTCAAAATGCAGGCCAGTAGTGGGCTCATCTAAGATATAAAGTGTTTTGCCTGTGTCCTTTTTCGAAAGTTCTGTAGCCAGTTTAATACGTTGTGCTTCGCCACCTGAGAGCGTAGTAGATTGTTGTCCAAGGGTAATATAACCTAGCCCCACATCTTGTATCGTTTTTAGTTTCCGATAAATTTTTGGATAGGGTTCAAAAAAGCGACAAGCGTCATTTATGGTCATCTCCAACACATCGCTTATATTTTTATTTCGATAACGTATTTCCAAAGTCTCTCTGTTAAATCGTTTGCCGTAGCAATCGTCACATTGCACATATACATCTGGCAAGAAATTCATTTCAATGGTCTTTACTCCTGCACCTTGACAGGTCTCACATCTACCACCTTTGACATTAAAACTAAAACGACCGGGTTTGTATCCGCGAATCATTGCCTCGGGGGTTTTGGTAAATAATTGACGAATTTCTCCAAAAACACCAGTGTAGGTTACAGGATTACTTCTTGGCGTTCTGCCAATTGGCGCTTGATTGATATCAATAACTTTATCGATATGTTCTAAGCCTTTTAAGGAGGCGTAGGGGAGTGGTTTTTTAACGGCCTTAAAAAAGTATTGGTTTAAAATAGGGTATAGTGTTTCGTTAATTAAGGTCGATTTTCCACTACCCGAAACACCCGTTACGCCAATCATACTACCCAACGGGAGTGTTAACGTCACATTTTTTAGGTTGTTTCCGGTACATCCTTTGAGCGTTAGTTTTTTACCATTCCCTTTTCTTCTATTGGCGGGAATTTCAATTTGTTTTTTACCTGTAAGATAATCTGCGGTATCGGTTTTTAGGGTTTTTATTTTCTTTGGTGAAGAAGCCGCTACAACTTTACCACCATGCCTTCCTGCACCAGGTCCCATATCAATCAAATAATCCGACTTAAGCATGATGTCTTTGTCGTGCTCTACCACAATTACAGAGTTTCCAATGTCGCGCAACTGCATGAGCGACTCAATCAGTTTTTCATTGTCACGCTGATGAAGACCAATACTGGGTTCATCTAGAATGTAAAGTACTCCGACTAGTTGCGCACCAATTTGGGTCGCTAATCTGATGCGCTGTGCTTCACCACCAGAAAGCGATTTTGCACTTCGGTTAAGTGATAAATAATCTAAACCGACGTCTAGCAGGAATGATAAACGTTTTTCAATTTCTAACAATACTTCATGGGCAATGGCACGTTGTTTTTTGCTTAGTTTTTTGCTGATTCCCTTTACCCACTTGTGTAAGGCAGCAATATCCATTTGCGTAAGATCAGCTATACTTTTGTTGTCAATTCTAAAGAAGAGTGACTCTTTTCTAAGTCGTGAACCGTTACAGTCTGGACAAGAGATTTCGTCCATAAATCCCTTTGCCCAGCGTTTAAGTGCGCTCGTGTGCCCTTCGCTATATTGATGCTCCAAAAAAGGAATTACCCCATCGTAATCAATGCTGTATTCTCTTGTGATACCCAATGTTTTAGAGGCTACCGAAAAACGTTCCTTTCCGCCATGTAAAACAACATCTAACGCTTCTTTAGGAATAGTTTTTATCGGGTCTGTTAATGAAAAGCGATAGCGCTCTGCGATACTATTCATTTGCTTAAACGTCCAATTGCTTTTTTCTGGGCCGATGGGTGCAATACCACCCAACTTGATAGAAACACTGTCGTCGGGAATTATCTTTTTGTGGTTTACAACATGTTTTAACCCTAAGCCGTTACAGGAAGGACACATGCCTTTTGGAGAATTAAATGAAAAGGTATTAGGCTCAGGCTCGGCATAGGAAATACCGGTGCTTGGACACATCAATTTCCGACTAAAAAAACGGGCTTTATCTGTATCAAAATCATATACCATGAGCATATCGTTGCCATGGTACATGGCCGTTTCAATTGAAGCGGCTAATCGCTTGCTGTCGTTTTCATTTTCCTTAACGGCTAGTCGGTCAATGACAATTTCAATGTCGTGTATTTTATAACGATCTACTTTAAAATTTGGCGTGAGCTCTACAAACTCGCCGTCGGTGCGCACACGCGTAAATCCTTGTTTGGTAATAGAGGCAAAGAGTTCACGGTAATGCCCTTTTCGAGATTGTACAACGGGAGCAAGGATGGCAATTTTTTTGTCCAAATAGGTATTTAAAATAGTTTCCTGAATTTCGGCATCTGTGTATTGCACCATTTTTTCATTGGATTGAAAACTGTAGGCGTCTGCTGCTCGTGCAAAAAGCAAGCGCAAAAAATCATACACTTCGGTAATGGTTCCTACGGTTGATCGAGGGCTTTTTCCAGTTGTTTTTTGCTCAATCGCAATTACGGGAGACAAGCCATCTATTTTATCTACGTCGGGACGTTCAAGTCCGCCCAAAAACTGCCGTGCATAGGCAGAAAAGGTTTCAATATAGCGGCGTTGCCCCTCGGCATAAATGGTATCAAAAGCCAAAGACGATTTCCCACTTCCCGAAAGACCGGTAATTACGACCAGCTCGTTCCTTGGAATGGTAACATCAATATCTTTTAGGTTGTGTACACGTGTTCCTTGTACAACAATAGCATCTTCCATAGTCAATCTTCGAATATAGGCGATATTTTAATAAAAACTATGAAGACTTCCTTTTTTTAATATGAAGACAATGCAATTGCAAATCGGGATAAAAACGGGCAAACCCATTATGTAAGGTATCGTAATGTATTGCTAAGCTTTTTGCACCATCTGCAAGTTCAGTCAACCCGCTGCGACGTGCCATTTTTTGTAGAATATACGCAATGCCCTCTTGGGTTTGGTATTTTGCCAACCAATCCTGTGAAACCATTCCCGCCAAATAACGCTGTGCGGTATGCGGTAAAACGGATTCGTATTTTTGAAGTATGGGCTGCATCTTTGCAATAAATTCCGAGAGCGGCATATCGTGGTATACATCAAAATGTTTTGCTAAAAAATGATCGTAATACACATCTACAAGCACACGTGCCAAATGGCGGTGTGTAGCAAATAGCAACCGCCGTAGTGCTATGGTAACATCGTGTTTATCTGTAAAAATGTCAATGCTTCTGTGCATGGCAATACCCGCTTGAATAGCTGAAGAAAACGTAGGTAAATCTTTATTCCTCACATGGTCGCCGATAAAATTACCTACCACTAATCCCGTGTTGGGATAGGCTAGGGCAAGGTGTGATAAATAGTTCATCGGTTCGAGCTTATGCGTATATTTGCTAAAACAAAAGTATGACTTTAATTGCGTCTGTTTCGGGAATTCGTGGCACCATAGGTGGCGAAGTTAAAAACAACCTTACACCTGTAGATGTTGTTGCTTTTGCGGCAGCTTATGGCAGTTGGTTGACTTCAACCACAAACACCGCCTGTACGGTTGTCGTGGGACGTGATGCGCGTATCTCAGGCCCTATGGTGCAGCAATTGGTACAACAAACGCTTATCGGCTTGGGAATCAATGTGATTGATGTGGGGCTTTCCACAACACCCACCGTAGAAATGGAAGTGGTGCGTCAACATGCGCAAGGCGGTATTATCCTTACAGCGAGTCATAACCCAAAACAATGGAATGCATTAAAATTACTTAACAGCAAAGGAGAGTTCATCAGCAGCGATGACGGCAAAGCCCTTATGCAAAACCTAGAGGCACAGTCTTATGATTTTGCTTCGGTGGATCATCTTGGTACCATAGCAACGGTTGACGATGCCCTTTTAGCGCATATTGATGCGATTTTAGCCTTAGACTTGGTTGATGTTGATGCGATTCAGCGTGCCCAATTTTCGGTAGTAGTGGACGGAGTAAATTCTTCTGGAGGTGTGGCCGTGCCCATGTTGTTGGACAAATTAGGGGTAAAAACGACTAAAATTCATTGTACGCCAAACGGTCACTTTCCACATAACCCTGAGCCATTAAGAGAACATTTAACGGATTTGACAACGGCAGTTTTGGATAGTGACGCACACTTGGGTATTGCTGTTGACCCTGACGTTGATCGATTAGTGTTTATGGACGAAAAAGGAATGCTTTTTGGCGAGGAATATACCTTGGTGACTTGTGCAGACTATGTGCTTGCACATCACAAAGGGGATGTGGTTTCAAACCTGTCTTCAAGTAGAGCCTTGGCTGATTTGGCGCAACAACATGGCGTAGAGTATCACGCCAGCGCAGTAGGTGAGGTGCATGTGGTGGAAAAGATGAAAGCCGTAAATGCCGTTGTTGGTGGTGAAGGAAACGGAGGAATTATTTTACCTAAGTTGCATTATGGTAGAGATGCCCTTGTTGGCATTGCGTTGTTTTTAAGTTTTTTAGCGAAGGAAGACGAAACCGTTTCCAATCTAAAAAAACGATATAGTAACTATGTTATGGCTAAGAAAAAAATTCAGTTATCTGAAGCATGGGACACAGATGCCTTGCTTTTAGCCGTTGCGGATACATTTAAAAACGAGCGAGTTACCACCATTGACGGCGTAAAAATTGACTTTGATGATTCATGGATTCATTTGCGTAAATCGAATACGGAACCTATCATTCGCCTTTACGCAGAAGCACAAAATAATCAACGAATACAAGCTCAAGTAGAAAAAATAGAAACGGCTATTGCTGCTTTTGTCGCATCAGCTTAAAGCGATTGTGTGTCCAAAAATATTGCGTTGGATCCTCCCTGATTTGTTCTTCTAGTGCCTCATAAAACATATCTGTAACCTGATAATCAGCTACTTCACTCGGGTTTTCAGCAAGTACATTAAACGTAGTTTCATAATACCCACGCTTAACGCGCTTTACCTTAGCCATAACCACAGGAACGTCAAAGCGTTTCCCTAAGCGTTCTGCGCCTGTAAAAACAGGTACTTCATGTCCAAAAAAAGTACGGTAGTAATTTTTACTCCTATTTCTAGGGGATTGATCAGCCGCAAAACCTACTAAATTCAATTTATTCTCACGTTTTGAAATGGCAAATTCTTCTACAAATTTATTCTTAGAAATCAATGCAGAGTTGTGCTTTGATCGTACGCGCTTAAAGTAATTATCAAAATACTGATTTTGCAAAGGCGCGTAGATAGCAACGGGCTTTAACGAAACGTAATATCCTAAGGCCAAAAGCCACTCAAAGTTGGCATAGTGTCCTGTCATGACAAAAACCGATTTTCCTTGTTTGGCAAAACTCTCAACGAGCTCTGGATTTGTAACCGTAAATCTTTTGAGCATTTGTTTTTTTGACATTCCTTTGACCTTGATAGCCTCCAAGAATAAGTCACATAAAAAACGATAAAATTTACGTTCGGTATTTTTTAGTTCGTCAGGGGAGTCTGCAAAACCACAAAGCGTCAGATTTTTTCGAACTACGTTTTTTCGATACCCTACGATATGGTAAATAAGTACATAAAACAGATTCGATAGCTGATAAAGCAACCAAAAAGGTAGTTTGGAGACAATAAAAAGTAGCGGCGCTACTGTAATAAAAACCAGACGTTTCATTAACTATAATGCGCTTTGCGCAAACTAAAGAAGATTCTCTTTAATTTGAGGTAGTATATCACTGATGTAATTATCTTTAGCGACAACTTTACCATTTTCATCAAGTAAGAACAATTGTGGAATGGAAGTTACGCCATACATTTCAGCAATAGGATCGTCCCATCTTTTAAGGTATGAAACATGATTCCAATCTAATTTATCATTCTCGATAGCTTTTCTCCAGTTTGCATCGTTTTTATCTAATGATACACTTAAAATAGTTAGCCCTTTATCTTTAAAGGCATTGTATGTTTGTACTAGTTTGGGGCTTTCTGTGCGACACGGACCACACCAAGATGCCCAAAAATCAACGAGAGTATATTTTCCAAGGGATGTGTACAGGCTTTGCGGAGTTCCGTTTAGGTTGGGTGCAGAAAAATCAGGAGCAATTGACCCAACACTAACATCGGTCTCTTTTCCATCTTCTGATTCAGTATCATTATTCTCATTTTCCAAAAAAAGCATGTTTTTGATTTTAATGCCTGATTTTGTTTTTTTGATTGTGGCATCAAACGCACTAAAAATACTTTGGGCTTCATCCGTCTCAACACCCTTGTTTAGGATGAGTTGCTCTAAGATTAGCGTGGAAATATAAGATTCGGAATTTTCGGTAACATAATTCACTTGAAAGTCAGTGAACTTTGCTTGCATATCGCTTAGTTGTTCCTGTAAATCAACAAAAGCCAAGCTGTCTTTAGATATCATGGCATTTCGCATTTCATTCTGAATACCAAATAAATCATCAATAAGGGGAGTGGTTTCAGATATGTACCTTTTAAACTCCTTATTGGATTTTGTACCACTCGCTTTTGAAGAACGGATGCTGTCTTTATAAATTTCAACTGTAATTTCGCCAGGCTCAAGCACAACTGGAACTACATCACGATTGCCCTCTAGCAATAAATAATGCATTTCTGGTAACTCGATGCTGTTTGAATAACTAGCTACACCGCCTTGAATAGCCAAGGTATCAAGCGTTTGGGGCTGATTAGAATCATCCAAAGCAATGAGGAAAATTTGATTATCATCATCAATATCAGCTGAAATATTGAGGGTATACTCACTAGTTTGACATGAGGTCAAAAAAGCAGCCAGGGCAATTAGGGTTAACAAACGCATAGCGATAAATTTTAGGCAAATTTAGCAAAAAAGTAATGGTAAAGAAGAACTCTTTTGACAATACTGATGTGCATCAAAAAAAAACACAAGTAAATGTACAGCATATAAATTGTATTTTTGTGAAAATTTAGCAGATGGCAGGAAATACCTTTGGCAAATCTTTTACGCTTACAACTTTTGGAGAATCCCACGGGCCAGCACTTGGAGGTGTTATCGATGGTTGCCCAGCAGGAGTTCCTGTTGATATAAATACGATTCAAAAAGATTTGGATAGAAGAAGGCCAGGGCAATCAGCGATAGTTACCCAACGTAAAGAACCCGATACGGTTGAGATTTATTCTGGTGTTTTTGAAGGCAAGTCTACAGGGACACCTATTGGTTTTGTTATCTATAATACGAATCAAAAATCAAAAGATTACACCCACATTAAAGATAGTTATCGACCTTCTCATGCAGATTATGTTTACGATCAAAAATACGGTTTCCGTGATTATCGTGGTGGTGGTAGAAGCTCTGCTCGGGAAACAGCCGCTAGAGTTGTTGCAGGAAGTATTGCCAAACAACTTATTGCTCCTATTGAAATTCAAGCCTTTGTATCCAAGGTAGGGGAATTGTCTCTACCAAATCCAGGAGCCATATCAGATTTTTCTTATATCGAACAAAATCCCGTTCGCTGTCCAGATGCAGAAATGGCTGCAGAAATGGAAACCTATATCAAGCAAGTGCGAAAAGAAGGTGATACGGTTGGGGGAGTAGTTACATGTATTGCCAAAAACGTACCTGTTGGACTAGGCGAACCTGTCTTTGATAAACTCCATGCAGTTTTGGGCCAAGCGATGCTGTCCATAAATGCCGTAAAAGGGTTTGAATACGGTAGCGGATTTGCTGGAGCCTCGCTTCGTGGAAGTGCGCAAAACGACCTTTACAACGAAGATGGCTCAACAAAAACCAATAATTCAGGTGGTGTTCAAGGGGGCATTAGCAATGGAATGGATATATATTTTAATGTAGCTTTTAAGCCCGTTGCAACCATTATGCAATCTCAAGAAACCATAGACAACAAGGGGGAAACTGTTACCATGGAAGGTAAAGGAAGGCACGATCCTTGTGTAGTACCAAGAGCGGTACCTATTGTTGAAGCCATGACAGCTTTGGTATTGGCAGACTTTACACTTCGGAATAGAAATTCTAAATTGTGATATGCGAAAACTAGCGCTCCATTGGCAGATTTTATTAGGAATGTTTTTTGGCGTTCTTTTTGGTTTGTTATTTAGCCAGTTTGATTGGGGAAAGCAATTGGTTATTGATTGGATTAAACCTCTTGGTACAATTTTCATCAATTCCTTAAAGCTTATAGCTGTTCCTTTAATTCTTGCCTCGCTTGTCAAAGGGGTATCAGACTTAAAAAATATTGCCCAGCTTTCAAGTATGGGGGGTCGCACCATAGGCATGTATTTACTGACAACTTTAACTGCAGTAACTATTGGGCTTACCATTGTGAATATTATTCAGCCTGGAAATACGCTTTCAGACGAAACTAGAAAAGAGTTGCTATCTGCCTACGCTTCAGATGCTGCAGCGAAGCAATCCGTAGCGGTGGCCCAACAAGAGGCAGGTCCATTACAGGCTTTGGTTGATCTAGTGCCGTCTAACATTTTTACTGCCATGCAAGACAATGGCAATATGTTGCAGGTTATCTTTTTTGCTATCTTTTTTGGTATTGGATTGGTCCTTATTCCTAAGAAAAAAGCAAAAGCTGTAAAAGACTTTTTTGATGCACTTAACGAGGTTATTCTTAAACTTATTGATATAATTATGTTAGCTGCACCCTATGGCGTTTTTGCTTTACTCGCAGCCCTAATAGCTGAAGCACCTTCAGCAGATTTATTTAAAGCTCTTGGTTTGTATACGGTAACAGTCCTCGTTGGCTTGCTGCTCATGATATTGTTTTACATCGTACTCGTACGATTATTCACACGAAAGTCCTTTGGTTTTTTCCTCAGGGGAATTTCTCCTGCTCAGCTATTAGCCTTTTCTACAAGCTCATCTGCTGCAACACTTCCCGTGACTATGGAACGGGTACAAGAGCATTTAGGAGTTGAAGAAGACATAAGCAGTTTTGTATTGCCTATTGGTGCAACCATTAATATGGACGGTACAAGTTTATATCAAGCGGTAGCCGCTGTTTTTATTGCACAAGCGTTTGGTATGGATTTAAGTCTTTCAGCGCAATTGGGCATTATTGCCACAGCAACCTTAGCGTCTATCGGTTCTGCTGCCGTGCCAGGCGCAGGCATGGTAATGCTTGTAATTGTTTTGGCGCAGGCTGGTATTCCTGAAGCGGGACTGGCACTTATTTTTGCTGTAGATAGACCATTGGATATGTGCCGCACTGCCGTAAACGTAACTGGTGATGCCTCTGTATCTATGTTAGTAGCCAAATGGTTGGGCAAGCTAGGTACACCTAAAGCTAAAAATTGGGACGATAATTACCTTAAGAAATAAATCGATTTTTATGCTCTTGTGCTAATCCACATTGAGTGCTTCCAAAAATGCGTTTTCTGTTTTTTGCCACAAGAGTATATATCCAATTTTGCATTCGGTTAGGGGTTATCCAAAAAAAGAATAAAGTCCATTTAGCTTTTGGAAGTAGCTTGACAATGTATCTTACAGCATGTTGTTCTGTTAGCCTTCTTTTGTTTACGACAACCACTACGGTTTCACTTGGGAGTTGTAGTTCTTTTGCATAATTGGAAGAAAGAGAGGCAAACTGAAAGTGTTGATTTACATCATAGCGGATAATACGTTTTACAAAAGTGCTACACATAAAACACTCACTATCATAAAAAACAACGGCTTGATTCACTTTTTCTTACGTTCTACTAGTTCTAGCGCCTCAACATTGACCTGGGTAGTAAAAACACCATAATTAACAATGGCTTTCTTTTTTTCCAATGTATCAATAGTACCTACAGCCTTTCCATCGTACATCCGTACTTTATCACCAACTATAAACGTGACTTTTGGACGATGCGTTTCTTTGGGTTTTTGTGTTGGTTTTTTCTTTTTTTCCTCGCGAACTACTTCAACTTTTTTGGATACTTCCGCTTTTAATGCTTTTTTCTGTTTTAGCTCTTTTTTGTGTTCTGCAACTGATTTGCGTTTTCGTTTGGCGTTTTCCTCCTCTACAACACGGAGTAGATCCGCAATCAAAGGACGTTTTTTATTATTAATAAAATAGCGCTCTGCGGCATCATTCACCTTATTACCCAAAACAATCATGCGCTGCTCTTGATCGTATAGCTCTTGATAGCGCTCTAGTTTCACCTTTACTTTTGCGTTGAGTGTTTCTAGCTTTTCGTTTTCCTTTTTGTTTTTGATCGATGCCTCTTGTAATTCTTTAGAGTTTTTACTCATTGTGGCACGTTCTTTTTGAAGCTTAGCAATACTGGCATCAAAGCGCACTTTGCCACGTTCAATTTTCTTTTTAGCTCTGTTGATAAGGCTATACGGAATACCATTCTTTTCTGCTACTTCAAATGTAAATGAACTCCCTGCCTCGCCTGAAACCAAATGAAAAGTGGGTTGCAAGCTTCTACCATCAAACTGCATATTGGCATTGGTCATATGCGGGAGCTCGTTGGCAAGAAGTTTTAGGTTGGAGTAGTGTGTAGTAATAGCGCCAAAAGACTCACGATCATAAAAAACTTCTAAAAATATTTCTGCTAATGCGCCTCCCAATTCGGGATCAGATCCTGTTCCAAACTCATCAATCAAAAACAGGGTTTTAGCATCGCACTTCTTTAAGAACCGTTGCATATTTTTTAAACGGTAACTGTATGTACTCAATTCATTTTCAATAGATTGATTGTCGCCAATATCCGTTAATATTCGCTCAAAAACCCCTATGTGACTTTGCTCGTCAACGGGAATTAAAAAACCACTTTGTAGCATCAGCTGCAACAGTCCAATGGTTTTTAAAGTAATACTCTTGCCACCGGCATTAGGACCTGAAATAAGCATGATACGATTATTAGGGTGCAGGTGAATATCTTGTGGGTAGGTTGGATTCTTTTTTCGTTTGTTACTCAAATAGAGTAGCGGGTGGTACGCATTTTTTATGTCAATTTCCTGTTTTTCCGAGAGCATCGGAAGCACAGCCCTCATGTCTCTTGCATAGTGTGCTTTTGCAGCATGCAAATCTATCAAGGTTAAAAAACTAGAAAAGGTTTTAAAATCAGCTTCAAACGGTCGCATAAAATCAGTTAACGAACGAAGGATGGCATCGATTTCTTCTTTTTCATCATACACTAAGTTTTGAAGTTCTTGGGTGTATTGCAAGGTTGTTTGTGGTTCAATGTATACTATACTTCCCGTTTTACTACTGCCATGAATTACTCCTTTTACCTTACGACGATACATGGCTTTTACTGCCAATACACGTCTACTACCAATAACCGTTTCTCGAATTTCATCCAAAAAACCAGAACCTTGATACGTGCTGAGTGCCGCACCAAAGCTCTGACTTATTTTAGAACGTACTCCATTCATCTGTCTTCGGATACTAAATAGCTTATCAGATGCTCGGTCTTTTAACTCACCGAATTTATCTATGATACGATGAATTTCCGCAGGGATTTCTTTTACAGGAGATTGTCCATTACACGCCTTATATAGATTGGGGTAATGCTCTTTGTTTTTTTTTAGAAACACTAGTAGTGTGTTAGTTGTTTCTGAAAGTAGCAGCAATCGTCTAAACCCCTCAACTTCAATTTTACTGTTTTCTACCGACAGCAATGAAATTTCTTGAGTTACGTCTTCAAACCCATGATTTGGTATAGACTTTTCTTCTGAAAATGAATTTAAGTATTCGTGTGTGCGCGATAGAGCTCCATGTACTACATGAAAGCTTGTATGTGGAGTGGTTTCCATCATCTCTAGCTTTCCCGAATCTGTGGCACAACGAGCAGCTGCTTGCTCCAAGACAACTCCAAATTCTAAATCATCAAGCGTTTTCTGCGCAATTATTTTCATTCTAATTTTTTCTACCTTGAGGCATCACAAAAATAGCTTTTTTCATGCAGGTTAGATTAGAAAAATCTTGGCAAAATCAATTGGAAGCGCAGCTTAGTGCAACTTATTTTAAAGAGCTTACCGATTTTGTACGTCAAGAATACCAGCAATTTAAGTGTTTTCCACCCGCAAAAGATATTTTTAATGCGTTGGATTCTACTCCTTTTTATAGCACACGTGTAGTTATTTTAGGACAAGACCCCTATCACGGCTTGGGACAAGCTCATGGCTTATCGTTCTCTGTTCCCGAAGGAGTGGCACACCCGCCATCACTCATTAATATTTTTAAAGAATTAGAGAGAGATATTGGAAAGCCCTACCCAAAAAGTGGTACCCTAACAACATGGGCATCGCAAGGCGTAATGTTGCTAAATGCCACACTTAGTGTACGTGCTGGGCAGCCTGGAAGTCACCAAAATAGAGGTTGGGAGCAATTTACAGATGCCATTATTTCCTCGCTCTCTGAAATTAAAACAGGTGTCGTGTTTATGCTTTGGGGAAATTACGCCAAAAAAAAAGGAAAACACATTGACCGTTCCAAGCATTTGGTATTGGAGGCAGGGCATCCTTCGCCGTTAAGTGCAAACCGTGGATTGTGGTTTGGCAATAACCATTTTAGCAAAGCAAATGATTACTTATGGCAGCAGGGTAGCAAGCCAATTAATTGGTAATTACGTTTTTTTTAGCAGGAGGACGCTTGCCAACCCACCAGCGCCTGCAATAGCGGCCAAACCTATTCTATGGGGGGCTTTAAGCGCATGAAAAAGTCGTACTGCTAAGATTGCCCCAGAAGCACCAATAGGATGACCTCTTGAAATAGCACCACCAAACGGATTAATTTTTTCTATTGGGGCGCCGCTGTATTTGGCACATAAAATGGATTGAATCGCATAAGCTTCCATGAGTTCGATTTGACCAATATCGGTCCAATTCAAATTGTTATGCTTCACCATTTGTTTCATGGCCTTAGCAGGTAGAATAGGAAACGATTCAGGATCGCCGCCAAGCGTAAACCCATCTATAATTTCAATACAATGCGCAGGTTTAATTTTTTTTACCATTTTTTCCGAAGCCACCGCTACAAAAGCAGCACCATCAGCTTTTGGAGCGGTGTTACATGGATGTGTATGTCCAAAGGTTGAATTAGCTTTTTGATAGGTTTCTTTGCTAATTTCTCTTGCAAATGGGTCAATAGGGTCGTTTGGTGTTAGTGCTACAATTTCGCCTTCAGCGATAGCTTTATGCGCTACGGATTTTTTGTGACTTTCATGAACCCATTCATATTCTTGCGTATCACTAATTTGATGGGTTTGTTTCAAGCCTTGTATAGCATCTCCCAAGGGGGTGGTTGGATCATCGGTTGGGTAAAAAGGGGGTCTTTCTAGTGATATGAGGTCTCCATTCCATTTGCTTGGGTAGTGTCGTTCTGGTCGAAGCGAGAACGATTCTGCGCCACCAGCTAGAATAAGGTTTGCTTGACCACTTTGAATTTGTTTTGCTGCTTGAATAATAGCGTCCAAACCGCCAACACATTGCCGATCTATTGAATTACCTAGAAGTTCAGATGAGAACCCTGCTTTAAGGGCACAAAGTCGTGCAATATTTCCACCACCTCCGAGGGCATTAGAAACGATCACGTCGTCGACTTCAGAAGTATCCATTTTTAATTGACTAAGGTTTTCACGAATGACGGCTGCAGCCATGTCTTCAATAGAGGTATTACGCAAAAAACCTCCCACAGGTGCTACAGTTGTTCGCGCAGCTGCTATAAGAAAGACTTTATGGGAGTTTATAGCCATTTTTTAAGTGTTTTTAAATCTGTTTTTCCATTTGCCAATACCGGCCATGAAGGACAATGTACCCATTTTTTTGGAACGCCTTGCGCGCCCAATGCATCGTGACCTGCTTTTTTAATCGAATGCCAAATTTCAGAGGCTATATGATCTGTTGTCAATAAGACGAGTTCATTTTCTTTTTGCGTGTTGGGTTGTGGTAATATCGCAAGCGTTTCAATAGTTAACATTTCTTTAAACCACACCTCTATGGTGTAGATATCAATAATATGTCCGCTTATTGAGGTATAACGATCGGATCTTCCTGTAAAAAAGAGACGGTTTTGATTATCTACAAAACCGATATCATTTGTTGAAACAAAACTATTTAACGTGTTTACTTTCAGTGACTTTTGAAAATATGAAGTAAACCTATCTTGGGTATTAATCCAAATTGTTCCTTTGGTATTATTGGGGACTTTTTTGAGATGGTCATCCAAAATGGAGACTTGCACCCCTTTGCAAATAACACCAACACTTTTGCTTGAGTCGCAAGGGTGTTTGATAGCAATAAAACTGGTTTCAGACGCGCCATAGAAGCTGTATATTTTTGCGTTTGGAAACACTTGTTGTAACACGCTGCGTTGCGAATTAAGAAAGCCTGCGCCTCCTACAAAAAGGTATCGTACGGAAGTTACAGGAAGCATTTGCTTTTTGGCTAAAGCCTTAGCGAAAAACGATGCGTGAAAAGGGGTCATCCACATGATGTAGTTTTCATTGGATTCAAGTCCTGTAAAATGTCTTAAATCATGATTTGGAAACACTTTGGGCTGTTGCTTGCGTTGAAGCGACTCCACTGCACCGAATAAGGAAAGTGAGTAGGGGAGTGCGCCAACAACAACTCCCTTCGCATTCGGGTAATCCGTGATTTCATTTTGGATTAATGCAAAACTATTTTGCCAACTTTCAAACGATCTAACAATACCTTTTTGATTGTTTTTAGCTCCACTAGAAAAACAGAGTATCGATGGATTCAAAATCTCATAGGAAACCGTGTAAACCCCTTCAATGGTTGTTTTTTCAACTTTCAAACCTAAGGATTTAACAATGGACGTCGACACTGGCCCAACGCTTATTCCTGCTTGAATAAGCGGTACAGCATAGTTTAAAAAAAGGTGATGTTGGGTTTCGTCAAAAAGGAGGAATGTACTTTTAGGGTTTATTACGATTTTCTGTAGTGCTGTAATCATACGTTACAATTAACCACCAACTCGTTTTACATGATGCCCTTCGTTTTGAAGCATTTTCATGACTTTGTCGCGTACGTTCCCTTGAATGATGATCTCGTTGTCTTTCACGCTTCCGCCAACGCTACAGTGCTGTTTAATTTTTTTTGCTAACGTCTTAAGTTCTACATCTGACCCTACGAAACCCTTGATAACAGTTACCGTTTTCCCTCCACGACCTTTATTGCTAAAATGGGCTTCTAAGTGTTGTTTAAGCTTCTCTTTTGGTGCTTCTGGTTCAGGAACATAGGCTCCTTCCGCCTCCGGAAAAAGCTTTTTCAAATCAGATAAATCCTTCAGCTTTGCCATTATTTTTTGAGTAGTCCAAGATCTATAAGTCGTTCCCGAAGAAATTTTCCTGCCGTAATGTCCTCAAACTGCTTGGGATTTTGCTCGGATATACAATGTGATAAAACGTTTAAAGGCATCGTGGCAACAGGATGCATAAAAAACGGAATAGAATAACGCGATGTTCCCCACAATTTTTTTGGTGGATTAACCACGCGGTGTATGGTAGACTTTAATGCATTGTTGGTATGCCGCGATAGCATATCGCCCACATTAACCATAAGTTCATTTTGACCCGCAATGGCGTCAATCCATTCGTTATCCCTGTTCAAAACTTGTAATCCTTTTCCATGGGCACCCATGAGTAGGGTTATTAGATTGATATCTCCATGAGCGGCAGCTCGTTCTGCGTCTTTAGGTGCAGATTGTATGGGTGGATAATGGATAGGACGGAGGATGCTATTGCCCGTGGCAACAAAATCATCAAAATAATGGGTGTCCAAACCTAAGTGAAGTGCTATGGCCTGCAATAGCGCAGTACCTGTCTTTTCTAGTGCCTCAAAAGTAGCTTTGCCAACTTCGTTAAAAGCAGGAATTTCTTTGACCAAGACATTAGGGGGGTAGTGTGGCTTGAGTTCTTCGGCCACTTCCGCATATTGACCAAAATGCCAAAACTCTTTTAAGTCGCCTGCAGTTTTACCTTTGGCATGTTCTTTTCCAAAAGGAGTATACCCTCGCTGACCGCCGCCGCCTGCAATTTCATATTTCTTTTTTACTGCTTCTGGTAAATCAAAAAATGCTTTAACCTGTTTGTACAGTTCATCTATGAGTGATTCGGATAAGAAATGTCCTGAAATAGCAACAAAGCCAATTTCTTCATAGGCACGGCCCAAATCAGAAACAAATTGATCCCGTTGTGTTTGGGTTCCAGATGTGAAATTTTGAAGGTTTAAAGAAGGAATACTATTCATACCTGCAAGATAGGCATTAGTCCAAAATATTTGACAAAGGAGTGTAGGGAAGTTGAAATGCATTGGCAACTTCTTTGTTTGTAATATGCCCTTTGTATATATTAATACCTTTTTTAAAGTTATGATCTAAGCGGTTTACAGGTGTTGAAATCAACTCCATAAGGTATGGAAAAGTAGCCTTTGACAACGCTTTGGTGGATGTCTGTGGTACTGCACCTGGCATATTAGCAACTGCATAATGCAGAATTCCATCTACTGTATATGTGGGATTTCCGTGAGTTGTTGCCTTTGTGGTTTCAAAACATCCGCCTTGATCAACAGCAACATCTACCAGTACAGATTTCGGACGCATCAGCGATAGCATGTCTTTGGAAATAAGCTTTGGTGCTTTGGCGCCTTTTACCAGCACAGCGCCAATAACAACGTCAGCAAGAGGAAGGTATGCTCCAATATTTTCTTTGGTAGCCAACATCGGGTTAATTTTTCCATTAAAATGGGATACCAATTCATCAAGGCGTTTTTCGTTTATATCAAAAAGGGTGACGTCTGCGCCCATGCCCACAAGTACATCTGTGGCATTAGTACCCACAACACCACCTCCTAAAACCATAGCTTTAGCAGGTGGCACACCAGTAACACCACCAATGAGGATACCGCTACCACCTTGGGGTTTCTCTAAGTATTTGGCGGCTTGTTGTCCTGCTAAACGTCCAGCCACTTCAGACATAGGAGTAAGAAGAGGTAGACTGCCATTGTCGTCTTCAATGGTCTCGTAAGCAATACAAATTGCGCCACTTTGTTTCATGGCTAGGGTAAGTGCTTCGGAAGAAGCAAAATGGAAATAAGTGAAAATGGTATGTTTTGCCTGAATTAATGGAAATTCTTTAGCCAATGGTTCTTTTACCTTTACAATGAGATCCGCTAGCGAGTACACTTCCTCGATAGTGTTTGCCATAGATGCGCCAGCTTCAAGGTAGGCAGTATCAACAAAACCAGAACCCAATCCAGCACTTTGTTGTACAATAACTTTATGTGACAACGCAAGGGCAGACACTTGTGCGGGTGTTAAGCTCACGCGAAACTCATTGTTTTTGATTTCTTTTGGAATTCCAATCGTCATAGGGGTATATTTAAATTGAGTATAACGAAATTAGTAAATTTAGGATTCAAATATAATTTAACATAACATAAATTATCATTCAATATAAATTTATTAAAAAGACCCTAATAACAAGGGTCTTATATTAGTTTATTATAATGCTGCGGCATTAAATAAGTTACGAACTTTTGTAATTTCGTTTTCGTCATTAAATTGATGTGTCATATAGAGCCCGAAAACAATATTTTTATTATCCGTTTTTCTAGTGACATTAACGCGCCAAAAACTTTCTACAAAATTCCCACCAAGCTCCATTTCTTGATATTCAATCCAAGAGTTATTCATACTATTAATAGTAAAATTTGACATAAACTCTTTATCAGATGCTTTAGCAGCCTCTAAATCAACAGGATCAGCGTCCCAGTCCATGCTACCCCATTTAAAATTGGTGTCTTCGTTATAGTATTCATAAGCTCCCACCATGTCATTAAACTGATACGAATGCATCATTTTTCTAACCTTATTGATGTTTTCGTGGTGTGAATACACAGTACCTCCAACAACCTTATTGGAGTTTCTGTAGATGGCAGTAAATGGATTCTTGTTCATATATGAGCGACTAAACACAATTTTATTCTCATCATTTACAACGTATTGAAAATGCGCAGGCATGTTAAGCTTGACACCTGTTTTAGTATGCATTCCAGTATATTTTTCCCACGCATACACCCAAGTACCTCCCGAGAATTCTGTGTCGTTATATTCAATGGCGTCGGGATATCCACTTGATGTGTGCTCAATGTTTAAATGCGACACCAAGTTATTCCAGTTTTTCATTGCATTTAAAATATCCGATTTTGTACTTGCTTCTTTGTCGGGATTCATGTTTAGACCATCATAGCCTTTGTAATCATCAGCTATTAGGTTTGCAACAGCCACGCTGTCGTTTTGAGAAAAAGCTGCTAAAAAATCTAATACAACCTGATTTGCAGGATGTTTTATATAAATGGCTCCGTTTTTCTTTTTTTGCGCCACAAGCATGGTGCTTATAGCTAAAATTAGTATTGTTAGTTTAGTTTTCATTTTGATCAAATTATTAAAAATTTCAATTTAAATAAAATTATGTTAAGAAATGATTACCTTTAGTTTAACTCATGTGGTTGTTAAAAAACTATGGAAAACAAAAAAATAGAAACAAGAACAGCACATATATCTGAATTATTTTTAACAAATATTTCTTTACAATGAATGACAGGCACAACGACCTACTTCGCATTCGCCCCGAAATAAAAAAGCATCAAACGTTTGATAACATGTCAGATGAAGAGCGTTTTCAAAACGCTACCATGCGTCCCATTCTCAAACTGCAAAACCCTTTGCTCCTAGCGGCTTTTATCAATTATGCCAACAAACACAAAGGCGTATTCCATGAGCTTTCATTGGATAAAAGGCTTCAATATATTGAAACAGCCGTTTGCAAAGACCAGAAGTTTCGCAATTCGTTAAAAGGTATGTTGATTGGCCAGTTTACTATAGATGAATACCAACACTATATTTCCAATTCATCCAAACTCAACAAGCGTATGATGAATTTGGTCATTGCCAGACTTCAAGATCAAATGCAGCTTTTGGTGCCTCAAGATGAAGTAAAAGTTATCTAGGTTAATATTTGAATAATTATTATTGTTTTTCCTGTTTTGTTCTTTTTTTATGAATAAAACATATAATTTAGTATCAAATTATCAAAAATGAACAAATCTATTATTTATTCGACAATTATAGGAACCATCGTGTATTTTGCACTCGGATGGTTATTTTACGGCACCCTTTTTACGGATTTATACCCTGAAAGTGAAGGGCAATCTATGCTGTATATTTTTTTAGGCTGCTTATTTTATGTCCTTATATTTTCGATTGTTTACAGCCGATGGGCGCATATCGGTAGCTTTAGAGCTGGAGCAAAAGTAGGCCTGATTATGGGACTACTGTATGCCGTTAGTATGAATTTCTTTATGTCCTCTTCCATGGGAGACTTGGATATTGAGCGGTTTATCACCGATGTGCTTATTGCTGTTGTTTCCACTGCTCTTATGGGCGGTGTGGTAGGCTTTACCATAGGTAAAAGCAAGTAAAAACCCCACAGATTAAAATGCCCAAGAAATTGGGCATTTTTTATCGCTTTTTTTAATATTGTTCCCTTGCTTATGGAAGTATTATTTGGAATTGCGGTTTTTTATATTGTGTACTTGGCGATAAAAGAAAAGTATGAATATAAATTTTATGCCCTTCCCGGATGCATGGCATTACTTGAGCTGCTGTTTTGGCTCATTTTGCCTATTGTTGCATTGATTGTCATTCTACCCCTGATTACAGGCTAATAAACTTTCGATCCATGACTGTTTTTTTTCACTGGCTCTTTTACAAAACTGTTATTAAATATTGATATGGGCATACTCATTCTTTTAGCTATTCTCGTTGTTGTTTATTTTGTTATTGTAAAAGCGCTAAACTTTTTGGTTGACTATATTTTTAGAAATAAAGACGATTATAAATTATAAAACAACACCCATGAAACCCACTACCTACACTTTTATCAAAACCTTTGTTCTTTTATATGGTGCTGCCTTATTAGCAACTTGGGGCATATCCGAATACAATCAAGAAGCTTTTGTATTGAAAGATACGCGCGTCTTTTTGATTATTACCTTGGTATTGGCGTGGGCTAATAGCAAACGTATAAAGAAAAAATATTAAACCAAACTTTCCCCATCAGCATTGGTGGTCAGCACGGCACTCATATAGTCCACAAAGGGGCGTACGGCTTGTAGGGCGGTGTCTAAGCGGTCTAAAAAGTCTGCGGCGGCAACATCTTCCTCTGTATAGCGTACCATAAAGATATGCTGCTTATGGCGAAGTAAATCAATGTTTGGGTGGTCTTTGGCATAGCCTTTGGGTGCGGTTTTTACGGCATCGCCTTGGAGTTTGCCCCAAATGCGTTTAAAGTTAGGTTCGTTAATGATGTTGCGGTACTCATCAGCGTCCATGTCTATTTCTTGTCGAATACGCTTTAGGTCTGCCGGGTTGGGATCCCAAAACCCACAGGCCAAAAAGATATCGTTGGGTTTTAGGTGCAGGTAATAGCCGCCTCTGTATTCGGGTTTGGTGCGGTGCCATGTAAGGCCAAAATGTATTTTATAGGGTGTTTTATCTTTGGAAAAGCGCACATCACGGTACACACGAAACAGCTTAAAGCGGTCAATGCTATCGTGTTGGTTGAGTTGGTCTTTCAGGGCTTCGCCAAACTGCTTAACCGTAGTTTCCAACGCCTTAAACTCGGGTTTGTGTTGTTCAAACCACTCACGATTGTTGTTTTTTTCGAGTTTTTTAAAAAAAGAAAAGATGTCTGATGATAGCTGCATGTTGTAAATATATTAAAACAATTGCGCTCTAAGTCATTCTACTTTCTTAAACACAATGGCAAAAGTTTCAGAGCCATCCCCATCCGTTAAGGTCATCATGTTATCATCAATAATAAATTTGGTATTTTGATAGGCTGTTACTCGGTTATCAAAGGATAGGCGCACTGTATTTTCACTGGTTTCAGACCAGGTACCACTTTCATTATTTAAAGAACACCCAAGAATACGCTCCGAATATCTTTTTTCAAAAAAAATACCTCCAGTTTTGAATTCGGAAGTTGTGAGTAACGCACATTTATCAAGTTCCAACTCGTTACCTTGTTGAAAGATTTGCTGTACTTGCCATAAGCCAACCAACGGGTGTGCTGTTTTATTTTCATTATCACATGAGAAAAAGGCAGCAAAAAAGACGTAGAATATAAAGAATTTCATGATGTAAGATTTAGTGGTGCCTAAAGTAGATGTTTAGCCTATGCTAAACAAATAATAAAGGGAGGTTTACTGTAAATCTTACATAGCTTGTAGATCACATATGAAGACACAAAACATAATGAAGTTTTTATAGGAACAAAATCCTTTCTACTCCTCTTTTCCATGCAACCAAACGTTTCGCAAAGCCATTTGCGCTGGTGTGGCGTTTTCCATTGCCGAGATCCCTTTTGCTGGAGTAATTGCCACTCCTACAGTTCCGCTAAGTGTTACGGGTGTGCCTGCGCGTTCTACTTCAAACGTAACCTCTTGGTCGGCTGTCCAACCAAAAGAGGTACCAAACAAATTATTTAAAGCACCCATGTTTTCTTGAGTAAGCGCAGGAATTTCTTCACCATTAAACACGCGTAACAGATCGCCTTCTTGAAAACCAATTTCACTAAGGCGGTTATTTAATCCCGTTACAACCAAATCCCTTGTTCCAGCTTCG
The DNA here is from genome assembly GCA_003331305.1 of Flavobacteriales bacterium. Taxonomy (GTDB): domain Bacteria; phylum Bacteroidota; class Bacteroidia; order Flavobacteriales; family Flavobacteriaceae; genus UBA7446. The sequence goes on along the minus strand of QOQB01000004.1, from coordinate 30,763 downwards.
TTGGGTTGCGGAGCAATAAAGGGCTGTTGTGGAGCAACCATGATAATACTCGGTAATTCTTGGTCTGTTTCTGAAATGGTAACGCCTGCTTTCTCTAAAAATTCTGTATAGGGAATAGGTGTTTCGCCTTGAATATAGGTCTTAATAAAATCGCCTACTTCTGGATAAGTCATGGCTATGATTTCATCAAAGAGTTTGTCGTCAGTAAAAGGTGTATCTACTCCGTATTTTTTTGCCAAAGCTTGCATTACATCCAAAAAACCACGTGCTCCCCCACTCTGCTCACGGATGATAATATCCAAGCACATATTAATCAAAGCGCCTTTATAATATACATTTTGGTAATTGGATTGGTAAGGTTCTTCAACAATATTCGTGCTCATTACCGTAAATGGCATAGTGTCATCGTAACGCTTGGCACTTGAAATTTTATCTGACATACGGCCATAAAAATCATTTTCGTCTATAAGTTCTTGCTGCACTTGGAAAAGATTGGCAAAATATTCCGTAGTCCCTTCATACATCCACAGGTGTTGCGACATGATACCTTCGTTATAATTGAAGTAATGAATTTGCTCGGAGTGAACGTTTAAAGGCGTTAGTGTATGGAAAAACTCGTGAGACACCACATCCACCAGATACTCTTTTAACGATTCGGTGTCAATTCCTTCATAAAAAACAACCGTCGTAGACGTGTGATGCTCAAGTGCACCTTGTACACCACCAAATTGCTGCAATTCTTCCATACTCATTAACAAGAGCAAAATGTCATAGCTTTTGGTAGCATTCGCGTCCCCTAAGAAACGTTTTTGTGCTTGCATCATCGTTTCTATTGTTTCTTTAAAATCAGCTGCTTTGTGTGCGCCTGTTGGCGAATAAACAGCGAGATTTACTTCAATATCTTCAAGTGAAAAGGAAATACTGTCATCGTTGGTATATAAAATTGGATCGTCAATAATATTGAAGTAACGACCTGCTAGAAAAACATCTTGTGTTGCCGTGTGACTCACAGATTCCAGGGACGAAAACGGAACCAAGTCAGCTGGTGAATCAATTGTTACGCGATACGACCATTCTTTACCTCCTTTAAAATAACCTACAAAACCATGCAAATTAAGCAAGAACACTTCGTCTTTCTCAATTTTGGTACCGCCCATTGGGTAAATCTTTTTTCCTTCGGGACTGTCAAAAGTGTCGTCAATGACATAGGAAACGCGATCTAGCTTTTTACCTTCTGCAATTTTCCAGGTGTTTTTTCCCTCCTTGACTACATCTATAAGTTGATTATTCTTGTCAAATGCTTTGAAGTTTGACACAAATCGCCCAAAGTCAGTGTATTCGTAAGTTCCTGGTATTACGCTAGGCATGTAAAACGTTACTTCGCCTTTTGGGAATGAACCCGGGTTTAAAGAGACTACAAGTTGATCGTTGTCAACTGCATTTAGGTCTATGTATGTTTCAATGATATTGCTTTTTTTCGAAGCCAAATTAAGACTGGCACATCCCTGAAGAATTACAATGGAAATCAATAAGAAAAGGTTAGTTCGGGTAAAAAATAATCGTTTCATAAAAAAGTAAGTAAAATAAATTAAGGCAAACAATCTACTATGCATATTAACGACACACTTGAAAAATTGTTACTGCATAAAAATATAAAAAAAAGAGTGATGGTGTTTTAATGGCTAAAAACAAATTATTATTGCCTATTGCCTTTTCTCCAACACATTTACTACATCTTGTAAAGAAAACCCTTTGGCTTGCAGTAAAATTAGCAAGTGAAAGAGTAAATCAGCGCTTTCGTTTAGGAATAAGCCTTCGTCATTGTCTTTGGCTTCAATCACGGTTTCAACGGCTTCTTCGCCTACTTTTTGCGCAATTTTATTAATGCCTTTGGCAAATAGGCTTGCCACATAGCTTTTGTCTGTAGGGTTGTTTTTACGGTCTGCAATAATGGTTTCTAAGGCAGATAAAAAACCGTAGCTAGCTGTGTTTTCCTTTCCCCAACAAGTATCATCCCCTTTGTGGCATGTTGGGCCGTTTGGTGTAGCTTGAATCAGTAAGGTGTCTTTGTCGCAATCTACTGCCATTTCAACCAAGGTTAAAAAATGACCGCTCTCCTCCCCTTTTGTCCATAGGCGGTTTTTGCTACGGCTAAAAAACGTCACCTGTTTGGTTTCTTGTGTTTTCGCAACGGCATCGGCATTCATATAGCCGAGCATAAGGACAGTCCTTGTCTTTGCATCTTGCACTATGGCAGGGACTAATCCGTCAGGGTGTTTACTGTAATCTATAGTCATCGTACGGGAATTTTATTGTTTCGTAGATCGGATTTTAATTCAGGTATGCTTATTTCTTTAAAGTGAAAGACACTGGCTGCCAAAGCAGCATCTGCGTTTCCTAGTGCAAAGGTATCTATAAAATGTTGTACATTACCTGCACCACCTGAAGCGATTACGGGAACCGAAACGGTTTCGCTAAGTTGTTTTAGGGCTTTGTTGGCAAAGCCTTGCTTCGTACCATCGTGATCCATGGAGGTAAACAAGAGTTCGCCTGCACCTCTTTCTACAGCTTCAGCTGCCCACTCAAAAAGTTTGCGCTCCGTAGGCACTTTTCCACCTACCAGATGTACCACCCACACGTTTTCAATTTGTTTGGCATCAATTGCAACGACTATACATTGTGTACCAAATTTTTGTGCCAGTTCGCTTATAAGCTCTGGTCGGCGAACAGCAGCAGAATTAATGGATACTTTATCCGCACCGTTTTCCAACAAAATGCCTACATCTTCCACCGAGCTTATACCACCACCCACGGTAAACGGAATATCAATCGCATATGCCACGTTACGTACCAATTTCGCTAAGGTCTTGCGCTTTTCTTCAGAAGCAGAGATATCTAAAAATACCAGCTCGTCCGCGCCTTCATCGGCATAGCGTTGCGCCAATTCCACGGGATCACCCGCATCACGAAGCGAAACAAAGTTTACGCCCTTCACAGTGCGGCCATCTTTGATATCTAAACACGGAATAATTCGTTTGGTAAGCATATTACATTTGTTCCGTTTGATAGCGTTCCAACTCCTTTAGAGACAGTTTGTTCTCATAAATAGCCTTTCCAATAATGGCGGCGGTACAACCCAATTCTGCACACTGATAAATATCGTCCATAGAGGTTACGCCACCCGAAGCAATCAATGAAAGTTCAGGTAACTGTTCTAAGATTTCATAATACAACTCCAACGATGGCCCTGCCAGCATACCATCCTTGGCAACGTCTGTGCAAAGTACATATTCGAACCCTTTTTGCGCATATTCTATTATAAAGTCTATAACATCTAATCCCGAATCTTGTTCCCAACCGTGTGTGGCAATCCGTCTGTTTTTGGCATCGGCCCCTAAAATAAGTTGCTCCGCACCAAATTTCTCTAGCCATTCACGTACCAATTCAGGTTCGATAACCGCAACGCTGCCCAGTGTAACTTGTGAAGCGCCACAATCGAATGCCGTTTGTAAATCGGTTTCCGTTTTAATTCCACCGCCAAAATCGACTTGTAAGGACGTTTGCGTGGCAATTTGTTCCAGCACCTTTGCATTTACAATATGTTTGGCGCGTGCACCATCTAAGTCAACAACATGCACATGTGTTAGTCCAGCCCCTTCAAAGGCTTTGGCCACTTCCACAGGAAATTCGTTATATACTTTTTTGGAGCCGTAATCGCCTTTGGTAAGGCGGACACATTGCCCGTTGATGATGTCTATTGCCGGTACGAGAATCATAGGTTTAAAAAATTTTGTAATAGTTGTGCGCCCACATCACCACTTTTTTCAGGGTGAAATTGGGTGCCGTGAAAATTGTCGCGTGCCAATGCCGCACTAAACGGCAGGTCATACGTACAGGTTGCATTTGTGTGATTGCAGCATTTAGCGTAATAACTATGTACTAAATAAAAATGGCTGTTTTGTGCAATATCCGAAAATAGCTTTCCTGTGCCATTAACCATATTCCATCCCATATGTGGCACGTTTAAATTGGTGTTAAAGCGAACGACCTCAGTATCAAAAATCCCCAAGCCTTTTGTGTTCCCTTCTTCTGATGCGTGACACATCAATTGCATACCCAAGCATATACCCAATAAAGGTTGCTTGAGCGTCGGAATAACAGAGTCCAACCCTGTATCCTGCAACTTTTTCATGGCTGAACTCGCCTCGCCCACCCCAGGAAAAATAATATGGGATGCCTGACGAATTTCATCAGCATCATGGGATAGTACAGCCGTAGCACCCAAACGCTCCAATGCGAAACGAATACTCTGGATATTGCCTGCGCCGTAATCGATAATAACTACTTTCATAGCTGACCTTTAGTTGATGGCAATACTAATTTTTCAGCATCGCGTTTGATGGCCATTTTTATCGCCTTGGCAAACGCCTTAAAAATTGCTTCAATTTTGTGGTGTTCGTTGTGGCCTTCCGCTTTAATATTAAGGTTTGCTTTGGCACCATCAGCAAAGGATTTAAAGAAGTGGAAAAACATTTCTGTTGGCATTTTTCCAATCATTTCGCGTTTAAATTTCGCATCCCACATGAGCCATGCACGTCCGCCAAAATCAATGGCTACTTGCGCCAAACAATCGTCCATAGGCAAACAAAAACCATAGCGCTCTATGCCAAGCTTATTTCCTATCGCTTGCCCAAAAGCCTCTCCTAAAGCAATGGCTGTATCTTCAATAGTGTGGTGCTCATCGACTTCCAAATCGCCTTTGGTCGTAAGTGTAATATCAACACCGCCGTGGCGTGCTAACTGGTCTAACATATGATCAAAAAAGACAATACCTGTATCGATAGTGCTTTGTCCAGTACCGTCCAAATTGAGTTCTATTTTAATATCTGTTTCTTTCGTAGTGCGTTCATGTGTAGCACGTCTCTCCCCTGCTTTTAAAAGGGTATAAACCCCTTCCCAGGATTGGATTTGCAATGAAATAACCGCTTGTAGTTCCGCAGAAATATCTTGAGCCATACGTGTGTCGTATTGAAGCAAAATTCCTTTTGCACCAAGATTTTGCGCCAATTCCATATCGCTCATTCTATCTCCAATAACAAAAGAGTTCGCCAAATCATATTCAGTAGTGTCCAAATATGCCGTCAACATGCCTGTTTTGGGCTTTCGTGTGGGTGCATTGTCCTCGGGCATGCTTTTGTCTATAAAGACTTGATCAAAAACAACGCCTTCGTTTTTAAGGGACGTTAGCATAAAATCGTGTGTAGGCCAAAAGGTTTCTTCTGGGAAACTGGCTGTTCCCAGCCCATCTTGATTGGTAACCATGACCAATTCGAAGTCCATCTCTTTGGCAATACGTCCCAAATATTGAAACACACCTGGATAGAATTCAAGTTTATCCATGGCATCCAGTTGGAAGTCTGTTGGCTCTAATGCCAAAGTGCCGTCTCTGTCAATAAACAATACTTTTTTCATTCGGATAATGATTTACATGCTGCAATAAGTTTGTCATTTTCTTGTGGTGTCCCCACGCTAAATCGGATACAATTTTCGCAATTTTCTTGCGAAGAACGATCCCGTGTAACAATGTGTTGGTCTAATAATTCTGTATATCGTTTTGCGGCATCATCAACTTTGACAAGTAAAAAATTGGCGTCTGATGGGTATGTTTTGACGACCCATGAAAATGTGTTTAATTCTTGCGCTAATCGCTTTCGTTCCGAAATGCTTTCTGCTATTTGTGTATTTACTGTTTTTGTGTCACGAAGGACTTCCATGGCATTTTCCTGGCTAAGACTGTTGATGTTATAAGGCGGCTTGATGCGCTTTAACAAAGCAATAATTTCAGAACTGGCAATGGCAATTCCCAAACGCAAACCCGCTAAGCCAAAAGCTTTGGAAAGCGTTTGCGTTACAATCAGGTTGGGATAATTGGATAGTTTTATTGACCAACTTGAAAAATCAGTGAAGTCTATATATGCTTCGTCTATTACTACAATTCCATCAAACTCCTCCAACAATATTTGAATATCATCAGAATTAAAAGCATTCCCACTTGGGTTGTTAGGACTGCAAAAGAATATAGCTTTTGTATTTGGCGTTACCGCAGCAAGAATTTCTTTAGGTCTAAGCTGGAAAGTTGCATCAAGCGGCACTTTAATCATGCCTATGCTATTGATATCAGCCAATACGGCATACATGCCATATGTTGGTGGCATAATAAGCATGTCGTCTTTGTAGGGCGTGCAGAATGCTCTGATAATAAGATCTAAGACTTCATCGCTGCCGTTTCCGATTAAAAGCTGGTCTTGATCACATCCACGGAGATTGGCAATCACTTTTTTTAGTTCCGTTTGATTTGGATCTGGATAACGATTTACCTCTGTGGCGTTAGGGTTTTCATTTGCGTCTAAAAACGTCCACTCCCCTTCCGCAGCGGTAAAGGTATCCCGTGCCGAAGTGTAGGGCTTTAATGCCAACATTTCGGGGCGTGCCCAATCAGCTAAATTAAAAACCTTAGCCATTGTTTAAATCATTTAAACGAAGGGTTACGGCGTTTTTGTGTGCAAATAGCCCTTCCGCCTCTGCCATTGCTTCAATACTCGGTCCAAGTTTTTGAATGCCATCTGCACTGATCCGCTGATAGGTAATCGCTTTTGTAAATGCATCGAGATTTACGCCGCTATATTGTTTGGTATAGCCATTGGTAGGAAGTGTGTGGTTGGTACCAGAAGCATAATCACCCGCACTTTCAGGCGTGTAATTTCCAATAAATACCGAACCTGCATTTAGAATACCATCAACAAAAACAGCCTCGTTTTCGGCACAAACAATATAGTGTTCTGGACCGTATGTATTGATAAAATCTAATGCTATTGATTCCTCATCAAAAAGAACAGTCAGTGAGTTGTCAAGTGCCTTTTCTGCAATTTCCTTTCGAGGTAAGCGTTGTAATTGTTTTAGTAACTCTTCTTGAACAGACTTGATTAATGATTTATCTATTGCAACCAAAATGACTTGACTGTCAACGCCGTGTTCAGCTTGTGACAGCAAATCTGCTGCTACATAGGCAGGGTTTGCTGAAGCATCTGCAACAACCAACAATTCTGAAGGTCCGGCGGGCATATCGATTGCCGTTTGAAACTGGGTGGCTTTTTGCTTGGCTACAGTAACAAATTGATTACCAGGACCAAAAATTTTATACACTTTTGGAATAGATGCTGTTCCAAATGTCATGGCAGCTATAGCTTGAATACCGCCTAGTTGGGCAACTATGGTAACACCACACTTAAATGCAGCATAACGAATCGCCGCAGGAATACCTGATGCGCTTGGTGGCGTGCAAAGCACAATTTGTTGGCAACCAGCAATCTGTGCTGGAATGGCAAGCATCAGTACAGTTGAAAATAATGGCGCTGTGCCACCGGGAATATAAATCCCAACTTTTTCGATAGGTTTTTTGACCTGCCAACACGAAACGCCTGCCGTAGTTTCAACTACTATCGGATCAGTTTGTTGTGCTTTATGAAAAGCATAAATATTAGCGTAAGCTATATCAATAGCACTAACAAGTTTAGGAGCCAATTCGCTTTTTGCTTTTGACAGCTCTTCTTGAGAAACAATAAAATTATCCACAGTAACCTTATCAAACTTTTGGCTGTATACACGAGCAGCCGTGTCGCCATTTACTTTAACTGCAGCAAAAACTTCGTCTACAATAGGTTCAACTGCAGCAAAATCTGCAGTTGGGCGTTTTGTCAACGTTTCCCAATTATTCCGGTCTGGATTGCTTACAATACGCATTACTGAATAATTCGTTCGATTGGACATACTAAAATATCACGAGCGCCTGCTGCTTTTAACTCGTCTACCATTTCCCAAAATGTATTTTTATTTACAACCGAGTGCAACGAACTCCATCCTTCTTCGACTAACGGCATTATCGTTGGGCTTTTGAGTACAGGTAGAATATTTGAAATATGTGAGATGGCATCGTTTGGAACGTTCATAATCACATAACGTGAGTTTTTACCTGCCAAAACCGCACGAATACGGAACAAAAAGGTTTTCAGTATATCTTTTTTTACATCAGATAAGGCATCAGCACTAACCAAAACAGCCTCTGATTTAAATAATACTTCAACCTCTTTAAGGTTGTTTTTAAACAACGTAGAGCCGCTAGAAACAATGTCACAGATAGCATCTGAAAGTCCAATGTTTGGTGCAATTTCTACCGAGCCGTTGATGATGTGTAAATCAGCTTCGATACCCCATTGTGAAAGGTGTTTTTGTACGGTTTTTGGGTAAGAGGTAGCGATGCGTTTTCCTGTTAAGTCTTCAATACCGTTGTATGCAGCTTCTTTAGGAACCGCAATAGAAACACGGCATTTTGAGAAGCCTAAATTTTCTAATATGCTAATGTCCTCGCCTTTTTCAATTAATAGATTTTCTCCAACAATAGCCAAATCCACTACTCCATCACGGAGGTATTGTGGAATGTCTCCATTGCGTAAATAGTAAATTTCCATAGGGAAATTTGACGCAGTAGTTTTGAGTTGGTCTTTTCCATTATTGATTGAAATGCCACAATCCTTGAGTAATTTCAAAGAATCTTCGTTAAGTCTTCCTGACTTTTGAATGGCAATACGTATGTTTTCTTTCTTCATAATTGATACAAAAAAACCCGTTTGAGTTGCTTCAAACGGGTTAGTCGGTTATGGATACACCTCACCTAGTTCGTTTGAAACGATGACTTTACGTGGTGGTGTGTATGTGTTGTTTTCATTAGATTGCAAATATCACACTTTTTTTTCAAATCTTACTGATTTCCTAAAATTAGTGGTAACCCATCTTTTCCATTACCTACAATCACTACTTTAGAATTTGGTGATTCGGCAAGTTTTAGTGTGGCTTCGATTCCTTTTTCTTTAAGAATATTTGGTGTAAGCGATGCAGCTAAAATACGGTTTGCTATAGCCTTTCCTTCTGCATCAATACGTACTTTCTCAGCTTCTTGACGTGCTTTTTCTAATCGGAATTCATATTCCAATGATTCTTGTTCTTGAGTAAGTTTACGCTGAATGGCTTCTTTTATAGAATTAGGAAGTGTAACATCACGAACCAAAACCGAGTTTAGTTGTACGTGCTGTTCTTCTACTTTTCGTCTGGTTTCTTCAAAAATTTCATTTTGAATGGCATCTCGCTTTGTAGAGTATAATTGCTCTGGTGTATAGCGTCCAATTACCGAACGTGCTACGGCACGAATTTCAGGCGCAATAACAATATTCAGATAATTTTCGCCTTTGGTTTTGTGCAACAAGCCCAACTCGTCAATTTTTGGCTGATACAATACCGAAACATCCAACGATATTTCTAAGCCATTAGAAGAAAGTACACGCATGCCACTTTCAAATTCTTCCTGTTGCTTAATATTGTAAATATACACGCGATTCCACGGTGCAATGATGTGGAAACCTTCACTTAAAGGTGCTTTGTCAGTAACAACACCCCCTCCGAAAGTTTTAAATAATACTCCTGCTTCACCAGAACCGATGTTCACAGAGGATTTTGAAATAAAAATAATACTTACTAAAATAATGACTATTACTGGTAGTCCGAGTTTTGGAATTTTATTCATGATTTAAAAATTAGGTTAACATACCGCCGTCAACGTTTAAGACTTGTCCTGTAATATACGCAGATAAATCGGAGGCTAAAAATAAACAAGCGTTGGCAACATCATCAGGTGAACCGCCACGCTTTAGCGGAATACCATCACGCCATTGTGCAACTACGTCTTCAGGAAGTTTTCCTGTCATTTCTGTTTCTATAAAACCTGGCGCAATTACGTTCGAGCGAATATTCCTTGAGCCGAGCTCCAATGCAATTGATTTTGAAAAACCAATAATACCCGCTTTTGACGCTGCATAATTTGACTGACCTGCATTTCCTTTTACACCCACCACAGAGCTCATGTGAATGAGACTTCCGTGACGTTGCTTTAGCATGGTGCGCTGTACCGCTTTGGTCATATTAAAAACAGATTTCAAGTTTACTTCAATAACTTTATCAAAATCTTCTTCAGAGATGCGCATCAACAGATTGTCTTTGGTAATACCTGCATTATTTATCAGCACATCAATACTGCCAAACTCTTCAAGCACGTCGCTTGCTAGCTGTTGCGCAGATTCAAAATTGGCTGCGTTTGATTGGTAAGCTTTTGCCTTTACGCCCAATGCGGTTAATTCCTGTTCTAATTCTTCAGCAGGGCCTGCAGATGAGCTGTAGGTAAAGGCAACATTTGCGCCGTGTTGCGCAAACGTCTGAGCAATACCTTTACCAATGCCTCTACTGGCACCGGTAATAAGAATGTTTTTTCCTTTGACTAACTCCATAGTTATGCTAATGCTTTAGCAACTGTTTTTCCAATAGCGGCAGGTGAATCTACCACGTGAATTCCACAAGCTTTCATAATTGCTTTTTTGGCTTTAGCAGTATCTTCAGCACCGCCTACAATAGCCCCAGCGTGACCCATAGTACGTCCTTTAGGTGCCGTTTCACCAGCGATAAAACCAACAACAGGCTTTGGGTTTCCTTGCGCTTTAATCCAGTTTGCAGCATCGGCTTCAAGCTGCCCGCCAATTTCGCCAATCATGACAATGCACTCCGTTTCATCATCCTCCATAAGCAATTGAACGGCATCTTTTGTTGTCGTTCCAATAATGGGATCTCCTCCAATACCAATGGCCGTTGTAATACCAAAACCTTCTTTTACCACTTGATCAGCAGCTTCGTATGTAAGTGTTCCTGATTTCGAAACGATTCCTACTTTTCCTTTTTTGAATACAAAACCGGGCATAATACCCACTTTAGCTTCCTGTGGCGAAATAACACCAGGACAATTTGGTCCCACCATTCGACAATCTTTGTCTTTAAGATATTGCATAACCTTAGCCATATCGTTTACAGGGATACCCTCCGTAATGGTAATAATAACTTTAATACCCGCTTCAGCAGCTTCCATTATGGCGTCAGCGGCAAAGGCTGGTGGTACAAAAATGATAGATGTGTCTGCCTGTACTTTTTTAACCGCATCAGCAACCGTGTTAAAAACAGGTTTATCAAGGTGTATTTGTCCGCCTTTTCCTGGTGTAACGCCACCAACAATATTGGTGCCGTAATCAATCATTTGACCGGCATGAAATGTTCCTTCACTTCCTGTGAATCCTTGTACAATTATTTTGGATGTTTTGTTTACTAATACGCTCATGTTATGATTTAACTCGTTCTATATATGTTCCCTTTTCGGTGTCTACTTTTATTTTGTCTCCCTCATTAATAAAAAGCGGGACGTTGATTTTAGCACCCGTTTCTGCAGTTGCTGGTTTGGTGGCATTGGTGGCTGTATTTCCTTTAACACCTGGTTCAGCGTGTGTAATTTCTAAAATAACACTTGCTGGCATTTCTACAGAAAGTGGGCTACTATCTTCGGTATTAATCATAATCGTGACAACCTCTCCTTCTTTCATCAACTTGGGTTGATCTAGGATGCTTTCTTGAAGTTCGATTTGATTGTAATCTTCCTTATTCATAAAATGATACATATCTGCCTCAGCATATAAAAATTGATATTTTCGTGTCTCTACACGTACGTCTTCAATTTTATGTCCAGCAGAAAAAGTATTGTCCACTACCTTACCTGAAGTAACGCTTTTTAGTTTTGTACGGACAAAAGCTGGGCCCTTTCCAGGTTTTACGTGCAAAAATTCAATTACTTTATATATGTCATTATTGAAATGGATGCAAAGCCCTTTGCGAATATCTGATGTTGTTGCCATAATTAGTTTTGTAAATACCCTTTCATGATACCACGTTGTGATTGTCTGATAAATTGTAGAATATCGTCCCGTTCTGTAGATGCTTCCATTTCAGCTTCAATAATTTGTGTGGCTTGAGAATTGTTAAAGTTCTTTTGATAAAGAATTCGGTATATGCTTTGTATCTCTTTGATTTTATTAGAATCAAAGCCTCTTCGTCGAAGACCAACAGAGTTAACTCCTGCATAGGAAAGCGGTTCTCTTGCTGCTTTTACAAAAGGTGGAATATCTTTACGTACCAAAGATCCCCCAGCCACAAATGCGTGATCTCCAATAGAACAAAATTGGTGAACGGCAGTCATACCAGCCAAAATAACGTGTGTACCCACAGTAATGTGCCCAGCAAGTGTACTGTTGTTCGAAAAAATACAATAATCTCCAACAATGCAATCATGAGCCACGTGAGAATATGCCATTATGAGACAATTGCTCCCTATACTAGTTTTTCCTCTAGAGTTTGTGCCGCGATTAATGGTAACACATTCTCTTATAGTTGTATTGTCGCCAATTTCTGCAGTTGTATTTTCTCCATTAAACTTTAGGTCTTGAGGAACTGCGCTAATGACAGCTCCAGGAAAAATATTGCAATTTTTTCCAATTCGAGCGCCTTCCATTATGGTTACATTTGGACCTATCCATGTACCCTCGCCTATAACAACATTTTTATCAATAGTTGTAAAGGGTTCAATAACCACATTCTTGGCAATCTTGGCGTTGGAATGCACATATGCTAACGGCTGATTCATACTTTTACTTGATCTTTTCTTACAATTTGTGCCATCATTTCGGCCTCTGTTGTTATTCTTCCTCTCGAATAAGCAGTGGCTTGCATATGGCATATTCCACGTCTTATCGGCGATAATAATTCCATTTTAAAGACTAAGGTGTCTCCTGGGACTACTGGGTATTTGAACTTAGCATTTTCAATTTTCATAAAAAAAGTAAGGTAGTTTTCTGGATCAGGAACAGTGTTCAAAACTAAAACGCCACCAGCTTGCGCCATGGACTCAATCTGAAGTACACCAGGCATCACAGGCTGACCAGGAAAATGTCCTTCAAAGTATGGCTCATTCATTGTAATGCTTTTCATTCCCACGATATGTGTATCGCTGAGTTCTAAAATTTTATCAACTAACAAAAATGGAGGTCGGTGTGGAATTACCTTCATAATGGCATTTACATCCATTAGTGGCTCAGCATTAAGGTCAAACATTGGAATGCGGTTTCGCTTCTCCTGTTTGATGATCTTAGCCAGCTTTTTTGCAAAATTTGTATTTATTTCATGCCCTGGTTTATTAGCAATAACCTTTCCACGAATGCGACACCCCACCAATGCCAAATCACCAATGACATCAAGTAGTTTATGTCGTGCTGCTTCATTGGGGTATTTAAGCGTAAGGTTGTCTAAAATACCATTCGGTTTAACAGCAATTGAATCTCTATTAAATGCAGCACATAGTTTTTGCATGGTTTCTTCTGAAAGCTCTTTGTCTACATACACAATAGCATTGTTCAAATCACCTCCTTTTATGAGCCCATCTTCAAGAAGGGCTTCAATTTCATGCAAAAAACTAAATGTTCGAGCATGTGCAAATTCGTCTTTAAAATCAGAAATCTTTTTTAGAGTTGCGTTTTGCGTTCCAAGCACCTTTGTGCCGAAATCTACCATGGTGGTGACTTGATATGAATTGCTAGGAATAACTGTTATTTCACTTCCCGTTTCTTCATCAACAAATGAAATGTTTTCGTGTACAACATATTCGTAGCGTTCGGCATCTTGTTCAGATATACCAGCCTTCAACAAGGCATCTACAAAATACTTTGATGACCCGTCCATTATTGGTGGTTCAGAAGCATCTAACTCAATTAAAATGTTATCAATTTCCAAACCTACAAGGGCAGCTAAAACATGCTCAGAGGTTTGAATACTAACTCCGTTTTTTTGCAAATTTGTTCCGCGTTGGGTGTTTACAACAAGATTAGCGTTTGCCTCAATTATAGGCATGCCTTCCAAATCAACTCTACAAAATGAATATCCGTGATTTGCAGGGGCAGGTTTAAACGTTAATGTAACTTCTTTACCTGTGTGAATACCAACACCGCTCAAAGAAATGGGTTTAGAAATGGTGGTTTGCTTACTCATGGTTAAGCTTCTTTTTTAGGGTTTGTAAATCTGTAATATGGGTGTGCAAATTACGAAAATGCACATACGCTTTATTAAAAGCGGAATACTCAAAAGCTGGATATCCCATTATTTTAGAATTATCTTTAATATTTTTTAAAATTCCCGATTTAGCCTGTATACCAACTTGATTTCCAATAGTCAAGTGTCCACTGATGCCAACTTGACCACCAATTTGACAATGAGTTCCAATTTTAGTGGATCCCGCTACACCTGTTTGAGCAGCAATTACCGTGTGCTCGCCAATTTCTACATTGTGGCCAATTTGAATGAGATTGTCTAATTTTACTCCTTTCCCAATTTTTGTAGAACCCAATGTTGCGCGATCAATAGTCGTATTTGCCCCGATATCAACGAAATCACCAAGAATCACATTCCCTGTTTGAGGAACCTTGTCATAACTTCCGTTCTCATTTGGCGCCCAACCAAATCCATCGGCACCAACAACCGCATTGCTGTGGATAACGCAATTATTACCTATGACGGAGTCGTCATGAATTCTAGCCCCAGTATGTATAACCGTGTTTTCTCCAATAGAAACATTATTTCCTATGTATACTTGTGGATGAATGACAACGTGATCTTTTAGAGAAGTTTTTGCCCCAATTTGCGAGTAATCCCCAATAAAAACAGTTTTTGCAATGGTTGCAGCTTCAGAAATAATTGCTGTTTGGGCAATTTCAGATGAATGCTGTTTTTGAATTTGGTTGTAATGCTCTAGTAACTTCGAAAATGCTTCATATGGATCAGAAACTCGAATCAATGTGGTTTTAAATTCTTTTTCAGGAACAAAAGAATCGCTGACTAAAGTTATAGAGGCATCAGTGGTATATAAGAAAGGAGTGTATTTTGGGTTTGCCAAGAAGGACAAACTACCTTCAGTACCCTCCTCAATCTTGGAAAGCCTGTTAACCTTTGTATTAATATTTCCCTCAACCGTTCCAGAAACCAGCTCGGCTATTTGAGAGGCGGTAAAATTCATAGGTGCAAAATTAAGAAAAATATCCGTCACCCTTAGGGTAAGCCAAGAAGTACTTGGTGTCTTTCTTAGTCAGTGAATGGACGTGTATTGTATCTGGTGAAGTATCAAATAAAGAACATTCACCATTTTGATTACATAATTGAATCGGATTTCCCTTCTGGATATACCCTTGAATTTCTAAGCTTTCGGAGAACACAAAGTAAGTCGCCTCCGCTTTAGACAAACCGTATTTTGATGAAATAGCAAGCTGTCTTTCCTTTATTTGATTTTCGGAAAAGGGTTCATAGGCTAGCTTAATTTTTGGAAGCTTTCGATCCAAAAGCATTTTAGCCAGGGTTGACAAAACAACATCGTCATTAGTGCAGGCACTTTTTAGCATCATCCATACATCAGCGTCATCTAATCGAACAAAAGAATCTATTTTTTTATCAATCGCTCCATCAATATGATGTAAAAAATATGCTAAAGACGAGCTCACTATTACCTCTTTACCAGATTGAATTAACGCCAACGCCCGTTTAAAAAAGCGTACCAGAAGTTCTTCGGCAACAAAGCTGGTTTTATGCAGGTAAACCGACCAATACATCATTCTTCTTGCCAACAAAAACTTCTCAATAGAATAAACTGCTTTGGTATTGAAAACCAATCGATTGTCTTGCACCATCATCATCGAAATTAGGCGCTCAGAGTTTATGTTTCCTTCTGTAACTCCAGAGTAAAAACTATCGCGTTTAAGATAATCTAATCTATCAAGGTCGATGTGTGATGCAATTAATTGATTGAAAAAAATACGCGAATAGGTGTTTGTAAACATTTCTATTGCCAGGTCAAGTTTTCCATCAAACTCTACATTAAGTTTTTTCATAAGAGCAATCGACATATCCTCATGCGTATTCTTGGGGAATAACACATGCTCTAAGGCGTGCGAAAAGGGTCCATGTCCAAGGTCGTGCAGCAGCATACAGACGTACAATGCTTCGGCTTCAGTGTCGCTTATTTCAATTTGTTGCTGGCGCAACGCTTGAACAGTCTTAGTGGCCAAATGCATTGCACCCAGGGCATGTTGAAATCGTGTATGCTCTGCAGATGGGAATACTAAAAAGGAAAGCCCCATTTGCTTGATACGACGAAGCCTCTGCACAAAGGGATGATTGACAAGTTTGCCAATAAGTGGAGTTGGGATTGCAATAAATCCGTAAATTGGGTCGTTGTATTGGGTAAGCTTCAACTTAATAAAATTACGCCCAAAGATACGCATATGCAGCCGATTGAACTTTTATGGATTGATGACGAAATAGATTTGCTTCAAGCCCATGTTATTTTCCTTTCTCAAAAAGGATATAATGTACACAAAGCGCATAGTGGTCAAGACGCCATTATGCTCGTAAAAGAACAGCATTTTGATGTGGTTCTGTTGGATGAAAATATGCCTGGTATGTCTGGTTTGGAAGTGCTAGACGAACTCAAGCAATTAAGGCCCTCTCTGCCCATCATAATGATTACTAAAAGCGAAGAGGAGAACATCATGGAGGAAGCTATTGGTGCAAAAATTGCAGATTACCTCATAAAGCCAGTAAACCCAAATCAAATATTACTAGCGCTAAAAAAAAATTTAGATGCAACAAAATTGGTTACTGAAAAAACCATTTCGAGTTACCAACGTTCATTTCAAGAGCTAAACGCCTTACTCATGCAAGCACACTCATTAGATGATTGGAGTGAGCTGTACCAAAAAATTCTTTTTTGGGAAATGGAATTAGACACCATTGATTCCCCTGAACTTCAAGAGATTTTTCATTATCAAAAAACAGAGGCTAATCTAACATTCTCGCGCTTTATTGAAAAAAATTACGCTACACTACTCTTTGAAGATAACGCACATGCCTTTTCTCATCAAGCGTTTAAACAGTTAGTTGCACCACGTCTAGAATCAAAACCTACCTTACTGCTGGTTATAGACAACCTGCGCTATGACCAATTTAAAAGCATATTGCCCAATATCTCTCCATATTACAGTTTGGATTTTGAAACAGCATACTTTAGTCTATTACCTACAGCTACACAGTATGCTCGTAATGCCTTTTTTTCAGGCTTACTTCCTTCTGAAATGGAAGCCCAACATCCGCAATGGTGGAAAAATGATGTGGATGAGGGAGGTAAAAACTTACATGAAGCGGATTTTCTAGGCGCGCAATTAAAGCGATTGGGCATAGATCAACCGCATTCGTACACTAAAATTAACCGACCACATGAGGCAAGCAAGTTTTTGGATATCATAAAAGCTGAAACTGCCTCTTCCCTTAAGGCTGTAGTTTACAATTTTGTTGATATGATTTCACACTCCAAAACTGAAATGGAAGTGATAAAAGAGTTGGCAAGCACCGATAAAGCCTATCGGTCTTTAACAAAAAGTTGGTTTCAAAACACTGTTCTACTGGATATTATCAAAACAGCCCAACAAAAAGGGTATCAACTCATCATCACCACCGACCATGGTACCATCAATGTAGAGCAGCCTGCCAAAATCATTGGGGACAGGGAAACGAGTTCAAACATTAGATATAAAACGGGTCGAAGATTAAAAACAGAGGACAAACATGTTTTTATGGTATCTGACCCAAAAAGTATTGGATTACCCAGTATTAATATGAGCAGCTCTTTCGCTTTTGCAAAAGACAATTATTACCTTATTTATCCCAACAGATACCACCATTTTGTAAATTACTTTAAAAACTCCTATCAGCATGGGGGAATCTCTTTGGAAGAGATGTGTATTCCTTTTGCCGTATTTTCTCCCAAGTAGCGTATTTTTGCCTCATGGTCAAAGAGGTAACACTTGAACGTCTAGATGTATTTGCGAATGGGCTTATCTCTCTTTTAACACATAAAATTGTGTTACTAAAAGGAGATTTAGGTGCTGGAAAAACTACGCTTGTTAAAGCAATTTTAACGGCACTAAAAGCTATTGATCAAGTGTCAAGTCCTACTTTCGGTATTGCTAACGAAGTACAATTGCCTTTTGAAACGGCTTACCATTTGGATTTGTATCGAATCGAACACTCAGAAGAATTAGTACAATTTGGCTTTGAAGAATACCTCTATTCAGGCAGCTATTGTTTTATCGAATGGCCTGAAATTGGCATGGCATATATACCAAAAGCACATCACACTATTCGTATTGAGACCATAGATGCCACCACACGTAAAATAACATTTATATGAGTTTTATAAAGCGATTGGGATATTATTTAGGCGGATTTTCTGTTGGTTTAGTTTTCCTGTTTTTCTTTTTTAATGGAAAACGCACACAGTGTAATTATGCGCCCTCTGCCAGAGTTAAAAGTGATATTCAAAAGAAAGAATGGATATTTCAAGATAATTTCTATACCATTACTGATACGGTTCAATGGTTTAAAAATGCTGACGTCCGCTTCAGTGAGAGTACTATTGGCATTGATTCATGCAACGTCTATGTAATGAAAGTTGATGACAGCCTTTTTTCAGTTGAGAATTGCACCGACATTGTTATTTTTAAGCGTTAGTTTTTCTCCTTGCTATCTCTTCCTTCAGCATCTTCCTTTCAAGAGTTGTTTGTGACTTTACCGAACTATTCTCAATAGCACGCCTCATCAAATAAGGAATGGACTGTCTAAGCGGACCAAAAGGGACATACTTAAATACATTTGCTCCCAATGAAGCGAGAGAAAAGGAAATATAATCTCGCATTCCATATAATTGGCTAAACCAAAGATTTTTATGATTAAGCAATATATTATTTTGCTTACACGATTGCGTTACCCATTGAATATCTGGCTCATTGTGTGTGGCAATAATACACAAGTGTTTAGGCAAATTTTCAAGACCAAGTGCCAACGCTTGACGGTATTGATTATCCGTTTGAGCCTTTGTATCACAAACAGGTGAGGAAATGCCAAGGCTTTTAGCGCGCTTATTTTCTTTTTCTATATATGCGCCTCTTACCAGCTTCACTCCTAAAGAGTATTGTGATGCATCATCAATAAGTTGCTTGTAGGTATCAAAAGTTCCCTTAAGATAAAACTGTAGCGTAATGGCGACAACTACGCGTTCCGTATTGAAACGTTTCAATACGGGTAAAACCAACGCATCTACACCCAGTTGAATCCAGCTCTCTTCTGCATCAACCATTAAAACAATACCGGATTTTGCCGCCAAAGAAGCGCAGCTCTCAAGACGACTTTTTATTTGCTTCCAAGCAATTACTTCAGCGTCATTAAATGAAATACCATTTGATTTTTTTTCAAACAGCAAAAAGGATCCAATAGCTGTAGGTTTTAATACAGCAAAAGGATATACGTTGCTTTTCGCTGCCGCGCGTATCGTTTGTAAAATTGCCGATGTGTTTTGATCAAAATCCGTTTCATTTTCACTGTGCTCGTTAGCATAATCTAACACACTTTTAACCTTAAAATCTGCCATACGTGATGTAATTTCAGCACATGACGTTACGTCTTTTCCTGCGCAAAATTGATAGTAGCCTGTTAAGCGAATAAAAGGAGACAGTGGAATCCGAAAAAAGTCAATCAAACGCCATGCAAATAAAGCTATACGTACAAAGAAAGGGAACGACAACAACTGAAACAGAACCAATGAAGCACGCAAATCTGAGGTTGTCTTATGTGGGTAATATGAAGTAGTGGGTGTCAACTGCTCACATTTAAATTTGAGTTCCTATGTCCAAAATTAGGAAAATAAAACACAAAAGCAGTACTTTCGTCTTCGCTTATGCGACTGAAAACAAAACATAGCGAAATCATTTTTGGTGATGCGTGTGCAGACACACTTAACAGCTGGGTAAACACACACCACTACTCTAATGTTTTTGTGTTAACTGACACCAACACACAAACGCATTGCCTACCGCGTTTTAAAAGTCATGTTGATTTTGAATTCACAATGCTCCAAATGCCTGCAGGAGAAGAGCACAAACACATTAGAACCTGTGTGTCGCTTTGGGAATCGCTTTCTGATTTGGGTGCAGATAGGAAAAGTTTACTTATTAACCTTGGTGGTGGCGTGGTCACTGATTTGGGCGGGTTTGTAGCCTGTACATTTAAGCGCGGCATTGACTTTATCAATATTCCAACCTCGCTATTGGCTATGGTAGATGCCTCTGTAGGTGGAAAAACTGGTATTGATTTAGGGGCCTTAAAAAATCAAGTCGGTGTCATCGAAGAACCTAAAATGGTTCTTGTTGAAACAGATTATCTGGAAACACTTCCAGAACACGAGTATCGCAGTGGTTATGCCGAAATGTTAAAGCATGGACTTATTCATGAGCCTGAATATTTTGATACGCTCAGTTCATTTTTAAGTCGACAAGAAATACTACCCCATATTTATCATTCTGTCCGTGTAAAAGCCGAGGTTGTAAACGAAGACCCATATGAGCATGGGCTTCGTAAGATTTTAAATTTTGGTCATACCCTAGGACATGCCATTGAATCTCATTTTTTAGTAACGCCTGGTAAAACACGATTGCTTCACGGGGAAGCTATTGCAATAGGAATGGTATTAGAAGCCTTTCTTTCAGCAGAGCTTACTGGATTACCTATTGACGATGCCAAGCGTATTAAGACTGTTTTTGGCGATATTTATCCAAATGTTGCCTTTGATGCAACAACCATTAGTGAGGTAATAGGACTACTTACTCATGATAAGAAAAATGAAAATGGAAATGTACTTTTTGTTTTGCTCAAAACAATAGGAAAACCCATCTGGAACCAATCGGTACCAGACGAACTTATCCAAAAATCATTTGATTTTTATGCGGAAGCTGATAGCTAAGCAGAGTTTCTACTCGCATTAATATTTCCAAACAACGATCGCGTTACCATCTTTTCCATGACCTCACGACCTGCATCATCCAAGCTATTTTGTTGAATGTTAAGCAATGCGTATTGTTGAATGGTAAGCAGCGGTTGTACAATCTCCTCACGAATTGTAATGGAAGCCTTTCCTGCAGGTTGGTCCTGCATTAAGTTTTCCAGTCCCGTCAGCATTAAAATATACTTTTTTGAACGAAGGAATTCTTCGTAAATTATTTTCCAAAATGCCCCGTACTCAGGATCTTGTTCCATATATGCGGTAAGCTTAAAGAACGATTTCTGCAAACTCATCATGGAGTTTGAAATCAAGGTTCTGAAGAACGCATTATTTTGATATAATTTTAGTGCTTTGTCAAAATCACCCGCTTTGTCTAGGGCTTCCAGAGCAGTACCCACTCCATAGAAACCAGGAACATTTTGTTTTAACTGACTCCAACTTCCTACAAATGGTATGGCGCGCAACGCAGAAAAATCTAGTGATTTACTTGATTTACGCTTCGAAGGTCTGGAACCAATATTTGTTTTGGCATAGTACTGCAGCGTGCTCATATGTTCTAGGTAAGGCAAAAATTTTGGGTGCGCTTTAAAATCTTTGTAAGCCTCATAACTGATATCAGCTAACGCATTCATTGTCGCCCTATCCTCGTCATCCAAATTAGTCGTTTTGTCTGCAAACAATCTATTCGAAATACCTGAGCTTAGTAATTGCTCTAAATTGTAACGGCAAGAGTCATAGGTACCAAAATTTGAACTGATGGTTTGTCCCTGAACAGTTAATTGAATTTCGTCGGCCTCAATGCTAGACCCCATAGATGCGTAAAATTGATGTGTGTTTCCACCACCGCGAGCTGGCGGCCCTCCACGACCGTCGAAAAAGGTCACTTTTATGCCGTGTTTGCGTGAAATTGCAGTAAGTTCTTCTTTGGCTTTAAAAATACTCCAATTAGCCATCAAATAACCACCATCTTTAGTACCGTCAGAAAAACCTAACATGATAGTCTGCTTGTTTCCTCGCTTAGACAAATGCTCTCGATAAACAGGATTTGAATACACTTTATCCATTACCTCAAGTGCAATTTTCAAATCAGGAATCGTTTCAAACAACGGAACTACATCAACTGCTGGATTCGTCCAGTCACTCAAACGAATCATGGCAAATACTTCAAATATATTTTGTGCCGTTTGATTGTTACTGATAATGTATCGATTGCTTCCAGCCTCGCCATTGGTTTGTTGAATCTCTTTCATAGCGCGAATTGAACCCAATGCCTTTCGAACAGTTTCGTCCTCAAATGTATCAGGGTCAACATCTCCTGTCAATGAAGTTAAGAAAGAAATTCGCTCCTTTTCCGATGCGTTTTTGTAATCAAAAGACGAATCTGTGATACCGATTTTATTGGTTTGATTTAACAATGTCAAAAAAGCATCATGATGTACCCTAGAATCCTGACGTATATCCAGGCTTGCGAAATGATACCCGAAGACATTTACCTTAGCAATAAAGTCGCGTAATTCATTTGAAAAAAGGCCATGGTAATCTTCTTCAATCTTATTGAGAATGGAATTTAATTCTGATTTTAAATCTGACAATGAAATATCAGGAGCTTCTTCAAGTTTAAATATGCTATTATAAAGTTTTTTCTCAACGTTCAAAACGGCTTCCTCTACGCCCGCAAAAGTCAGTCTTCTGCGAAGTTTTCTTATATCGCGATAATAATTTCGAATGACACTGCTACGAAGCAATTGAGCGGTTTTTCGTGTAATTTCGGTAGTTACAAACGGATTACCATCACGATCACCTCCTGGCCAGAATCCAAGTTTTACGGTTTCACTAGACAATGATTCGTCTTGAAAAATATGACGTTGCACATAAGATTGAATTTCACCTATCGCAGGATAAAAAACGTTACTCAAATACCAAATTAAACTTCGTGCTTCGTCCAAAGGGGTGGGCTTTTTCTTCTTAAAAAACGGTGTTCGCCCTAACTGTGCGAGTAATAACTTAATTTCTTGAGAGTCATTTTTCTGAATACTTTTTCCCAAGTCTGTAATAATTCCTAAAACCGATCCGGGATAAAATTGCGTTGGGTGTGCGGTTAGTACAGGGCGTACATTAATTTCTTGTAAAAGCTCTTTGAGTTCAGAAGTTTTTTGTTTGGACTGTGCCTCTTCTTTTAGGTTTCTAAGCGTACCTATTCCGCTCATATTGTTGATGCGGCTAAATGCAGCATCTTCTACAGCATCGAAAAGAACTACCCTACGCTCAATAAACTGAATAAAACGAAAAAGCAAGTCGGTTTGTTGGGCGTTACTAAAATCAGGAAAATAGCGTGAAAAAAAACCCTCAACTATTGTTTTGGGGTCTTCTCCGTTTTCATACCCATCAACACAGCTTGCCGCAAAAAGCGGTAATAATGTTGCTGTATTCGTGATTTTGGAATAAGGTAATGTTGAAAATATACTATCGTAAAGTTTGAACTTCGAGAGAACACTGCTTTCAAAGCGTTCTAATTTGGTGCGTGAATTCACAAGTTTTTATAAATCGTTAAAAATTGTATGCATTAATCTTTTTTTATCGTTGATA
Source organism: Flavobacteriales bacterium (assembly GCA_003331305.1). Lineage (GTDB taxonomy): Bacteria > Bacteroidota > Bacteroidia > Flavobacteriales > Flavobacteriaceae > UBA7446. The sequence goes on along the minus strand of QOQB01000004.1, from coordinate 7,275 downwards.
CTTTCCTCAAGCGAAATCATTGTCTCGGTGCGTAAAATACCGTCAATGTCATCTATTTTGAAAATGATCTCTTTTGCATGCTCTGTAGACTTTGCGCGTAGTTTACAGTAAATATTAAACTTACCCGTTGTGATATGAGCAACCGTTACATACGGGATCTCTCTAAGGCGTTCTAAAACGTATTTTGTTTGATGTGTTTTTTCGAGATAAATACCCACATAAGCAATAAAAGAATATCCCATTTTGGTGTAGTCTAACGCAATCGAGGATCCCTTGATGATACCAGCTTCTTCCATTTTACGTACACGAACGTGAACAGTACCTGCTGAGATTAATAAACGTTTTGCTATATCCGTAAAAGGAGTACGCATATTATCGATAAGAATATCTAGGATTTGATGATCAATGTCATCGAGCTTAAAGCGATTCATTATTTAAATTTTCAGCAAAGAAAACAAAAAATCGTTGAATATTATGCCTCTAAAGCTAAATTTTAATGTGAATAATGTGTTAAATTTAACAAATCGGCTAACCAAACTGCATTAGATTCAATGGAGATAGTGTTAACAAAATGAAATGTCTTGTTCGAAACATCAATATTTCTATGTCCAATTAGCGAGTCTAACTTACCCATTTTATGGATTACAGGGATAAAATTTATTTGGTTACCGTCAAGTACTTCAACATATCTCAAAGCAATATCAATCTGATTTTCTTGATAAGTTAAATTTTGAATTAAAACGTCAACAAAAGACTTTTCCACTTCAGGAATTTTATGGTAAATAGGTAGCATGTATAGGTTGAGAGAAATACACTGGAGCGCTTTTAAAATCGAAAAACCATACCACTTACGTGTTTCTTTTCTTGCATAGTCCTGCCCTACCTGGCCCGCCTCAAACAAAAGTGTTGGTGTACCCTGTTGAGTGAAAAAATCGCCCAAGCAATTTGGGTTAAACGTGTCGTCATAGCGACCAACCTGATTTGGGATATGTTCTTGCAGTGCATTTTGGATATACCCAATGACACCCATGGCTTTTTCTCGGTGTGGGGTTATGTTTTTTGGTTCATCGGCCGCTGGAGAAAGAAACGATAGCATACAAGGATTGCCGTTCACCCCAAAAATGGTGCGCTGATCGTGAAGGTTAAAGCAATAATCTGGATTAAATGCATGAAATATATCAACTAGTAACTTTGACTCTGGCTGCGATTGATTTATGGCATCTCTATTAAGATCAATGCTGTTCGCATTAGCGCGCGTGTAGGCAGCTGCACCATCAGGATTAAGCATAGGTATTATTTTAAGCGTAAAAGGTGTTAGAAACAAGGGGTTTTCCTGTAAATAACACAAAGCATCGAACAGGGCTTTGGTGGCAGTAGACTCATTCCCGTGCATTTGTGACCAAATTAAAATTTTAATAGGGCCATTTCCCATATCAATGGCGTGAATGGAGCGTTTAACAACACTTTCCCCAATTTTAATCGCACCAAATGAATTTAATAGGGGAACAATTGTCTTACCATTAACATACCGACCGTCTACATCCCGGGATGCAAGAAAAGCTTGTGTTTCTAAAAAATCATTCATCGTTTGCAAATGTAAACTTTAACATGTTTACAATTATAAACAACGAAAAATTACCTTTGTAAACAAACTGTTATGCTAAATGTTTACATCTGAATACATTTTCGTTAATTTTAATACTAAATTTATTTAACTTACTGTAAATATGTATTTTAAATAAATTTTTTAAAAGCTTTGATTTAATATTAATTATTATAGATTAATGCTTACATTTGAATATAAAGGTGATTTACAAATCTAAATATACAAATGTAACCATGTCTTTAATTGAACGCATTAGAAAAGTAATTGATGATAGTGAGTTGAGTTCTGCCGCATTTGCCGATAAAATTGGTGTGCAGCGGTCTTCTATTTCTCACATCTTATCGGGACGAAACAAACCGAGCTTAGATTTTGTTTTAAAAGTTCTTCACGCCTTCCCTACCCTTCATTCCGATTGGTTGATCTTGGGCAGAGAAGCTACGAATACCCAAAGTGCTATTGACGCACCAACATTATTTGCTTCTGAGCAAAACAATCAACCAGAGCAGCCGAACATTGATCAACCTAAACAACCTCAACAACATAATACTCCGCGCCACCCCGTGCTTGATGATCAAGAAGTGGAACGCGTCACTGTTTTCTATACCGACGGTACCTGTAGTACATACACCAATAAAAAGTGATATTTTTGGGGTATGAGAAATCTCATACTTTTTATTCTACTCCTAACTTTTACCGCGTGTTTTACGCCAGAGCGGAGCTGTAAGGAATTTCAAAACGGAACCTTTTCATTCACTTCTGTTATTTTGGGCGATACTCTCACGACAACGTTTACCCGAACCGACAGTATTGAAGTCGATTACTACATGAACAGAGTTGACAGCTCATCTGTAAGGTGGCTAAATGATTGCGAATGTATTGTTAAAAAAATGCGACCACTCACCTATCAAGATTCAAAAGCAGTGCACATGAAAATTCTCACCACTAAAGAAAACACGTACACGTTTGAGTATAATTTAGTGGGCGACAGTGCTAATAAGCAACGTGGTATGGTAACTAAACTGAGCAACTAAATGGACTTTCTTTTTACTCCTGAAGCGATTTCTTCACTGTTGACTCTTACTTTTTTGGAAATTATATTAGGAATAGATAACATCGTGTTTATATCTATCGTTGTTGGGAAACTACCTGTAGAAAAACGTAAATCCGCTACCAACATAGGATTACTTCTAGCCCTTGTTTTACGCATTATTCTTCTCTTTGCAATTTCATGGCTGATTGCTATGCAATCCACGCTTTTTGAGATTTCCAACTCGTTTATGCATGTAGCCGTAAATGGACAATCGCTTATCTTATTTGCAGGGGGACTCTTTTTACTCTACAAAAGCACAAAAGAAATTCATGAAAAGATTGATCATGCAGGTGAAAAAAGTAAAAGCGTAGAGAATAAAGCGGCAAATACTATGAGTAAAATTCTAATTCAGATTATTTTAATAGATGCCGTGTTCTCTGTAGATTCTATTTTGACTGCAGTGGGCATAACCAGCGGTCTGGATGGGGCCATTTGGATCATGGTTATTGCCGTTGTAGTTTCTATACTCGCTATGATGGTGTTTGCTCATCCTGTTACGCGCTTTGTTCACAAGCATCCTTCGCTGCAGATTTTAGCACTTTCGTTCCTTATCCTGATCGGGTTTATGCTTATCGCAGAAGGGGCGCACCTGTCACACTTAGAAGTTCTTGGCACAAGTGTTGGCGCAATTCCAAAAGGATACTTGTATTTTGCTATTGCCTTTTCACTATTAGTAGAGTTTCTCAATATGCGATTTCGAAAGAATAAAATTGTTTCTTAAAGCTCTAAGCTGATTTGCCCGTCTTTATCGTTATCGTCTACAGGCTTTACTTCTTCGACCTCAGTCTCAATTTCATTTGCTTCTAACTCGGACTCTGGCGTGTATGGTAGTGGATCGCTAGCCTCAATGCGTTTTAGCTTATCTGTCGTTAGCTGATTTCCCATGGCTTTGATTCCCTTTGGAAGTATAAAATCTTCAAAAATAAGTTGCTGTGGAGGTTTTACTTCTCCACCCCTTGGCTTCACAAAATGAAGCGTACATACAGGTCGCCAATCCGAAGAAAACCATTCCAATTTGATTTTTGTGCCTTCTTTTAAAAACTGTTCTTCTTTGTCGGGTAACTCAATAAAAAAGCGTTTACCGAAGTAACGGTCTTTTGCTCCATCAAAATAAATGGTGGATAGTGCCTTTTTAGGCTCCCATTTTTCTAAGACCATCATATCAGGTGGAAAATGCATACTTAAATCTGGTATTTGGGTCTTTACCACACCAGATTCGGTAACCACCAATATACGGTCTTCGCCTTTAAATGCACCAAGCAAACGTCCGCGTTCGTCCGCGTTAAGGCGTTGAACGGAGTCGTCATACCAAATCTTTCTTGGCTTAAGTGTTGACACTCCTTCTTCTTTTAAATCCACACGTTTAATGGGGTATTTGGTTACCGTATTTCCACGAACTCCTCTACTCTTGATTACTAGATCAGCAAAATCTACATCCCACTTTAGTTTTTTGATAGAACCGTTTTGGCGTAAATGCACGGTAACAATTTCAGCTTCCCCATTCGGATTGGAAGAAAAATAATGTACCTTAGATTGTGCTTTTCCATTCGTGAGATCATAGTGTTTATCTCTAGTAATTCCAGTAACGGCAAAACGTTTGATATACGATGTACCGCCACGACCGTCTTGGTAAATCATGTTGTAAATCGTGCGATTGTCTTTCTTTTTAAATACGGCTACATGTATGATGTGTTTACCAACAAAAGTTTTGGTATCCACTTTGGTGACCATCATTTTACCATCAGCCGTAAATACAATCACATCGTCAATGTCAGCGCAATCGGCAACGTATTCATCTTTACGTAACGAAGTCCCTACAAATCCCTCTTCTCTGCTCACGTATAGCTTGGTATTTCGTATCACAACCTTCCGCGCATCTACATCTGCAAAAACGCTAAGTTCCGTTTTGCGTTGTTTGTCTACACCATAGGTTTTTTTAAGACGTTTGAAGTAAGCTATCGCGAATTCGATGATATGTGCTAAATCGTAGGCTACTTGGTCTAATTCAGCCTCTAACGCCTCGATTTTTTGCTGTGCCTTGTCTAAATCAAATTTCGAAATACGCTTAATACGGATTTCCGTTAGGCGCACCACATCATCATCTGTAACGGCACGTTTTAAGTGAATTACATGTGGTGCAAGTCCCTCATGTATGGCTTTCAGTACACCTTCCCACGTTTCTACTTCCTCAATGTCCCGATAAATACGGTTTTCAATAAAAATGCGCTCCAAGGATGCAAAATGCCACTGCTCTTCCAGCTCTTCTTGTTTTACTTCGAGTTCTGCGCGCAGAAGTTCTAGCGTATGGTCGGTAGAACGACGCAACATCTCCGACACGCCAATAAAATTGGGTTTGTTGTCCTCAATCACACAACCCAAAGGAGATATAGACGTTTCACAAGCTGTAAATGCAAAGAGGGCGTCTATGGTTTTGTCGGGAGAAACATTGGGTGGAAGCACAATTTTTATTTCAACAGCTGCTGCAGTATTATCTTCAATCTTTTTAATCTTAATTTTCCCTTTTTCGTTTGCCTTGAGAATGGAATCTATCAGCGAAGATGTGGTAGTTGAAAACGGAATTTCAGATATTATTAAAGTTTGTTTGTCCTGTTGGGCAATGCGAGCGCGCACTCGAATTTTACCTCCTCGTAAGCCATCGTTATAGTTGTCGGCATCCATTATGCCGCCTGTTGGAAAATCAGGTACAAGCGTAAAGCGTTTGCCTTGTAAGTGCTTAATGGAAGCGTCTATAAGCTCATTAAAATTATGTGGTAATATTTTGGTGGAAAGTCCTACAGCAATCCCCTCTCCACCTTGCGCCAATAGCATGGGGAATTTTACAGGCAAGTGAATCGGCTCTTTTTTACGTCCATCATATGACAGTTGCCATTGCGTAACTTTTGGGCTATACACCACATCCATGGCAAATTTGGATAAGCGTGCTTCAATATATCTGGATGCAGCTGCTGAATCTCCCGTTAGGATATTTCCCCAGTTTCCTTGCATGTCGATGAGCAAATCTTTTTGTCCAATCTGCACCATGGCATCGGAGATAGAGGCATCGCCATGCGGATGGTACTGCATGGTATGCCCTACAATATTGGCAACCTTGTTATAACGCCCGTCGTCTAAGTTCTTCATGGAGTGCAGAATACGGCGTTGTACAGGTTTAAATCCGTCTTCAATAGCCGGTACGGCACGCTCCAGAATCACATACGAAGCGTAGTCCAAAAACCAGTCTTTGTACATGCCAGTAACGCGAATCAACTGGTCGCCAGAGGAAGGATGTAGCTCGTCGTTCATGCTTCTACTTTATCTAACTCAACTTTAAGGTTATCAATGATAAACTCTTGTCGCTTCGGCGTGTTTTTGCCCATATAAAACGATAACAGCTCATCGATGGTCATGTTTTTATCCAACATCACAGGATCAAGACGAATATCATCCCCTATAAAATGCGTGAATTCGTCAGGCGAAATTTCACCTAATCCTTTAAATCGTGTGATCTCAGCTTGTTTTCCTAGTTCCGTTAAGGCATTAACGCGTTCTTGCTCTGAGTAACAGTAAATGGTTTTCTTTTTGTTACGCACACGGAACAGTGGCGTTTGCAAAATATACAAGTGTCCGTCTTTGATAAGCTCTGGAAAAAACTGTAAAAAGAAAGTAATGAGTAACAACCGAATGTGCATACCATCTACGTCAGCGTCCGTAGCAATAACGATATTGTTGTAGCGTAAATCCTCCATGGATTCTTCAATGTTCAAAGCGGCTTGTAACAGGTTGAATTCTTCGTTTTCGTATACGATTTTTTTGGACATACCATACGAATTCAAAGGTTTTCCACGAAGACTAAACACCGCTTGGGTATTCACATCTCTTGACTTGGTAATGGAACCACTTGCCGAGTCGCCCTCCGTAATAAATAGTGTGGATTCCAAACGACGGTCTTTTTTGATATCACCCAAATGCACGCGACAATCTCGCAGTTTTTTATTGTGTAAACTTGCTTTTTTGGCACGTTCACGTGCCAACTTGCGGATACCCGAAAGTTCTTTGCGTTCCTTCTCGGCTTGTAAAATCTTACGTTGCAACGCCTCTGCAGTTGGTGCATTTTTATGCAGAAAATTATCCAATTGCTTCCCTACAAAATCATTGATGTAGGTTCGTACCGTAGGCAAGCTTCCGCCCATTTCGGTAGAGCCCAATTTGGTTTTGGTTTGCGACTCAAATACAGGTTCCATGACCTTAATACTAATCGCAGAAATGACGGACTTCCGAATATCAGAGGAGTCATATTGTTTTCCATAAAATTCACGGATGGTTTTAACCAATGCCTCTCGAAACGCCGTTTGGTGTGTACCTCCCTGAGTGGTGTGCTGTCCGTTTACAAACGAGTGGTATTCTTCGTTGTACTGGGTTTTACTATGCGTAATGGCCACTTCAATATCGTTGCCTTTGAGGTGAATGACAGGATACAGAAAATCTTCTGTGTTGTTGTTGTCTTCCAACAGGTCTTTAAGCCCGTTTTTGGAAATAAATTTTTCTCCGTTAAAAACAATGGTGAGCCCTGGATTTAGGT
>QOQB01000003.1 GCA_003331305.1 Flavobacteriales bacterium | reverse complement strand
CCTTCTTTAGTAGTATGCTTGTTAACATTTTTTGCAATTGCTGGGTCAGACCAACTTTCCTCAATGTTAGGTATTCCAGCTCTTTGACGAATTAGGTTTAATGCATCATAAACCTCTTGAGTAGGACCATATGCTTCGTTAAGTGATTCAGCATAATTTAAATACAGTTCTGCAAGTCTAATCAACGGCCAAGGATAATCAACAAGTAAGTTATAGGTTTGCCCCTCAGAGTCTGGGTGAACAATTTTCTTTAGAGCATATCCTGTAGTAAGGTAATCGTTACTATTAGCTAATCGTCCATGAATTTCTCCCTTTCGCATTTTTAAATCCCATTTATACCCCCATCCACGATAGTGGCCACGATCAAAACCGAGATGGGCATAAAATCTAGATTCACGGTTTAGATTTAATTTTGCCGTTTGTTGTCCATACTGGGCTTGTAGAGTTTGTGATGACGATACGTAAGACAAATCATATCGATTATTATAATCAAATGTGATGTCTTCATCAATAGGAAGTCCATTGTTTGTATAGTATAATTCGGCCATTCGAAGTGTTGGAGAAACCCATTGCCATGCGGCTTCAACACGAGACGAATTAGGGTCCTTTAGAAGAGCTCCTGCTTGTATTTGCCACCACCAATCATCATTTGAACCTACTGGCCTAGAATGGCCCCAAATAAGCTCATCGTTCCACCTATCTGTGACCACATATCTATTATTGTAAATTGATTTTAAAAAATCTGAATTTTGATAAGTACGCTTATCAGTTTCTAAGGGCTCATCATTATAATAATAAAACTCTATTCCATTTTCAACAGCAGCATCAATTGCCTCTTTTGCGACATCAGCTGCTAGTTCCCATCTAGATTGCTCATAGCTTTGATTAAAAAAATGTACCCCATCATTGTTAGTGAAAGTAGAATAAAGTTCTGAGTTGCCGTTAAAAAGTGGTGAAGCATAAAAAAGGGTAACTCGAGATTTTATGGATTTTGCAATCACTTGATCTATCCTCCCCAAGTTATTGTCGTTAATGACTCTTGGTGGAAGACCTGCAATAGCAGTATCTATGGTATTGATTATATAATTAAATACTTCATCAACAGTAGCTCGCTTTACTTTTACTTCCTCAACAGAAGCCGATATTGGAAGGTTAATATCGATAATTGGCACAGGACCATATTTAATTAATAGTAAATAGTGAAAATATGCTTTTAAAAACATTGCTTCTGATTTCCAGACAAGTTTTTCTGTTAATGACATATCTAGAACGTTATCTATATTGTCAATTAAGGTGTTACAAGCTCTAATTCCTTCAAACAAACTGTTCTGGCTATTTGGATCGTATTGATTATAACCAGACCAAAGGCTTAATATAGGATTATCTGATTGTTGTTCCCCTTTCATTAAATCAGTTCCTGCTGGTTCTTTTGCAAAAGGAGTTGTAAGCTCATCTGTAGCCATTACAAAGGTCTCGTACAGGTGATCGTTTTCCGGAAGATGACTGTAACATGTAACAAGTGCTGTATACGCAGCATTCTTACGCTCAAAAAGAAGTGATAACTCTTGCGTTTTATCTGGAACGATATCTAGATAATCATTACAAGATAACATTGAAAATATAATAAATATGTAAGGTATTTTTTTCATAATCATAGATTAAATTGTAACCCTAAGTTAAAAACTTTTTGAGGAGGGTAGCCCAAACCACCATCACCCATTTCAGGATCCCATAACTTAAATTTGCTTAGATAAAACAAATTTACACCTGTAAAATAAATACGGGTATTTGTATTTTTAAATATGCCCTTGTCGGGTGAAAAAGTATAACCAAACTCTATATTTTTCAATCTCAAAAAATCTCCATCACGAAGCCACCATGTAGACTTCTGATCATTATTTGGAACACTTTCTGTTGAGAGTCTTGGCCAAAAACTATATATATCTGGATTATTTACTGACCAGTGATTATCAGCAATATAACTTAATGCATTACGTTCTCCAATAAATGGTGCTATATCCTCATCTTGTCCAAATTTTCGAATTGTAAACGAAGAACGCGCCGATCCTTGAAAAAATACGGATAGATCAAAGTTTTTGTACATTGCAGAAAAGCCAAACCCATATATAATTTCTGGTATATATGGTTTTCCAATTGGTGTGTAGTCATTTTCATTAATAATACCATCACCATTAATATCAACATATTTGATATCGCCCGGGAGATATCCAGCAACAGATGAAGACAAACCATTAAACTGTTCAGGTGAATTTAAAATATCTTCTTCATCAATAAATAATCTTTCAGCAATAAGCCCCCAGTCTTGATTTATAGGGTATCCAATTCTACTTAGATTGTCAAAAGGATAGTCTGGTTCACCATTAACTAAAATCTTATTTGTTGAATACGTAAAATTTCCTCTTCCTGTTAGTATAAGCCCATTTTTAAATGCCTTATTGTAGTCTAATGAAATATCAACCCCTTCAGATTGAACTTCACCTATGTTGCTATTAACAGTAGAGGTTAGTCCCATTGTTTCAGGAATATAATCCCATGCCTGGTATATCTTTTCTCGCTTTTCAGTAAAGTATTCAAGTTGCACCATCAAGGCATTATTGTATTCAAATTCAAGGCCGTAATTCGTCTTTTTTGCTACCTCCCAGGTTACGTTAGGGTTAGAATATCTATTTATGTTATATCCATTATAATAGTTGTTAAAGTCATTACCAAAAGTATAGCCTGTTGAACCATCATTAAAGCTTACGTCAGATAAATAGAAAAAACGATCTTGTTCAGATGAGATACCATCATTACCAACCAAACCATAGCTGAAGCGTAATTTCAACATAGTGAATTTTGGAAGTAACGATTTTATAAAACGCTCTTCTGAAAGCATCCACCCTCCACCAACTGAAGGAAAAAAACCAAAACGTTCTTTTTCAGCAAAACGTTCTGAGCCATTGTAACCAAAATTGATTTCTGTAAAATATTTTTCTTTAAAATTATATGAAACTCTTCCCGAAAGACCCATATTTCGCCGTGGAAGAGTTGAAAAGGCATTTTCATTATTAAGAGTATTTAATGACTCACTTGCATAATAAACAAATAAAGCTCCTAAATTATGCTTATCATCATTGAATCCTCTATTGTATTCAGTAATTAATTCATAATATGTATTACTATTACTTTCAGTGCTTACTACTGGATTGTTTAAATACTCTGTCCCCTCTTGAATTTGATACAAAAAATAATTCACTCCTTGTTCGGTATCAATCTCAGCTACTCCGTAATAAAAAGGGGTATACTCACGCTGGGTAGAGTTTCTTGAATAGCTCTTTATTGAAGCCATTGCTCGTAATTCTAAACCAGGTGTAATAAAATCTAAATTTTGTCTAAGTTGAGCTTGTGATAAGATAGTAGATTGCGAGTAGTCTCTATACCCCTTAACCATGTCAGCATATGGGTTTGGATAGCCTCCAAGTCCTTTGTTTCCAAAAAGTGTGTGATTAAAAATTTCTTGATTTGGAATATTATTAAAATATGCAGGAAAATTTACTGGATTTGCCTGCATGACACTTTTAAATATATCACTACCAGAGTCAATAGGACCGTTATAACGTTCGAAAAGGGATGAAAATTTAACAGCTATTTCAGTAGTGCTTGTCAAATCAATATTTATATTGGCTCGAAGATTAGATCGGTTAATTTTAATATTGTTATTGAAATTACTTAATGGATCGACATTAAGAAGGCCATTATCTATGTTATGAGAAACTGATAAGTAATATTGTGCAACTTCACCTCCGCCAGAAACATTTAAATTTAATTTTTTATTTTCTGTATAATCCTTAATTAGACTTTTTTGCCAATCAAAATTAGGAAAAAGATTAGGGTCTAAATTTTGCTGTGTTCCATCAATTTTATACCTAGAATAAATTGGTAATGCGGTCTCATCACGCATTCGTAAAGCTTCATTATAAAGATTCATATAAGAAACCCCTTCTAAAAACTTGTTAACTTTAGATGGCATTGAAAATTTGTTTTCATAACGAACTGAAACTTTTGCTCTCCCTTTAGTTCCTTCTTTTGTGGTAACTAGTATAACACCATTTGCTCCTCTCGACCCATATAATGAGGTTGCAGTAGCATCCTTCATAATAGAAAAACTTGCAATATTATCCGGCTCAATGCGAGCTAAATCATCTGTAGTTACTTGAAGGCCATCAATTAATATAAGAGGATTGTTTTTATAACCAAAAGTTGTTACACCACGTATAAAAAACTGGGCATTGTCTTGTCCGGGTTCACCGGAACGCTGATATGAAATAACGCCAGCAAGTTTACCCGCTAAACCAGCGGTAAAATTTGATGTTGGTTGCTGCAGCTCTGCGGGTTTGATGGTGCTTATAGATCCAATGACACTATTACGTTTCTGTTTTTGAAATGCCACGACTTGAACATCTTCTAACTCTTCAACATCTGATTCGAGTATGATGTTTATATATCTTTGATTGTTAACTGCTACTGTTTTTGTTTTAAATCCTAAATATGAAAAAACAACTGAAGCATCTTTACTAGATAAATTCAAGACATACTTACCATCTAAATCTGAAACAGTTCCATTATTAGTTCCAGACTCGATAACAGTTACACCGGGAAGTTGAATTCCTGTATCATCGACTATTTCGCCGGAAACTAAATGTTGTTGCCCAAAAAGACCGCTAATGCAGAATATTAATGAAAGAATATACAAGATCTTCTTGAACATAAAAATGTTTTGTAATTAGTATCTGTTTAAATTTAAATGCTTTAAAATTTTATTTTTTAATAAATTTAGAAAAGGCCTTATCATATGTAATAAAATACATACCTGAATTTAAATCACTTACATCAACTTTATTTTCTTTTACTTTTCGTGTGTCAATTTTAGCACCAATCATAGAGTAGATGTCGACTTGATTTAGTCTTAAATCAGAGTTAATTGAAATGACCGAAGTCACGGGATTTGGATAAATAGTAAATGAGAATGATTTTAAATCATTAATGGATAAGCTATTAGAATTTGAAAAGAACCAATTATCAATGTACATCATTTCAATGTTACTACCGGCAGGATCAAACTTAAATCCGGAAACGGAAGTTAAGTTTAATTCTCGTTCTTCAGGGAGTAGATGAAAATCTGATAGAGGAACAATAATTCTTTCCCAATTAGATGATTTAGATGGAGTAAGTGTACTCTTTTGTTCAGAACCGCCGTCAAAAAAGAAAAAATCAAATTCTTCACCATTTAAAGACCAAACATCCATGACCATATGTGTCATACCTGTGAAATCTTGAACTTTTCCACTATCGGTAGAAGTAGCTTCAAGATAAATACCCCCATAATTAAGGTTTTTTAATTTGATAACGCTATTGCCGTTTTTAAGCTCAAATGGTGCAACTAATACTCCATCATTCCATGAGGCAGAGTTGAATGGCCCTGACCAATCAAAACTTGTATAAGTATCTCCAAAAATAGACTTTACAGTACTACTGTCAATATTTGGGTCTAAACTTTTAGAATCGGGTTCAACATCAGATGGAGGAGTACATGCAACTGAACTATCTTTATAGAAAAGAAGGTTTGCCACATAAAAAATGGATGGAGTTCCACCAGCATCACTGTTCCACTTAAATTTTTGAACTGCAGTTTTAATTAGCTCTTTTTCAACGGTATCAAAATCACATATTTTTAATTTTATAGTATTCCATTGTTGTCCTTTAACTTCTATGATTTTTTTAGACTCTGGTTTAATTTCATCTAATAAAAAGAATTGTATAAAGCCATCTTCTTTAGCCCAAATGTCCATATGAACAAAATCATATGTTGAAATGTCAATAAAAGGTGAAGCAAATTCGTTTCCTACGTAACTTAAATTTGTAAATTTCATTAATTCTTCATTGATACCCGTATGTTTTTCAAGGTTACTTCCACTCCAACTGGCATTAAAAGTATTTCCGTTAGTAGAGGCAGTTCCTTGTGTAAAATTATCGAAAACATATCCGTCTTGGTAAGCTCCAGTCCATATGGGTAAGACTTCAGTATTAGAATAAGTAGGTTGAGGTGATTGATCAGTTGGTGCATTTGGTAAAGGAGTACTACCCTCTGAAACGCTAATATCATCTAAGTATCCAACAACCTTCTCTGAGTTGCCTTCCATGTTAAACTGAATAACAATCTGGTCATAATCAGTACTATTAATAAGTTCTTCTCCGAATTCACGTTTAAAATCAAACTCAACTGTATTCCATTGGTCAGCCACTAACTCTTTGTGAATACGCTTATCAGAATTATATGGTGCTGAAAGATCTATGTTTTGTAATCTAAAAGATAATGAAGGATAATCTGTAGAGCCGCTCGAATTACCATCCATTAAAGCTGATGGAACATATGCACGAACAGTGAATTTGTTTAAGGTTTTTAAATCCAGTTTGTTTTCATATTGCAACCGCATTTGGGTCCAATAATTACCAGTGTCATTATATTTTAAAACTTTATTGGAATCGTCTGTTGGATCTGAAACAACTGTAAGCTCAACAGCTTCATTACCTGGGCTACCGGGCTGATAACGAATTCCATTATTGTACGTACTGTCATTATTTGCATCAACATTTACGTTGCTCTCAAAATCATCACCAACAGGACTCATAGTTTGATCAGGTACGTATGCACTACCTTGAGAAATGGTAAGATCATCCAAATATCCAATAACAGCTTCATTAGCACCCTCCATATTGAACTGTATAACAATTTGATCGTACTGAGTGTCATTGATAACTTCATCACCAAATTCTTTACTAAAATCAAATTCAACAGTAACCCATTCATCAGTTTTCAATAGTTCTTTGTGAATTCTTTTATCTGTATCCCAAGGAGAGGACAATTCTCTGTTTTGTAACCTAAATGATAATGATGGATAATTAATTTCCCCACTTTTAGTTCCCTCAAACCCAGACTCAACAAAAGCACGAATAACAAACTTGTTATAATTTGATAAGTCCATTTTCTTCTCTGTCTGATACTTAACATTTGCATAGAAATTTGTTCCCTTATCGTCGTATTTCAAAACTTTATTAGATGAATTAGTTGGATCTTCAGATATTGTAATAATGGTGTTTTCAGCATCATCGGGTTGATAACGGATACCATTGTAAAAAGTAGGATCCATTTCGGTACCATTATTTTCCCAAGTACCAGTTTCGTCGCTTGCTGACACATTAACATCACCTTCAAAATCATCCGGACTTGGAAGCATTGTTTCTTGAGATAAAACAAATGAATACAAAAAAATAAAAACTATAGTAAAGAGTGGTTTCATATTGCTATGATGTAATTATTTGATTTGCTAAAATATGTTGAATTTTTCTAAAAACATATTTTTTGAGAAATCTAGCTTAAGGAAAAATTGCATGTTCATGATTTATTAGAAAATATTATGATGAATAGTTGCTCTGTGCTGGTTTCCTTTCATTATTTAATAAATCCTAAAAAAAACCCTTAGTCGCTCAAACTTTTTTATATTACATTGGTCTAAGTCTTAAACTTACCTTTGGTATCCGAAGTACACATTGTGGAATGCATCAAAAACAAGCAGTTTGAATTGGCGGTATCCGCAATTTCAAATGCGTATCATGAAATGTTATATTGGCATATTAGAAAGCTAGTAAAACACCACGAAAGTGCTAATGACGCACTCCAAAATACGTATATACGGATTTTTAAAGGCCTGAAGAATTTTAAATATAAAAGTAGCGTCAAAACATGGTGCTACCGCATTGCCTATAACGAATCCATTCGGCTGTTGGATAAAAATCAAAAGCTGCGTTATAATGACAGAAATGAGACAAACGATTACTTTGCACACCTAACGGCTGACCCCTATTTTGATTTAGACACTGCTAGCCACGCATTGCATGAATCTTTGTCAAAACTCACTGAAAAACAACGTCGTATTTTTCAGATGAAATATTTTGACGAACTAACATTTGATGAAATTTCAAAAATTACCTCATGGAACACCAATTCGATTAAAACAGCATATTATGCGGCAAAAGAAAAAGTAACAATACACGTAATAGAAGCCATATGAAAAAGGAACATGTACATAAAGAACAATTGGGATATAAAACACCCAAAGGCTATATAGAACATTCTAAAAATGAAATGCTCATATTTATAGAGGGCCAAACAGAAATGCAAAAAACGGTTATGTCTAATTGGAGAAAAAGTCTCCTAGCTGTTGCTGCTTCATTTATACTAGCCATCGGTGGATTTTCCATTAGCCTATTTGATACACCCAGTGATTCGTTTGAACAGCTTACCATTGAATCATTAGATGTCTCTGAAGATGAATTTGATCAATGGTTTGATGAGAATTTTGTTTTAAACGACGTCTAATCAAAACTATTTATAAAAGCTAAGGTCTAAACAACAAACACAAAAAATAAATAATATGAAAACCATCAAAAAAACCTCGCTAATAGTAGCCATTTTGATTGTGCAAATTGCCCTGGCACAAGACAATGAATTGAAAGGAAAGGGACAAATATACACGCCTGAGCAATTGGAAATGCTTAAAGCACAAAAAGAAGCCGTACTACAAAACCGCGAAGAATTCAAGGCAAGTCTTTCCGATGAGCAGCTTGCGATTTTAGAAAATAAAGAACTTAATAGAAAAGAACGTCAAGAAGCCCTTAGGGCCACATTTACTGATGCTCAAAAAGATTTACTTGCTGCTAGAAAAGCAGAAATAAAAGTTCTTAAAGAAGAGCTTCGTGCAACTATAACTGACGAGCAAAGACAAGCACTTAGGCAACGACGAAAGCAAATGAAAAATCGTCTGCGTAACATGAAAGAGAGAAAGGAACAGTTTGAAGAGCGGAAGCAAAATTGGAAAGAACGGAAAAAGAAAAATGGATAAATTTTAAGGGGTCTTTGACCCCTTTTTTATATTTAAGACATGCGGAAAGCAACACTTCTTTTTGTTATGATATCTGCTTTGTGTACAGCTCAAGAAGTTGAGTTATCCGAAGCAGATGTCATTTTAGATGATCTTTTTGTCTCCGACAGTCTAGATGTTTTAGAACTATTTGACAAACTGAAAAAGCAAGATTATTTATACACTACAGTAATTTACAACAACAAAACGCTATTTTCTGGGCGTGATTTTGGCGTTAATCAGTACAGTATGTTTCCAAGCATAAGCTACATAGATGGAGATAATTTCTTTTTAAATCTTAATGCTGGGTATTACAGTGGCGTAAATCCAACCTGGGATTTTGTTACACTCAGTGGCGGATATTCAAACTATCTCAATAAGAGAAAAACACTTTTAGCATCTGGTGTGTACTCGTATTCATCCTACAGTCAAGACGTAGCCGATCTAAACAACCACCGTCTAACCGCAGGGCTAAGCTTTCGTAAAAAGTGGTTCAGAAATACTTTAACACTGGGATATTTATTTGGGGGTGCTAGCTCAACATTTGTTTCAAACAACACCTATATTTCCATTGATATACTTGACACTAAATTATTTGATATTTCTTTACGCCCACGAATAGGATTCTTTTGGGGGAACCAGACTGTCAGCGAACTGGTTTTTATTAGGCCAAGACAGTTTGAGTATGTAAATACAAATTATTTTCAATTACTGAATACCGAGGTTGGAATACCTGTTGAGCTTGACTTTGGAAATTGGGATGTAGAAATAGAATATACATTTAATTCGCCCAAAGCATTGCCAAGCGAGGAAGGACTCAAAAATTCTGGTTTTATTCTACTTTCACTAGGCTACTTAATCGAATTATAAGCGACCTAAGCGCAAATGATGACGCAAGTGGAGGCGAATGAATTTTTGCGTCAAACCCTTGTTCAGCCTTCCAATATACATGTGTTTGAAAACTCCCTTTTGGGCAAGATTATCAGGAAAGTTTACAAAAAAAACATCGGCTTCTTGTCGGGTCTTTTTCCATTTATCAAGCAAATCAACTGAACTCATTTCGTTAGGAAATTTCTGTACAACATCTGGTGCTTTAACTTTTAAAACCCCTAGCCTGAGGGCTATAAAAAAGATTGTGAATTTTAAACGCGTTTGTACCAAAACATCAACCAAAGCGGTAGGGTCTTGGGTTTTGAGCTTTATATACGCCAACACACCACGTTCCACCATCCAACAGTGATACAAGTGTTGCAATATATTCCACTTACCCTGCTGAGACTGATGCAATTCAGCGTGTGAAAGTCTTGCGAGTTTCTGCTGAATAACGTGTAGTGGTGTAAAGGATTCCGTAAAGCGCATTACCTTCCAAAATCATCTGAAACACGAACAATATCGTCTTCGTCTGAGGGGTTTTCAGCGTCGGTATGCTGCCAAATTTCAGCTATAAGCGCAAGACTTGTTAAACCCACCAAACGGTGACGTTCGCCCTGTTGCAAACGTACTTGATCGCCTTTTTTGAGCACTTCTACTTCGCCTTGATCGTCTGTTACAGAGCGAATAATTCCAGCAGTACCTTTATAGACACGCCAAATCTCAGCACGACGGTGATGATACTGCCACGACAAGCGAGCTTTGGGCTTTACGATTAAAATTTTGGGGCTTAGTTTTCCACCTATTCGAAGCGAATCAACATCTAAACCAGAAAAAAATTCATTTGCAAAGTCTTGTGCTTGTATTTCGTCAATTACCAAAAATCCTCCCCAAGGGCGGACAAAATCATGCGAAACAACATTAAAGCCAAGGGCTTCAATATGAGTTTTTATTTCTTCAAAAGTGTGCATCTATTTTTTTACAAATATAACCTGCACTGTGTGCGAAGTACAAATAAATTCGGTCAATTTTTGATAAAATTTATATCTTGAAGAAAATTTTAACTACATGTTTCAGCTGCTATATGCCAAGCTTTTGGACGAAAAGACCAAAAAGTTTAGTGAAAAAATTATTATAAACATTGCAATTATAAGTTTTGTCCTTCATTTGGCCATCATCGCGCTAAACGAATTAAATATTTTAGACTCTACATTTTCAGGGGAATTATTTACCAATCCCATTTCTGCAATCTACACCCCATTTTCATTTATTCTTATCTACGAGGTGTATTTGTTAATATACTATTTACCAAAGTCCATGACTATTTACATTGGAAAACAGTACGAAATAATCATGCTTATAGTCATTAGGCGATTGTATAAAGATTTATCTAACATATCTCTTGAAGGAAATTGGTTTGAAAACACCCAAAACCTTCAATTTATTTATGACATCATTGCCACCATTATATTGTTTTTACTTATCCATTTATTTTATAAAATGAATAAGTTTCGCGTTAGGAAGCTATTAAAGTTAACCGAAACTAGACCTGAATTAATTCAGTTTGTAAAGTTTAAAAAAGCACTGGCCGTATTATTGGTGCCTGTCTTTATTGTCATTGCGTTATATAATGTAATTGACTGGGCAATTCATATAACTGAATTACAATCAGGATTAAAAAAAGGGCTAGATATTAACGCTGTTTTTTTCGATGATTTTTTCACAGTGCTCATTTTAGTAGATGTACTATTGGTGTTGTTTTCATTTGCACACACAGATAAATTTAACAAAGTAATACGCAATTCAGGTTTTGTAATTTCCACCATTCTGGTCAAATTATCGTTCAGCGTGACGGGGTTGCAAAACGTGATTTTGATTATTTCTGCAGTTGGATTTGGCGTTGTGATTTTATGGATTCACAAACTATTTGAACAGAACAAGCTTCCAACGAATTACTAAAAAACCTACACCTGGTAAGTTTTGCATAAACTCGAAATAAACAGGTTTGAGGCTACCTGAGTGTTCAAGGGTCCGCAAATGCGGCATGCTTTAGCACTCAAAACTCACCTCTTCGAATTAAATTAGCGTTGAGTTTATCAAAAAATATACCTGATGTAGGCTGGGCATTAAGAAGGCAATTGTGCCTCCAAATACTTTTTTAAATGTACAACTTTTTTCTGAATCTCAATCTGTTTGTTAGCTGTTACATCTTTGTCTTTACTTGCCTGAACTGCAATTTGTAAAGCGCACATGGCCAATACATCTTGTTTATCCTTCACTGCGTAATTCTTTTCAAAATGTTCCATCATGGTGTTTATACTTTTTGCGGCTTCTCGTAAGATTGATTCCTCACCCTCAGGAACACTCAGCGGATATACTCTATCTGCTATAGATAATTTAATTTTCTGCATTAGTCTCCGATTTCAAGTTGCGCAATGCATGCATCAACTTCATTAATTAAGGCATCGATATGATGGAGTGCACGTTTTTTTGCAGCCATATCTCCAGTATTAATTCCTTGAGCAGATTTTAGCGCATCATATTTTTCTTGCCAATTACGCGATACCTCATGTTTCTTTTCCAGTTTATTTGTGGTCTCTGATAATGCTTTTTCGAGTGCTTGATTTTTCTGCTCCATTGCCTGAAAACGATCTATCAATTCGTATAATTGGCTTTCTAACTGCTCTAAATGTTCTACTGTTTCCATAAAGATGAAATTCAACTCAAATGTACCTAAGCTATCACATTTTTACAAGTAATGCTAAATAAGCTTTGTTCAAGAATGCTGTACATTTGTTTTTATGAACCGCATAATCTTACTCAGTAGCATCTTCTGTTGTTGGCTTTCCACGGCACAATACTACCAATCGCCAGTAGATATTCCCATACAACTGTCAGGGACTTTTGCAGAATTACGGGGAACACACTTTCATGCTGGAATCGATATAAGAACGCAAAGCAAAGAAGGTTTACCTTTGCGCGCCGTAGCAAACGGTTACGTGTCTCGAATAAAAATTCAACAAGGAGGATACGGAAAAGCACTATACATCAACCATCCCAATGGAACTACCAGCGTGTATGCACATTTAAAACGGTACAGTGAGAAAATTGTACCTACAGTGCGAAAAAAACAATATAAACAAAAAAGTTATACAATCAATTTTTACCCGGAACCTAGCGACATTCCTGTTGTGAAAGGAGAGGTTATTGGTTATTCGGGCAATACAGGATCTTCTTTTGGGCCTCATTTGCATTTTGAACTTCGCACTAGCGCAAACCAAATTCCATTTAATCCGTTGCTTGACGGTGTTTATATTTCAGATACTAGAAAACCTGTTGTCAAGCAGGTATATGCATATCCCATTGATGGTATTGTGAATCAATCAGAAGAAAAAATACAACTAAGTATTACCCAAAAAAACGACAGCCTTTACGTAGCTGACCCTGTAGTTGCTATTGGTAAAATAGGTTTTGGACTTGAGCAATTTGATCGACAAGACGGATCTTACAACAAAAATGGAACTTTTGAGGTTTTGGCAAATCTTAATGGAATTGATCGCTTTCATGTGCGTTTTGATACGCTGTCGTTTGACGACACCACTGAAATGCACAAACTGATAGATTATGAGCATTACGTGGATACAAAAAAGAAAGTAATGCGTCTTTTTAACCCATTTACTTTCCCGGTAGACTTAGTGGACTTTTCAGAAAATGGATTGGTTGAAATTCAAGAAGGAATGAACTATAGGTATAATGTAATCCTAAGGGATGTAGCAGGAAACAACACCTATTTAGCTGTCCCAATTATTGGAAAAAAAGAAGAGGTTTGGGTACAAAAAAAACCTCCACACAAAGGAAAAGCTATTGATCCCAAAAGAGATTATCTTTTTGAATTCGATGACGTTCAACTTTACTTTGATGCCAAATCTTTTAGCAACACTATGCCACTTGATATTTTTATGGACAGCGATACCCTAAAAATTGAAAATCCCTACGCATATTTTAACAAGCCTTATAAAATTACACTTGAAAAAAGAGATACGCTGCACGGAGAATATCTCGCCCTCAAGAAAGCTAACCGCTGGGGATTTATAGCCAAAAGAAACCGCAATGGGAATTTTACCGCAAAACTGAAAAGCACTGGAGCAATTGCGGTACTCCAAGATACCATCCCCCCTACAATAACAGATCAAAAAAAAATTAACAACAGATGGATTTCACTAGAGAAGGATATTCGTTTTACCATTAGGGATTTAGGTTCAGGTATTGATCGTTTTGAGGGATTACTAAACGGCAAATGGGTATTGTTTGAGTATGAACAAAAAAAGAATGAGCTTACGTTTCGATTTAAAGATCCTATAAAACTTTCGCAAGTAAAGCATAAATTAAAGCTAATTGTTTGGGATAAAGCGGGTAACAATACTACATTTGAAGCAACGTTTTACCGTAAAGAATGAATAGACGTATTGTAGTAGTGTTGCTTTGGTTAAGCTCGTTAGGAATAGTTGCCCAAAATGCTAGCATTCAGGGAGTCGTTACCAATGACAGCCAACAGCCCATCCCGTTTGTGAGCATCACTACAAGTCTTAACATCGGGACTACCACAAATGAAAACGGTTTTTATCAGCTTACTATTCCTTCAACCAAGCAGATTGAAATCACATTTTCTCATATTTCACATAAAGTTGTAACCATATCCATAAACCTAGAGCCCAATACATCTAATGAACTTCATCCTGTGATGAACACCAAAACTGAACAAATTGGTGAAGTTATTGTGCAAGGCAATAGATCAGCAACTGTTCGTGGCGTTACAGTGCTATCGCCCAAAACTATTCGGACTATCACAGGAGCCAACGCAGGAGTTGAAAACCTACTGTTGAGTTTACCAGGTGTAAATTCCAATAATGAGCTAAGTACACAATATGCTGTAAGAGGTGGAAATTATGATGAAAACTTGGTATATGTTAATGGAATTGAAGTTTACCGCCCCACACTTATCAGAGCTGGACAACAAGAGGGCCTGAGCTTTCTCAATCCAGATCTCATACAGCATGTTGCCTTTAAAGCCGGCGGGTTTGAGGCTAGCTATGGAGATAAGCTTTCCTCCGTTTTAGACATCACTTATAAAACCCCCGCAAAATCAGAAACAAGTGTTGAAGCAAGTTTGCTTGGTGGAAGTATAAGCCACAGCACTGTAAAAAATAACATCTCTGCTATTTTTGGGGCTCGCTTTCGTGACAATCAACTTCTTGTAAATCAGAAAGAAACGAGCGCCCAATTTCAACCTTCTTTTGCTGATATACAAACCTTTGTCACTTTTCAAAAACAGGAGTCTTGGAAGTTTCAGTTTTTAGGATCTATATCTAAAAATGATTACAATTACGCGCCGCAAACAAGAAAAACCAATTTTGGAACAATAGCTGACCCTCGATCGCTCATCGTGTATTACAGCGGCGAAGAAAAAGATGTATATCAAACCTATTTAGGTGCACTTAAAACTACATACGAGCCCAATAAAAAAACGCAATACACCCTAACTACTTCAGTCTATCACACCAAAGAACAAGAGTATTTTGACATACTGGCGCAATACTTATTGGGGTCTCCTAATGCTGAAATTGGATCAGAAGACTTGGGAGAAATCTCCTTTGCAGAAGGCGTTGGAAGCCAACATACCCATGGCAGAAACGATTTTGATGCATTAATTAGTTCCATTGATATTGCAGGAAAACATGTTGGGGAAAAACATGAATTACGCTGGGGAATTCAACTTAAGTCAGAAGACATTCGCGACCGTATAGTAGAATGGGAAAAGGTTGATTCTGCTGGGTTCTCTATTCGTCCTCCAGCACTTGAGGCAAAAAAAAACCAGCCATATGATCCATTTGTCGGACCATTGGTGTTGTTCAATAACATTAGGGCAACGCAACAAAGTACGCTTAATAGAATTTCTGGCTATTTACAATGGAATAATCGCTTTTTAATGGCCAATAATGTAGCTTGGATTTCTGCAGGAGTTCGTTTACATCATTGGAAATTGACAAATTTCAACAACTCTGGAAGTACTTTTTTTAGTCCACGTTTTCAGTTGAGTTTACAGCCTGTAAAAAATCCAAATGTGGTATCACGCTTATCGCTTGGAAGCTATACACAAGCTCCATTTTACCGGGAATTAAGAAACAGAAACGGAAATATCAATCCAGACGTAAAACCGCAGCAGTCAATCCATGTTGTCTCAAGTCATGATCGAAAGTTTTCGCTCTGGGGTAGGCCTTTTGTGTTTCAAGCAGCAGCTTACTACAAGTATTTATGGGACGTAAACCCATATACACTGGAAAATGTGCGAATACGTTATTCAGCCAATAACGATACCAAGGCGTGGGTGTATGGGTTAGATGCGCGCTTAAATGGTGAGTTTGTTCCAGGGACAGAATCATGGATAAGCTTGGGACTTTTAAAAGCTGAAGAAAACCAAAGCGATAAAGGGAACATTGATCGCCCAACCGACCAAAGACTAAAATTTGCGATGCTTTTTCAAGACTATGTCCCACGGATGCCATTTTTGAAAATGAACCTGAATTTGGTGTACAATACTGGCTTGCCAGGCGGATCGCCAAGTTATGCTGACGCATATGACTATCAAAATAGACTTCGCGACTACAAACGTGCTGATATTGGGTTTTTGTATGTGATTAAAGACGATACGCGTTTTAAAAACACTTTTCGCACTTTTGATGAATTGCAAATTGGTGTCGAAATTATTAATGTGTTTGACGTACAAAATGCCATCACAAACACCTGGGTCAGAGATGTCTATACCCAACGCCAGTTTGCCATTCCTAACTACATGACGCCCCGCGTGTTCAACGTAAAGCTTAGCGCACGATTTTAACTGTTGACGTAAGCCACTAGTACATCTACTAGCTTATCTATCTCTTCTTTAGAATTGTGTGCCGAGAACGAAAATCGAAGAGATGGTGATTTGTTTTCCTCTTTTGTAAGCAGTGTATTAAGTACGTGAGATCCCAACTCGCTGCCCGACTGGCATGCACTCCCTTTTGAACAGCAAATTCCTTGTAAATCGAGGTGAAAGAGAAGCAGTTGAGCCTTTTTTTCGTTTATGGGAAGGCGCGCATTGACAATAGTATGTGTACTACAATCAAAATCACTACAAGCACCGTTAAAAACAGTTCCAGGTAAGGCTTCTTGCAAGCTTTGCATACAATGTGTTTTAAGGATCTTAAGTTTCTCTGTATCTGCCTCCATGGTTTTGTATGAAGAGCGCAGCGCCACTTCCATACCAACAATATTGTGTACCGACTCGGTACCAGCGCGCATACCTCGTTCTTGTGCGCCACCCAAAAGTAAAGCGCCCAAAGCGGTTTGCTTTCTTGCGTACAAAAATCCAACCCCTTTTGGACCATGAAACTTATGCGCCGATGCAACTGCAAAGTCAATTGGTAATGCGCCCAAATTCATTGGGAAATGCCCTATTGATTGCACAGTATCTGAATGAAAAAGCGCATTGTAGTTATGGCAAAGGCTTCCAACTGATTCTATGTCCAAGACAGTGCCAACTTCGTTATTTATGTGCATCAAACTCACTAGTTTCTTGTCTGGAGTTTCAGAAAGCAACTTTTCCAAATCATTCATATCCGGAAGTCCATTTGGTAAAATTTTTACTAAATGAAGCGATATCTTACCTTGCGATGCAAGGTGCTCCAAGGGATGTAAGACAGCATGATGCTCAATAGGTGAGCTGATGATATGTTTGACTCCCAAATGATCTACTGCACATTGTAAAATGGTGTTATCGCCTTCTGTCCCACCCGAAGTGAAAATAATTTCTTGTGGCAGTACGCCTAATTGTTTGGCAATGTATTTTCGTGCAGACTCAACTTTAACTTTGGCAGATCGGCCAGCAGCATGAACTGAAGATGGATTCCCGTAACAAGTATTTAGCGTTTGATGCATAGCATCAACTACGTCTGGTAGAATAGGTGTTGTTGCAGCGTTATCGAGATAGATTACATCCATCACATTTAGTTTGGCTCAAAGGTTCGCAACGTTTTTGTAATAATCTTAACACAAGCCATAAGCTCGTCTTCGGTCATTACTAATGGAGGGGCGAAACGGATAATATTTCCATGTGTTGGCTTTGCCAGTAAGCCGTTTTCTTTTAGTGCCAAACATATGTTCCATGCAGTATCACTTTCTGGTGTGTCGTTTATAACAATTGCATTCAACAACCCTTTTCCACGAACAAGTGTAACAATACTACTGGTTTTGATATATTCGTTTATGGCATTGCGGAAAAGCTGACCAAGTGTGCGTGCATTCTGTGCAAGATTTTCGTCTTTTACAACCTTCAATGCCGCTGTAGCAACCGCAGCCGCAATCGGATTTCCACCAAAAGTACTCCCGTGTTCACCGGGTTGAATAACACCCATCACATCGTTATTTGCCAAAACTGCCGAAACTGGATAAACACCTCCGCTAATCGCCTTACCCAAAATCAAAACATCAGGTGCAGCAAATGTGTCGGTTTGGCGCAAACACGATGACTCGCAACTACAATCTCCACAAACAGCTAACAGAGAACCCGTTCGAGCAATTCCTGTTTGGATTTCATCAGCAATAAAAAGCACTTTGTACTCATGGCATAACTGTTGAACATTACGTAGATATGCTTCATCTGGAGTAAAAATTCCAGCCTCACCTTGTATGGGCTCAACAAGAAATCCAACAATATTTTTATTTGATGCAAAAGCTGCTTCAAGGGCTTTAGTATCGTTGTGCGGGATGGAAATAAATCCAGGTGTATAAGGCCCGAAATCTTTTTTAGCTACTTGGTCGTCAGAAAACGAAATTATGGTTGTGGTTCTCCCATGAAAATTATTGTGACAAACTACAATTTGTGCTTGCTCCTGTGAAATTCCTTTATTTTTTACACCCCATTTCCGGGCAATTTTAATGGCGGTTTCCACGGCTTCAGCACCAGAATTCATAGGAAGTATTTTGTCAAACCCAAAATATGCTGTGATGAACGCTGCAAAAGGTCCAAATGCGCTATTATGAAATGCGCGTGACGTTAAACAGAGTTGCTGTGCTTGGTCTTGGAGTGCTTGAATAATTTTTGGATGACAATGTCCCTGATTTACTGCAGAGTAGGCTGATAAAAAATCAAAATACTTTTTCCCATCAACGTCCCATAGATAAACGCCTTCCCCTTTGTCCAAAACAACAGGCAATGGGTGATAATTATGCGCGCCGAATTCGTGTTCTAAGTCAATAAACTGATTGGTAAGAGAAATTTTTGTGGCCATAACTATACAAAAATACTAAAGCCCATGCCAATAAAAAAGTTAAACCTTTGTTTCAAAATTTTTTTCCATAAAATCAATAAGTGTTTTATATCCATTTCGAGAGATAAATATTTTCTTCCCATTTGTTAATACAATGGTATACTGAGCGTTTCTGAGAATAGACTTAATTGCAGTAACACATACTAAACAACTCCTGCTCACACGAAAGAAAGTTCCTGTGGATTGAAGTTTTTTTTCAACTTCTTTTATCGGGGTATTAGAAAGTATGAACTCGTTTTTCTCGTGGCCTTTAACAACCACTTCTGTTTTATCCTTGCCTTTATGTGTTTCAACGCAAATAATGTCATCTAAAGAGACAAAATCAATTGAAGATCTGTCTGACATAGCAAAACGCTGTGGAATTGGGCGATGCCCAGTGCTCAATTGCGTTAATAAATCAGCATCAAAAACTTGCTTTCCATTTCTACTTTTACTTTTAGCTTCAATTTTATTTACCGTTACAATAAGATCTTGAATTTCAATGGGTTTTAGTAGATAATCAACTACTTGATACCGAATAGCGCGTAGCGGCAAATTCATCATGTGCAGTACACATAACCACTTGCATATTTTCATATCCAACTTCATCCAAAACATCAAAACCGCTGCCTTTATCAAGAACAACATCTAAAAATAAAATATCTGGCTTATTGGAAATAAGGTAATCAACAGCGATTGATTTTTTTGTAAAAAACGCTTCAAGCTTGACATTTGGGCAATACTTTTCTAAGTAATGAGAGAAAAGTGCGATATTGCGAGCTTCGTCGTCGACAATTACTGCTGTTAACAAAATAGGTTTAATTTTAGCTGATGGCTAATCTATAACAATTATTTGTGCTTTACTAACATTTGTTATTATATTAAAATTAAATAACTCCAAA
This sequence comes from Flavobacteriales bacterium, assembly GCA_003331305.1. Taxonomy (GTDB): domain Bacteria; phylum Bacteroidota; class Bacteroidia; order Flavobacteriales; family Flavobacteriaceae; genus UBA7446. The sequence goes on along the minus strand of QOQB01000003.1, from coordinate 155,364 downwards.
AATTAGTACAATGAAACATATTTCAAGTACGCAAAATACTGTAATTAAGGACTGTATTCTCTTACAATCTAAAGGCAAGAAACGTACTGAAAAAAAACAGTTTGTGGTCGAGGGGAGTCGTGAGTTGCGCTTAGCGCATTTGGCACACTATACCATTTCAACGCTCTTTTGGTGCCCTGAAATTTTCGCAAAACAAGATTTTGCTTCCTGGATTAAGACATTTAACAACCATATCACTGTTATTTCAGTTTCATTGGCTGTTTATCAAAAAATGGTGATCCGTGGTAGCACTGAAGGAATTGTTGGGATTGTAAATCAAAAAAACAATTCATTAAAATCTTGGCAGCCTCACAATAAAAACCCGTTAGTTATTGTATTGGAATCCATCGAAAAACCTGGAAATCTTGGTGCTATTTTAAGAACAGCAGACGCCTCTGGGGTAGATGCCGTGATTATTACTGAGGAACATACTGATATTCACCATCCAAATGTGATTCGTTCTAGCGTAGGTGGTTTTTTTTCGGCAACACTTTTTGTGTGTAGCAATGAAGAGGCTAAGCATTTTCTTCAAAAAAATAAGATTAATATCTACGCAGCATCGCTTCAAAAAAGCATTTTTTACAATAAAGCAAATTACAAAGCCTCAACAGCATTTGTAATGGGAAGCGAGGCAAAAGGCTTGAGTGATTTTTGGCGTGACCAAGAAGTAACGGCTGTAAAAATACCTATGTTAGGGAATGTCGATTCGCTTAATGTTTCCGTTGCAACTTCCGTTTTAGCTTACGAGACGGTTCGTCAACGGAATAGCTAATTTTTGTATCTTTAACGTATGTCAACGAAAGAAATTTCAGAAAATGCAATTATTGCACAAGAGTATAAAAACTTGCTTCGCAATACTTATTTATCGTTGTCACCCGCAGATATAAAACTCATTCGACTGGCTTTTGAAACAGCCGTTGATGCCCATAAAGAACAACGCCGCAAAAGCGGAGAACCCTACATTTTACACCCTATTGCGGTAGCGCAAATTGTAGCAGATCAAATAGGATTGGGAGCCACCTCTATAGCCGCTGCACTGTTGCACGACGTAGTTGAAGACACCTCTTTGACGCTAGAGGATATAGAACTTATGTTTGGCAAAAGCGTTGCTAAAATTGTCGATGGGCTTACTAAAATATCTAAATTAAGTAAAGACAAGCGGGTTTCCGTACAAGCTGAAAACTTCAAAAAAATGCTCTTAACCATGAACGATGACGTTCGGGTTATTCTCATCAAAATTGGAGATCGCTTGCATAACATGATGACCCTGGAGTTTATGCCGGAAGAAAAGCAAGTCCGCATTGCCTCCGAAACACTCTACATCTATGCACCTTTGGCGCATCGAATTGGGATGTACAATATAAAAACACAGCTCGAGGATTTGGCATTTAAATATACAGAACCAGATGTTTACGATGCTATTGAACAAAAAATTAAAGAAAGTGAGGAAGAGCAACTAGACTATATTAATAGTTTCTCCGAACAGCTGCAAAATCATTTAGCAAAAGAGCGTGTCAAGTTTATAACGGAAGGAAGATTTAAAAGTATTTTTTCAATCCGTAGAAAAATGCAACTCAAAAACAAAAGATTTGATGAAGTTTTTGATCGATTTGCTGTTCGTATTATTTATAAATCCACCCCAAAACAAGAAAAATTCTTGGCTTGGAAAATCTATTCAATAATAACTGATCATTTTCAACCCAACCCAACTCGTTTACGCGATTGGATTTCCTCGCCAAAATCAACTGGGTATGAAGCGCTCCACATCACCGTTGTAGGGCCAGGTAGTAAGTGGGTTGAGGTGCAAATACGATCGGAGCGAATGCACGAAATTGCAGAAAAAGGATATGCTGCGCACTTCAAATACAAGCATGGTGATCAAAACGAAGGGGGGATGGAACTCTGGCTCAATAGATTACGTGAAGTTTTGGAATCGCAAGATACAGACGCAGTTGATTTTGTTAAAGAATTTAAACTTAACTTATATGCAAGTGAAATTTTTGTGTTTACTCCAAAAGGGGATTTAAAATCACTTCCAAAAGGGGCAACACCTGTGGATTTTGCCTTTTCAATTCATAGTGAAGTAGGTAGAAAAACAAGAGGTGCGCGAGTAAACGGAAAAATTGTTCCCCTAAATTTTGAGCTCAATAGTGGTGATCAAGTTGAGATTATTACCTCAGAAACGGCCAAACCCACTTCAAGCTGGCTTGACTATGTGATTACTTCAAAAGCACGATCTGCCATTAGAACCGCATTAAGAACAGAAGAACGGGAAATTGCCGATGAAGGTAAGGAGTTATTAAGGCGAAAACTGCGCCAAATGAAATTCAAATTCAATGATCGCATCATTAACGCAATGGTTTCTTATTTCAAACTCAAAACGAGTTTGGATTTGTACTATCGAATAGGAATTGGAACAATTGATAATAAAATGCTTAAAAAGTTTGCTGCTGAGGAAAACAGTCGTTTTTGGCAACTTTTTAAGCGTCGACCCAGCGACAAAACAAAGCAGAATGATGTAAATGGTGGGCCGATTTCTTCTTTTTATGACATGTTGGTTTTTGGGAAAAATCAAGAAACGCTCGACTATACTTTAAGCCCCTGTTGCAATCCTATTGCTGGGGATGAAGTATTTGGTTTCGTGTCCATAAACGACGGTATCAAAGTACACAAAAACGAGTGCCCTAATGCAATTAGTTTGCATTCCAACTACGGCTACAGAATTGTAAGCGCCAAATGGGTAGATTCGTCAAAAGGTTTCTTTACGGGAAGTATCCGCCTTTCTGGCATAGACCGACTGGGTCTTGTTAATGAAGTGACTAACTTAATTTCCAATGCACATAATGTTGACATTACCCAAATTCATTTTGATACTGAAAACGGGACATTCACAGGTGAAATAAAGCTTCATGTCCGTCATGCCTCAACGCTGTATGTACTTATTAATAAGCTCGAAAAAGTTACTGGGATTGATAAAGTAGTACGGGATTAAAATCGGTTACGTATCTTTGTTTTTTGGACTTTCGAAATGAAAAACGAATTTGAAATTGTAAAGAATGTGTTTGTTCAGTTTTTGGACAGCAACGGGCATCGAAAAACACCCGAACGCTTTGCTATTTTAGAAGAAATATATTTGAGTGATGAACACTTCGATATTGAATCGCTTTATATTAAAATGAAAAACAAAAAATATCGTGTTAGTCGTGCTACGCTTTACAATACCATCGAGCTATTATTAGCGTGCGGGTTGGTGCGTAAACATCAATTTGGATTGCAGCATGCACAATATGAGAAGTCGTATTTTGACAAACAACACGATCATGTAATTCTAACCGACAGCGGTGACGTCAAGGAGTTTTGCGACCCTCGTATCCAAGCTATAAAACAAACCATTGAGGAAGTTTTTAATATCGATATCCACGCGCATTCCCTTTATTTTTACGGCACTAAAAAAAACACTAAATAAAAACCATTCATGGCCATTGACTTACTCTTAGGCTTACAGTGGGGCGACGAAGGAAAAGGCAAGATTGTAGATGTACTTACTAAGAAGTACGACATTATTGCGCGCTTTCAAGGCGGCCCCAATGCAGGACACACACTTGAATTTGAAGGAATTAAACACGTTTTACACACCATACCTTCAGGAATTTTTCACCCAAAAGCAACAAACTTAGTTGGAAATGGAGTTGTTATTGACCCCGTGATATTTAAACAGGAGTTGGAAAACCTAGCTCCTTTTGATATCAACGTTAGTGAATCGCTATTAGTCTCTAGAAAAGCACATCTTATTTTGCCAACTCACCGGTTATTGGATGCCGCCTCTGAAATGGCTAAAGGAAAGGCTAAAATTGGATCAACTTTGAAAGGGATTGGCCCGACTTACATGGACAAAACGGGGAGAAACGGCATTCGCATAGGAGATATTGAACTACCAACTTGGAAAGAAAAGTATGCTGTCCTTCGAGACAAACATCTTGCCATGATTAAAAACATGAAGGTCTCTTTGGAGTTTTCGATAGAAGAATTGGAAACGGCTTTCTTTGATGCTGTTTCTTATTTAAAATCAACTGTCTCTTTTGTTGATAGTGAGGAATATCTTCGTATTGCACAACAAAACAAGCAACCTATATTAGCAGAAGGCGCACAAGGATCGCTGTTGGATATCGATTTTGGAACTTATCCGTTCGTAACTTCTTCTAACACCACAGCTGCTGGGGCATGCACTGGTTTAGGGATTGCTCCAAATAGAATTGGTGAGGTTTTTGGAATTTTTAAAGCCTATACCACACGTGTTGGTAGCGGGCCTTTCCCAACAGAACTTTTTGACGAAGTCGGCGAAACGATGGGGCGTGTTGGGCATGAATTTGGTGCAACCACAGGAAGAGCGCGTCGTTGTGGTTGGCTTGATCTGGTTGCGTTAAAATATGCCGTTGAAATCAATGGCGTTACGCAACTGATGATGATGAAAGGTGATGTGCTTTCTGGTTTTGATGAGCTTAAAGTATGTGTCGCGTACACATACAGAGGGGAAACAATTCAACATCTTCCCTATTCGCTTAACGCTGATGAAGTAACACCGCAGTATAAAACACTAAAGGGCTGGCATGAAGATTTAACTCAAATGTGTGGCGAAAAAGAATTGCCTGAAACCTTTAAAGAATATGTAGCATTCATTGAAGATTTTGTGGAAACACCAATTCATATTATATCTGTTGGGCCAGACCGAACCCAAACTATTTTTCGCTCCACTGAATAAACTCCAATGAAGCCTGTATTCACTTCTTGTTTGCTGTTGCTTTTGTCTTTTGGATTGAGTACTCAAGAGCAAGAAATTGAAATACGCAAAGCTGGATCTTTTCAGTTAGATCAGGATAATTTTCCAGGCGCCAATATACTAACTCGTAGCGCAACCGAACAAGTGCATTTGGTGCATCAAGGTATGGATGTGTGGTCAGATAAAGCTTTTTTTTACAAGGCTGAAAATAGGTTTAACGCCATTGGGAATGTGCGTGTCCAACAAGGAGATAGCTTAGTTCTCACAAGCAAATTGGTGAATTATGACGGAAATCGTAAGCTTGCTGTTGCGAAAGAAAATGTGATTCTTGACAACATTGATATGCTGCTCGAAACCGACACCCTTTACTTTGATCGTATTGCTGACAAGGCCTATTATCCTACTAGTGGAACCGTTTACGATAGCCTTACAACCATCACAAGCAAGCGAGGAACCTATATCTCTGAAAGTAAAAAGTATCAATTTGAAAATCAAGTTGTCATTACAAATCCAGACTTTACCATAACTTCTGCTCGAATGGATTTTTATACCGAAAGCAAGCATGCTTTTTTCTATGGAAAAACAACTATTATTGGGGAAGATTATGTAGTACGTTGCAAGCAAGGCTTCTATGACACAGAACGCAAATTAGGCTTCTTTAAAAAAGAAGCATCTGTCGATTATGATAATCGAAATATTATGGGCGACAGCATCTATTTTGACGATGAAAAGCAATATGCCGCCGCCACACAAAATATTCGCATAACCGACACCATAAACAACACATTTTTAACAGGAAATTACGGGCAAGTTTTCAAGGCTCAAGATTCTGCAATGGTTACCCACAGGGCGGTCGCGATTAACTTAGTAGAACAAGACTCGATCTTTATACATGCTGATACACTCATCGCGACTGGTCCACCTGAAAAACGAATCCTTAGAGGGTTTCACGATGTACGAATTTTCAAAGAAGACCTCAGCGGTAAATCTGACTCCATTCATTTCAATCAAAAAAATGGGCGCGCAAGACTTATCAGGCAACCTATGAGTGATAAAGAATTACAGTTTTTGACTCCGCAAGAAATTGCAGATAGAAATCCTATTTTGTGGTCGGATGAAAGCCAGATGACAGGAGATGAAATTCATTTGATTATTGATATGGAAAGGGAGGTTTTAGATTCTTTACTTATCTACAACAATGCATTTATTATCGAACAAGACACTCTTGACTTGAACAATTTTAATCAAATAAAAGGGCTGCAGCTAAAAGGAAAATTTAATGGCCGAAGCTTAGAGACAGTTGATGTGGTTCAAAATACAGAAATGGTCTATTACTTGTACGACGATGACACCCTTGACCTTGTTGGTATTGACAAAGCTATTTGCAGCGCCTTACGGCTAACATTTGTAGATAGCGCCATTGATAAAGTAACGTTTTTTACCAATCCTGATGGTGTAGTTTATCCGCCAGAAGAACTTCCTGAAAATACGCGTCAAATGTTAGGTTTTTCTTGGCGAGAAAATGAGCGTATATCCACAAAAGAAGACCTTTTCCATGGCATAGATTTAGAACAATTTACTATGCAAGTAGCACCTAAGTTGTTGGTAAATCAAAAAAAACAATAAATGGTATGGAAAAATTAGCGTCATTGTTTGAAAAATATCAAGCGCAAACAACCCCCTACCCAATGAGGTTAGAAATTGTTCGTGCTAAAGGCTGCTATTTGTACGACCAAAACAACAAAAGCTATTTGGACTTGGTTGCTGGCGTGTCAGCCTGTAGTTTGGGACACAGGCATCCAAAAGTGGTAGGCGCTATTAAAAAGCAATTGAGAAAGTATTTGCATGTCATGGTTTATGGAGAATTTGTACAGAAGGAACCGGTGCTATTAACAAAACTACTTGCCGACAACTTGCCGCAGCCCTTAGACACCACCTATCTAACCAATTCAGGGACAGAAGCCATAGAAGGAGCACTTAAATTGGCAAAACGAGTAACTGGCCGCGCAGAAATCATCGCCGCAAATAAAGCCTATCACGGTAACACGATGGGCGCCATGAGTGTTATGGGCTATGAAGACAGAAAAAGTAAGTATCGCCCATTGATTCCAGGAACATCATTTATTGAATTCAATGATTTTGATGCTATAAATCAGATTACAACCAAAACCGCAGCAATAATTTTAGAAACAATTCAAGGAGGCGCTGGCTTCATTCAACCCAAAAGGGGGTACTTAAAACAGATCAAAAAACGCTGTTTAGAAGTTGGTGCGTTACTCATTTTAGATGAAATTCAGCCAGGAATGGGTCGCACGGGAAAATTATTTGCTTTTATGGATCATGAAATGGTGCCTGATATATTGGTTACTGGAAAAGGGCTGGGCGGCGGACTTCCAGTAGGTGCATTTGTCGCGGCACAACATTATATGACACAACTAAAAGCAGCTCCCTCGCTAGGTCATATCACTACTTTTGGTGGAAATCCAGTAATCGCAGCAGCTTGTAGGGCAACACTTTCCACTATTTTAAGCAGTAATTTGATGGCAGAAACCCAAGTAAAAGAACAACTCTTTCGCAAACTGCTTATCCATAAAAAAATCAAAGAAATTCGAGGAAAAGGCTTAATGCTAGCATTGATTATGGAATCCTCTGAAGTTGCGCAACAGCTTGTTAAACAATCACTTACTAATGGAATATTGCTGTTTTTTTTATTGTTTGAACCTAAAGCAGTTCGTATTTCTCCTCCATTAACGATTAGCAAAAAGCAAGTAAGATATGCTTGCTCTAAAATCCTACAAGTTCTTGATAGTTTAGACTGTTGATTACTTTGTTGAAAATTGTAGGTTTTATCTAACACTCCAAATAAATCTAAACTGTAGATTTATATAAAAGATCTATACATGGATTTTCAATTTGGTGATTTTTCTGACCTACCCGTTTCACGATTTGAACTGATGCTCAAAACAAATGAACTTCAGTTTTTTGATGCTACCGAATTTGAAGAGATTGGTCAGTACTACATTGACATTGCAAATTTGAGTATGGCAAAAAAAGCCATTGAAGTTGGCTTAGGTCAACACCCAGAGTCCACGGAACTTACACTTTTACTGGTAGAATATTACATTCTTACCAATTCTTACGAAGAAGCAAGACTATTGTTAGATAATTTATTAACTCTAGAACCTTTCAATGAATATGCCTATCAACACCTTGCCGTAATACAATCAAAAACAAACCAACACCAAGAAGCTATTGAAAGTCTAAAAAAAGGTTTGTCGTATAGTAGTTTTAAGTACGAATTCCATTCCCTTTTAGCCATGGAGTATTTGCACATTGATGAATATTTTATGGCAAAAGAATATTTCATCAAATGCCTGGAAGCAGAAGTTACCGACAACCATGCGCTTTACAACATCATTTACTGCTTTGAGTCCCTGAAAGACACAGATGGGGCAATTACCTACATGAATGAGTTTTTGAATAAAGACCCATACAACGAAGTTGCATGGCACCAGTTGGGGCGACAATATTTGGCGAAGAAAATGTATGAACAGGCCATAACGGCTTTTGACTTTGCCATCATTTGTGATGACAGCTTTATTGGTGCATACCTTGAGTTAGGTAAAGCATTGGAACACTTAGGTAGATATAACGAGGCCATTAACCACTTTGAAATCACCCTCACCATTGACGATCCAACAGCATTTGCGCTACTGCGTATTGGGGAGTGTCATCTCAAATTAGGCAATGAAGTTTTAGGTGTCAAGTTTATCAAAAAAGCTATTCATGAAGATCCGTTGTTAGATAAAGGTTGGCTGTCGCTTTGTGGATTTTATATGCGTAAAGAAGCCTATGCTAAGGTATTGCACTACGTAAAAAAGGCAGTTAAAATTGACAATACACAGGTGCGGTATTGGCGATTTTATGCACAAGCGAACAAGGCGCTGGGTTTTTTAGAAGAAGCGAACTTAGCTTACGAACGCTTGGTAAATTTGGGTAATTACGAAGTGCAAACCTGGCTAGATTGGGCGCAAGTATTATTGCAAATGCAAGAATATGACATGGGGATTAAATCCTTGCGCCAGGGAATAGAATTTCACCCTGAAAACAGCCAATTGCACTATATGCTAGCAGGGTTTTACATGATGCAAGCCAAAGCAAGTGAAGCCTCATTCTTTTTGAAAAATGCATATTCAATAAATCCAAAAGATCTTGATGTTTTCTACGAAACCTTTCCAACTTCAAAAACTGCTCATTTAGTAAAAGATACCCTATCTCAGTCATAGGATGTTCGTGGCTATTGTGTAGTTTTACAATCTAATACTACGAAGTCGATTTGCAATGAAAACTGCCTATACACAACACCTTGTAACATACATAAAAGGAATTTTAATGGGTGCTGCTGACGTGGTTCCAGGTGTTTCGGGTGGCACTATTGCTTTAATTACTCATATATACGAGCGGCTAATAAATGCTATTGACGCTGTTTCTATCTCGCTAATACTAAGCCTTTTTACTTCAAGACGCAAGGAGGCATGGGATAAATTATACGGCAGTTTCTTACTGGCACTAACACTTGGGATTGGCACAAGTATTTTGCTTGTTACTGGCGGTATTTCGTGGCTTATGGAGCACTACCCCATTCCACTTTGGGCGTTTTTTTTCGGACTCATTTTGGGCAGTGCTTATGTGCTGAAAAACGCCATTGACAACTGGAGTGCTGTTTCAATACTCATGTTATTAGTAGGTGCGTGTGTTGCTTTTGGTATTGGCTTAGTTTCCCCAAGTCAAGGATCTGAAAGTTTAATTTACCTGTTTTTTTGTGGAATGCTCGTCGTCATAGCCATGATACTTCCAGGTATTTCGGGTGCTTTTATTCTCATTTTACTAGGAGCTTATGGTACAGCCCTTGACACGGTAGCTCAAATGAAATCATTTGTCTTTGATGGATTTATCGTATTTGCCGTTATGGCAAGTGGAGGTTTAGTTGGACTAAAAGTTTTTGCAAAAGTTTTACGCTGGCTATTTTCCAACCATAAAAACATGGTATTGGCAACCATGACAGGCTTTTTATTGGGGTCTTTATATAAGGTTTGGCCATGGAAAGAAGTAACACAATATTATACCAATAGTAGTGGAGAACGAGTGCCGCTTAACTCCGTTTCTGTTTTTCCAGATGCATTTAATGCGGATGCGCAATTAGTGCCTGCGATAACTGCATTTTTCCTTGGGCTAATATTACTGTTTTTATTGGAACGTTTAAGCAAAAATAAATCAGATGCATAGTCGCTCTTTTTCAGATTATGGGTTACTTATCCTTAAGGGTATTGCTATGGGAGTTGCCAACAAAATTCCGGGGGTTTCGGGTGGTATTGTTGCGGTCGTTACTGGTTTCTATGAAGAGCTCATTTTTTCTTTTCAGCGATTAAACTTTAAGGCTGTATACTTACTATTGCGAGGTCGTTTCCGCACATTTTGGCGCTACATTAACGGCGCGTTCTTAATGGCCCTTTTACTCGGGATCATTCTTAGCTATTTCACCCTTTCACTCTTTTTAGATGTAGCCTTGACTATTTATCCAATGCGCGTTTGGGCAATCTTTTTCGGATTGGTATTAGCCTCTGCTATATTGTTGTTTAGAGACTTTAGCAAATGGCATACCAACTCCGTTGTGTTTGCGCTGGCTGGACTTGTTGTGGGTCTTGGATTGAGCGTTTTATCGCCATCTGAGCAAAATCCATCTTTGATTTATGTGTTTTTGTGCGGTGTTGTCAGCATTGTTGGCATGACATTACCAGGGCTTTCTGGCTCGTTTTTACTTATACTCATGGGGAATTACACCTTCTTACTGGTTGATGCTGTAAATAGCTTTGGTAGATGGATTATCTCTCCATTTTTGAATACGGAATTGGCTCCGCAAGATGCAGAATATGCGCTTATCTTTGGAGTGTTTTTGGTTGGATCATTAGTGGGTATAAGTGGTTTGTCAGCACTTATACATCGAATACAACAAAAGGCAAAAGATGAACTCCAAGCAATTCTCATTGGGTTTGTGTTTGGTTCATTATTCATACTTTGGCCAACAAATCGAGTGACGCCTTTGGAGTCGTCTATGTCAATGGAATCCATTTTTTGGACAATAATTTGGGGGTTGATTGGATTGGTAATCGTATTTGTTTTGGATTATTATGAGCGGAAAAAATAAACAGCGTTTTGGACTTTTAGGTCGAGATATAGACTACTCTTTTTCAAGAGCCTATTTTTCAGACAAATTTGAACGTGAAAAATTACTGCATTGCACCTACGAAAATTTTGATTTATTAAATCTCAACAACTTCAATGAAACGATTAAAACACCAGGATTAAAAGGAATTAATGTTACTATTCCATACAAGCAAGAGGTTATGCCTCTACTTGACGATTTGGACGAAGTTTCTAAGGCAATTGGCGCTGTGAATACTATTGTTTTTGAAGCAGACGGAACAACTAAAGGGTATAACACAGACCACATTGGGTTTACAAATAGCATCTCACCATTACTACATAAGGAAATCTCCGATGCATTAATTTTAGGAACTGGGGGTGCCTCCAAAGCCATTTTGTATTCCCTGCAAAAATTAGGTATACGCACCCAGTATGTTTCAAGAAAAGCAACTGAAACCGCTATACGTTATGACCAGGTTACTGCCGATTGCATGAACACACACAAACTTATTGTAAACTGTACCCCGTTAGGCACATTCCCTAAAGTCGAAGAAAAACCAAATTTAGATTACTCTTTACTAACTTCAAGCCATGTGCTTTTTGATTTAATATACAACCCAATTGAAACCGCTTTTATGAAGGAAGGCGCAGCATATGGGGCCACCGTTTCTAATGGTCTAGCAATGCTTAAAGGGCAAGCAGAGGCTTCTTGGAAATTATGGAATAATTAATTTTTTTGACTCCTTTGCTATAAATTGTATATTCGAGATGATTTTAAAATCATGACTATGTTGGAACATACCGACAACGATTCGCCTGAAGCGAACGATGAAGACGTAAGTAGACAAACTTCTAAACAGGCGCCAGAAAATGAAATAGCTACTTCTGAATCCAATGAGGATACTTCGCATTTGGACGAAAAAACTATTGCCTCAACTGAGCAAAACTCAATGGAATTAGGTGATAGTGAAAAAACTACTACAGTTGAAATAGCCGTTAATGATGCTGGAAAGGAATTGCAAGAATCAAACGTGCTGCGAAAGTTTGAAGCAATGGAAGCTAAAGAATTACTAGATTTTTTTGCGGAAAAACTGAAAACCGAATCTGTTCAACATTTGAAATCAACCATCGAGCCGTTGGTAAAAGTTTTTAATCAAAAATTAGCTGAGGATACTAGAAAACAAAAGGAGATTTTTATTGCCGAAGGTGGAAATCCAGACGCATTTTACTTCAACCCACCCATAAAGAAAGAGTTTAATGAACTTTTTAGACGCTATAAATCCGACCGTGGCACCTATTACCGCAGTGTAGAAGAAAAGCAGCAGAAAAACTTGTCCTATAGATTAGAGTTGATCGAGGAGCTTAAAGGACTTATCAATGTAGAACAAAATATCAATACGACGTATAACCAGTTTAAAGATTTGCAAAATCGCTGGAAAGAGTCTGGTCAAGTTCCCAGAGCAGAGGCTAACAATATTTGGAAAACATACCACCACCACGTAGGTCATTTTTATGATTTTTTACATCTAAACAGAGAGCTAAGAGAATTAGATTTTAAGTTCAATCTAGAGGAAAAACTCAAAATCTGTGAGCAGGCAGAGGTACTGGCGGGAATGGAAGACATTTCTAAAGCCTTTCGACACTTACAAACACTTCACAAAAAATGGAAAGATGAGCTTGGACCCGTAGCTAAAGATCACAGTGAGGAAGTTTGGGAACGCTTTAGTGCGGCAACCAAAATTATTCATGATAAAAGGAGGTATTTCCTCAAAAATCAAGAAGAAATATTTGAGGAAAATCTGACAAAAAAACAGGCTATCATTACTCAAATACTTGAGTTATTGGCTACAGAAATTTCAACCAAAACGAATATTAACCAATTCACGAAAACCTATGAAGGGCTTCGTGAGTCGTTCTTGTCTGTGGGAAAAGTCCCAGCAAAAAAGCGGGATGATATTTGGGATGAATTTAAAAAAACAACAAAAGTATTTCGCAAAAAAAGAAGTCAATATTACAAGCAATTAAAGCGCGTATTTGCTGAAAACGTAAGCAAGCGAAAAGCACTTATTGAACAGGTTGAAGCATTAAAAACAGAAACAAACTATAAAGAAACTACACCAAAAATTATTGCCCTCCAGAAGGAATGGAAAACAACATTTCCCGTAAGTAGAAATGATGACGGGGAATTGTGGAAAACATTTAGAATTGCTTGTAACGAATATTTTGAAATGCTTGATTCTACTCGAAATAAAGCGAGCAAAAAAGAACAAGAGAATCTAGCTCTAAAGACAGAGCTGCTTAACGCACTTAAAAAGGCATTGGAGACCAATGACGAAATCCTAGAAATAGATACCGTTTTAAGTAACTGGAATAGCATTGGACGAGTCCCCAAAAATAAAATCAAAATTGAGCACGAGTTTAGCCGACTTACTGAAAAAGCGTATAAATCAGCAGGACTATCTAAAGCAGAAATTACTCAAAAAAGTTATCAAAATAAGTTGGACGGCATGCGTGGCAATGACGAAAACATTCAAAAAGAATTGCATTCACTCAAACGCAGGATTGATGAAATCAAGCAGGAAATTATACAGTTAGAAACCAACTTGCAGTTTTTTGGAAAAAATCAAGAAAAAAACCCAATTGTCATCAAGGTCAGAAATGACATTGCAAAACAGCAAGAACGTTTAGATGAATTAACAGAAAAGAAAAAGCTTTTAAAACAACTCCAAAGGGGTTAACCCACACTTTTTTTAGCCGTCTGCCAAAGTAATTCCCATTGATCTGGTGTTAGATCATTCAAAGACATTTGCTGTGAAGCTGCCACCGATTCCATAGTCATAAATCGGGTTCTAAATCGGTTGTTGGAAGAAGACAATGCGTCATCTGGGTTAACCCCAAGAAAACGCGCATAATTAACAAGGGAAAAAAACACATCACCTAGCTCAGCCTCTATCTTTTCTTTGTTATCAAGCGTGACTTCATATTCCAACTCTTGAAGTTCTTCCTTGATTTTTTCTTTTACTCCAGCAATAGAATCCCAATCAAAACCAATACCTGCGGCTTTATCTTGCATACGACTAGCCATAACCAAACTAGGTAAACTTTTAGGCACTCCCGAAAGTACACTTTTATTCCCCTCCTTAAGTTTTAGTTGTTCCCAGTTTCTTTTAACATCCTCTTCATCTTTCACAGTTACATCACCATAGATATGCGGGTGGCGCTGAATGAGTTTTTCAGTTATCGAATGAGCTACATCGCCAATATCAAAAGCATTTTTTTCACTACCGATTTTGGCATAAAAAATAATGTGCAGAAGCACATCACCTAACTCCTTTTTGATGCCATCTAAGTCTTCTTCCAAAAGAGCTTCACTAAGCTCGTATGTTTCCTCAATGGTCAAGTGTCTTAGCGACTGAAACGTTTGTTTTTTGTCCCACGGACAGCCTTCCCGTAGTTCGTCCATAATCGTTAGTAGTCGATCTAATGCCTTAAGTTGTTTTGTGCGCATTTTATTCATCAACGAATGTTGTTTTTATTTGGAAAACGCATGGGGTAATCGCAATTGATTTTCCCTTTCGAAATTTGGGTTAGTTTCGTTTTGAGTAACTTCTTTTTCAATGGCCCCAATTTATCAGTAAACAATATACCCTCAATATGATCGAATTCATGCTGAATAATTCTAGAAGAAATACCACTAAACTCGGCTGTTACAGGCTTAAAATTTTCATCGTAATACGAAATTTTTATTGTAGTCAGTCGAGTTACATCCTCTCTAATATCTGGAATACTTAAACAACCTTCATTAAAAGCTTCTTGAGGTCCGCTGAAGGATAAGATTTCTGGGTTGATAAATACCTTTTTAAAAATTCGTAATTCGCGTTGCTCGATATTATCTATAGATTTATCATTAGCAAACGGACTACCATCAACAATAAACAAACGAATAGATTCGCCAATTTGAGGCGCTGCCAAACCAACTCCTTGTGCTGCATACATGGTTTCCCACATGTCGCTAATCAGTTTTTTAAGATTTGGATGGTTTTTTTCGATAGGTGCAGCCTTCTTTTTCAGCACCGGATCGCCGTAAGCAACAATGGGTAGTATCATATGCGTTGGTATTGGTCTAAATATCCCTGCAAGATAAGCGTTGCACTTAATTTATCAATAACCTCTTTTTTTTGGCGCACTTTTTTTGGTGCACCTGTCTGTATAAGTACTTGTTGCGCCATCTTGGAGGTAAATCTTTCGTCATAACGAACGATATCAAGAGTGGGAAATTCACGTTTTAATTTGGTTAAAAACACAGCAATTTTAGATTCTATTTCGGAGGGTGAATTGTCGCGCTGTTTGGGCTCGCCCACTACTAAAGTCGATACTTTTTCGAGTGTTGTGTAGGATTTTATAAAGGATATCAGTTTCTCTGGCGCAAACGTATCCAATCCAAAAGCACAAGTCTGCAGCGGGTCAGTAACTGCAACCCCGCAGCGTTTTGTTCCATAATCAATTGCCATAATACGCGCCATGCCACAAAGGTAGTCAATGAATTTTTGTGAATCCATAAACGGGTTTGCTCTCAAGACTGTATCTTTGAAAAAAAAGTAGATGAGCAGAGCATTAATTGAGGCAGCTTGGGATAACCGAGCACTATTGCAAGAAGAAGAAACAAAAAACGCCATTCGTTCTATTATTGATCAGCTAGATCAAGGAACCTTACGAGTTGCTATGCCAACTGCCAGCGGTTGGGAAGTAAACGAATGGGTAAAAAAAGCGGTAGTGCTGTATTTTCCTATTCAACAGATGGAAACGATTGAAGTTGGACCGTTAGAGTTTCACGATAAAATTCCGCTCAAAACAGGGTACAAGGAAAAAGGAATACGAGTTGTGCCACATGCGGTGGCACGTAAAGGTGCGTATATATCAGCAGGCACGATTTTAATGCCTTCTTATGTGAATATTGGCGCTTATGTCGATGAAGGCACTATGGTTGATACATGGGCGACCGTAGGTAGCTGTGCGCAAATTGGTAAAAACGTTCACCTTAGCGGTGGCGTAGGCATTGGCGGGGTATTAGAGCCTTTGCAAGCTGCGCCTGTAATCATTGAGGACAATGCATTTATTGGATCTCGCTGTATAGTAGTTGAAGGCGTTCGTGTAGAAACAGAAGCAGTCCTTGGGGCAAATGTGGTGCTTACAGGCTCTACTAAAATTATTGATGTTACTGGAGATAAGCCAGTAGAACGAAAAGGAGTGGTTCCGGCTCGCTCGGTAGTCATTCCGGGTAGTTATACCAAAACCTTTGCCGCAGGCGATTATCAAGTGCCGTGCGCCCTGATTATTGGTAAACGTAAAGAGAGTACCAACAAAAAAACATCACTAAACGACGCACTTAGAGAACACAACGTTGCCGTGTAAATTCGCTCATGAAAATTCTCCTTGTAAATAACGGGACGTTGCCTGTTTATTCCTACGGAGGGACAGAGCGTGTAGTATGGTATTTAGGAAAAACGCTTGCCAAACTAGGGCATGATGTAAATTTTCTGGTCGATAAAAGTTTAGGTTGTGAATTTGCGACAATCATAGAACGAAACCCTGAAGTAGATTTAATTGACCAAATAACAGATGACTTTGATATCGTTCATTTTCACTACCTGCCTAAAAATATTGGAAAGCTTCGCGTGCCCTACATAATTACACAACACGGGAACAGCAGTGTTGATACTCCCTTGGATAAAAACACTGTTTTTGTGTCAAAAAATCATGCAAAAAGACACCGTGCAGAAGCATTTGTTTACAACGGCTTGGACTGGAACGACTACGGAAATCCGCAGCTGGAAAACAAACGTTTGTATTTTCACTTTTTAGGAAAAGCTGCATGGCGAGTGAAAAATGTAAAAGGAGCAATTGACACTACACTTAAGCTAAAAGGTGAAAAACTTCATGTGCTGGGTGGTAACCGCTTAAACATCAATATGGGATTTCGATTTACTTGGCAGCCAAGAGCAAAGTTTTTTGGAATGGTTGGAGGAAAAGACAAGCTGACGCAATTGCAACATTCTAAAGGTTTGGTGTTCCCTGTGCGCTGGCATGAGCCCTTTGGATTGGCCATCATTGAAAGTCTGTATTTTGGCACCCCTGTTTTTGGCACGCCTTACGGGTCTTTGCCTGAGCTTGTGAACGAAAACTTTGGCTTTCTCAGTAATTCGAGTACAAATCTCAGTGAAGCTATGAAGCATTATCAAGACTATAATCCGAAAATTTGTCACGATTACGCCGCTAGTCATTTTAGTGCAGAGTGTATGACGAATGCCTATCTTGAGTTTTATGAAAAAGTGATTCAAGGGGATTCTTTAAATTCGAATATTCCTCAAAAAATTGCAGAAAAAAAATCTAAATTTTTGGACTGGTTGAGTTAATATTAATTATAATTTCTTTTTGATTGTAGGTTCAACTTTTTCTATATCCATTTAGCAAGAAATCAGCTTACATTTCTATCGATTAGCCTATATTTGAAGAAGCTAACCTATGTAGTACTTTTATGTGTTTATACAACTCATATTTTAGTAATACTTCACTTATCAATGCATTCAGACAACAATATATTTACACCAGACCTAAATATCAAAGTTGGTTTTGAGGGGTCAACTTTATTTTCAAAAGGGTATACTGGAATTCCTTTTTACATTAAAAAATTAGTTGAGGGCTTTAACGAAAGTGAGTCATTTAGTCCTAATCTTTTTCTTCCGTTTAAACGTTGCTTTAAAAAACGATATCTAGCTCCTTTTACCCAAAATATATCAAAAAGCTGGTATTTGAAAGGCAACCCTTTTGGAAATTTCAGCAAAGTACAAATAGTGCACTTTACACATGCTCCATTTATAAACACAAGGGGCGTAAAAAAAGTGGCGACCATACATGATCTTGCTTTTATGGTGGATGAATTAAAAGGTATTGAGATAGCAACTCCATATTTTGTCGATAAGCGAATTCATTTATTATCACAAATTTCACAATATGCAGATGCTATTATTTCAGTCAGTCAAAAAACAAAAGACGATTTTCTAAAACACTTCGACTATCCGCAAGAAAAGATACACGTTGTGCATTTAGCACCTATTTTTAATCCGAAGTCCATAAAACAATTAAAAAATAAAGACAGAAAACCTTTTCTGCTGAGTGTTGGTGGTATTAGCACAAGAAAGAATTCTTTAAATATTTTAAAGGGCTTTTTAGCTTCCAAAGCATCAAAAACACATACGCTGGTATTCGCAGGCAAAAACGGCTTGGGATCAGACCAGTTTCATACTTTTTTTAATGAAAATGACCTTGGGAATAAAGTTAAAATTATGGGATATGTATCAGATGAAGAACTTCAATCATTATATTTTAATGCCAGTGGGTTTGTTTTTCCTACGCTATACGAAGGGTTTGGAATAACTGTTCTCGAAGCCATGAATCACAAGCTACCCGTTTTAATTGGAAGTCTGGGAGCATCTGCAGAAGTTGCAGGTGGCCATGCGCACATTGCGCACCCCTTTGACATTAATGCTATCGCAACTGGCATTGATGCACTTCTGGATTATGACACACAAAAACTAGATGCCGCTTTTGCTTATGCCCAAATGTTCAGCTGGGAAAAAACAATCAATCAAACTGGCAAAGTATATGCTGATTTAATCCAACCTAATTGAAAAGGGAAACCTTAGTGAATTTAAACAATAATACCTCGGGCACTTTTTGAGTTTTATGTTTTGGCGGGCTTTTTTACTTAAGGCGAAAAGCACTACTTAACGGCATTGTAATTTTTATGCCCTCCCAATACCTTGCCGCCAAAAAACGTACGCTCTATCCAAACAATGAGTCTATATTTTAAACGCTCGTGTTTTGCCTCCGGCCTGCCAATTACATTTGGTCCTGAGAAACGCAAGCTTTTTTGCCAATCAAGTTCAGTTATTTTTTGCTTCATAAACTTTGGGTGCGATTGCTTAAATACTAGACAATAGTCCATGCGTCCATAATCATATTCAGCAGCGTATTTTTTGTATTCTGTTTTGGTGGCCGTTTTCCCTCTGTGCGTATTCGAAAAATACAAACGCTTTTTACGCATCAATTTAGGCGGACGCACCCAACCGTAATGATATATGCTTGCATTTAGTTTTATAACATTAAGTTTTGATGTCCCTTCTTTTGAACGATAGCTAATACCGTCAAAATTTGGGATTCTACGAAAAGATTGAGCCGATTCAAATGAGTGTATTTCAGGCTCATTGCGTACAATTCTTATCTCATACGGATACCAGCAATGGTCACGAAAATAATGGTCGTAATCGCCATAAAAATGAAAGTAATTAAATAAAAAACCATCTACGTTTGAATTATTTAAGTACTGCTTGCATTTCGTTTTGATTTCGTTATAATCTTGTTCATGAATTAACTCATCGCCTTGTAAATACAGCAACCAGTCTCCAGAACACGCTTCTTTAGCAATGTCCGTTTGATGGGCATGCTCCATACCTTGAGGGTATTTCTCAGTATCCCACTCGGTGTAGATAATTTTGATTTTACCAGATTGTAAACTACGAATTTTAGCTTCTGAGTCATCATCGTCATCGCCTTTACCAAGGGCGATAACAAATTCATCTACAATAGGCAACGCCGATTGTATAGATTCCAGGATAGGATAATACAATTTAGACGTATTACGCAAAAAGGTAAAGCCACTTATTTTCATTGATCCAAAGGTAGTATTTTTAAGTCCATTACTCTAAAATAGAGTAGTTTTGCCATATGCGAATTGGATACGACGCAAAGCGAATTTTTCACAACGCTAGTGGTTTGGGAAACTACAGCCGTGATTTGGTGCGTATTTTGGCAACCTATTATCCAAAAAATCATTACCATCTTTATAATCCAAAAAAGGGAAAACTAAATCGCTGGAGCGGATTACCAAATACAAACGAAAAAAGACCCAAAGGAATTTGGCGTTGCCTGCCTAGTATTTGGCGCCAAGGTCCTATTTCTAGTCAACTAAAAAAGGATAATATTGACCTATATCACGGCCTAAGTGGAGAATTAGCTAATGGACTCGACATACCCTCAGTGGTAACGGTACATGATCTTATTTTTTATCGTTATCCAGCGCTTTACAAAACTGTAGACGTGGCAATCCAAAAGCGAAAACTGAATGATGCTGTAAAAACAGCTTCCAAAATAGTTGCCATTAGCGAGCAAACAAAATCCGATATCGTACAATTCACAGGTATCTCAGCAGAGAAGATTGATGTTATTTACCAAGGTTGTCATCCTGTTTTTAAGGACAGGTTGAATAAAAAGCAACTCAAAGTTATTGCTGAGAAATATCAACTGCCTGAAAATTTTGTGTTGTATGTGGGCACACTGGAGGAACGAAAAAATGCGTTATCAATTGCAAAAGCATTAAAGGAAACAAAACACAACGTGGTATTTGTAGGAAAAGTTAAAGCGTACGGAGAAAAATTAAAAACCTATGTCAACGAAAACAACATGCAAGACCGCGTGGTGTTTATCAATCATATTGGAATTGAAGACTTGGCCGGAATTTATCAAAATGCTAACGTATTTTGCTATCCATCCTTTTTTGAGGGGTTTGGTATACCCATCATTGAAGCATTGTATAGTGGCATCCCTGTTATCACTACTAAAGGTGGTTGTTTTTCTGAGGCAGGAGGCCCTTCCAGCATATATATCGATCCAGTAGATATAAAGGCTTTACGCAATGCCATTGAAACACTATTCAATGAATCTGAAACATCTCGAAACAAGCGTATTGAGGATGGGCTTGCATTTGTCCAGAAGTTCAATGATGAAGTCTTAGTCAAGCAATGGAATGCAATCTATACATCCCTATTGCCATGACTAAAACCATTTGTTTTTTCAATACAGCAATTCCATGGGGAGGTGGCGAAAAATGGCATTTTGAAATGGCAAAATACCTCCATGAAACAGGACATACCGTTTGGATTTTTTGTCATCAAAAGAGCGTGCTTTTAGAAAAAGCCAAAACGCATAATATTCCGTTCAAAACAATTCGAAATAGTAATACCAGTTTCTTAAACCCCTTAAAGCTGCTATACTTTTCAAAATTGCTTAAAAGGCATCAAGTTGACACGCTAGTTTTAAATTTGTCACAAGACGTAAAGTCAGGAGGTATTGCAGGGAAACTAGCAGGCGTTAAACGTATTATTTACCGAAGAGGTAGTGCTATCCCAGTACGCAATTCATGGTTGAATAGGTTCTTGTATAATAACATCATTAACGATATTCTTGTTAATTCTGTAGCCACCCAGGAATGTATTCTTCAAAATAACGCTGCGCTTTTTCCAAAAGATTACATTAAAGTTGTCCCCAATGGGATTGATAAACAAGCCTTTGTCAAAAAGGAGTTTGTGCCCTATTTCAAACGAAAATCATCAGAGCTCATTTTGACGAATCTTGGCCGATTAGAAGAACAGAAAAATCAACTTTTTTTGATAAATGTTGCTGATGAACTTCGTACTCGTGGAGTAGCATTTCGTATAATTATTGGAGGAAGCGGAAGGCTTGAAGAATCGATAAAAGCAAAGATCAGTTCATACCATCTTGAGTCTTATTTTGAGCTTGTTGGTTTTGTTGAGAACCCAAGAGACCTGTATATGAGTGGTGACATTTTCTTACTACCATCACTATGGGAAGGCTTTGGATATGTTATAGCTGAAGCTGGATTGTGTAAAAAGCCTACAATAGCTTTTGATTTGAGTTCAAATCCAGAAGTAATTGTGCATAATAAATCCGGCATTTTGGTTCCCAAAAACGATGTTGCTACATTTTGTGATGCAATTACTGCGCTAGATAAAAATCGAGAGCGCATTACCGATATGGGAGCTTTTGCGCAAAAACATGTTTTGAAGACATTTGATAAAACAACTTTACATAAAGAGTTAGCAGCTTATATCACTACAAAAAAAACACCAAAAATATCAGCAATTATTACAACTTTCAACGAAGAGAAAAACATTGAAAACTGCTTGAATTCCATTCTATGGGCAGATGAGATTTTGGTGATTGATTCCTTCAGCACAGATACTACTGTAGAGATATGTAAAAGTTTTGGGGCAAGAGTTTTGCAACGTGAATACAACTATGCTGCAGATCAAAAGAATTGGGCCATTCCACAGGCTAAATATCCGTGGATTATTCTCCTTGATGCAGATGAAATGGTGTCGGAAAATTTAGCTGCTGAGATAAAAGAAATCTTACGAACAAGACCAAAACAAACGGCTTTTTGGGTGCGAAGAACAAACTTTTTTTTAGGAAAAAAAGTACGCTTTTGCGGTTGGCAAAATGATCGGGTGGTACGTTTTTTTCATCGAGATCACAGGTATGAAAATAAAATGGTACACGCAGAAATTGAGCATACCAAACCTTTTGGGAGTTTAAAAAGTACTATAATCCATCACACCACGAGCAATTTGGAGCACTACACCAAAAAAATTGAACGTTATGCACACTATGCAGCTCAAACCTATATTAAAAAAAATAAAAATATTGGACTTTTCAACTTGTACATAAAACCTACGTTTAAATTTTTAAATAGTTATATTTTGAGAAGAGGATTTTTAGATGGTAAAACGGGGTGGATCATTTGTAAATTACGCGCTCATGAAACTTGGCTAAAGGCGAAAATTGCATTAGACTATAAGAATGAAAAGTAATACGGACATCACTGTAAAGGCGCTTATTAAAAGCAAAACAATCCTCTACCCTGCGGATACCATTTGGGGGTTAGGTTGCGATGCTACAAATCAAAAAGCAGTAGATGCTATTTTTAAACTAAAAAATCGTTCAAAAAACAAACCGCTTATTGCACTTGTTTCCAGTATTGATATGCTAAGGCAATACGTGGAGGCCGTACCTGAAAACATTGAAGAATTACTACAAAATGAGCAGCCAACAACACTTGTTTATCCCAAAGGGAAAGGACTTGCAAAAGGAGTTATCAGCGACAATGAAAGTGTAGCCATCCGAATTCCAAAACCTTGTTTTGCTCTTGATTTGATTACTGCACTGGGAAAACCAATTGTTAGCACCTCTGCAAATTTGAGTGGAAAACCTATTCCTGTTACCTTTCACCAAATAGATGCACAAATTTTGGCGCAAGTAGACGAAATAGTACCTTTGGATAAAGATAAAATAGCAAGCGCTCCATCTCAGGTTTTACAACTAATGCCTGACGGAAGCGTGAAGCAATTGCGATGAAAATAAACAACACACATATCAACAAGGCACTTGAGTTGCCTGCTTTTGCTTTTGTACAAAAAGCCGCCGATTTCCTGGAAGTGGAGGCATATGTCATTGGTGGATTTGTTAGAGACACGCTCTTGGGGCGCGAAACAGGCTCGGATATAGATATTGTTGCTGTTGGTAGCGGTATTGCGTTAGCTAAAAAAGTAGCTGAACTACTTCCGGGGAAAAACCAGGTTCAAGTATTTAAAAACTACGGCACGGCAATGATAAGGTTTGGTGATATTCAACTTGAATTTGTAGGTGCACGCAAAGAAAGTTATACTTCCGATAGCCGAAATCCACTTGTGGAAAATGGCAGTTTGGAAGATGACCAAAAACGACGTGATTTTACCATTAACGCATTGGCATTAGGCCTCAATGCTTCAAACTTTGGAACACTTCTAGATCCATTTAATGGCATTCAGGATTTGAAAGACGCTATTATAAGGACACCTCTTAACCCCAACATCACCTATAGCGACGATCCACTGCGTATGCTACGGGCTATTCGATTTGCCACACAACTGAAATTTGAAATTGAACAAAAATCTTTTAACGCTATTATAAAAAACAATACACGTATTGATATACTATCCAAAGAAAGAATAGTTGAGGAAATGCATAAAATTATGGCATGTCCAAAACCTTCGAAAGGGTTTTTATTGCTTGAAAAAACAGGGCTTTTAAAGTTCATTTTACCTGAACTTATCGCTCTTAAGGGCATCGATGAGGTTGAGGGTCAGCGTCACAAAGACAACTTTTATCATACGCTAGAAGTTGTGGACAACATAAGTGAGTACACTACCAATGTTTGGTTGCGCTGGGCCGCGCTTTTACACGATATTGGTAAAGCGCCAACTAAAAAATTTGATGCTAAAATAGGATGGACATTTCACGCACATGAATTCGTTGGCGCAAAGATGGTTTACAAACTATTTAAAAGACTGCGTATGCCACTAAACGAGAAAATGAAATATGTTCAAAAGCTCGTGTATATGAGTTCTAGACCCATTGTAATTGCACAAGATGATGTTACAGATTCTGCTGTACGTCGTCTTATTTTTGACGCTGGAGATTTGCTCGACGACTTACTCCTACTCTGTAAAGCAGACATCACCACAAAAAATTCAAAACGATTTGCACGATATCACAAAAACTTTGAAATCGTTAAAGAAAAGGTGCTGGAAGTAGAAGAAAGAGACCAAGTTCGAAACTTTCAACCTCCTGTTTCAGGAGAAGAAATCATGCGTATTTTTGCATTAAAGCCGTGCCGTCAAGTGGGAGAGATTAAAGATGCTATAAAAGAAGCTATTTTGGAAGGTGAGATTCCAAACGAATACGAAGCAGCACATGCTTATATGTTAACAAAAGCCCAAGCTATGGGCATATCGCCCGCCTAATTATGTACAAAAATATACAGCGTTGGACACGCGTTTCACTCGTTATCGTTTATCTTGTTATTGCTGCAGGTGCTACGGTGCGGATGACGGGTAGCGGTATGGGGTGTCCGGATTGGCCCAAGTGTTTTGGCTATTACATTCCGCCTGTACAAGCCGAGCAATTGGAATGGAAACCCAACACAACATTTCGAAAAGGAAATGTGATAATTGACAAAAAGCGTCTTTTAATAGCCGAAAAAACTTTCACTACTTCAGAAAGCTTCGACCCCTCACTTTGGAAACCGTACACCAAACATGATTACGCCATTTTTAATGCCACACACACTTGGATTGAATTCATTAATCGACTGCTTGGTGCACTTTCTGGATTGGCAATCCTCATTTTGTTTGGGTATAGTATAAAGTGGTGGCGCAAAAAACCCATTATTTTTATTTTTTCATTGTTGTCGCTTTTGGGAATTTTATTTCAAGCGTGGCTGGGAAAAACTGTCGTAGACTCCAACCTCCTACCATTAAAAATTTCAGTACACATGCTGATGGCATTACTGTTAGTTGGTTTTTTACTCGTGGTACGAGTAACCTCAAAGTCTTTTGGACTGAGTAAATTACCGTCTCGAAAAATCAGAGTATTGCTTTATGCTACGTTTACACTGACGATAGTTCAAATTATTCTTGGCATCCAAGTAAGACAGTTTGTAGACACACAAGTTATCCGTTGGGGATACGATCTTCCACAATTTTGGTTAGCTGCTCCAGAGTTAAATTTTTATATTCATAGAAGCCTGTCTATACTTGTAATTGCCTTTAATGCTTTGCTTTATTTTTGGGCAATAAAAGCTCAAATAGAACGCATTTTTATTCGTCGCATTTTATGGCTTATTGGCGGAGAAGTTTTTCTTGGAATTGCCATGTTTTACTTTGATTTTCCTTTTGCCACCCAACCTTTACATCTGGTTTTAGCTACGTTTTTATTTGGGGTGCAATTGTATTGGATTTTACGAATTAACTTACACCGTTATGATTTATCACTTTAGACTTATTTTAGATACCAAAGAAGATGTTTTCCGAGATATTGCCTTGGAAGAGAATGCCACTTTTGAAGACTTTCACAATGCCATCACACAAGCATTTGGCTTTGGAGGTTCTGAAATGGCTGTTTTTTATGAAAGTGATGATGAATGGCAACAAGGCGATTCTATTTCGTTATTTGATATGGGAGAAAATGACACACGCCGCATGATTGACACCGTACTTCATGAGGTTTTCCCAAAGGTCTCTAAAATGCTTTATGTCTATGACTTTTTAAATCTGTGGACTTTCTTTGTGGAGCTGATTGAAACGGATGAACCTAAACCCGGAAACGCGTACCCATTACTTCTTTTTTCTCATGGTGATGTGCCAGATGAAGCGCCGGAAAAAACGTTTGAAGCAGAAAAAGATCCATGGAATGAAAACGAATTTGACGAAAACGGCACGAACGATTTTGAGGAGCCCTCAGATGATTGGTACTAACGATTTACGCGTAGCATTTCATGGTTTTCATAGTTGCGCTTAACAAAATGAAACGCAGCGCGTATAACTTGCCCCATTGAATGACTTTTTAAAAACGAAGATTGCTTTGTTAATTCATACACCTCTTTTCGTAACTGTTCGACTTTTTCTGGAGTAGAAATATGGTCATTCAACATACACTTTAACAATTGTGTCAAGCGGGTTTCATTACTCAAAATGCGTCTGGCAATAGTGGCACGCTCTTCAATTTTATACTGGTCAATCGATGTCTTGGTCAAATGGTCTTTTACCAACATAACCATGGGAATGTTTTCTTTAAAAAACTGAGGACGGTAAACTTTTAAATCTCCCTCATAAGACTGTTGATCAAAATCAATTGCCCGAATCTTATAGATTACTTTGTCAAAATCATGAATCGGAACGATAACATAGTTGTATGCGCGCATATCACCCAACAGGCGAATCATACAGCGCTCATTGAACTTAACAAATGATTTTGCAATCTGATTACGTTCGGTCTTGGAACATTTTGGTAAAAAATCTTGGATAAACTCGTCCCCTGGAATACCTGCAATATGTTCTTCAACAAGTGTATTTTGATACACCAAAAAATTTAAATTGTTAGGGGATAGCATATGCTCCAATTCCAAGCCATATATCCGCGAGGCATCTGCCTTCTTGACATAAAAATAAATAAAATTATCATTGAGCGTGTTGCGGATTTTGACTCGAAAAGGCTTAGAGTTTCCAAACGTACAATAGTCAATGCAATCCACATTGAGATAGGGAATAGTCATGGCACTTCCATCGGAGTGTAATAGCGCATACACCTGCTTAAGCTGTTCATCAATTTCTATACGGTCACTGTCCGAGTAAAAAACACGTACCCAAAGGCTGTCCTGGTCGTGCTTATTCATTACCGCTACAGATCCAGAAAAGCGCAGTAAATCATCATAGAAAATAGGAATCTTCAGCGACCGTGAGTACTCCTCCAAATAGTCAGCCAAAAACGGACTAATAGGAAAGGTCGGTTTTTTTTTCGAAATTAGCTTGTCGTGCATGTGTCAAAGTTAGTGCTTTGTGTAACAAAATACAGTACTGCGCGTTAATAGGACAATGAGCACCATTCTAAACGTAACTGACCTAACCAAAAAATTCGGAAGCCTTTCTGCTGTAAACGCACTTTCTTTTTCTATAAATAAAGGGAATGTTTATGGGATTCTTGGCCCCAATGGAAGTGGAAAATCTACTACTTTAGGTATGATTCTAAATGTAGTTAATCCAACCTCTGGAGAATTTTCATGGTTTAGAGGTACACAAAACACCCATCAAGCACTCAAACGTGTGGGCGCCATTATTGAGCGACCCAATTTTTATCCATACATGACAGCTTTGCAAAACTTGCGTTTGGTGTGTAGAATAAAGGAAGTGCCGCAATCTAAAATTGAAGAAAAATTGGAGCTGGTAGATCTTTTAGATAGGAAAAACGACAAGTTTAAAACTTATTCATTAGGGATGAAGCAACGGTTGGCTATTGCATCTGCTTTACTCAATGATCCAGAAATTTTAATTCTAGACGAACCCACCAATGGCTTAGATCCGCAAGGTATTGCGCAAGTCAGAACCATCATAAAAAAAATCGCAGCGCAGGGAACAACGATATTATTAGCTTCCCACTTGTTAGACGAGGTCGAAAAAGTGTGTTCCCATGTACTTGTGTTGCAAAAAGGAACGCGAATTTACTTTGGCAAAGTAACAGAGCTTACTAACGATCACGGTTACTTTGAACTAAATTCAACGGATGTGACGACTCTTCAACAGGTACTTGAAAAACACAATGATATTGATAAAATTGAAGTGCTTGATAACTACATTATTGCATATCCGAACAAGTCCGTTTCCGCTAAAAAACTCAGTAAAACGCTAAGTGAGCAAGGGGTTGTTATCACACATTTTGCTCAAAAGAAAAAAAGCTTAGAAGAGCAATTTTTAAGTCTAACGAAAAGCCAACAGCTATGAAACGATTGTTTTTGATAGAGTTTGACAAGCTGCGCACCAATCGTTCCAGTCGTATTTTAATTGGGGCTTATTTTATTTTACTGACTTCCATTGCACTTATTGCTGCTATAAAATTTGATATTGGTCCTATTAAATTTCATTTAGCAGAACAAGGCATTTTTAATTTTCCCTATGTCTGGCATTTTAATGCATTCATTGGCGCCTTATTCAAAATTTTCTTAGCTGTTGTTATCGTTTCTATGACCGCCAATGAATACAGTAACAAAACCATCAAGCAAAACCTGATAGACGGACTTAGTAAGCGCGAGTTTTTACATTCCAAGTGGGTTATGATTGTAACTTTTTCAGGTATTTCTACTCTTTTTATTTTCTTGGTGTCACTAATTTTAGGGCTTCTGTATTCCAATTACAACGAAATAGGTATCATATTTAAAGACTTAGAATACCTGTTGGCTTACTTTCTTAAGCTAGTGGCATTTTTTGCTTTTTGTTTGTTTTTAGGAACCGCGATAAAACGTTCAGCTTTTGCATTGGGTTTTTTAGGTGTTTGGCAAATGTTTGAAGGCATTTGTTATGGATTCTTTAAATGGAAATCCCCGACGTGGGTAGACGCAGAGCAAGTGTTTAGACTATTTCCATTGAATGCAATGAGTAACCTAGTTCCCGAACCCTTTACACGCCTTTCTGCTGTACGCAACCTTGCCGATCAAGTAGGCGAAGTGATGCAATCCAATACTGTAGTCCGCTTTTGGGACATCGTGATTGTTCTTGTTTGGTCCTATATTTTTTATTTACTAACCTATAGACTACTTATGCGTCGAGACCTCTAAGTTTTTGCTATTTTTGGCATGCTATGGAGTTCGAGCTTATTTCTGATTTTAAACCTACTGGTGATCAGCCTGAGGCTATCCGCCAATTAGCAATGGGTCTTGCTGAGCAAGATAAATTTCAAACTCTTTTGGGGGTTACAGGCTCAGGAAAGACCTTTACCGTTGCCAACGTCATTGCGGAAACTAGACGTCCGACTCTCGTATTGGCGCATAACAAAACACTTGCCGCGCAACTCTACTCAGAGTTTAAGCAGTTTTTTCCCAACAATGCTGTGGAGTATTTTGTGTCCTATTACGATTATTACCAGCCCGAAGCGTATATCCCTACATCTGGGACCTACATTGAAAAGGACTTATCCATAAATGATGAAATTGAAAAACTACGGCTAAGCACCACTTCTTCATTGCTTTCGGGCCGCCGCGACGTGATTGTAGTGGCTTCCGTATCTTGTCTTTATGGAATTGGAAATCCTGTAGAGTTTAAAAAGAACGTGATTCATATTCAAGTTGATCAAGCCATACCCCGAACAAAACTACTACATCAACTGGTACAAAGTCTTTATGCGCGAACTACATCGGATTTTTTGCATGGGAATTTTCGTGTAAATGGTGATGTTATTGACGTTTTTCCTAGCTATGCTGATCACGCGTTTAAAATTCATTTTTTCGGAGATGAAATCGAAGCAATCGAAGTATTTGATCCACTGACGGGAAATATTAAAGAAAATTTTGAGCAACTGACCATATACCCGGCAAATATGTTTGCGACTTCCCCCGAAGTGCTACAAAATGCCATCCACCAAATCCAAGATGACCTTACCGCACAAATAGATTATTTTAAAGAAATTGGTAAACATTTGGAAGCAAAACGCTTAGAAGAGCGCACCAATTTTGATTTGGAAATGATTCGTGAGTTAGGCTATTGTTCGGGGATAGAAAATTACTCGCGTTACATTGATGGGCGTGCACCTGGCACAAGGCCATTCTGCTTATTGGATTATTTTCCAGAAGATTATTTAATGGTCGTGGACGAAAGTCACGTTACCTTGTCGCAAGTACATGCTATGTATGGCGGTGACCGTAGCCGAAAAGAGAATTTAGTGGAATACGGATTCCGTTTACCTGCTGCGATGGATAATCGTCCGTTAAAATATGAAGAATTTGAGCAATTGCAACGGCAAGTTATTTACGTAAGTGCGACACCTTCCGACTATGAATTAGAGCAAACACAAGGCGTTTATGTGGAGCAAATTATCCGTCCAACTGGGTTACTTGATCCTATTATTGAAGTACGTCCAAGTTTAAATCAAATTGATGATTTAGTAGAAGAAATCCAGCTGCGTACCGAAAAAGACGAGCGTGTTTTGGTGACCACACTTACCAAACGCATGGCAGAGGAGCTTACCAAGTACCTTTCTCGTATTTCCATTCGTTGTCGGTATATCCACAGTGATATCGATACGCTTGAACGGGTTGAAATCATGCATGATTTACGCAAAGGAATATTCGATGTTTTGATTGGCGTAAACCTCTTACGAGAAGGCTTAGACCTTCCCGAAGTATCTTTAGTGGCAATTTTGGATGCAGACAAAGAAGGTTTTTTACGTTCGGCACGATCCCTGACGCAAACCGTCGGTAGGGCTGCCAGAAACTTAAACGGTATGGCGATTATGTATGCTGATAATGTAACCAAAAGCATGCAAAAAACAATTGACGAAACCCTATACCGTAGAGCAAAACAAATGGCGTTCAACGAAAGGCATAACATTACACCACAGGCATTAAACAAGGCTTTGGACGAGACTTTTGAGCGTATGAACACTACCCCCGAACCTGTGACTTTGGAAAAAGAAGACATCGCCTATTTATCTAAAGAAGCGCTTCAAGCCAAAGTACGTAAGACGCGAAAAGACATGGAAAAAGCCGCTATGGATATGGATTTTATCCAAGCGGCTCATTTTAGAGATGAAATAGAGCGTATGCAACAGCAACTAAAAACGCTGGCTTAATGCGCTAACTATTACTTAATTTCAATCTGCTTTTTTGGTTCAGGAATCGCTTCTTGCAATTTTGGCAAATCAATAGTCAAAATACCGTTATCGTATGTAGCATTGATTGCTGATGTATCAATAGTTTCGGGTAGTCTAAAACTACGTTGGAAACTATCGAAAGTAAATTCACGGCGTGTAAACTGTGCCGTTTTATTTTCATCTTTATGCGTAGACTCACTAGAAACAGTCAACACGTGGTCATCTAGCTCCACGTTGAAGTCTTTTCTTGTTTTTCCAGGAGCAGCAACGGTTAACTCAAAAGCAGTGTCTGTTTCTACAATGTTTACGGAAGGTACTTGTGCTCGCGCCGATGATGTGGTTAACGGAAATCCTGTTCCGAAAAATTCATCCAATAAAGATGGAAATAATGGGTTAGTATTTCTGCGTACTAAATTCATGATGTTAGGTTTTAATGTTATACACCTAACACACGGCAATATGCATACCATTGAAACATAACTGACATTATGTCGGCTGTGTTGTTATTTTTAGTGACATATTGTCAATTAGCGAAGAACTTCCTGGACCTTATCGGCAGCCTCTTGAAATAAAGTAGCGCTTTGTACTTCAAGACCTGAATCGTCTATGAGCTTTTTGGCAATATCAGCGTTGGTTCCTTGAAGACGGACAATAATAGGGATGTTAATAGCGTCTCCCATGTTTTTATACGCGTCTACTATTCCTTGTGCCACTCGGTCGCAGCGTACAATACCCCCAAAAATATTAATCAAAATAGCTTTAACCTTAGGGTCTTGTAAAATGATACGAAAGGCTGCTTCCACACGAGCTGCATCGGCTGTTCCGCCTACATCTAAGAAGTTGGCAGGATCCCCACCGGCTTGCTTAATCAAATCCATGGTTGCCATAGCAAGACCAGCTCCGTTTACCATACAACCGACATTCCCATCGAGAGCTACATAATTTAACCCTACTTCGCGAGCTGCCACGTCTGTCGGATTTTCTTCTCGAATATCTCGCATGGCTTCAAAATCTGGATGACGGAATAAGGCGTTATCATCAAGTGTAACTTTTGCGTCAACACCTATAATTTTATCATCGGATGTTTTTAGCACAGGATTGATTTCAAACAATGCCGCATCTGCGCCTACATAGGCTTTATATAATGCGGTTACAAATTTGGTCATCCCCTTAAACGCTGCGCCCGATAAGCCAAGATTAAAAGCCACTTTGCGTGCTTGAAAGGGTATCAAACCAACAGCTGGGTCAATTTCTTCTGTGAAAATAAGTTCTGGCGTTTTCTCAGCAACAGTTTCGATGTCCATTCCACCTTCTGTTGAATACATAATCATATTGCGTCCTGTAGCGCGATTAAGCAATACCGATATATAAAACTCCTTAGGCTCAGAATCTCCAGGGTAGTACACGTCTTCAGCCACCAACACCTGATGTACCTTTTTTCCCTCAGCTGTAGTTTGTGGCGTAACCAATTGCATTCCAATGATTTCGTTGGCAATTTTTTCTACCTCGTCTAGCGATTTAGCAAGTTTTACACCGCCGCCTTTTCCGCGACCGCCCGCATGAACTTGCGCTTTAATCACATGCCAGTCTGTTCCTGTTTCTTCAGTAAGTTTTTTGGCTGCAGTAACGGCTTGATCAGCGGTAGTGGCTACAACGCCTCGCTGAATACCTACACCAAATTGGGCTAAAATCTCTTTTCCTTGGTATTCGTGTACATTCATCATTTATGTTTGAAGGGCAAAAATAGACAATCAAATGGGCATCTACATATAAAACCAAAAAAGATGTTTGTTGTATATGTAACAATATGTTTTATTTTTAATATATTTCAAAATTCAGCTTCAATATAATTTATCAAAGGCCTACATTTGCCGAAATTACCTGCGATGCAGCAACAAGATTTAGTACAAATAAGTCAAGAGTTCGGAAGTCCAATATATGTATATGACGCCCACACAATGGAGTATCAGTACACACGCCTTGCGCAAGCGTTTAGTGATGTACCACATCTTCGAATCAACTATGCCGTTAAGGCGCTTTCTAACCTGAGCGTATTGAAATGGATGCATCAGCTGGGTGCTGGATTAGACACCGTTTCTATTCAAGAAGTGCAACTTGGTCTTGCAGCAGGCGTTGCACCAAATGAAATAATTTACACCCCAAATGGTGTATCGCTTTCTGAAATTGAGGAAGTAGCAAAGCTGGGCGTTCAAATCAATATTGATAACCTAGACGTATTAGAGCAATTTGGTACGGCACACCCAAATATCCCGGTGTGTATTCGAATAAATCCACACATTATGGCAGGTGGCAATGCAAACATTTCTGTGGGACATATTGATTCAAAGTTTGGCATCAGTATACACCAAATGCCACACCTTTTGCGTATTGTAAAAAATACAGGCATGCACATCAATGGCGTACATATGCATACAGGAAGCGATATTTTAGACATTGAAGTATTTTTAC
Organism: Flavobacteriales bacterium; assembly: GCA_003331305.1. Taxonomy (GTDB): domain Bacteria; phylum Bacteroidota; class Bacteroidia; order Flavobacteriales; family Flavobacteriaceae; genus UBA7446. Next base: position 121,787 of record QOQB01000003.1, on the reverse strand, counting down.
ATGCTGCTGAAATTTTGTTTGACACAGCACGTCACTTTACAGATTTAGACTTTTTGGACTTTGGTAGCGGCTTTAAAGTCCCGTATAAATCAGGAGATAACGAAACCAATATTGAGGAACTAGGTGAAAAATTAAGTGTTCGCTTTAATGCTTTTTGCGCAGACTACGGCAAGGAACTAGTATTAGCCTTTGAGCCAGGAAAGTTTTTGGTAAGTCAAGCAGGGTATTTCTTAACAGAAGTAAACTCGGTAAAACAGACTACCTCAACTGTTTTTGCGCAAGTAAATAGCGGGTTTAACCATTTGATACGTCCTATGTTGTATGGTGCGCAACATAGTATTGAAAACATTTCAAATCCAGAGGGACGTGAACGCTTTTACTCTGTTGTTGGTTATATTTGTGAAACTGACACCTTTGCAAACAATCGTAAAATTGCTGAAATCAGCGAAGGCGATGTATTGTGTTTTCACAACGCAGGCGCGTACTGCTTTAGTATGGCTAGCAACTACAACTCCCGCTATCGTCCTGCCGAAGTACTGTGGCACAATGAAGAAGCACATCTTATACGCCAAGCTGAAAGCTTTGACGATTTGGTAAAAAACCAAGTGGTTTTGGATTTTAAAGAAAACGTGTTGACTTAGCCAATAACTCCAGAACCAATACATTCATTTTCCAAGTACCAAGCGGCAAACTGCCCGGCGGCAATGGCTGATTGTGGTGCATCAAAAACCAAAAACAACCCATTAGAAGTTGGGTGTAATCTCGCGGATGCTAATGGTTGTCGATAACGAATACGGGCTTGTACTAGCATGGGTTCATCCGATTGTAAGTCGGGGCGCACCCAATGTACATCATCTTGTGCCATCCATAGCGCACGGCGATATAGCCCTGGATGGTTTTTCCCCTCGCCTACATAGATAGTATTTGTTTTAACATCTGTAGCTAAAACAAACAGGGGTTCTACTGTACCCCCAACAGCTAGGCCTTTTCGTTGCCCGACTGTAAAAAAGTGAGCGCCATTATGTGTGCCAACAACAGTGCCATCTTCATGGAAATAGCTGTATTTTTTTGCCAACTCCTCTGGGGTGTTTTTATGTAATGTAGTATACATTGGGTGGGCAGCAGGTACTTGAATAATGTCGCCTTTTTTTACCGCAAGTTTCTGCTGTAAAAAATCAGGAAGGCTAACTTTTCCAATAAAACACAAGCCTTGAGAGTCGCGTTTTTCGGCGGTTATCAGTCCTTGTTCAGTCGCAATATTACGCACTTCGCTTTTTTGCAATCCGCCAATGGGAAACAAGGTTTTTGCCAATTGCGCTTGGTTCAGTTGACATAAAAAATAGGACTGGTCTTTGTTATTATCAGCGCCAGCTTTGAGTTGATATGTGGTATTTGTATCAGTATTGATTTCTCCTTTTTGACAGTAGTGCCCAGTAGCTACAAAATCAGCACCTAATGATAGTGCGATATCTAAAAACACATCGAATTTAATTTCACGATTGCACAACACGTCGGGGTTTGGCGTCCGTCCCCGTTGGTATTCAGCAAACATATAATCTACAATACGCGCCTTGTACTGCTCACTCAAATCTACTGTCTGAAAGGGAATGCCTAGCTTATCGGCTACAAGCATGGCATCGTTGCTATCTTCAAGCCAAGGACATTCATCAGAAATGGTAACGGAGTCGTCGTGCCAATTTTTCATAAACAAGCCTATGACCTCGTAACCCTGTTGTAACAGCAAATAAGCGGCAACGCTAGAGTCTACACCTCCTGAAAGTCCAACAATGACACGTTTTCCATGCATAGCGCAAAGTTAAGCAGGTTGCTACCGCTCTACCAAACTAGTAATGAAGTGTTTGCAAGTGGTTTACTTACGAAGCTTTTTCTGACGGTCAGCTTCTTCCATCATCTCAGCCATTTTGCGCTGAAAGCGGTTTTGCTTTTTTGGCTTCTTTTTGTTTTCCTCAATCTGCGCATGGATTTTATCCTGGTCAATAATCACGTTTTTAACCACTACCATAATAGCAATCATCAACAGGTTAGAAACAACATAATACAAACTAAATCCACTTGCGTAATTGTTAAAGAAAAACAACATCATCACAGGCATCAAATACATGATAAATTTCATGTTAGGCATACCCGGTTGTGCGGGTTGCATTTGCTGCCCAGTAGTCATTCGTGTATAGAAAAATATCGCAACCGAAGCCAATAATGGAAATAAACTAATATGATCTCCGTAGAAAGGAATCGTAAACGGTAATTCGGCAATTACGTCATAAGAAGATAAGTCATCTGCCCATAAAAATGATTTTCCTCGCAATTCGGATGCAATGGGGAAAAAGTAAAATAATGCAAAGAACACTGGCATTTGCATCAAAGCTGGAATACACCCCGCAACTGGACTCGCTCCAGCTTTGGTGTACAATTTCATCGTTTCTTGTTGACGCCTTGTGGCATCGTTTTTATACTTTTCGTTAAGGGCTGTTATTTCTGGTTTAAGCACACGCATTTTAGCTTGTGACACATACGATTTATACAACACAGGAGACAACACCAATCGTACGATTATGGTAAGTAAAATAATGGCAATACCGTGAGGAACTAATCCAGTTAAAAAGCCAAAAAGTGGATAAAATACTGAGCGATTAATCCAACCAATAAGTCCCCAACCAAACGAAATACTTTCATACAAATTCTCGTCGTAGTTTTTAAGAATGGCGTAATCTGTTGGCCCCATATACCAATCAAAATTGGCTTGAAAACGATTTCGTTGAAACGGAAGAGTAGTTTCGGTGGAGAATCCTTTAAGATACGCAGAAGCTTCCACCTCATCGTCTGTCAAATCGGCGGAGTTTAACGAAACTTGCTCAAATGGTTGTTCAGGAATAAGAATGCTGCTAAAAAAGTGTTGGCGATATGACACCCACTCTACGTCTTTTTCATTGTCGTCGTCATCGCCCGATGCAGAAAGTGTGCTGTACTTGTCGTTTTCGTGACGATAAGCCAGTTGCGTATAGCGGTTTTCATATTGCGCACTTTTGGCATGACGAAAACCATCCATACCCCAAGAAAACGAAGCAGGAATGGCAGTGTCTAGTGCATTTTCAATGCCTTCTGCAACGATCTCAAAACCAAAGCGAAAGCCTTCATTAGGAAGCGTATATATAAATTCGATATATCCTTTGTCTTCAATGGGCGCCCGAAGGCGCAGCTGTTGGCCGTTAGAGATTTTAGTAAGCGTAGGCGAAAACATCAAAAATTTAGTTTGCAGTAGCTGCCCTGCAGCGGTAGTAAATCCAATATTAAGCGAATTGTTTTCTTTGTCAATTAAATACAGTGGAACATCTTGATAATTAACTTCTCCGTTCAAAAGTACTTGCTCCATAGCACCTCCTTTTGTAGAAATTCCAAGTGTGAGTACATCGTTTTGAATGGTAATCGTTTCTTTGGCAGCTTCTTCTGAAGAAAACATCTCCACAGGGGTAGCCACTACTTGTTCAGCGGTGGGGTTTTTGGCCTCCGCAACCGCCTCTGTAGTTTGTGTTTCTTGGGTGTTTGTTTGCGCCAAATCCTCGGCAGATTGGTTATACATCATCCATGTGAAAATGACAAAGACAAGCACCATGCCAATGATTTGTAAGGGGTCTATCCGACGTTGTTCCATTCGTTAGTTTTTTGTTTTTGCATATTGGCTACACGCCTGTACAAAGGCTGAAAATAATGGGTGTGGTGCCAAAACAGTACTTTTATATTCGGGGTGATATTGCACTCCTAAAAACCAAGGATGTGATTCAATTTCCACAATTTCAGCTAATCCCGTTTCAGGGTTTATCCCAGTAGCTTTTAAGCCATTTGAAGTTAATTGCTCCAAGTAAAGATTATTGAGTTCGTAACGGTGACGGTGACGCTCGCTAATGGCATCTTTTTGATAAATCTCATGCGCACGACTGCCAGGAGAAAGGGTACAATCCCATGTACCAAGGCGCATCGTTCCGCCTTTATTCTCAACCTCTTTTTGTTCGTCCATTAGGCTGATCACAGGATTTGATGTGTCCTCGACCATTTCCGTTGAATTCGCATCTTTTATCCCAATGACATTGCGTGCAAACTCGATTACAGCCATTTGCATCCCCAAGCAAATTCCAAAAAATGGAATATTATTTTCTCGAACATATTTGATGGCACTAATTTTACCTTCAATTCCACGGGAGCCGAAACCAGGCGCAACAAGAAGCCCATGAAGACCTTCAAGTTTCTCTGTGCAATTTTCGGGAGTTAGGTGTTCAGAGTGAATGGAAACAATCTCCACTTTTACTTCGTTTGCCGCCCCTGCATGAATAAAAGCTTCCAATATAGATTTATACGAATCTTGTAATTCAACATATTTTCCAACCAACCCAATACGAATACGTTGTTTAGGGTTTTTAAGTCGCGACAAAAACTCTTTCCAATTTGTAAGGTCTGGCTCCAGATTATCGGGAAGTGTGAGCAAATCTAAAACAACACGATCTAAGCCCTCATCAAGCATCATAAGCGGCACGTCGTAGATGGTATCTGCGTCGATGGATTGGATTACCGCCTCGGGCTTTACATTACAAAACAATGCGATTTTATTCCGAATATCTTTTGATAGTTCGTGCTCTGTGCGGCACACCAAAACATCAGCATTAATTCCACTCTCCATCAATGTTTTTACAGAGTGCTGTGTGGGTTTTGTTTTCAATTCGGCTGCAGCAGATAAATATGGCACGAGTGTAAGATGGATTACAATACAGTTCTCACGTCCCAGTTCCCAACGCAGTTGTCGTACTGCTTCAATATATGGCAAGGACTCAATATCGCCTACTGTTCCACCAATTTCGGTAATAACCATATCATACTCGCCCGTAGAGCCAAGGAGCTGCATGCGCTCTTTGATTTCGTTTGTAATATGAGGAATGACTTGAACCGTTTTTCCTAAAAATTCGCCCCGGCGTTCCTTTTCAATAACACTTTGATAAATACGTCCTGTAGTTACGTTATTGGCTTGTGAAGTACGTACATTCAAAAACCGTTCATAATGACCTAAATCAAGATCGGTTTCTGCCCCATCATCTGTAACAAAGCACTCGCCGTGCTCATATGGATTCAAGGTGCCTGGGTCAACATTGATGTACGGATCAAACTTTTGAATCGTAGTTTTTAATCCGCGTGCTTGTAGCAGATTTGCTAAAGATGCAGAAATGATGCCTTTACCAAGTGAGGAAGTAACTCCTCCGGTAACAAATACATATTTGGTTTTAGGCATAGCTTGATTGCTTTAAAGGTGCAAAAATACAAAGAATAAACTACCTAGCCTGCAACGAATCTGTGGTGATTAATGGAGGTTTTACTTCGATCATTTCAAAGCCTTGTTGTTGAATGAGATAGGTAGCTGTATTTTCATATCCCCCCTTTGGAACAGGTGTGTATTCAAACCTGTGCTGAAGTTGTTCTATTAGGCCTAATGAGACACCCTCCTTGAGCGTTCGTTTAACGGCTATGCGCAACGCCACATCAATCATTACGTCAAAACCTTTTACTGATGTTCTATTTGGTGTTTTGCCAAACTTATTCTTGTAAGTTGCATCAAATTTTAAGCGAACACTATCTTGTTTTTCATAAAAATAGCTTGGGTATGTAAATCTCAGATTTCCAAGATGTGCTTGTGACACATTTGGATCGTCATAAGTGGTGGAACGATAATGCGTAAGCAGTTTGACTTGTCGATCGTCTCGCTGTTGTGCATTGAGCATTGATGTCATGCTTGTCACAAGGTTTAAATTCTCGGTTTCTAAAAACACCCAATTAGGACGTGTTGGTGTTAATAACGAATCTACAACATCGGGTTTTACATAGCCAAATCGCTCATCTGGCTTTAAGACTTCTGCAAGTGGGAACTGCTCCTTTAATTTAGCTTCTGTTTTTTGGTTTTTATCATCTGCAATAATCATAACACATGGGTTTTCTATGGCTGCATCTAATGAGTCAATGTAAGCAGATATGCGTTTACTTAATGTTTTTCTACTCGGGATAGTATTAAATGAGGTTTTGGCCATTTTTAAATCGCGAGTCGTTAGAGGAGATATCACAGGAACATCAAAAAAAGCCATAGCTTGTGCCACACGACTCACATTTCCAGCAGTAAAGGGTCCAATGATAGCATCAAATTGGGAAAAATTATTTTGGTTGAGGATTTGCTCGATGATGTAAAGTTGATTTTCTGTATCAAATACGGTTAGCTCAACGCTCAACCCTGCTCTATTTAGACTATCTGCCGCGTGAAGCATGCCCGCATAATAATCTAGTGCAACTGTAGTTAGGTTGCGCTCCGTTAGTGTTTTTTCAGTTTGCATCACAGAGTCCAGTTCAATACGGGAAAGTCGAAATGGCGCCATGAGCGCGATTCGCACTACAGGGGTAACAAAAGTACTGTCCCATAAACTCGGAGGTAATCCAAATAGCGTTTTTTGAAGGGTCAGTGTATCCATGACTTTTTTTGCGATTTTCAGTACCATACCTGCTTGCAAATCCACATTCTTAAGCTCAGGATTTAACGCCTCCAGTTTCTGCCGGTTCAACCCTAGTTTTTGTTCAAGTCGGTAATACCCTTCCCTTGGTTGCACGGTGTAATAGCTAAACTGAGCTGCTTTTTCACCTGCCGTTTTTAAAGGAACTTTCAATAAAGCTCCAATGGAGAGTGTGTCTCCTAACATCGGATTTAATGTTCGAAGCGAATCAATAGAAATACCATATGTATAAGCAACACGCCACAGGGTTTCTTTGGGCACAACAGTATGCTGCCCTAACGTAGAATCGGATTTAATCTGAACTACTTTTTTATAGCGTGGGATTTTAAGCCTGTCCCGTTTTCGGATCTCTTTTTTTGCATATGGATTGTGTATAATAATCTGCTCCTTGGTGATATCGTACCTTGATGCAATAGCTTCTAGGGTTTCGTTCTTTTTTACTTTGTGAACAACAAAATGCGATACTTCTGCATCTTGGGCAGTTACAATCATGCCAAAGAGTAAAAAAGCAATACCAATAAAGCGTTTACTCCCACTCAATAGTTGCGGGAGGTTTAGAACTGATGTCATAGACCACACGGTTAATTCCTGGAACACGATTAATGATTTGGTTTGAAATTTCTTGTAAAAACTCATACGGCAAATGTACCCAATCTGCCGTCATTCCGTCTGTTGATGTAACCGCACGAAGCGCAACGCATTTTTCGTAAGTGCGTTCATCGCCCATAACCCCAACGGACTGTACAGGGAGCAACATTACACCAGCTTGCCATACCTCGTCGTACAAGTCATGGTCGCGCAACCCTTGTATAAAAATGGCATCTGCTTCTTGCAACATTGTTACTTTTTCTTGTGTAATGTCACCCAAAATACGAATAGCAAGGCCAGGCCCAGGAAATGGATGGCGCCCTAAAATTGCAGGAGACATCTTGAGGCTCGCACCCACTCTACGTACTTCATCTTTAAACAACATATTCAAAGGTTCAACCACGTTTAGTTTCATAAAATCAGGAAGGCCCCCAACGTTGTGGTGCGACTTAATAGTTGCCGATGGTCCATTTACAGAAATAGATTCAATAACATCTGGGTATATTGTACCCTGTGCAAGCCATTTGGCGCCTTCTACCTTATTGGCTTCCTCGTCAAAAACTTCGACAAAAACCCGGCCAATAATTTTACGTTTGGTTTCAGGATCACTAACCCCTTCCAATTGACTCAAAAATGCCATAGTAGCATCCACCCCTTTTACATTAAGACCCATATGCTCGTACTGGACAAGCACATCTGAGAATTCATTTTTTCGTAACAATCCGTTGTTCACAAAGATGCAGTGCAAGTTTGCCCCAATGGCTTTATGCAGTAAAATGGCAGCCACAGAAGAATCAACTCCTCCACTAAGCCCTAAAATAACCTTGTCGTCCCCGAGCTGCTCCTTTAGTCGGTCTATTGTAGTATCTACAAATGCGTCTGAAGTCCAATCAGGCGTTATACCAGCAATGCTTACCAAAAAGTTTTGCAGCAACTGTTTTCCATCAGAGGAATGATATACTTCAGGGTGAAACTGTATACCAAAGGACATATCATCATCCATTACATAGGCTGCATTAGCAACATCTTGAGTAGATGCCAATTGCATGGCATTTTTTGGTAATTTTTTTATGGTATCACTGTGACTCATCCACACCTGTGATTGCAGCGGAATATCTTTCAAAAACAAATGTTTTTCAACTTTTGTCAACCGTGCACGGCCATATTCTCTTGTATTCGACGGCGCTACTTCACCCCCATTAAAATGCGCCAAATATTGTGCACCATAACATACACCAAGAAGTGGAATTTTGTTACGAATAGCACTTAAATCTGGGTGGGGCGCATCCTCAGATCGTACCGAAAAAGGGGATCCCGAAAGGATAACTGCCTTAAAAGTAGACACGTTGACTGGAATATTATGAAAAGGATGTATTTCACAAAAAATGGAGAGCTCCCGAACACGGCGCGCAATTAGCTGTGTGTATTGTGATCCAAAATCGAGGATTAGAACTTTGTTTTGCATATGCAAAAATACAACTAAACTATATTAGTGATTATGGCTTTTGCATTAGTTTTTAACAGCTTAATACTTCAAGATTTGCAATCCTGTCGCATCTGACAAGACATGCTTAAGCTCGTTCGTAAATACATCTAAAGGCTTGTCGGACAAAACAGCAGAGAAATGAGCGGTGCGCTCTTGTAATTTTCCGTTAGGAAAAAGGGCATTACGAATATCAACCAAACGAATGACTTGGTCTTTTAGCTTAATTCGTTGTGCCTTTAGTAAGCGTTTTTCGAGATTTTCCAATCCTTTGAGTTGCTTTTTTTCTTGTGCATTAACAGCGCCCAAAAAAGATGCATCCGTTTTTTTGGCAAGATCTTTTAACTCTTCAAAATGATCGATTAACGCTGTTTTCTTAGATGTAAAATCAATATCTATATCACTAATTTGACGCACCCGTTTGTTAATAAAAGTAGCCTTTGGCAAGAATAAATCTTGAAGTGGAAGATTAAGTTTAATGCATTTTTTGAATTGTTTTTCGGATATTAAAAGTGCACTAGAACGGTGTTGCAAAAGCGGGTAGATAATGTCAAATGCTTCAAAGGTAGTTTTTAACTGCAACCAATAGGCTAACTCACCTCCGCCACCTATGTACGCAATGTTCGGCAAAACACACTCTTGAAATAAAGGGCGCATCAGCGCATTTGGTGAAAACCGCTCTGGGTGAGTCTCAATTTCTGTTTCTAAAGCTTTTAAACTCCAAACTTGTGCTCCGCCGGTTGTTGTGTATTCCTGACCATTTTTTACGATGCGCAAACGTTTGTGGTTCCCTAGATAAAACAAATTGATTTCTCTTGGATTAACCTGTGGGTTGTAATTTGGTATCGCTTTTGCCAAAGCATTGTTGGTTTGTAAAACCGATTTTGATGTGATGTTTGCTTTGACCTCTTTTAAAAGTGTTGGAACAAAAAGCTTTTTGAGCGCAGGATCGTTCCCATCAACGACAATCAACCCATACTTTCCAAAAAGTTGATGCACAAGCCTTCGTGTGGCATTAGCTAAATTATTTTCATTCAAATAACAATCCGAAAACAATGCAAGCAATTCTTTACCAGACTGGGTTTTGTTCCAAAAGGGTTCTAACTGCTTGTGCAATTCATTCAGGTTATTGGTGGGAATCTGTCCAACAGGGCCTCCTGCTTTAGTTTCCCAGCGCACCTTTTGCTCTCCCAAAAAAAAGTGATTGATTTCTTCAAAATCATGATCCTCTGAAGCCATCCAAAACACGGGAACATATTGGTGTATTTTGTCTGCTTTCTGAAGGCGCTCTGCCGTATTTATCACGTCCAAAATTTTATACCAAAAGAACAGCGGTCCGGTGAAAATATTTAGTTGATGACCTGTAGTTACCGTAACGGTGTTTGTCTTCTTCAATTGCGCTAAGTTGATTTCAACTTTCTCATTTTGACACAAGTGATTGTATTGGTTTTGGATAGCTTCTACCAATATTTTGCGGTTTTCTTTTGGAAAAGAAGCTTTTCTTTTTTCGGCAAACTGAATTGCAGATGATACAGACACCAAACCGTTATGAAAAGGAATTAATGTCTTGTCTGATTGCAACAAGTGCTGCATAAGCGACGAATAAACGCGGGGCTGAAACCCCAAAGATGCTACTGACTCCACGTGGCAAAAGTAGTTAAAGTATGAAATTGATGCATGCTACGCCGTTTCTTCCTTAGAAGGAATGGCCTGTAAATCAAAATCTTGAGCAGCAGTGATTGTCAGATTTGCAAAATCACCCACTTTAAGATAGTGTTTTTGTGCATCTACCCAAACTTCATTATCCACATCAGGTGAATCAAATTCTGTGCGACCAACAAAATAGTTTCCTTCTTTTCTATCGATCACGCATTTCAATGTTTTCCCTATTAATGCCTGATTTTTTTCCCAAGATATCTGGGCTTGAAGTTCCATGAGCTCATTAACTCTTGCTTGCTTTGTTTCGGCAGGCACATCGTCCATCATTGCATGTGCATGGGTATTTTCTTCGTGGCTGTATTGAAAACAGCCTAGCCGTTCAAAACGCATTTCTTTTACCCATGATTTTAGTAGCTCGAAGTCCTTTTGGGTTTCCCCAGGATAACCCAAAATTAGCGAGGTGCGAATGGCCATTTCAGGAACTACTGTTCTAAATTTTTTAAGCAGCATAGTAGTTTTTTCTTGTGTTGTACCGCGTCGCATGGAATGCAAAATGGAGTCTGAAATATGCTGAAGTGGAATGTCTATATAAGAACATACTTTTGGTTCTGTTGCAATTACATTTAGCACATCTTCTGGAAAACCACTAGGAAAAGCATAATGCAGTCGAATCCAAACAATACCCTCGACCTCAGCCAGCGCCTTGAGCAAATCAGCCAAGCGTCGTTTTTTATATAAGTCTAAGCCGTAGTATGTGGAATCTTGCGCAATGATAATCAATTCTTTTACGCCATTTTTAGCAAGACCTTTGACTTCTTCAACCAATTCTTCGATAGGCTTTGATCGGTGAGATCCCCGCATAAGCGGGATAGCACAAAACGAGCACGGGCGATCGCAACCTTCTGAAATTTTTAAATATGCATAGTTTTTTGGTGTAGTTGTAAGGCGCTCTCCTAGCAGCTCGTGCCGATAGTCTGCACCTAAGGCTTTAAGCAATAGGGGTAAATCGGTTGTGCCAAAAAAATCATCCACGTTTGGGATTTCAGCTTCTAATTCAGGTTTGTATCGTTCACTCAGACAGCCTGTAACGAATAATTTGTCAATCAATCCCTGGTCTTTTTGTGCAGCAAAAGACAAAATCGTATTTACCGATTCTTCTTTAGCATTATCTATAAACCCACATGTATTTACTACTACGATATTGCCTTGCTGCTCGTGAACTACATCTTTATCGTTGGCTTTTAGCTGACCCATTAACACCTCAGAGTCATAGATGTTTTTTGAACACCCTAGGGTAACGACGTTTATTTTATTCTTTTTTGTGGATTTTGTTCGCATACTTTATTCGTAGCCTTTTGGTGGCTTTCGGTGTTTTGAAATGTTTTCATAACCTGCAGCAATAGAAAACAGTTTTTCCTCATTAAAACTGGGCGCAATAAATGTCAAACTCGAAGGCTTACCCAGCTCTGAATACCCCATCGGAACAGTTAAGCACGGGTAAAAAGCTATGGCAGCATAAGCAGCATGATCATTGTTAATTGATAAAACGGCATCCAATTTATGTGTTTTAATAGGTATATTAAAAAAGCTGGTAGCGTTTTTATTTAACTCTTTTTTGATACTTGCCAAACGCTTTGCAGAAATGGTATCAGCAATCACACCGTCTAATCTAACTTGATTGTAAGGCATATGGAGCAAGCTGTCACTGGAATTGAAATTTGTTATTTGTTGTACATCCAAGTTCGAAAAACTAGAGGTAGATGCAGTCGAAAAATAAGCGGGTAAATCCCGTTTCATATCGCCATTCAGTATGTTTGTAAAGCCTGACAAAGAAATGGTTGGTGGTGAAATTTCAACAACTTCTGCTCCTGCTCTTTTTAAGTTATCAATGGCGTCTTTATATAAGGAATCTGACTCGACTAAAGAGACGATGGCTCCTAAGCGAACTCCTTTCAATGACGTTTGTTTCGTGACTTCTAAAAATAAGGTAAGTCGTGGTGCTGCTAGCGTTATGGAATCTTTTTTGTCAACTGCTGATATGGCATCTAACAAAATGGCGTTGTCTATAACATTTTTTGTCATAGGGCCAGAAGTATCTAAGGTGCTGGATATGGGTACAATTCCGGTACGGCTTACCATTCCAATGGTGGGCTTTAGACCCACCACAGCGTTTTTTGCAGAGGGTGACAATATAGATCCAGATGTTTCAGAGCCCAAAGCAGCGACTGCATAATTTGCTGCAACCGAAACACCGCTTCCTGAACTAGACCCTCCCGCTTCAAATATTCTTCTCCCATATGGGTTTAAAGTTTGCCCCCCAATGGCGCTGTAACCTAGTGGACAGCCCTCGCAAAAATAATACGCCCATTCGCTCAAATTCACTTTTCCTAAAATGAGTGCGCCCTTTGCTTTAAGTTGCTTTACTACAAAAGCATCTTCGTCAGGGAAATGTTTTTCTAAGATCGCCGCACCCGCAGTTGTAGGCATATCTGCGGTATTGATATTGTCTTTTAATAAAATAGGCATTCCATAAATTGGATGCGTCATGGAGGTTTTATCAGCATCTTTTTGCTTGGCTTCTTCAATAATATTTGGGTTTAGTGCCAACACTGCGTGAAGCGTAGTTTCGGGATTAGATTCAAAAAGTCGAATGCGATACAAATAAAAGGTGACTAAGTCTTCATACGATAAGTTACCAGAAGCAATATGCTGTTGTATTGTTGGAATACTCTGCTCAATAATTAGGGGTTTGAGCGTAGTGTATTTTTCATCTCCAAAACGATTAAGTACTTTCTCAAATGGAGACCATATCGCATTCTTGTCCTGAAATTTAGATTGAATAAGCTTAAAACGCATTCTTGGATTTTCGTGAGTTTCATTCTCTAATAGTTCAGCTGACTCGTCATAGGGCTGCCAATACTGTTTGGAGGGTTGTGAGCAAGAAACGATTACTGCAAACAACACCAATAAAAAAGACTTTTTCATTTTTAATTGTTATTAAATAACGAATCTAAGAATTCTTTTGCATCAAAAGGCAGTAAATCTTCAACGCCTTCGCCAACTCCAATGTAACGGATGGGTACTTCGAGTTCGTCAGAAATTCCGATTACCACTCCGCCTTTTGCAGTACCGTCAAGTTTGGTAAGGACAAGCCCGGATACAGCAGTAGCTTTGGCAAATTGTTTGGCTTGCATAAAAGCATTTTGCCCTGTACCACCATCTAAAACAAGCAATACGTCATGAGGTGCGTCAGGAATTACTTTTTGTACAACACGCTGGATTTTTGCCAATTCCTGCATGAGATTGGTGTTGTTATGTAAGCGACCTGCCGTGTCGATTAATAACACATCTGCCTGCTCTTTAAGAGCTCTCTCCACAGCGGTAAATGCTACAGATGCTGGATCACTTCCATCTTTGAGTTCAACTACTGGAACGTCTACACGCTCGGACCACAATCGTAATTGTGCTATTGCACCAGCCCTAAAAGTATCTGCAGCAGCTAACATTACTTTTTTTCCTTCGCTTTTATATCGATGCGCTAACTTGCCAATAGACGTTGTTTTACCTGCACCGTTTACCCCTACAATCAATACTACCTGGAGCTGACTGGTGCTGCCTTTTTGCAAGTTGTGGGTTACCGTCAGCAGCGTAACCAATTCATCATACAACAGTTTATCTAACTCAGATACATTGAGGTATTTTTCTTTGGAAACCCGCTTCTCGAGACTATCCACGATTTTTTGAGTCGTAGATACACCTACATCAGACATCAACAATATCTCCTCTAGTTCTTCCAGTAATTCGGCATCAATTCTACTGCGTCCAAGTACGGCCTTTTTCAGACGTTGTGTCCAAACCCGTTTTGTTGCAGAAAGCCCTGACTGAAGTTGGTCTGAAGATTTACTAAAAAAACCCATGTGTTAAAGGTACGTTTTGGATATAAAAAAAGCCACAAAAAGTGGCTCTAATGTGATTTAATATGGGTTAAATTATTTTTTTGACAACCAGTCATTCACCAATTCTGGAGCTAAAATAGTTTCAACAAAAGTATAGGCACCAGACTTTTCGCTACGTACCATTTTGATGGCCTTTGTAAGACGCTTTGATTTTGTTTGCAATGTTGCTACGGTTTTCTTTGCCATAATTACTTAATTTCTTTGTGAACTGTCATTCGCTTAAGGATCGGGTTGAATTTTTTGATTTCAATACGATCCGGCGTGTTTTTTTTGTTCTTTGTTGTGATGTAGCGTGACGTTCCTGCAAGACCAGAGTCTTTATGCTCGGTGCACTCTAAAATAACTTGAACGCGGTTTCCTTTTTTAGCCATGACTGCCTTATTTGATTAGACCTTGAGCGCGTGCTTCTTTCATTACTGCTGAAAGTCCTTTTTTATTAATCGTTTTTAACGCCGAAGTAGATAACTTTAGGGTAACCCACTTGTCTTCCTCTACAAGATAAAAACGTTTCTTGATAAGGTTAGCACCAAATTTGCGCTTGGTTTTATTCATGGCATGCGATACGTTGTTTCCAACCATCGCCTTTTTGCCCGTTAATTCACATACTTTCGACATGACCTATTTTTTAACAGGGTGCAAACTTAGTGAAATATGGTGTTTTAAAAAAATTTTTTAAATGAAGTTAATCTATCAAATACCCATGCGCCAACTCCAATGCTTTGTTTAATGTTTTTTGAAGGTTTCTTTCTCGATGTTTACCAAAGCAAAAGGTTTCCACAACTTCTTGTTTTGGCGTTATTATGGCAATACAGACCGTACCTATTTCCACATCTGCCTCTCCTTGTGTAGGTCCAAAATTTCCTGTGGTGGCAATGGCAACATGTGCACCCGTTTGACGAATAATACCCTTTGCCATGCTCAAAGCCACGGGTTCACTGACCACAGTGTGGCGTTCAATGTCTTGCTGCTGTACGCCTAACAACTGTTGCTTTACATCCGTAGCATAACTCACAACCGAGCCCTTAAAAAAAGCAGATGCACCGGGATGCTGCGTAAACAAAGCGGCCAAAGCGCCGCCCGTGCAGCTTTCTGCAGTAGCTAACATCCATTTCTTTTGTTGTAACGCTTCACCAATTTGCATTTCAATGGGTTCTTCTGATTCAAATCCAGTAATATGCTCACCAATAAGGGGGTAAAGCGCATCAAACAGCGCGTCTATCTCATGACGTAGTTTAGTGTCATTCGTTCCTTTTGCTGATAAGCGCAAGCGCACACGTCCTAGATTGGGTAAGTATGCCAATTTAATATGTGGCGGAAGTGCCTGTTCCCAATCGGCAATTTTTTCGGCAATAATACTTTCGCCCAGCCCATAGGTCATCATGGTCTTATGAACCAAGGCTGGAAGTAAAAACCTTTCTTTTATGCGTGGTATAAGTTGTTCGCGAACAAGATATTTCATTTCAAAAGGTACACCAGGAAGCGACACAAAAACGGTGTCGTCTTTTTGCATCCACATGCCCATAGCAGTTCCGTGATGGTTAAACATTTGTTGACACTTCGATGGCAACATGGCTTGAGCACGGTTTAGTGCGTTTACGGGTGCCTTGACGTACTTACGAAACAATTCTTCAATATGCATCATAACGTCGGGGTAAAACTCCATAGTGTCATTAAAATACTCACATAAAGTATGTTTGGTAATATCATCTTTGGTGGGACCTAATCCGCCCGTTATGACAACCAAATCCACTTTGTTTTGGGCTTCAGTAAATGCTTCTAGTATCGCTGTTTTGTTATCTGAAATAGAACGTATTTGCCGTATTTCAACTCCAATTTTATTAAGCGTCTTGCCAAGAAAAGCAGCATTTGTGTCTACAATCTGTCCAATGAGTATCTCGTCGCCAATGGTAATGATATCTGCTTGCATCTATTTTACAGTAACTGAAAACGCTTTTCTCTCATGAATAAACCCCTCTAACTTGTCATTTTTTTCTACAGCTCCCACACCAGCAGGTGTTCCTGTAAATAAAATATCACCAATTTTTAGAGTAAAATATTGGGATACATAAGCAATGATTTCATCAATACTCCAAAGCATCAAGCTCGTATTGGCTTCTTGCACTATTGTGCCATTCTTATAAAGAGCAAAAGGAATAGTAGTTAAATCTCCAAGAGTGGATTTTTCAAACCACTTTCCCACCACTGCCGAGCCATCAAATGCCTTTGCTTTTTCCCAAGGAAGTCCGTTGGACTTAAGTTTTTGTTGCACGTCGCGGGCAGTAAAATCAATCCCTAAGCCAATTTCGTTGTAGTATTTGTGCGCAAATTTGGACTGAATATGCTTTCCAATGCGATTGATTTTTACCAAAACTTCAACTTCATGGTGAACATCGTTGGAAAATTCGGGAATAAAAAATGGAAGGTTAGACTGCGCGATGGCAGTATCGGGCTTGATAAAAACTACAGGCTCATCCGGACGAGCATGCTGCAGCTCGGCAGTATGATCTGCATAATTTCTGCCAATACAAATAATTTTCATGAATTGGTATTCAAGGTTTCTAGTCTGATGGCAGTCAGCACTTTCTTCGTGTAGAGTGGAAAATCGGCATCTAATAACCAACTAAAATATCCTGGCTCACGTTGCAATACCTCAACTACTTTTTTTCCTTTATGTTTTCCAAAACTAAAGGAGGGATCACCGTCATTATCAACAAGAATAAATCCCGCAAAGTCGATACTTTTACGGCGCGTCGAGAAAGCGCTGAGCTTGGCTACATCGTTTTCTAGTTCGTCGTATTTTTGAATTTGCGCTTTCAACACTTCATATGTTGCAGTGGTGTCAGCCTCTGCACTGTGTGCATTCTCCAGATCTTTATCGCAGTAAAATGCATAAGCTGCACTTAAATTTCGCTTTTCCATTTTATGAAAAATGGTTTGCACGTCTACAGTCAACTGTTTTTTAAAATCTACATCAATTCCTGCGCGTAGCATCTCCTCTGCCAATAGTGGAATATCAAATCGATCCGAATTAAATCCCGCCAAATCGGAGCCCTTAATCATGTCGTTAACCTGCTTACTAAGCTGCTTAAAAGTAGGTTCGTTGGCTACTTTTTCATCTGTAATGCCGTGTACGGCTGTTGTTTGTGGTGGAATAGGCATCTCAGGATTTACCAACCACGTTTTTCCTTCTTTATTTCCGTTTGGGAAAATCTTCAAAATAGAGATTTCGACAATTCGATCTTTTGCCACATTTACTCCCGTCGTTTCTAAATCAAAAAAACACAATGGGCGAGTTAACGAAAGTTCCATATTAAAGTGTTTGCGTGTTGTCCCAGTTTTCTATGCGCTCTTTTAACCGAAGTAAGAACATACCCCCCATAGCTCCGTTAATGATGCGATGATCGTAACTATGCGATACCACCATTTGGTGACGCACCGCAATTACATCCCCATGTTCGGTTTCCAAAACGGCAGGTACTTTTCGAATGGCGCCAAGGGCAAGAATGGCTACTTGTGGTTGATTGATAATGGGAGTTCCCGTTAAACTGCCAAACATTCCCACATTGGTAATCGTGTATGTTCCACCCTTAACATCATCGGGGTTTAACGCATTGTTTCTGGCATTAGAAGCAAGTTCGTGTACTTTCTTTGCCAAACCAACAAGATTCAACGAGTTGGCTTGTTTGATAACAGGAACAATAAGATTTCCATCAGATAAAGCGGTAGCCATCCCCAAATTAATATCTTTTTTCTTGATGATATCTGTGCCTTCCAAGGAGCTATTTAGGAGCGGAAACTCGGGTAAAATTTGCGTTACAAGTTGAAAAAATATTGGTGTAAACGTAAGTTTTACGCCATGTTGTTTTACAAAATCTTGCTTAACTTTTTCACGCCACTTCCATAGTTTGGTTACATCAATTTCAATAAAAGACTGTACATGCGCAGAGGTTTGAAGACTTCGCGTCATATGCTCCGAAATCATTTTTTCCATGCGCGTCATGGGGACTACAGCGTCTTCAATGTTCCTGTAAACGGGCGGTGAGGCAATGGGTGCTTTGACAACTGGTGGTGGTGGTTGTGGTGCTTTCCTGTTTTGGATATATGTCAAAATATCACGCTTAGTCACACGCCCATCTTTTCCCGAGCCAGGGACAGCTGACAGCTCCTTTTCTGAGATGTTTTCTTGCTTGGCAATATTTTTTACTAATGGTGAGTAAAAACGAGAATCCTCAGTAGTTGATAGCGTAACAGCAGGTGCCACTAGCTCTTGTGCTTGCTGCATATAACTTTCAGGAGTTTCGTTTACAGTTTCTTCGGAAACTGGGGTTTCTATTAGAGCCGTTGTTTCGGTTAAGGTTTCTTCAGAAATTTTCTCGTCTGTTTCAATGAGTGCCAACGGAGCATCTACCGCAACAACAGCATTTACAGGATGTAGAATTTCTTTAATTACACCATTGTACTCACTTGCGACTTCGGAATCTACTTTATCGGTGGCTACCTCCACAACAGCTTCGTCAGCGACAACAGTATCACCTTCTTTTTTCAACCATTGCGTAACGGTAGCTTCTGAAACACTCTCGCCCATAGCGGGCAATACAAGCTGATAAATGGGCATTCCAATTTTTTTTCAAAAGTACGAATAAATCACGGCTTGCGCTATGACATCACAAGCACTTCACCTTTAGCATTGCTAGAGTTACTTCCTACAGCATGATTTTTATCAGAACTTAATATCTTATACGAAAATCCACTGCCATATTCACTCATAAATTTAATAATCTCTTTAAATGAAATGGTGTTTGGATCCAAAATAAGCTCTGTTCCTGTGTTTTTATATTTACTCAAACTAATGCAATGGTCTGTGTGCATAAAAGGAATGTTCTTGTTTACGCCAATTTTAAGGTCTAACTCACTAGATATCAACCAATAACGGCTAGGTGTTTTTGTGTTTTTAACTGAGCGCACTCCTCTAAAACGCTTTAAAAAGCTAAATGTGTTTGTTGCAAATTTAATCCAGATTTTTACCACATTGGACACGTGAAAATGTTTCGTGTAAAAATAATTCATTGCTTCCCTAAACATCATTTGATATGCAAAATCCTTTGGTGTACTTTCTCCTTTGTAATGTATGATATTAATGTCTGGATTGTAAAAATTTGACTTTCCAAGTTGTAGCGAACGATAACTCAAATCAATATCGTCAGAGTACATAAAACATGCTTCATCAAAGCCCTTTAGCGCAAGATAGTGGTCTCTTTTCATAAACATGCAGGCGCCTACTAAAACATCTGTAACACCTGGTTGACTTTCGGGTAGCTTTAAGTTATAGTATTTTCCAAATAACTGTGGGTCAATTTTGTACAATCCTGTCACTTTAGTAAACGCAACCCAAGGGGTTGGCACACCCCTTTTGGATTCTTTTAAAAAACGACCAGAACCATCAATAAGTTTAGGGCCCATAATAGCCAATTGCTGGTTTTGCTCCATAAATTCCAAGGCTTTGAAAAACGTGTCCTCTGCGATAACTGTATCTGGATTTAAAATACACACATACTCTCCTTTTGCCTGTGCAACTCCAATGTTATTACCCTTTGGAAATCCTAAGTTTTCTTGGTTTTCAATAAGTTTTACTTGGGGAAACTGAGACTTAATCCAAGGCACGCTACCATCAACAGATGCATTATCAACCACTATAATTTCCGAATCTAAGTTGGTTGTAGCTGCCAACACGCTTTGCAAGCACAAATCGATAAAATACTTTACATTATAGTTGAGAATAACTACAGATAGTTTCATACACTAACTTTTCATCGACACCTCAAAAGGAATTCGTTGACTAATACTACGTCCAAGCGTAAGTTCATCGGCATACTCTAATTCATCTCCCACGCCAATACCCCGTGAAATAACAGAAAAAGTCAGGGGGAACTTACTTAATTTTTTGAAAATATAGTAATTAGTCGTGTCGCCTTCCATAGTACTGCCAAGAGCAAAAATAATTTCCCTGACATCTTCATTTTCAACCCGTTCTACAAGAGCATCAATTGTAAGTTGCTGCGGGCCAATTCCTTCCATGGGTGCAATTTTACCGCCTAACACATGATACCTACCTTTAAATTGTCCTGTTGCTTCAATAGCCATAACGTCACGTACATCTTCTACCACACACAATACATTTTGGTTACGAAGTGGATTTGCACAAATACTACATTCATCCGCATCTGAGATGTTATGGCATGTATTACAATAACGTATTTGTTGGCGCAATGTTGCAATGGCACTTGAAAGTCGTTCACTAAAATCTTTGGGCTGACGTAGCAGATGAAGTACTAACCGTAAAGCAGATCGCCGTCCAATTCCTGGAAGTTGAGCAATTTCATCTACTGCTTTTTGCACTAAAGACGACGGAAAATCCATGCTCAAAAATACACTATTTCCTCAAAAGACCCATGAGTATTATATTTACCAAAAAATACATGACCGCCCAAGCATTAGCTCTCAGCCTAATAATTTATTTTGGCGTTTTGTATGGCATTTCTCTTCTTGTAGGAAAAAGCAACAGTAATGCTACTTTTTTCTCTGCCAATAGAAATGCCCCGTGGTATTTAGTTGCCTTTGGTATGATTGGCGCCTCGCTGTCCGGACTTACATTTATATCAGTCCCTGGATGGGTAGCCAGTACGCAACTTGGTTATGTTCAAATGGTTTTGGGCTATGCGCTGGGGTATTTGTTAATTGGTACGGTTTTATTGCCACTCTATTACAAATGGAATGTTGTTAGTATTTACAGCTATTTACTCCATAGATTTGGCATAAGATCCTACAAAACAGGAGCTTCTTTTTTTATTTTATCGCGCCTAACTGGAACAAGTTTTCGATTGTTTTTGGTGTTAAAAGTATTGCATTGGATAGCCCTAGATGCGCTTCACATACCATTTTGGGTTAGTGCCGCAATAGCCATCATTGGAATTTGGGGCTATACACAAAAAACAGGTTTAAAAACGATTATATATACAGATATAGCCCAAACCGTTTGTATGTTATTAGCGTTGTCTGTCGGTATTTATGTGTTGGTAGATGTGTTGTCTTTGGACGCAAAATCAATATGGTCGTGGTGGAATAGCCAACCTACCACACAAATATTTTTTTGGGAGGATTGGAACAACGGTCAACATTTTATAAAGCAATTTTTTGCTGGTGCGCTTATTTCATTTGCCATGACAGGACTTGATCAAGAAATGATGCAAAAAAATTTGAGCTGTCATTCCTTGCGTGATGCGCAAAAAAACATGTTTTGGTTTACTATTGCTCTAGTTATCGTGACAGTCTTGTTCTTGGTTTTGGGCGTGCTACTCACTGCTTACGCTCAAGCTAGTGGCATAGAGGCAACTGGAGATAACTTGTTTCCGGTAGTGGCCACACAATCGGGTTTAGGAAAACTTTTTGCCTACACTTTTATTTTTGGGCTCATTGCTGCAGCATTCAGTAGTGCCGATGGATCTATGACATCGCTAGCAACAAGTGCTAGTATTGATTTATGGGGAATTAAAGAGGGTGATAAAGGTATTCGACAACGCAAAGTCATGCATCGTATAATTGCGTTTTCACTTTGGTGTGTTATGATCGCTTTTTATTATTTTATTCGAGAAGAGAGTGTTATTGCACAACTACTCCTTTTTGCAGGTTATACCTATGGGCCTTTATTAGGGCTTTTTTTGTTAGGTGTTTTTTCTAAACGCCCTGTGCACGATCGCTATGCCCCCATTATTTGTATAGCAACTCCGCTACTGACCTATGGGATTGCACTAATTTGTAAAAAGTATTTGGAATTTGACTTCGGTTTTTTTGTTCTCGCACTTAATGGTGCTTTGTCAGCCCTATTTTTGTGGATTTCAGGCATTGGCTTACCACTGTATCAAGGCACTCCCCCAGGTAAATCCACTTCCAAAAGCGGCTAACAATACAGTGTCATCTGTTTTAATTTTTCCCTCACCCCAAGCCTCAGAAAGCGCAATGGGGATAGAAGCAGCTGTAGTATTCCCATAACGCATAATATTATTGTATACTTGATCGTCGCGAAGACTAAACTTTTTTTGCACAAATTGAGCAATGCGTAAATTAGCTTGGTGGGGTATAAACAAATCAATATCTGAGGTGTTTTTACCGTTTTTTTGTAAAGCTTCTTGTATAACCTCACTAAAGCGAACAACTGCATTTTTAAATACCAATTGACCATTCATATATGGATGGTACCGCATATCATCTTCATCGTAGTCAGAAATAATATCGGGAAGCCAACGCTTTGTGCTTGGGCCAATAATAGCTAACTCCTCGGCATACTTGCCTTCTGAATACAAGTGAGTTGACTGAATCCCTTTTTTGGTGTCCTCTTCACGTGTGAGCACAGCCGCACCGGCACCATCACCAAAAATCACAGAAACAGTTCGTCCACGTGTGGTAAAATCCATTCCTCCGGAGTGGTACTCAGAACCAACTAATAACACGTTTTTGTACATGCCTGTTTTAATAAATTGATCGGCAACAGAAAGCCCATAAACAAAACCCGAACACTGATTTCTAATATCCAATGCTGGGCAGGTACCCATGCCCATTTGGTCTTGAAGAAGCACACCTGACCCTGGAAAATAGAGATCAGGGCTTAACGTTGCAAAAACAACAAGATCAATATCATTTTTACTGATTCCAGCACTTTCAAGTGCCATCTCAGCAGCCTTAACTCCCATAGTTGCTGTCCCCTCTCCGGAATCCTTTTTTATCAAACGACGTTCTTTAATTCCTGTACGCTCGGTAATCCATTCATCGTTTGTGTCCATAAGTTTGGACAAGTCGTCATTTGTGACAATATTGTCAGGAACATAATGACCTAGTCCTACTATTCGAGAGCTGTACATATTTAATGAAATTAGAATGCAATAAACGAAATAAATTTGGAGTAAAAAAAGAAGGTGCAACAACCACGATGCACCTTCGAACAACTTAACCAAAATTAAACAAACCAATAAAAGGAGTGTTATAATCAATAGAGATTCATAGCAATTTTCTCCACAACAATTTTGTTGACTGATTACTCCACAAATATAAAAATGTTTAAGAAAAAAACAAAATATTTAAACAAAAAAATAGTGCCATCATGTCAGCCAATTCATTTTGGTACTTTTTTTGGATTAAATAGAAAAAATAAAATATTATGTCTTCAGGTAAAATAAATGTTGCAGTAGAAAACATCTTTCCGCTAATCAAAAAGTTTCTATATAGTGACCATGAAATTTTCTTACGCGAGTTGGTTTCAAACGCTACCGACGCCACGCTCAAATTAAAACACCTTTCAAATATTGGTGAGGCAAACGTAGAATACGGCAATCCGCAAATTGAAATTAAAGTTGATAAAGATAATCGCACCCTCCATGTTATTGATCAAGGTCTGGGGATGACTGCCGAGGAAGTCAATAAATACATCAACGAGGTGGCTTTTTCTGGTGCAGAGGAGTTTATCAATCAATACAAAGACAGCGCAAAAGACAGTGGAATTATAGGGCACTTTGGTCTTGGATTTTACTCTGCCTTTATGGTCTCAGAAAAGGTCGAAATCATTACCAAATCACATAAAGATGCTCCTGCTGCGCATTGGGCTTGTGACGGTTCACCTGAATACACTTTAGTTGAGCACGACAAAACAGTGCGTGGAACAGAAATCATTTTGCATATTGACAGCGACTCCGATGAATTTTTGGAAGAAGCGCGAATTCGCGAATTACTCTCGAAGTATAATAAGTTTATGCCCATTCCAATTAAATTTGGAACCAAAGAGCAAACGCATGAAGAGGGTGAAGGTGATGACAAAAAAGAAATAAAGGAAATAGTTGATGATATTATAAATAACCCAAATCCTGCTTGGACCAAAAAACCAAGCGATTTAAAAGATGAAGATTACAAGTCATTTTATCGGGAATTGTATCCAATGCAATTTGAAGAGCCTTTGTTTCATATTCATCTTAATGTAGATTATCCTTTTGCGCTAACGGGGATTTTGTATTTCCCGAAGTTAAATAACGACCTTAACATTCAAAAGGACCGTATTCAATTATATCAAAATCAGGTTTTTGTAACTGACAATGTTGAAGGAATCGTTCCTGAGTTTTTGACCATGTTACGAGGAGTGATTGACTCACCAGATATTCCACTAAACGTGTCTAGAAGTTACCTTCAGGCTGACGGTGCTGTAAAGAAAATCAGCAATTATATTACCAAAAAAGTAGCGGATAAATTGCAAGCCATCTTTAAAAATGAGCGTGAAAACTTAGAACAAAAATGGAATGACATTAAAATGGTCATTGAATACGGTATGCTTTCCGAAGAAAAATTCTACGAAAAAGCAAAAAAGTTTAACCTCTTCCCTACTACTGACGGTACATTCTTAACGTTAGACGAACTCAAAGAACAAACCAAAGAAGCACAAACAGACAAAGATGGAAAGCTGGTTCAGTTGTATGCATCTAATGCTGACGAGCAACACGCTTACATTCAGGCTGCTAAAAATAAGGGCTATACGGTGTTGTTGTTAGACTCACCCATTGTGGGGCATTTGTTGCAAAAGCTAGAGCAAGAAGATGATAAATTAGGCTTTGTACGCGTAGATGCAGATCACATAGACAAGCTCATTGCCAAAGACGAGCCACAGCTATCTAAACTAAGCGATGAAGAGAAAGAAACGCTCAAACCGCTTATAGAAAATGTGGTGCCAAAAGAGCAATACACGGTTCAATTGGAAGCCATGGACAGCGAAGCAGCACCGTTTATGATTACGCAACCCGAGTTTATGCGTCGTATGAAAGAAATGCAGCAAACTGGCGGCGGCGGTATGTTTGGTGGCGGATTCCCCGATATGTATCAATTGGTGGTGAATGTAAACCACCCGTTAGTGTCACAAATTTTGGAAACTAAAACCAAAAAGAAACAAGAACGATTAATAAAGCAATCGTTGGATTTAGCGCGCTTATCGCAATCGTTACTAAAAGGAGAAGAGCTTACCGCCTTTATCAAACGCAGTTTTGATATGATAAAGTAAGTTCCAAAAACAGTACCATAAAAATCCCTCACCTATAAAGTTGAGGGATTTTTTATTAAAATTTCCCTAATTTTATAGAAATCTTACGTTATGTTATTTTTTTGGCGCACGCTACTTTCGTTTTGGCGAGACCCAGCCTACCGAAGTTTGCTTTTTGCTACCAACATTTTTTTAGTGATTGGCACAATTGCTTATCGTTATATTGAAGGTTGGTCATGGCTGGATTACCTCTATTTTTCGGTCATCACCCTTACTACCATCGGTTATGGCGATTTTTCGCCACAAACGGATTTTGGTAAGCTTTTTACCATGGCCTATATTATTATTGGCGTGGCTTTAATTTTAGGATTTGTAAATACTTTGTTTTTACATTACAAAGAGCAGGCGCTTAAAAAAAGAAATGAAAAATATTCCAACTAATGTCTTTGCGCTTTGATGTTTATGAGCCTAAATTACAAGACGCCTCTGTCCGGTATTACCCTGGTTTTTTAGCAAAAGATGTTGCTGATGCCTATTTTTCAGAACTACTTGATACTATTCCTTGGCAAAATGATCCTATCACTATTTTTGGAAAGACGTATCCTCAACCACGCATGACTTCGTTGCACGGACACACCACTGACCCTTATGGATATTCGGGTATTGTGATGCAACCAAACCCGATGACCAAATCGCTCAAAGAAATCGAGACAAAAATTCAAACGCTTTGCGAAGAGCGCTTTACTACGGTTTTATTGAATTTATATCGTGACGGAAAAGACAGTAATGGTTGGCACGCCGATGACGAACGTGAACTAGGCATAAACCCTGTGATTGCTTCAGTGAGTTTAGGAGCGGAACGCTATTTTCATCTTAAGCACAAAAACGACAAAACCCAACGCCTAAAATTTGCTTTAGCACATGGAAGTTTATTGCTTATGGAAGGAAGCACACAACACCACTGGAAACATCAAGTTGCAAAAACGGCTCGAGAAGTCGGGCCGCGTATTAACCTAACATTTAGGAAAGTAATTAAAGCGCATTAAGTTTTTCAATCAGCGCATTTCCCTTTTCAGTAAGTTCATCTTGAATGGCACGAAAGTGTGCCTTTTTATTTTCAACTTCTTTTTGGTAAATCTTTGTACTAAACGACTCATAGGTACTTATGGCCTCGTCAACGATAGCTGCAGAAGCTTTTCGGTCTGCTTTAGGATTCGCCTTTTCCCAATCAAGCGTCATTTCAATAATTTCTCCCAATACGTGGTTTATGTCTTTTTTTAAATCTCGAATCGTAGCCATAGTGGTAATTTTAATTTGGTCCCGAAAACTTTACGTAGTTTCTAGGGGTTTCATATAGGGTAATAGATAAATCTTTTTCGCTTGAAATATGCGGTCTGAGCTTCTCCCAAATCACCACCGAAATGTTTTCGGCAGTAGGAATCAGGGTTGAAAACTCAGGAACTTGCTCATTTAAATTTTTATGATCAAATGCATCTTCGATGTGTAATTTAATCAAATCTTTAAGCACTTTCATATCCATCACATATCCTGTCTCTGCATCTATTTCACCAGTAACCGAAACAATGAGTTCGTAGTTATGACCGTGAAAATAGGGATTACTGCATTTATCAAAAATGGCTTCATTTTGGGCGTCATTCCAGTCTTTTCTATACAACCTATGCGCCGCATTGAAGTGCGCCTTACGGCACACGGTTACTTTATTCATTGCCTTTTATTTTTTCATAAAACTGATCAAAGATAATGATAAACCACGCGGTGTAGCGCTCTGGATGGGCAATAATATCTTTGTGAATTTCAGATACAGGCATCCATTTCCAATCTGCCACCTCTTCTCGGTTGATTTTAGGAGGTCCGTTATGCTTTCCAATCATAACGTGATCCAACTCATGTTCCGTTAAGCCATTATCAAAAGGAGCTTTGTAAATAAAAGAAGTGATTTCTTGCAGCTCGCTAACAAAACCCATTTCTTCATACAAACGACGTTTTCCAGCGTTTATGTTCGTTTCTCCATCGCGCTGATGGCTACAGCAAGTGTTAGTCCATAAACCAGGTGAATGGTATTTGTGTAACGCTCGTTTTTGTAACATAAGTTCGCCTTTATCATTCAAAATAAAAACGGAGAACGCTCGATGCAATACCCCCTTTTCATGAGCTTCCATTTTGGGCATAAGCCCTATTTGACGGTCGCAGGCATCTACTAAAATTACTTGTTCTTCCATAACTTGGAATAAATGTACAAAAAAGACGTATCACATTATCTTTTTATGAAATCAATGTACTTTTGCTATAATGAGTTTTTTAGAAGAAATTGCCCGACGACGTACTTTTGGTATTATCTCACATCCCGATGCAGGAAAAACGACACTTACCGAAAAGTTACTTTTATTCGGAGGCGCCATTCAAGAAGCAGGTGCCGTTAAATCAAATAAAATAAAGAAAACTGCCACCAGTGACTTTATGGAAATAGAGCGTCAGCGTGGCATTTCGGTAGCTACATCTGTCCTTGCCTTTTTATATAAAAACAAGAAAATCAATATTTTAGATACCCCGGGGCACAAAGATTTTGCGGAAGACACATTCCGCACCCTAACCGCCGTAGACAGCGTAATTGTAGTGATTGACGTAGCAAAAGGCGTTGAAGAACAAACCGAAAAACTGGTGTCCGTATGCCGCATGCGAAATATTCCCATCATAGTATTTATAAACAAATTAGACCGCGAAGGAAAAGATGCGTTTGACTTACTTGATGAAGTGGAACAAAAACTAGGACTTACTACCGTTCCTATGAGTTTTCCTATTGGCATGGGCTATGATTTTCAGGGAATTTACAACCTTTGGAGCAATACCGTTCGTTTGTTTGACGACGAAAGCAAAACTACCATAAGCCACAGTAGTATTTTCAAAGACTTAAACGATGACGCACTCGAGCTGGCTATTGGAAATAGCGCAAAGGCCACTCTTGAAGAGGAGCTGGAATTGGTTCGTGAAGTGTATCCAAATTTTGAAAGAGAGGCGTATTTAAATGGGCAGCAACATCCTGTATTTTTTGGTTCAGCACTAAACAATTTCGGAGTACAAGAGTTACTAGACTGCTTCGTGGAAATTGCACCTCCACCGCAACCTAAAAATAGCGAAGAGCGCAGTATTGCTCCTGATGAGGAAGCGTTTTCGGGCTTTGTTTTTAAAATTCATGCCAACATGGATCCAAAACATCGCGACCGATTGGCATTTATAAAAATCGTTTCGGGAAGCTTTGCGCGTAACGTACCTTACCTACACGTACGTCACAACAAAAAGTTGAAGTTTAGCAGTCCAAACGCATTTTTTGCCGACAAAAAACAAATTGTGGACATATCGTACCCTGGTGATATTGTTGGGCTACATGACACTGGGAATTTTAAAATTGGTGATACGCTCACATCAGGCGAGAAAGTACATTTTAGAGGAATCCCAAGTTTTTCACCAGAGCATTTTAGGTACATAAATAATGCGGACCCAATGAAAGCCAAACAACTAAATAAAGGGATAGACCAACTAATGGATGAAGGGGTTGCCCAATTGTTTTCCCTAGAGCTTAATGGGCGCAAAATTGTAGGAACTGTTGGTGCATTGCAGTTTGATGTGATTCAGTACCGATTAGAACATGAATATGGCGCAAGCTGTACCTACGAAAACCTTAACGTTCACAAAGCCTGTTGGGTAGAGGTTAATGAAGGAGGAGATGCTGACTTTACCGGATTTAAGCAAACCAAATCGAAATTTCTAGCACGAGACAAACAAGGACAATTGGTTTTTTTGGCAGATTCTGCCTTTACTCTACAAATGACGCAAAGTAAATATCCAGGAATAAGCTTTCACGCAACATCGGAGTTTTAAGTTTTACAAAATAAAAAACCCTCCTGTTTAGGAGGGTTTTGTTTGTTTAAGCTTCGCCTGTCGGTCCAAAATTAAGCGGTATGGGCGGTTGCTCATAATCGTTTATTTCGCCATGGGCTGCTTCAAAACGTTGCACATTTTCGCCCAAAGCTTTTAAAAAACGCTTGGCGTGTTGCGGCGTTAGAATGATACGCGATCTCACTTTAGCTTTCGGTGCACCGGGCATAATATTAATGAAATCTACCACAAACTCAGAAGCTGAATGATTGATGATAGCCAGATTAGAGTAAGTCCCTTGTGCCATTTCTGGATCAAGCTCAATATTAATACTCCCCTCTTTTTTAGCCTTGTCGCTCATTATACATCTGCACTTAACGATTTCTCAGCAATTAACGCTTCATACTCATCGGTGTAACCCACAATGATGTCGTTAAACGCACGGTTACCTGTACCCGCTGGTATCTTATGTCCGACAATAACGTTTTCTTTCAGTCCTTCAAGGGTGTCTATTTTACCCGCAACTGCGGCTTCATTGAGTACCTTAGTGGTTTCTTGGAACGATGCTGCTGAAATAAACGACTTAGTTTGTAGTGATGCTCTGGTTATTCCTTGTAGAATTGGCGTTGCGGTAGCATTTACAGCATCGCGAGCTTCTACTACGTTTTTGTCTTCGCGTTTCAATAACGAATTCTCATCTCGTAGTTGACGTGCAGTAATAATTTGACCTGCTTTAAGGTTTTCAGAATCACCAGCCTCCAACACTACTTTTTGACCAAATAGTGCATCGTTTTCTTCGATAAAGTCTGTTTTATGAACCAACTGTCCTTCTAAGAATGTAGTATCGCCCGAATCTTCCACACGTACTTTGCGCATCATCTGACGTACGACAACTTCAAAGTGCTTATCGTTGATTTTTACTCCTTGTAAACGATATACTTCTTGCACTTCATTAACCAAGTACTGTTGTACAGCTGAAGGGCCTTTGATAGATAAAATATCGTTTGGTGTAATAGCTCCGTCAGAAAGTGGCATACCCGCTTTTACAAAGTCGTTTTCTTGAACCAAAATTTGATTCGAAAGTTTGACCAAGTATTTTTTGATTTGACCTGTTCTTGACTCTACAATAATCTCACGGTTACCACGCTTAATCTTACCAAAAGTAACCACGCCGTCAATTTCAGAAACAACAGCAGGGTTAGATGGGTTACGAGCTTCAAAAAGTTCCGTAACACGTGGAAGACCACCAGTAATATCTCCGGATTTGGCAGACTTACGAGGAATCTTTACCAAAATTTTACCATTCTCAATTTTCTCGCCATCGTCAACCATAAGGTGAGCACCCACAGGTAGATTATACGTTTGTAACGTTTTACCGCTGGCGTCTTTAATTAATAAAGTAGGAATGATCTTCTTGTTTCTTGACTCTGAAATTACCTTTTCTTGGAAACCTGTTTGTTCGTCAATTTCAACTTGGTAAGTAATACCTTGTTCGATGTTTTCATATCCAATAGATCCTGTAAATTCAGATATAATAACTCCATTATAAGGATCCCACTGGCAAATCACATCGTCTGTTTTAATTTTTTGTCCGTCTTTTACAAATACGAACGAACCGTAAGGGATGTTATTTGTACTTAATACGATGCCCGTATTTTTATCTACTATCTTAATCTCAGAGGTACGAGAAATCACAATTTTCACAGAATTCCCATCATTGTCTTTACCGTTGACGGTTTTAAGTTCTTCGATTTCAGCAATACCATCGAAACGAGCAACAAGCTTATTTTCCTCAGAAATATTTCCTGCAATACCACCCACGTGGAACGTACGTAGTGTAAGCTGTGTTCCAGGCTCTCCAATAGATTGAGCTGCAATTACACCTGCAGACTCTCCTTGTTGAACCATTTTGCCTGTAGCAAGGTTTCGCCCATAGCAATTGGCACAAATTCCCTTTTTAGCCTCACAGGTCAGCGGAGAACGAACTTCCACACTATCAAGTGCAGAGCTCTCGATTGCTTTGGCATTTTCGTCTAAAATTTCCTCACCAGCAGCTACTAATATTTCACCAGAAACTGGATCAATAACATCATGTAGCGCTACACGTCCAACAATACGATCGCCCAGTGATTCGACAACTTCTTCGTTTTTCTTAAGAGCAGAGACAGAGAGTCCTCTTAGTGTACCACAATCTACTTCATTCACAATAACATCTTGTGCCACATCGTGCAAGCGGCGTGTCAAGTAACCTGCATCGGCAGTTTTAAGTGCAGTATCGGCAAGTCCTTTACGTGCCCCGTGCGTAGATATAAAGTATTCCAAAATCGAAAGGCCTTCTTTAAAATTGGATAGAATTGGATTTTCGATGATCTCACCTCCACCGGCATTTGACTTTTTAGGTTTTGCCATTAATCCTCGCATACCTGTAAGCTGACGAATCTGTTCTTTGGAGCCACGGGCACCTGAATCCAACATCATAAATACCGAGTTGAACCCTTGCTGATCTTCGCTGATGCGCTTCATGGCAAGTTCAGTTAGCGTTGCATTGGTTGATGTCCAGATATCAATAACCTGATTGTAGCGCTCATTGTTAGTGATGAGTCCCATATTGTAGTTGGCAATGATGCCGTCTACTTGCTCATTGGCTTGGTCAATCAATCCTATTTTCTCTTGTGGAATAATAATGTCCCCCAAACTAAAGGATAGACCGCCTTTAAATGCAAATGAGAAGCCCATTTCCTTAATTTTGTCAAGGAATTCAGCCGTTTCAGGAACGCTAGTTACTTTTAAAATACCACCGATAATACCTCGAAGCGATTTTTTAGTCAATACTTGATTGATGTATCCGGCTTTCTCTGGAACGTGTTGGTTAAATAGTATTCTTCCAACGGTAGTGTCAATGATTTGATATACCAACTCACCAGCATCGTTAAAGTCTTTAGCACGAATTTTTACGGTAGCGTTAAGGTCAACTTTGCCTTCATTAAAAGCAATATTCACCTCGTCTGCGCTATAAAATGTCAAGCCTTCACCTTTAACCTTATGGTCTTTGGTTGAATTACGTGCTTTAGTCATATAATACAATCCAAGTACCATATCCTGAGAAGGTACTGTAATTGGAGAGCCATTTGCAGGATTAAGGATGTTGTGCGATGCCAACATCAATAATTGGGATTCAAGAATTGCTTCTGGACCTAGTGGTAAGTGAACTGCCATCTGATCACCGTCAAAATCGGCGTTAAATGCGGTACACGCCAGTGGGTGCAATTGAATCGCTTTTCCTTCAATTAGTTTCGGTTGGAAAGCTTGAATACCCAAGCGGTGAAGCGTGGGGGCCCGGTTCAATAGTACAGGATGTCCTTTAAGTACATTTTCCAAAATATCCCATACAACAGGCTCGCGCTTGTCTATAATTTTCTTTGCAGATTTGACCGTTTTTACAATTCCACGCTCAATTAGCTTGCGGATAATAAATGGCTTGTAGAGTTCGGCAGCCATATTTTTTGGCAATCCACACTCGAAAAGTTTAAGCTCTGGTCCAACAACAATCACGGAACGCGCAGAATAATCTACTCGCTTACCCAGCAAGTTTTGACGAAAACGTCCTTGCTTTCCTTTTAACGAATCTGAAAGCGATTTTAGCGGACGGTTCGCATCAGTCTTGACAGCAGAAGACTTACGCGTGTTGTCAAACAATGAGTCAACCGACTCCTGTAACATACGTTTTTCGTTACGTAAAATTACTTCGGGTGCTTTAATCTCTAACAATCTTTTAAGACGATTGTTACGAATAATCACACGACGATATAAATCATTTAAATCCGAAGTAGCGAAACGACCACCATCAAGAGGCACTAATGGACGTAATTCTGGTGGAATTACAGGCACCACTTTCATAATCATCCACTCTGGACGATTTTCACGGTTTTTGTTTGCATCACGGAATGCCTCAACCACTTGAAGTCGCTTCAATGCTTCCGTTTTACGTTGCTTAGAAGTTTCGTTATTGGCCTTATCGCGCAGCTGATACGAAAGCTCATCTAAATCAATGCGGTTTAAGATTTCAATTAAACATTCTGCTCCCATTTTAGCGATAAATTTATTTGGATCGCTATCGTCCAAATACTGGTTATCTTGTGGAAGCTTTTCCATGATATTTAAATACTCTTCTTCAGCCAAGAAGTCCATTTTTTGAACAGGCTCCCCTTCTTCGTTAGTAGCAATACCGGGTTGAATAACCACATATCGCTCGTAGTAGATAATCATGTCCAGCTTCTTAGAAGGAAGTCCAAGTAAGTAGCCAATTTTATTTGGTAAAGAACGGAAATACCAAATGTGCGCAACAGGAACAACCAAACTGATGTGTCCAACGCGGTCACGACGAACTTTCTTTTCGGTCACTTCTACCCCACAGCGGTCACAAACAATTCCTTTGTAGCGTATACGCTTATACTTTCCACAAGCACATTCAAAATCCTTAACAGGACCAAAAATACGCTCACAAAACAAGCCGTCACGTTCTGGCTTGTGTGTACGATAGTTAATGGTTTCTGGCTTTAAAACTTCGCCTCTAGAGGCCGCCAAAATGGTTTCGGGCGATGAAAGCCCAATGGAGATTTTATTAAAATCTTTTTGTTGTTGTGTTTCGTTTATACGTGCCATATCAATATTTTATTATTCTTCTAAACGAATATCAAGGCCAAGACCTTTAAGTTCGTGCATCAATACATTAAAGGACTCTGGGAGACCAGGCTTTGGCATGGCTTCGCCCTTAACAATTGACTCGTATGTTTTGGCTCGACCAATCACGTCATCAGACTTCACGGTCAAGATTTCCTGTAAAGTACTTGATGCACCATATGCTTCAAGTGCCCATACCTCCATTTCACCAAATCGTTGTCCACCAAATTGTGCTTTACCACCAAGCGGCTGTTGCGTAATAAGCGAGTATGGTCCAATTGAACGCGAGTGCATTTTGTCGTCTACCATATGCCCTAGCTTGAGCATATAAATTACACCAACTGTTGCTGGTTGATCAAAACGCTGTCCGGTTCCGCCGTCGTATAGATAGGTGTGACCAAATTGTGGTACACCCGCCTCTTTAGTAAGGGTGTCAATCTGTTCATTGGTAGCACCATCAAAAATTGGTGTAGCAAATGTTTTGCCCAACTTCTGACCAGCCCAACCAAGAACTGTTTCATAAATCTGCCCAATGTTCATTCGCGATGGTACACCAAGTGGGTTTAGTACAATATCCACAGGCGTTCCGTCTTCTAAGAATGGCATATCTTCTTGACGTACAATACGAGCAACAATACCTTTGTTTCCGTGACGTCCAGCCATTTTATCTCCAACTTTCAGCTTGCGCTTCTTTGCAATATATACCTTGGCAAGTTTCAGTATTCCAGCAGGAAGTTCGTCTCCCACAGAAATAGTAAACTTATTTCTTCGCAACGCACCTCGCAGGTCATTTTCCTTGATTTTATAATTATGCATCAAGTCGTTAACAAGACCGTTTACCCGCTTATCAACTGTCCAGTCATTATTGATAAGGTGAGCGTAATCGTCAACAGCATTGAGCATTTTCAAGGTAAATTTCTTTCCTTTTGGCATTACTTCTTCTCCTAAATCGTTCATAACGCCCTGGCACGTTTTTCCACTTAGAATAGAAAATAATTTTTCTACCAATACAGATTTTAATTTGTCAAACTTAACATCGTAGTTGTCTTCGAGCTCCATAATGGCCTCTTTGTCCTGCGAACGCTTGCGCTTGTCTTTAACAATACGAGTGAAAAGTTTTTTGTCAATAACCACTCCGTTTAGTGATGGTGATGCTTTAAGTGAAGCATCTTTTACATCACCAGCTTTGTCACCAAAAATGGCACGAAGTAATTTTTCTTCTGGGGTAGGATCGGATTCTCCTTTTGGTGTAATTTTACCAATAAGAATATCGCCTGCACCTACTTCAGCACCCACGCGAATCATACCATTTTCATCCAAATTACTTGTCGCTTCTTCAGAAACGTTAGGAATATCGTTAGTCAATTCTTCTTTACCCAATTTGGTGTCGCGCACTTCAAGCGAATATTCATCAATGTGAATGGATGTAAAGATATCATCACGTACTACTTTCTCTGAAATTACAATCGCATCCTCAAAGTTATAGCCTTTCCACGGCATAAATGCCACTTTCATATTTCTACCAAGTGCAAGCTCTCCATTTTCAGTGGCATACCCTTGACATAGAACTTGACCCTTTTCAACACGATCTCCAACGGCAACAATAGGTTTCAAGTTGATACATGATCCTTGGTTGGTTTTTCGGAATTTAATGAGTTCGTACGTCTTTTCATCAGAATCAAAAGAAACTAATCTTTCGTCATCTGACATGTCATACTTAATGGTAATTTTCTCAGCATCAACATAGATTACTTTACCATCACTCTCTGCGTTAATAAGCACACGAGAATCAGTAGCAACTTGACGCTCAAGACCTGTACCCACAATAGGCGCTTGCGGACGCAATAGTGGAACTGCTTGACGCATCATATTCGAGCCCATCAAGGCACGGTTAGCATCATCGTGTTCCAAAAACGGAATCAACGAGGCCGAAATAGAAGCAATTTGGTTGGGTGCCACATCGGTATAATGCACTTCTGTTTTATCAACCACAGGATAATCTGCTTCTGAACGTGCAATAATTTTATCTGCAGCAATTTCGCCTGTTTCAGTTTTGTCGATATTGGCTTGTGCAAATAATTTACCTTCTTCTTCCTCTGCAGATAAATACTGCGATTTCGACATATCTACCACACCATTGTTTACCTTATAGTATGGTGTTTCAATAAATCCAAGATTGTTCACTTTTGCAAACACCCCTAGCGAAGAAATAAGACCGATGTTTGGTCCTTCAGGTGTTTCAATCGGACATAGTCTTCCGTAGTGTGTGTAATGTACGTCACGAACCTCAAAACCGGCACGCTCACGAGATAGTCCACCAGGTCCTAATGCAGATAAACGACGCTTGTGCGTAATTTCTGCCAGTGGATTGGTTTGATCCATAAACTGTGAAAGCTGATTCGTTCCAAAGAATGAGTTAATTACCGATGAAAGCGTTTTTGCATTAATCAAATCAATCGGTGTAAACACCTCATTATCACGAACATTCATACGTTCGCGAATGGTACGTGCCATACGAGATAGCCCTACACCAAACTGAGACGATAACTGTTCCCCTACCGTACGAACACGACGGTTTGAAAGGTGGTCAATATCATCAATTTCTGCTTTAGAGTTAATTAACTCAATCAAATATTTGATAATGGTAATGATATCGTCTTTGGTAAGCACTTGCTTGTCCATGTCAATATCAAGACCAAGTTTTTTATTCATTCGATAACGCCCTACTTCACCCAAATTATAGCGTTGATCAGAGAAGAATAACTTATCAATAATCCCTCGGGCCGTTTCTTCATCTGGCGGTTCAGCATTACGCAGCTGGCGATAAATGTGCTCGACAGCTTCTTTTTCTGAGTTGGTGGGGTCCTTTTGAAGCGTATTATGAATAATGGCATAATCCGCAGATTGGGACTCTTCTTTATGTAATAAAATAGTAGGAGCGTTTGCTTCTAAAATTTGTTCGATATGATCTTTTTCTAACACCGTATCACGGTCTAACACGATTTCGTTTCGCTCAATAGAAACTACCTCACCAGTGTCTTCGTCAACAAAATCTTCAAACCAAGTATTTAATACACGTGCTGCAAGCTTGCGACCTAATACCTTACGCAGTCCGGTTTTGGAAACTTTGATTTCTTCTGCAAGATCAAATATTTCAAGAATGTCTTTATCCCGCTCATACCCAATAGCACGGAAAAGTGTGGTTACAGGTAACTTTTTCTTACGGTCAATGTAGGCGTACATGACGCTGTTAATATCTGTAGCAAATTCAATCCAAGAGCCTTTGAATGGAATCACACGAGCCGAATATAATTTTGTGCCATTCGCATGGAACGATTGTCCAAAAAATACACCTGGAGATCGATGTAATTGCGACACAACAATTCGCTCAGCACCATTAATAACAAATGTGCCGCTCGGGGTCATATAGGGAATTACGCCCAAGTAAACGTCTTGAACAATGGTCTCAAAATCCTCATGCTCGGGATCAGTACAATACAATTTAAGTCGTGCCTTTAATGGAACGCTGTATGTAAGCCCACGTTCAATACACTCTTGTATGGTGTACCTAGGAGGATCAACAAAGTAATCTAAGAATTCTAAAACAAACTGATTTCGGGTATCCGAAATTGGAAAGTTTTCCATGAAGGTATTGTATAGACCTTCATCTCCACGCTCGTCTGATTTTGTTTCGAGTTGAAAAAAATCTTGAAAAGATTTGATTTGAATATCTAAAAAGTCTGGGTAGGGCGGGGTACCTATGGCCGAAGCAAAATTGTGTCGGATTGCGCTCGATGTATTGGACATATGGATTACATTATTTTAAAAAATTACTGTAGGGGGCATAAAACACCAAATGGTTTAAGCCTATCCCGCATAGCGGGAAGGCTTAAACCTTCGGTTTGTATCGGGAACTTAATTACTTAAGTTCAACTTCAGCACCAGCTTCTTCCAAAGAAGATTTTAGGCCTTCAGCTTCGTCTTTTGCTACACCTTCCTTAATTGGGCTAGGCGCATTATCTACAAGCTCTTTCGCTTCCTTAAGACCAAGGCCTGTAAGTTCTTTAACAAGCTTAACAACAGCAAGTTTAGAACCACCAGCGGCTTTTAGGATTACGTCAAACTCTGATTTTTCCTCGACTCCTTCACCACCGTCACCGGCAACAGGTCCAGCTACGGCAACAGCTGCTGCTGCAGGCTCAATGCCGTACTCTTCTTTAAGGATATCGGCCAACTCGTTGACTTCTTTTACGGTCAAATTGACCAATTGTTCTGCAAAATCTTTTAAATCTGCCATTTTTGAACTATTTAATTGTGTTTGTATTACGTTTTAAGCTTCCTTTTCAGAAAGTGTTTTAATTATTCCAGCAAGGGTACCGCCACTCGATTGTAGGGCAGATACCACGTTTTTCGCGGGCGATTGTAGCAAGCCAATAATCTCGCCAATCAATTCGTCCTTAGATTTGATATTAACCAATGCTTCCACTTGATCATCGCCCAAATAAATAGCTTCCTCAATGAAAGCACCTTTAAGTACTGGCTTATCTGATTTTTTACGGAATTCTTTAATCAGTTTTGCAGGTGCATTACCTGTTTCTGATAGCATCATAGCGGTATTTCCAACCAAGACTGAAGATAAATCTTCAAACTCTTTGTCAGAAGCCTCCATGGCTTTGGCCAACAATGTATTTTTAACCACTTCAAGCTTGATATTTGCCTTAAAACAGGCACGTCTTAACTTAGAAGTCGTCTCAGCATTCAACCCAGAAACATCTGTTAAATAGATGTTAGTGCTGTCTGCAAGAGTGGCAGTTAACTGCTCAATAACGATTGCTTTTTCTTCTCGTGTCATATATTTTGTACGCTATTAACTAACCTTAGTATCAATGAGAATGCTTGGGCTCATCGTACTAGACATGGCGATACTTTTAATGTAAACACCTTTTGCCGACGATGGCTTGAGCTTGATAATTGTTTGTAACAATTCATTGGCATTACCGGAAATTTTATCTGCATCAAAAGACGCTTTTCCAATAGGTGCATGCACAATTCCTGTTTTGTCTACTTTAAAATCAATTTTACCTGCTTTTACCTCACGAACAGCTTTCGCTACATCCATAGTAACCGTGCCTGTTTTTGGGTTAGGCATTAATCCTCTAGGTCCTAAAAAACGACCCAGGGGACCTAACTTACCCATTACACTTGGCATGGTAATGATAACGTCAACGTCTGTCCATCCGTCTTTGATTTTTTGCAGATACTCATCTAGCCCCACAAAATCTGCTCCAGCTTCTTGAGCTTCGGCTTCTTTATCAGGTGTAACTAAGGCCAAAACACGAACGTCCTTTCCTGTGCCATGCGGAAGTGTTACCACGCCACGAACCATCTGGTTTGCTTTACGCGGATCAACCCCTAGTCGAATGGCAAGATCAATGGACTCATCGAATTTTGAACTAGCGATTTCTTTTACCAATGCGGAAGCATCCTGTACCGAGTACAGTTTTGTCCGGTCTATTTTACTGAGCGATTCTTTACGCTTTTTTGTAATTTTTCCCATATCACTTCAATTAAAAAGGGGATTGTCCTTTAACAGTAAACCCCATTGAACGGGCAGTACCAGCTACCATTTTCATGGCAGATTCAACCGTAAATGCATTTAAATCTTGCATTTTGTCTTCTGCAATAGTGCGCACTTGTTCCCAAGTTACACTTGCTACCTTACTGCGGTTGGGTTCACCTGATCCTTTCTTAACCTTAGCGGCCTCCATCAATTGAACGGCTGCGGGTGGCGTTTTTACAACAAATTCAAACGATTTGTCGACATACACAGAAATAACCACTGGCAATACTTTACCAGCTTTATCTTGAGTTCTCGCATTAAACTGCTTACAGAACTCCATGATATTTACCCCTGCGGCCCCCAGAGCGGGTCCAACCGGCGGCGATGGATTCGCGGCGCCTCCCCTAACTTGTAGTTTTACTACTTTACTTACTTCTTTAGCCATTATTAATTTAACTCTACATTAATGATAACTGTACTAGTGGAAGCTGTACAGTCATCGTTGTGCGTAACACTCAAACTTTTTCTACTTGCATGTATGAAAGTTCTAGTGGCGTCTTTCTTCCGAAAATCTTCACCATAACTTCTAACTTGCGTTTTTCTTCATTTACTTTTTCGATAGTTCCGTTAAAGCCGTTAAAAGGACCATCAATAACTTTGATGGTTTCACCAATTTTATACGGAATATATACATTTTCGGTTTGAACCGATAATTCGTCTACTTTGCCAAGCATACGGTTTACTTCCGTAGCACGTAGCGGTACCGGATCGCCACCTTTCGTTTCTCCAAGAAATCCAATCACATTAGTAATAGAGCGGATGATGTGTGGAACTTCACCTGAAAGGTTTGCTTTAATCATGATGTATCCAGGAAAATAGTTGCGCTCCTTGTTTACTTTTTTACCATTGCGTATCTGCACCACTTTTTCTGTAGGTACAAGAACTTGTTCTACGTAGTTAGATAGGCCAAGACGTGCAATATCAGTCTCAATATAAGACTTGATTTTGTTTTCTTGCCCGCTTACTGCGCGGACTACATACCATTTTTTAACTTCCGTTTCTGTTGACATCATTAACTAATTAGTTGGAAGTAAAATTTAACAACACGTGAAAGCACAGAATCTGCTCCCCAAATGGCAAGTGAAAAAATAATAGAAAAAACAACCACAACTGTTGTATGGCGCAACAACTCGGACTGAGGTGTCCAAGTAACGTGGTTTTTAAGCTCTGAGAAAGAGTCTTTTATATATGAAATAATTGTCATCATTTGTTTCTCATTGCACGGGTTGAGAGGCTCGAACTCCCGACACCTGGTTTTGGAGACCAGTGCTCTACCAACTGAGCTAAACCCGTCTCTGTTGGTGCACAGCTCCTATTAGGTTCGGTACACCCGCTAAGTGTGCCAAAAGGTGCTGACAAAGCAGCACCTTCAGAACACTAAACGTTAATCGTATTAATCTAAAATCTCTGTTACCTGACCTGCACCGACTGTACGACCACCTTCGCGAATTGCGAAACGAAGACCTACATTTAATGCAATTGGCTGAATCAAATCAACATCGATTGTCAAGTTATCACCAGGCATTACCATTTCTACACCAGATGGTAGTGCAATATTACCGGTAACGTCTGTTGTACGTACATAAAACTGTGGTCGGTAGTTGTTATGGAATGGTGTGTGACGACCACCCTCCTCTTTTTTCAAGATGTACACCTCAGCTTTAAACTTAGCATGGGGAGTTACTGATCCAGGTTTACAAATTACCATACCACGCTTGATATCTGTTTTTTCAATTCCACGAAGTAAGATACCTACGTTATCTCCAGCTTCACCTCGGTCAAGGATTTTGCGGAACATCTCAACTCCAGTAATAGTTGAGTCGAGCTTTTCAGCACCCATACCGATAATATCTACAGCATCGCCTGTGTTGGCTACACCTGTTTCAATACGACCTGTAGCAACAGTACCACGACCTGTAATGGAGAATACATCTTCAATAGGCATTAAAAAGTCTTTATCAACATCTCGCTTTGGAAGCTCAATCCATGCATCAACTTCTTCCATCAATTTCATGACAGAGTCAACCCATTTTTGCTCTCCGTTTAATGCACCAAGAGCAGAACCAAGAATAACGGGTCCGTTGTCTCCGTCATATTCGTAGAAAGAAAGTAGTTCACGTACTTCCATTTCGACAAGCTCTAATAATTCTTCATCGTCCACCATGTCGGCTTTATTTAAGAAAGCAACAATGCGTGGAATACCTACCTGACGTCCAAGGAGGATGTGCTCACGTGTTTGTGGCATTGGTCCGTCTGTTGCAGCAACAACTAAAATCGCACCATCCATCTGAGCAGCACCAGTAACCATGTTCTTTACATAGTCGGCGTGACCTGGACAATCTACGTGTGCGTAGTGACGATTAGCCGTTTGGTATTCTACGTGTGAAGTATTAATGGTAATACCTCTTTCTTTTTCTTCAGGAGCGTTATCAATTTGGTCAAAGCTTTTTGCTTCAGACAAGCCTGCATCTGCCAAAACTTTTGTAATTGCAGCTGTTAACGTTGTTTTCCCGTGATCAACGTGTCCAATTGTACCAATATTTAAGTGTGGTTTGGACCGATCAAAAGTTTCTTTAGCCATAATAATGTACGTTTATTCTTTTAAA
The DNA here is from genome assembly GCA_003331305.1 of Flavobacteriales bacterium. Classification (GTDB taxonomy): domain Bacteria; phylum Bacteroidota; class Bacteroidia; order Flavobacteriales; family Flavobacteriaceae; genus UBA7446. Next base: position 79,682 of record QOQB01000003.1, on the reverse strand, counting down.
ATGAGCGCAAATATAATCTTTTCCTGTTTTAAAAACACAAACAAATAAAAAAAATATGCGGATTTTTTGTATATTCGAAAGACCTAAATTTTTATACATGAAATCCAAAACATTAAACCTGTTGAGTATCCTCGCTACTTTTGGCATGATTGCTGGAGGAATATAGGCCATTTACGATGAGGACAAGATTTTTACAGCTATCGGAATCTATTTTATCGCAAAGGGATTATTTGTTATTGCGCTAACACAGAAGTTACATCAGAAAAGTGATGTCAATAATTGAAGACATGAGCCAATGAGCAGATTTGAACTGCCGACCTCTTCCTTACCAAGGAAACGCTCTACCCCTGAGCTACATCGGCATTTTAGGAGTTAAAGAGCGGGAGACCGGGTTCGAACCGGCGACATTCAGCTTGGAAGGCTGACGCTCTACCAACTGAGCTACTCCCGCATTATTACCTTAAAATAAATGTGGGGAGAGCAGGATTCGAACCTGCGAAGGTAAAAACCAACAGATTTACAGTCTGTCCTCGTTGGCCGCTTGAGTATCTCCCCTAATTACAAAGATCTTTATTCTAAAAATTAAAAAGAGCCGATGGAGGGACTCGAACCCACGACCTGCTGATTACAAATCAGCTGCTCTAGCCAGCTGAGCTACATCGGCATCAATTCTTATTTTAAGAACGGATGCAAATGTAACAATTAATTTATTTGGCTTCAAAAAAATTAAACCCCATTTTGATAAGATCGTAATTGTTTCTCTTTGCTACGTATAAGTAAACGCTCTACAGCACTTGAAGCCGCATCAATAGCTTTCTCAAATGTGTGGCTTTCTTTTTTCACAATTAGGGTATCGCCAGGTATTTGAACCTTTATTTCGACTTGTTTTGAGCGACTAAACGTCGATTTTTCAAGTTTCATATAAAGATCTGTAGCTAAAATTTTACCATAATAGTGTTGGTATTTATCAATCCGTTTACAGATAAATTTTTTGAGATTTGATTTTAGTGAGAAGTTAATCGCCTGAACAGTGAGTCGCATACTTAATAGAATTTTAGTGTTTACAAAATGAGCGGACTTAGCGCAAGGACACTTTTATTTCTTTGCTCTTGGGTGTGCTGCACGATAGGCATCTTGCACTTTGGGGAGCTGAACTTTGGTGTACTCTTGTGTTGCAGCTAAGCTTTCGTGACCAAGAATTTCTTTAACCACGTTAATATCGGCACCAGCGTCTAACATGTGGGTTGCGAAACTATGCCGCAATACGTGAGGCGAGGTACGTATCTTACTTGATACCTTTCCAAAATACGATTTTATTAGACGATACACAAATGATGGATATGTTTTTTTTCCTTTATCAGTGACCAGTAAAAAGTTGTGTGTAGGTGCTTTTTGGATAGATTTTCGCTGCTCACTGTACGATTTTAATGTTGTCATAAAAGATGGTAGTATTGGTACTATCCGCTCTTTGTTTCGTTTACCTAAAACACGTATCTGCTGCTGTGACCAGTCAATATCAGAAAGTTTTAGACCGATGAGCTCTGCTTGGCGCATACCTGTGGTATACAACAACTCTATAGCTGTAGCGTCTCTTATTCCGGAAAATGTTGAGCGATCAATTTCTTTCAGTGCACGATCTACCTCAGCCACACTAAACGGAACAATAAAGGATTTTTTAGCTTTTAAGGACTTGTGCTTAGCAAGAGGATTCGTATCTATTGCACCAATGGTGCGTAAATAATTATAGAAAGAGTTTAATGTAACGCATTTTCTGTTTATGCTGCGCATAGATAACCCTCTTTTAGATAAGGAAATCACAAAGTCTCTAACCATTGCGTAGTGTACTTTGGTTAGGTTTGAAAGCTGATAATGAGTAGTACAATGCCACATAAAGTCGTCCAAATCCTTTTGATAAGCACGACGTGTATGTACAGAATAATTTTTCTCAGCTGTTAGATAACGAAGAAAAGCAGCGACATTGTCCATAAGGACAAGGTAAGAAATTAATTCTCTTCCTGGTCGCGAAGATGTTGAATATAGGAAGCCTTTTGAACTTGAGCACGTCTAGAAATGGATGGTTTCGTAAACGTTTGGCGTTCGCGTAGCTGACGCATGGTTCCTGTTTTATCAAACTTACGTTTGAAACGCTTTAGCGCGCGATCGATATTTTCACCGTCTTTGATTGGAATTATTAACATGAACCGTACCTCCTTTCTTTATGATTAGGCTGCAAATATAACAGTAATTTTCAACAATCAACAAGGACTATTTTAAAATTTGTTTGGCGATGACCACTTTTTGAATTTCAGAAGTACCTTCTCCAATCGTACAAAGCTTTGAATCACGTAAATATTTCTCTACAGGATATTCTTTTGAGTAGCCATATCCGCCAAATATTTGAACCGCTTCATTTGCCACACGAACACAGGTTTCGGATGCAAAAAGCTTACACATGGCACTGATTTTAGTCATTCGTTTTCCCAAATTTTTCTCATAGCAAGCTTTGTGCATCAGCAACTCAGACGCTTCAATGTCTGTTGCCATCTGTGCCAATTTAAATGAAATGCCCTGAAAAGCATTAATCGGTTTACCGAACTGTACGCGCTCCGAAGAGTATTTTAATGAAGCCTCATATGCGCCACGAGCAATTCCCAATGAAAGAGCCGCAATAGATATACGTCCGCCGTCCAAAATTTTCATAGACTGAATGAATCCATCGCCAACTTCTCCCAGTCTATTTTCGTCAGAAATACGACATTGATCAAACACCAACTCAGCGGTTTCAGAGGCACGCATTCCCAGTTTATTTTCTTTTTTACCAGCACTAAAGCCTGGCGTTCCGCGTTCGATAGCAAAAGCCGTCATACCATGACTGTCGCCTTTCTCACCAGTGCGAATTATCACAACCGCAATGTCACCACTGCTGCCGTGTGTAATGAAATTTTTTGTGCCATTAATAATCCAGTCATTACCATCGCGAACGGCAGTAGAGTTCATCCCCCCTGCGTCAGAGCCTGTATTGTGTTCGGTTAGCCCCCATGCGCCAATCCAATCGCCAGAAGCTAATTTTGGCAGCCAACGTTGTTTTTGATCTTCTGTTCCAAATTGTAAAATATGATTTGTGCACAAAGAGTTATGGGCAGCCACAGATAAACCAATTGAAGGATCAACTTTTGAAATTTCTTCAATAATGGCAGTATATTCAAAATACCCCAAGCCTGAACCGCCATAAATTTCAGGTACTAAAATGCCCATAAAACCCATGCTACCCGCGTGGTGTAAGACTTCTTTGGGGAAAAACTGACGTTCGTCCCAGTCCATAACAAAAGGAGCAATGTATTGCTGTGCAAAATCCCGAGCAGAGGCTGCCACCAAATTGTGGGTTTCCCCAAGTTCAAAACTTGGACCCGTTTGTAGTTCAGTATTCATAGCTATTCAAAAGACAAATATAATGATAATCTTGCTTTTTTTACGGAATCGAGTTGTTGAATAGCAATCAAATCTTTCCAAGAAGTAAGGTGCTCCTTCTGTGTTCTAATGGCGACTATCTTACTTGCCAAAGAAGTATTGACATAATAGTTCTGAGTTAACTGTGCAATGGTAAGGCTATTTATGTTTTGCTTCTTTATAACTGGAATTGAGTCAAGTTTAAAATGTTCCCATAAGCGTTGTTGTGTTTCTGGGCTTAGCCCCCACACATCATTGATTTGATCTTTAATTACAAACCCACCCAGCTGATTGCGTATTGAAATGATACGGTTGGCAAACACCTCACCAATGCCATAAACAAGTTGTAAATCCTTAGGTATTGCAGCATTAAGTTCTTTTTTTATGCGTTTCTTTTTTAACTTCTGTGTTTTGGTCAAAATCGATTTGGTCCATTTTAAATAAGGTCTTATTTGTGCTATTTCTGTCTCTGATAGTTGTGTTAATTGTTGAAATGTCTTTTCTGAATTTATGTATTTTCCCGACTTTCGATATGCGCGAATCCGATACACCGCATCCATAGAAATACCCAATTGGTAAGCTTTAAAATCGGTAATATAATTGGTGTTAATCGGGTAAATCGTGTCTTTATTGACAGCTTGTTTAGAGGCAACAAGTGCGTTAAGCTGCTGCTGTGTAATGCTATCAAGCACTAATGTAGCGTTGGTGTTTGGATTGCCTTTTGGAAAAAATGTAACGGCTAAGTGCGCCAACAAAAACAAAGTCAGTGTCCAATAAATTCCTCTTCGCTGGGTTTTGGTTAGGTTTAGAAATGAGGGCGGTGTTTTCACGGCATAAGTTACCTTTTAGCTCGGACAGCAGAGAGGTATCGAGTAAGCTCTTCCTTGACACGCGGGTATAGAAAAAATAACCCGATCATATTAGGAAATACCAATGCCAGTATCATAGCATCGGAAAACGTCCACACGGCAGACATATCACCAGCTGCGCCAATAACGATAAAGGCCAAAAACAACAGCTTATATGTAAGGTCAGACCATTTACTTTTTCCAAAAATATACATCCATGACTGGAGTCCGTAATAAGACCAAGAAATCATGGTTGATATGGCAAATAAAACCACTGCAATGGTTAAGAAAGGGCCAGAGAATGAAATGTATTTGGCGAAAGCTGCAGCCGTAATTGCTGCTCCTTCAACAGCCTCACCATTTATAAGCACAACCCCGTTTTGACCACCATAAGCGAAAACAGAACTATCTCCATTAAATATGATAATTACTAATGCTGTCATCGTGCAAATCACAACAGTGTCAATAAAAGGTTCTAGCAGGGCAACCAAGCCTTCTGAAGCCGCATATTTTGTTTTTACAGCAGAATGCGCAATGGAGGCAGACCCAGCACCTGCTTCGTTGGAAAAAGCGGCGCGTCTAAACCCCGTGATTAGCACACCCAACAATCCTCCAAGACCAGCTTGTGGGTTAAAAGCTTGATAAAAAATTTGTCCAAACGCATTGTCTACGTAGCTAAAATTGGTAATAATGATATATAAGCATGCACCAATATACATCACTGCCATTAAGGGCACTACTTTCTCTGTTACAGATGCAATACGCTTTATCCCCCCAATAATAATGACGCCCACAAAAACCATCATGATAACTCCAATAATAGTACGAGCACTACCTCCCGACATACCAAAGGAATCAACAAGCTGCATGGCAGCTTGATTGGACTGTGCGGCATTGCCGCCCCCAAAAGAAGCACCCACACATAAGAGTGCAAATACAACCGCTAAAAACTTACCAAATTTGGCAAATCCTCGTTCCTTTAATCCTTTTGTTAAGTAATACATGGGCCCACCATAAACGGTTCCATCTTCACCAACATCCCGGTATTTTACTCCAAGTGTACATTCTACAAATTTGGTTGACATGCCGATAAGGCCACACAAAATCATCCAAAAAGTAGCACCAGGACCACCAACAGCAATGGCAAGCGCAACACCTGCAATATTCCCGTTTCCAACTGTTCCTGAAACTGCCGTAGCCAGAGCTTGGAAGTGACTTACTTCACCATCTTTACTCTCGTCTTTAATTGTGTCAACTACGTCGCCATCTTCGATATTTACAGCTGCTTTTACATCTGCTTGGTGATGATCAATATCATCATATTTTCCGCGAACAACCCCAATAGCAAATGGGAAACGTCGAATATTAATAAACCCAAAATAAATGGTGAAAAACAAAGCTCCTCCGACCAATAAGAAAATTATAGTCGGAATTTCAGTGCCAGGGAAATTATGCAATACCACCCCGCCCCACCAATCAGCGATTGGCGTAAATGCTTCATTAATACGTTCATCTAATCCCCTTTCTGTAGTTTGTGCTGTAAGAGGCAAACAGAAAAGCGATACTAAAAAAGTTATAAGAAATTTCATGGTATTTATTAAGGATTATAAATCGAAAACGGATGAGCGTTTGGCAAATAAAAAATCTTTCATTCTAAGCCAAAAAGCGAGCACTAAATATAATGCAAAACCAACACCCAATGAAAAAAAACTAAGGTAAATAAAGAAAATACGCACGTTTTTTGCTTTCATTCCAAGTCGTTCTGCAAGACGAGAACAGACTTCAAATCCTCTTTTTTCTAAAAAATAGCGTGTTTCGTGCAACAAACTCATCGTACAAATGTAATCAAAGATTTAAAAGCTTGTGCCCATATGCGCATTTTAGGCAACGGCGAGGTGTACAATAGTGATTTTTTAATTGAATACATGCTTGACTTTCAAGAGCGTCTTCAATGGGGCATCCCAATTGATTGAATTTTGTAACATATGCGTTTTTTTCTGGTGGGAGTTGTCGTAGCCAATCCAAAACAGACTCCTTTCGCCTGTCCCCAATATAGGCGTAGTACTGAAATAAAAAAGGGAAAACGGTATTGAGCAGCAATAATTGCTTAAACGGTTTAGTAAGTCTGTTTATCCGCTTTTTTGAAGGAGTGTCAAAATGAAAATGAGTTTCCCAAAAAGGAGTCGTTTTTGTATCTAAAATAGTATACCAGTCGTTTATGGTTTTTGCTTCATGAATAAGGGAGTGAAGTCGTGGTTTTTGATGCATAAGCCAAGCCAATTGCGCCAAACGAATAGTGGGGAAATTGCTTGGTCGTAATCTAAAAAACTTCACGCTCTGAGCTGGTGAATTACGGCGATATTTGTGCTTTAGATAAGCATGCGCTTTTTGTTGTTTCTGAAAATATGCATTTTCTGAATGGGTATTAAACAACCCTGCCTGTCCCATTAAAAGAGCTTCCAGGTTTTCCACATTATTCGAGTTTTTAAGAATTGTATTCCATGGAATAGAAAGTGCCATTTGAGCAAAAGTCATACCATTAAGTTTAAGCCCAAAACCTTTTGATAGCGCTATGAAAAACACGGCTTCCCAATTGTTTTGTGTCAGTGCAAGCCAACTTTGAAACAAGCTTGTTTTTTCCATTAAGCGCTCAACATATAAACGTTCCCAAAACTGTTTTCTAACTAAGTCAGGAAGCGTGTGTAAGTCGTCAGCACAAAGAATCCATTTGTTGTTTTGCGATAACCAACTTTTGTATTTTTCAACAACGTTTTTTGGGGCATAGTCATTTAAACTCAAGGTAGGAATTGGTTACTGACTTACATCAAATACAGGTAAATCATTGTTCCATACTACATGTAAAACTACATTGTCGTAGTTTTTGTCTGTTTGGTGATTATGGCGAAACCAATCTGAAGATTGCACGTGAAGCTCTACATTACCCACCCAAAGCTTTTTGCTTATTTGGATATGAGCATTAAAAAAGTCTGGTCCTGCATGTGCATTTTCTTGCCCTGGCTTAACAATAACAACAGCATCTCCATTAGTAGTTTTTAGACTACTACGGTTAAATTTTTGTGTTTTCCATAAATAGGTAAGCAATTCTTCGCGCACCTAACAACAGCGAATTACTCCTCCAAATCGCCCTCCCAGGCAAGGACGCCGCCTTCAAGATTATATACTTGTTCAAAGCCCATTTGCTCCATGAGTTGGCAGGCTTGGCCACTTCTAGCTCCAGAGCGACAGTACACAAAATAGGCCTTTGTTTTGTCTAATTCCTCAATGGAAGAAATAAAATCTGCCCCTCCGTGAATGTCCAAATTTTTCGCCCCAGCAATGTAACCGCTCTCAAATTCTTCTTCAGTACGTACATCAAGGATTATAGATCCGGAAGTTTGGGTCTGTAATTCAGCCCAATCGTTGGGTAATAACTCGTTCATAGTGGTCTGCTTTTTGGGCGAAAATACACAAGAAACAATTAGTACACCAATTGCTACACTTATATATTTTTTCATATTAACAAATATAAATTAAAATAATACACTACATTTGTTATAACAATAATTGTTCATACAATGTTTAGTAGAGACATAGTAGTAGGTTTAATGCAACGCGGAAATTTGGCACATGACCAAATAAATGTCATGCTTCAACCTTTTGGGCTAACACTACAGCAGTTTAATGTTTTAAGAATATTGCGAGGCAGAAATGGCAAAGCAGCTTGTTTGGAAAGCATAACTACAGATATGATTCAACGTATGAGCAATACATCGAGGTTGGTGGATAGACTTATTGCAAAAGGGCTGGTTAGACGTAAAGTTTGTGCGGAAAATCGCCGTAAAGTGGATATTTTTATCACCGAAAAAGGCCTTGACATACTAGATAAAATAGATCCTGTTTTGGTCACAACTGAAAATGCAATTACAAGTTCTTTGTCTGAAAAAGAAATGGAACAACTATTGCAACTACTAACAAAAATAAAGTCATAATATAAATAACACACACATGAAAAAGAGAAACCTAATTGCTGTACTAGCAACATTAACTTTAACCTTTGGGCTAAACGCTCAAACAACTGCCATTTCTGATGGTATTATAAACTGGAAGGGAACAGAAAAAACAACTTCCTTTCACGAAGGAACCATTGCAATTAGCTCAGGCAAATTAACATTTGATGGGGCTGCGCTTAAAGGCGGTTCTTTCTCTGCAGATATGAACAGTATTACATGTACAGACCTTTCAGAAAAATATGCTGCACGGTTAGTAGGACATCTAAAATCAGATGATTTTTTTGGGGTAGCTGATCATCCAGAGGCAACACTCGTGTTTACTGCAGCCGTTCCAACCGAGGGTGGTTTTAAGGTAACAGGTGATTTTACAATTAGAGGTATTACACACCCAGAAACCTTCATACTAAAACTTGACGGCAACAAGGCTACTGCAGATTTAGAAATTGACCGTTCTAAGTATAATGTAAAATTCCGGTCTGGATCATTCTTTGAAAACCTTGGGGACAAACTTATTAACGACGAGTTGGAGCTCCGCGTAAGCTTTACATATTAAACACTTGTTTTTTAATTGTCGAGTCGTATATTTGGACAAATGAAAAATATTAAAACTAAATCGCTTTGGTGGAACTCCTTATAAGGAGTCGATAGGCGTTTTAAAATCATACAAAAGGCTTGTCGTATTGACAAGCCTTTTTTTATTTTTGACCTATGAAGTTTGAACTCAAAACGGATACATGTGAGCTGCTCACCGACACTATGACTCCGGTGAATATGTACCTTAAAATTAGAGACGCATTCCCCGAAAGCGTGCTTTTGGAGAGTTCTGATTATGGTGCAAACGACAACAGTGTTGCTTATTTATGCTTTAACCCCATAGCCAGCTTTAAGGTGCAGAATAAGCTATTGACGCAAACCTTTCCAGACGGGACAAGAAATGAAACTACCCTGACAAAAGAAGTTTCGGTTGTTGATGCTCTTGAAACATTTGTATCGAGTTTTGACACCTACTTGCCCGAAACGCGCTTTTTAGCTAACGGACTTTTTGGATACACTGCCTACGAAGCAGTACAATATTTTGAAGATATTGACTTAGCAAGTAAAGAAAGTACCACAGGGGTTCCTGAAATTTACTATGCGCTATATCAAAATATTATTGCGGTAAATGTATTTAACAACCAAGCCAAATTGTTTGCGCATTGCTACGCGTCTGACAGTAACCTAGATGAGGTAGTTAAATTGCTTCAAGCGCCTGCGCGTGATTCGTTTGCCTTTCACAAGGAAGGCTCATCCGCTTCAAACATGAGTGATGATGAATTTGTGGAATTGGTCAAAAAAGGCATCCATCATTGTATGCGAGGAGATGTTTTCCAAATTGTATTATCTAGGCGCTTTACACAAGCGTTTAAAGGAGATGATTTTAGCTTGTATCGTGTGTTACGCTCAATCAATCCTTCCCCCTATATTTTTTACTTTGATTTAGGAAATTATAAAATTTTTGGTAGCTCGCCAGAGGCACAGTTGGTTGTACAAGATGGCGTCGCCGAAATTCATCCCATTGCAGGAACGTTTATCCGAACCGGAAATGACGCTCAGGACGAAGCGAAGGCCAAAGAACTAGCTAAAGACCTTAAAGAAAATGCTGAGCACATGATGTTGGTCGATTTGGCACGAAATGATTTGAGTCGTCACGGGCACAATGTAGCCGTAGAGAAAGACCGTGAAGTACAGTTTTATTCACACGTCATTCACTTGGTGTCAAAGGTTACAGGGCATAAAAAAGCAGATACCTCCACCATGCAAATAGTGGCAGATACCTTTCCTGCTGGAACACTCAGCGGAGCACCAAAACACCGTGCCATGCAACTTATTGATTCGTACGAAAATATCGATCGAGCTTTTTATGGTGGAGCTATTGGTTTTATTGATTTCAAAGGGAACTACAATCACGCCATCATTATACGCTCATTCTTGAGTAAAGACAATGTATTGCACTACCATGCTGGTGCAGGGGTCGTGTCAAAATCACAACCTGAAAGTGAATTACAAGAAGTATATAACAAATTGAGAGCGCTTAACACCGCTATGGACAAGGCAGAAAAACAATTTCCATGAACATATTAGTTATAGACAACTACGACTCATTCACCTTCAATCTAGTTCACTACTTAGAAGAGCTCGATTGTATGGCTACCGTGAAACGAAACGATCAATTTGAGTTGGAAGAAGTTACTGCATTTGATAAGATTGTGCTTTCGCCAGGCCCAGGAATACCTGATGAAGCGGGACTATTAAAGCTTGTAATCGAAAGATACGCAAAAACCATTCCCATGCTGGGCGTTTGCTTAGGGCATCAAGCCATTGCGGAAGTTTTTGGCGGAACGTTAACAAATCTGTCTACCGTTTTTCATGGCGTTGCCAGCGCCATAAGCGTATTACAAGATGATCCATTATTTGATGGGCTTGCGGAAAAGTTTGATGTTGGACGCTATCACTCATGGGTAGTCAACAAACCACTTCCTGAAGGATTTGTGTTGTTGGCTGAGGAAGAAAACGGACAAGTGATGGCATTTAAACACGAGAGTTATCCGCTGTATGGTGTACAATTTCATCCTGAATCAGTGCTTACACCAAACGGAAAGCAACTGCTCAAAAACTGGGTTAAACTATGATAAAAGAAATTTTAATTAGACTGACTCAACACGAAAAGCTCTCGCGACAAGAAGCGAAAGAGGCGTTACTGTTTATTGGTAGTGGTGCTGGTAATCCGTATCAAATCACCGCTTTTTTGAGTGTATTTATGATGCGAAGTATTGCGGTTGAGGAATTGGCTGGCTTTCGCGATGCGCTTTTAGCACTTTGTGTTTCAGTAGATTTATCTGCTTACAACCCTATTGATTTATGCGGGACAGGAGGTGACGGAAAAGACACTTTTAATATTTCTACACTATCATCATTTGTAACAGCAGGCTCAGGTGTACATGTAGCAAAGCATGGAAATTATGGCGTTTCTTCGTCATGTGGTTCAAGTAATGTAATGGAATATTTGGGAGTCCGTTTTTCCAACGATGTCGATTTTTTAGAAAAGTGTATTGATACGGCAGGGATTTGTGTCTTGCACGCACCGTTGTTTCACCCTGCTATGAAACACGTAGCACCTATTCGCCGTGCGTTGCAGCTCAAAACGTTTTTTAACATGCTTGGGCCGTTGGTAAACCCATGTACTCCCAAACAACAAATAGTAGGGGTTTTCAATCTGGCATTATTACGATTGTATCACTTTTTATTTCAAGATACAGACACCAATTTTTGTATTTTACATGCGTTAGATGGCTATGACGAAATTTCGCTTACTGGAGCTACCAAAGCTGTTTCTAAAAATGGAGAGATGCTTATTCGTCCTTCCGATTTTGGACTTAAACCCCTTTCACCAAAAGAAATTGGAGGGGGTAATACTGTGGAAGCTGCCGCAGCTATTTTCGAGGCTGTTTTAAAAAACGAGGCCACTGATGCACAAAAGCAAGTAGTATGTGCCAATGCAGGAACAGCTATTGCAACTGCCTTAGATATTTCGTTAACTGAAGGCTACGCCAAAGCTCAAGAGTCTATCGAATCAAAGAAGGCATTATACGCATTTACTAAACTTTTAGAGCTAAGCAAGTCATGAGTATTTTAGCACAAATTGTTGCAGACCAACGAAAAGAAATTACACTTAAAAAAGCTGTAGTTTCTCAAACGCAACTGTATGACATGCCTCTTTACAACAGGCAAATCATTTCATTTTCTAACGCCATAAAAAATACGCCATTGGGCATCGTGGCGGAACACAAAAGACGGTCGCCTTCCAAGCCAGAAATCAAGCTGCAATCTAGAGTTGCAGCGGTGGCACAAGGCTATGAAAAAGCAGGTGTGGCAGCCATGTCTGTACTAACAAATAATCAATACTTTGGGGGTTCGCTAGAAGACCTGCTTATCGTACGAAGCGCTTGTAACCTTTCGTTATTACGAAAAGAGTTTATTGTTGATGCCTATCAAATTCATGAAGCAAAAGCCTATGGCGCTGATGCTGTTTTACTTATTGCGGCATGTTTATCCGCAGATGAAACGAATCTTTTAGCCAAAACCGCCAAAAGCATTGGTCTGGAAGTACTTCTCGAAATCCATAATAAAACTGAACTCGATGAATCGCCTTTAGAATTTATTGATGTGGTTGGAGTAAATAATCGTAATCTTAACGATTTTTCTGTATCACTAGATACAAGTTTATCGTTGGCGGAATACATTCCATCTGATAAAGTCAAAATTTCCGAAAGCGGAATTTCTTCACACAGCGCTATTGGCACATTACAAAAAGTAGGCTTTGATGGCTTTTTGATGGGCGAACATTTTATGTTGGAAGAATATCCTGGTGATGCTGCGCAACAGTTTATCAAAACATTTAGGCCATGAAATTAAAAGTATGTGGCATGCGCGAACCCAAAAATGTTGCTGAAATAGCAGCACTACACCCTGATTATATGGGGTTTATTTTATGGGATGGCTCCAAACGTTATTGCGTTAGCCCGCCAGATATTCCTACTACGATAATCAAAGTGGGGGTTTTTGTAGATACGCCTTTGAATGAAATTGAACATGCTATCACAACATTCAAATTAGGTGCAGTGCAATTGCACGGAAACGAATCGCCACAACAGTGTCGTGAACTGCAAGGCAAGACACAAGTAATAAAAGCATTTGGTGTTGGAGAAGATTTTGAGTTTGACATTCTCCTTGACTACCTTCCCTATTGTGACTTTTTCTTATTTGACACCAAAGGGCCCATGCCTGGGGGAAATGGAACTACTTTTGACTGGTCTATTTTAGAAAATTACAGTTTTGATTTACCCTTTTTTATAAGTGGTGGCATAGGGTTGGCAGAAATTAATAAGATTAACGAACTTCGCAATGCAGATTTACCTGTATATGCTATTGATGTAAACAGTAAATTTGAAACTGCTCCAGCGGTTAAAAATGTGGAGCAACTTAAAAATTTTAAAGAAAAATTAGCGCTATGAATACCTATAATGTAAATGAAAAAGGCTACTACGGCGATTTTGGTGGAGCCTATATCCCAGAAATGCTCTATCCAAATGTGGAAGAGCTACGACAAAGCTATTTGGAAATTACAGCACAAGCCGACTTTAAAGCCGAATTTGATCAGTTGCTTAAAGATTATGTCGGAAGGCCAACACCACTCTATTTTGCATCCCGTTTATCCGAAAAATACAACACCAAAATTTACCTAAAACGAGAAGATTTATGTCACACAGGTGCGCACAAAATCAACAATACTATTGGGCAAATTCTATTGGCAAAACGTTTGGGTAAAAATCGCATCATTGCAGAAACAGGTGCTGGACAACACGGCGTAGCTACGGCTACCGTTTGTGCGCTTATGGGCATCGAATGCATCGTGTATATGGGCGAATTGGATATTAAGCGACAAGCCCCTAATGTAGCCCGCATGAAAATGTTAGGCGCAGAAGTCAGATCTGCACAATCGGGGAGTAAAACACTAAAGGACTCAACCAATGAAGCCATTCGCGATTGGATCAACAACCCTGTTGATACGCATTATATTATTGGCTCTGTAGTTGGGCCGCATCCTTACCCGGATATGGTAGCGCGTTTTCAGGCTATAATCAGCGAAGAATGCAAAACGCAATTACAAGAATTTGAAGGTCGTGATTACCCCGACCACGTTATTGCATGCGTAGGTGGTGGAAGCAACGCTGCTGGTATTTATTATCATTATTTAGACGATCCACGTGTGAATATTATTGCAGTAGAAGCCGCAGGAAAAGGTATTGACTCGGGGGAAAGTGCCGCAACCTCAGCTTTGGGAAAAGAAGGTGTTATCCATGGAAGCAAAACGTTACTCATGCAAACTCCAGATGGACAAATCACCGAGCCTTACTCCATTTCGGCAGGTTTAGACTATCCGGGTGTTGGACCTATGCATGCGCATTTATATCGAAGTCAACGAGCTGAATTTGTTTCTATTCCTGACCAAGAAGCTATGGACTGGGGGCTTTCGCTTTCACAGATGGAAGGCATTATTCCTGCCATTGAAACGGCGCACGCATTTGCACTGCTGGATGAGCGAAAGTTTGAGCCCAACGACGTATTACTCTTTAATTGTTCGGGGCGTGGCGACAAAGACCTTGAAACCTATATTGATTATTTTAAACTATAAGTTTAAAATAACGTACTTTAGTAACTGTATATGCCCCTTACTAATTCAAAAACTGAATTAAATACATTTTGGTATATGAAGCTAAAAGGGGTGTTAAACACACCATTCATCAAAGAGTTTAAAAAGTTTATAAGCAAAGGTAACGTCATAGAGTTAGCCGTCGGCCTAATTATGGCCACTTACTTTGGGGCAATCGTAAAATCATTGGTGAATGACATCATCATGCCACCCATTGGAAAGCTTATCGGCGGCGTTGACTTCGCTTCATTCAAATATGTAATTCAAGCTGCTACTGAAGCGGACTCTTCCACAGAAATTGCCATACGGTATGGCCTGTTTATCAATACAGTAATTACCTTTCTCATTGTGGCTTTTTCCATTTTTTTGGTGGTAAAATTTTACAACAAAATAAAAGACACGCTAGTAGCAGAAGAAGATGAAGAACAAGCTTCAGCAGCACCGCCTGCTCCCTCCAAGCAAGAAGAATTACTGACCGAAATAAGAGACTTACTCAAAAAAAAGTAGACACTAACTTTTTGTTGTCTAGACTTTTGTAAAAGAGTATTTTTGGACTTTAAAATAAAGTGAGCCTTTATTACATGAACCGCATTCAATCCGTACTCGAGCAAGATAAAAAACTGCTATCCATTTATTTTACCGCTGGATTTCCAAACCTAAACGATACTGTAAGTATACTAAAACAATTGGAGGCATCCGGAGTAGACATGATTGAATTAGGGTTACCGTTCTCTGATCCATTAGCAGATGGTCCCACCATACAAGAAAGTTCTACACAAGCGCTTCGCAACGGCATGACCACGGACAAGCTTTTTGATCAACTCAAAGACGTGCGTAAGCATGTAAACGTACCGCTGATTGTAATGGGATATTTTAATCCAATGATGCAATACGGCGTAGAGCGCTTTTGTCAAAGATGTCAAGGAGTTGGTATTGATGGACTTATCATTCCAGACCTTCCAGTTGATGTGTATCATGAAAAATATAAAGCATTATTTCAGCAATACGGATTGCTTAATATGTTTTTGATTACTCCGCAAACACCAGATGAACGCATCCGATTTATCGATGAAGTGTCTGAAGGATTTATTTATATGGTAAGTAGTGCCGCAACCACAGGAGCGCAAAGTAGTTTTGGCGATGCGCAAGCTGACTATTTTAAACGTATTGGTGCCATGAATCTTAACGCAAAACTTTTGGTTGGTTTTGGCATCAGTAACGCCGAGACCTATGAAGCGGCTACAGCACACAGCAAAGGGGCTATCATTGGCTCAGCGTTTATTAAACATCTTGAAGCAAACGGTGCTGATAGTGTTTCTGACTTTGTGACGCAAATACGCTAATTTTTTATACATTTATGCTTAACTCCCAAATCTAATGTGTCCAATCGGACACATGTGTGATTTGGGTTAAAACCAAATCAACATGGGAAAAGGAGATAAAAAAACACGTCGTGGTAAAATCGTAAATAAATCCTTCGGCGTTAGAAGGCCACGATCAAAAAAACAAACAAAAAGCTACCGAACGAAAACAGGTTGATTAGCGTCAACAGTTTCCAGTTCATTGTACGAATAACCATCAGCAGCAAACATCAATACGTCATCAATTGTTTTGGCATTTGACTCTATTAATTGGCGCGCCATAAGTCCGCGTGCTTTTTTGGCAAAGAATGAAATAATCTTAAGTTTTCCATTTTTGAAGTCTTTAAATACGGGATGGATAACAGGTGTTTTGAGTGCATCAAAGTCAATTGCGCTAGCGTATTCTTTACTGGCTAAATTCACTACCAACTCTGAGGGTAAAAGTTCGTTTTTTAAATGCGTCGTAAGTTGATCTTTCCAAAACGCATAAAGAGTTTTATGACCATTCAAACCAAATGAAGTTCCCATTTCTAGCCTGTAGGGTTGCATCAAGTCCAACGGTTTTAATATGCCGTAAAGTCCCGATAAAATACGGAGGTTATGTTGTGCAATATCTAATGCATTTTCGCTAAACGAATACGCATCTAAGCCGGAATACACATCTCCGTTAAACGCAAATACAGCAGGACGTGCGTTGTCATTAGTAAAAGGTGTTGTAAACTGTTGATTTCGTTCCCAATTTAGAGTTGCCAACTTTTCAGAGATATGCATCAACTTTTGCAGTTCGGCAGGGGATTTTGTTTTTAAGGAAGCGTTGAGTTGCACTGCCTCGTTTAAAAATGCAGGCTGTGTATGCGTATTTGTTGGTAGTGTACTTTTGAAGTCTAAAGATTTGGCTGGAGAAATCAGAATTTTCATTTTCAAAAATTTTACATAAAAATACAATTCTTGCGCGCTTTGGCAACGCTAACGCATAAAACTACTCAATAGTACTATCAAGAATTCCCCAATCGTTGATGTTGCGCGTAGTTGCGCCATTTATAGATTAAGCCTTCAAAGTCAGGGGGTAGCGGGCAACTAAACGACATTTTCTCTCCGCTTTCGGGATGTACAAAACCCAAGGTTTGGGCGTGTAGTGCTTGTCTAGACATTTGCTTAAAACAATTATCTACAAACTGTTTGTATTTAGTAAAGGTAGTACCCTTTAGAATTTTATCTCCACCATAGCGCGCATCACTAAATAGGGTGTGCCCAATATGTTTCATATGAGCTCTAATTTGATGTGTACGACCTGTTTCCAAAACACAACGCACTAAGGTTACATAGCCAAATCGTTCTACCACTTCATAATGAGTAACGGCATTTTTACCTAGATCAGCATCTGGAAAAACAGTCATGAGCAATCTGTTTTTTGGGTCACGTCCCAAATGACCGTCTACTGTTCCTATCTCGTCAGTTACATCTCCCCATACCAACGCCAAGTATTGACGTTCCGAAGATTTATCGTGGAATTGTTGTGACAGATGCGCCATAGCGTGTTCGGTTTTGGCAACCACCAATAAGCCCGAAGTGTCTTTATCAATTCGGTGTACAAGTCCTGGACGGTTATTGCTGTTTTTGGGAAGTTGCCCAAAGTGATACAATAATCCGTTGATAAGGGTTCCCGAGTAATTTCCATGACCAGGATGCACAACAAGGCCAGCGGATTTATTGACCACCAAAAGTGTATCGTCTTCATATACAATATCAAGAGGCATTTCTTCGGGAGTGAGTAACGCCTCGTGTGGCGGATGTGCCAAGAGCACGCGAACTACATCGCCTCCTTTAACACGATAATTTGATTTAACGGCGTTATCGTTTACAAAAATTGACCCCGCTACAGCTGCCTGTTGTATTTTATTTCGCGTTGCATTTTCAATGCGATTCATCAAAAACTTATCAACGCGCAGGGGCTCTTGACCCGAATCGGCGGTAAAAGCATAATGCTCATGAAGGTCATCAAATACAGTTTCGTGTTCCATCCCCTATTGTTCTGGTCTAATACCGTTACCTAAAACCAAATCAACGCGTGAGGTTTTCGACAGCTTTTCTCCGGGTGCAATGGGTGCATTATCATAGCGAAGCTGCAAAACCATATCTTTCCCAATATTGTCAATGTACGAAATTTCGCCTATTTCTAGGCCAACAGCACGGAGGGTAGACTCTGCCGAGCGCCGTGTTATTTGGATAACATCAGGGATTCGAACCTCATTATAGTTGGCTGGGTTTAGAGTTAGGTAAATTTTTCGATCTTTTTTTACTTGTTCACCAGCAAGTGGTGACTGCTCAATTACCGCAAAAGGTTGGAAGTCAGGGTTGAATCTTGCTGAATCAATAACTTCAAAATTCAATTTTTTTTCATCTAGGATAATTTTCACCTCTGCAATAGATTTAGCCTGCACGTTTGGAACGGCAATAAAATTGCCTTGACGGGTGTGCCACTGCAGCCCGTAAAAAACGATTAAAAGCAGTGAAGCTATGGCAATTAATAAGAAAAAAAGCTGCCAAATAAAGCTACGGCTAAACAAAAAACGAAAGAAGTGAAGCATATCGAATTATATTGAACCCCAAAAATAATGATATTTGCACTATGAAAAAACGCATCGCCGTAGTAATGGGCGGAACCACGTCTGAACACGATATCTCTCTGAAAAGTGGCGCAGTAGTGCTAAAGCATCTACCCAAGAGTATATTTGACGCTACAGCAGTAGTAGTCACTAAATCAGATTGGTTTGCGCATCACAATGGGTTTGAAATCCCTGTTGATCAAAGCACATTATCTTATGTTTTTAAAGGTCAAACCTATTCATTTGATGTCGTTTTTAATGCAGTTCACGGCGCTCCAGGTGAAAATGGTGAGTTACAAGCTATGCTTGACAAGGCAAGAATCCCTTGTACAGGTTGTACTGCTAAAGTATCACGCCTGACTTACAACAAACACGATACACTGGAATTTCTTGCCCCACATGGCATTCATATTGCTCAGCATATATTATTACGTAAAGACGAGGGATGGAATATCTCAGATTTGGTGGAAAAAATTGGTTTACCCTGTTTTGTAAAAGCAAATAAAGCCGGCAGTAGTTACGGCGTGATGAAGGTGCATAAAATCGACGACATGCAAGCTGCTATTAACACTGCGCTTTTGGAAGACGATCATGTACTTGTAGAAAGCTTTTTAAATGGCACCGAGGTATCGATTGGCGTGGTGGAATACCAAAATGAAATTGTAGTACTTCCGCCAACAGAAATCATCGCAAATGGAGACTTCTTTGATTATCACGCAAAATATGAAGGGAATTCACAAGAAATTACTCCAGCCCGACTATCTGAGGTACAGTTAGAAAATCTAAACGTAGCCGCAAAAAAAGTATTTATACTATTAGGGGCTAAAGGGTTTAGCCGCAGCGATTTTATTTTTAAGGGCGATGTGCCGTACTTTTTAGAACTTAACAGTATTCCTGGACTTACGGAAGAAAGTTTACTTCCGCAACAAGCACGTCATGTGGGAATTAAACTCGAAGACTTGTTTACAGACATGATTTTTAGCTGTTTAAAAAATAATACCTTTGGGGCATGAAACGCGCACTATTTCCCGGTTCATTTGATCCGTTCACTGTTGGACACTTAGACATTGTGGAGCGAGGTATCAAAATTTTTGATGAAATTGTAATAGGCATTGGCACCAATAGCGAAAAAAAATACATGTTTTCACTGCAACAACGCTTAGCGTTTATTACTAGGTGTTTTGAGCATGAGTCGCGTGTTCGTGTTGCCACTTACGAAGGCTTAACCGTTGATTATTGTAGAGATATTGAAGCAGATTTTATTTTGCGAGGCATACGTAACAACGGAGATTTTGAATTCGAAAAAGCAATTGCCCGAACCAATAGACATATGTCCGAAATCGAAACTGTTTTCCTACTTACGTCTGCAGAAACGTCCTATATCAGTAGTAGTATTGTACGAGAGATTATTCGCAACAATGGTGATTATAGCACCTTTATTCCTCCTCAAATAAAAATTTAATAAGTTTAGCTTCATCAAATAAATGAGCAATATTTGGATAGGTTTTTTCCAGTGCTTTTATCGTTTTTTTCTTTCCCTTCCAAACTGCTTTAGTGATATCTTCTTTGGCTTCAGGCACCAACTCACCCTCATGTTTTGAACTGATAAAAAACCAATGTGACTCCTTGAGTTGGTAACGATTACTGCGTTTAAAAATATGATATGTAACCCCTGCCAAATCTCCGACTTTGAGTTTTTTTACGCCTGTTTCTTCCATAACTTCACGCAAAGCACCTTCTTCAAGGCTTTCCCCTTTTTCAACTTTCCCCTTTGGCAAATCCCATCTTTTTTTACGATAAATAAATAACAATTTGCCTTCTTTATTTTGCACCACCCCACCAGCGGCAACTACAACAGGTAGTTTTTCCTTAAACAATGGGAGTAATTTTTTGGGGTTTTGATGTACCAAGTAAAGGGTTTCAACTTTGCTAGTTCTGACGATGCGGATGATTTTTTTTAGCGTTATGCTTTGTAGTGAAAGCACTTTTGCTTTTATTTTTTGGGGCACATCAGTTGTAAGGATTATCTCCTTCTTATTGACAAAAACTTTATACATTTGCGTCATATGCGTATGGAATCTTCCACTGCTCAAAAAGTAGCCGAATACCTATTACAAATAAAAGCAATAAAGCTTAAACCAGAAAACCCATTTACTTGGGCAAGTGGTTGGAAATCCCCTATTTACTGTGATAATAGAATCACGCTTTCCTATCCAAATATCAGAACGTTTTTGCGCGATTCAATGGCGAATGAAATCAAAAGACGGTATCCAGAAGTGAAAGCTATTGCTGGGGTTGCAACTGGCGCCATTGGCATTGGAATGCTTGTTGCTGACGCGTTGGGCCTACCATTTATGTATGTGCGTCCTGCGCCCAAAAAACACGGCAGACAAAACCAAATTGAAGGGCATTATGACCCTTCAGCTCCCACCGTTGTGGTTGAAGATTTAATCAGCACGGGTAAAAGTAGTCTGCAAGCTGTTGATGCGTTGCGCAAGGAAAATGTCAACGTTTTGGGTATGGTAGCCCTTTTTAGCTATGAATTTGAAGTAGCAACGAAAAACATGCATGATGCCCACATAGAGCTCACAACATTATCAGGCTATGAGGCACTTATTGACACCGCAATTGCCACAAACTACATCGCACCTGATCAAGAAGATGTGTTAAAAAAATGGCGCGAAGCACCTCAGCTTTGGGAACCAAAATCATAAATTATGACAATAGAAAGTAGCACGGCTTTAGTAGAAAGTCCAATAGAGCATGTTTTTGAAAAACTTACTAAAGCAAGTTCGTACGAAGATCTTATGCCTAACGAAGCAAGTTTTAAAATTACTGATGAATCACACTTTAGCTTTAAGCTAGGTAGTATGCCTGTTATTCCGCTGAAGATGGAGCGACAAACTCCCAACACTCAAATTGTATTGGCTGCAGATGGCGGAAGTGTGCCGTTTGAACTTAAAGCAAATTTAAGTCAGGTCGAAGGGCAAACACAAATTCAATTGGTATTTGAGGGAGACGTCAATCCAATGATGCAAATGATGGTTAAAAAACCATTGACCCAGTTTTTAGAGGCACTTATTGGGAATGCGAAAAAGCTCTAAACTTGATTTTTTTTTCCTCAAAAAACGCTGTAGTTCCGTCGTTGTGTTTGACTATCAATTTTCCATCTTCAGCAACTCCAACTATGGTCGCCGAAAACGATGAACCGTCTGATCGCTCAAAGGAACACGACTTATTAAATCCGTACAACGAGTCTAGATACCTTGCATTATCTGTCGTATCTGCACGAACTGTTTTTTCAATATTATTTGCCAAATCGTTAAATATAGAATCAATAGCATATTCTTGTCCTGTCATAGCCTGCATTGATGACGCAAAAGGTAAATCAGGGAACTCTAACTGATTGACATTAATTCCACACCCAATTACCACAGACGTAACCTTGTTTCCACGAAGGATAGGCTCAACCAATATACCGCTGATTTTTTTACCCGCTGACAAAATGTCGTTTGGCCATTTGATTTGAAGCGAAGGTATGTTAAGTGGTATCAGCGTATCTAAAATTGCCAAACAAACGCGCTTATTTATGTCAAATACGACGTTATTTTGGTTCGAAATATCACCCAAATATACGGAGCACAACAGATTTAGGTCTTTTTCTGAAAGCCACTTGGTACCCATGCGCCCCGTTCCATGAGTTTGATGCTTTGCCCATACACCTATGGATGTATGTGCCTTAGTCTGCTGCACCCATTGCTTTAAAAAAGTATTGGTGGAGTCAATGGCACTAAGTTTAATAATCAGCATCGCATTATATTACAGGCTTAATTCCCAATGCAGTAATATAAAAATTTAAAATATATTTTAATTTATTAAAATCTTACGAATCCAACGCTTATTTTCAGCTTCAGCTTTGAGAATAAGTATCCCGCTATATGCATTTCCATCTACTGCAATTTGCTTAGCATACGGTCTTTGATGAATCAACTCTCTTCCGTGAAAATCGTATAATCTAATAGCATCAAGCATAAGGGTAGAATGAATTTTGATTTGACCTTCGCTATTTACCCAAGCATGAAGTGAGGATTGATTTGAAATGGTTTTTGAGTTTAATGCCTGTCCCAGTTGATAAATACGAACATAATCTATTTCCATAGCTGACGTTTTAAAGCTAGATACTATTGAAGGTTCAATGGCAACATTTAATAAGAGGTATTGATCAGCGTCAAAGGGCCAAGTATCCTTATTTTTTTCAGTAGGATTGTACGTATAATGTACGTTTCCATCAACAGAAAAAACCATTTTTTCAGGTGTCCAAACAAGTGTGTATAAATGAAATTTTGAAGATGCAGTAGAAATGGTTTGTCCTCCATGATTAATCGTGCCCCCATATGAAGAAGGAGTATGCATAGCGCTGCTCACATAGTTTTGGTTTTTTCCCCAATGCTCCATGATGTCAATTTCGCCACATGCTGGCCATGAAGTTGTTCCAAACTCTTGCTCCCAATACGCCCCTGGTTCAGTAATATTTTTACCAAGCATCCAAATGGCTGGCCAAGTCCCTGATCCAGTTGGCAGCTTTGCGCGCACTTCAACTTTTCCATAAGTAAATGCAAATTTTGAGTTTAATCTGGCTGAGGTAAATTCCTTGGTTTGACCTTGATCTGTATACGTTTCCCGCTTAGCGACAATTTTTAATGTTCCATCTGACACATAGCTATTAGCCGTTTCGTCCGTATAATGTTGCACTTCGCTATTATACCAGCTCCTGCCGTTGGGCAATTTAGTTTGATGAAACCACTTAGTGCCGTCAATGACGTTAATCTTACCTGCTTGATAAATAGTGCTGTCATTAAACTCGTCTCCCCACACTTCTTGGTAGACTAAGCTATTGTCATTTGATGTTGAGGAAATCGTAACCGCTCCCCAATCCTTATTAGGATTGGCATTTAATCCCTCAAGAATAAAACCGTATTGAATCACATTGGCATTACTTGAGGGCGTGTACGACATGTTGAACTCTGAGACGCTTGATTCGATGGTAATCTCCTCGCTATTTACTAAGGTATATTGTTGTGTAAACTCTTTAATAAAAGCTTTTAAGGTATATCGATTGTCAAGTGTGTACGAACTAATATTAGCACCAAACGATAATGGACCACCTGGATATGCTCCAGCGGCATACTCAACATAAGTGCTTGCTTCCAACCACTTATTTCCATCTCCAGCGCCATTTGACCAGTAAGGGTTATTTGAGTTGTATAAACTGCTATTGGGTTTTAACGTAATGGAATGGGATCCATCGGAAGAGATTAAAGCGATAAGGTCCGCTTTATTATCCCATACTTGACCTTCAAGGTATGATCCTTTTGATCCGTTGTTATTTTCAAAGCGGTGCATATAACCCATCCGCGCTAAATCTTCATCAACAGATACTGAAACTTGCGCGATTGAAAAAAACCCAATAAGCAAAAAAATGAACGTATGGCAAGTCTTTTTAAATGTAGATTTCATGTCGGGCTATTGTATTTTAAAATTTGGATGCTGACAAAATGTCTTCAAGATCTATTTATTTTATTGATATTGAGTTGTTATTTTCAATTTTAATCAAAATTGGGGCTCTTTAGAATACAATTGGCAGATGGCACTAAGTTTGATTAATTAGTTACAAATCTAAGGTTTTTGTAAATTAGTTACACAAATATCGACTACATTTACAGAGACATAATTTGCATGACAAAGAAAAATAACACAGATGCTCTTCTTTCGCTTATCATTGAAGGTATTGAAGAGGTAAAGGGCGAAGACATCAATATTTTGGATTTACGTGACATTGATAACAATGTGTGTAAATATTTTGTAGTATGCTCCGGTAATTCCAATACGCAAGTCCGTGCCATATCAAGTTCGGTACAGAAAGTTGTAAGTAAGTCACTACGTGAAAAACCTTGGCATGTAGAGGGTCAAGAAACGAGTGAGTGGGTATTAATGGACTTTGTCGATGTAGTTGTGCATATTTTTCAAAAACAAACCCGTTCACATTACGACATTGAATCGCTTTGGGGCGATGCCAAACAAACCCTCGTAGAATCTAATTATTAGTTATGGCTAAAAAAGAAAAAACTCCACCTAAAAAACCTGCGCTAAATCCATACTGGCTTTACGGATCAATAGTCTTATTCTTTTTGGGAATGTCGTTTTTTGGCGGTGGAAATGGAATCAGCGAAGATCAACAAATAAACATATCTAGCTTTGAACGCTTTCTAAATGACGGTGAAGTTAGTCGTGTGGTGGTGGTGAATAAAAACACAGCTCAGGTAACACTTACCGAATTAGCACTGCAAGAAACCAAACACAAAAAAGCTAAAAGCACAGATATATTAGGACGCAGCAATGATGCAGGCCCACATTATCAGTTTGAAGTTGGAAACCTAGAATTGTTTCAAAAGAAATTGGAAGCTGCCGAGTCCAACGGAGTGAAGTTTAGCTATGAGTTTAAAACGGTTGAAAATCGTTGGCTAGATGTCTTGGTTGGTTTTTTACCGCTCATTCTCATTATTGCTATTTGGTTATTTATCATGCGTCGCATGTCTGCTGGCGGTGGAGGCGGCGGTGGTGCCCAAATATTTAACATCGGAAAGTCAAAAGCAAAATTATTTGACGAAAAAACGGATGTTAAAATCACATTCAAAGATGTTGCAGGTCTTGAGGGAGCTAAAGAGGAAGTTCAAGAAATCGTGGATTTTCTCAAGAACCCATCAAAATACACCGTGCTTGGTGGAAAAATCCCAAAAGGTGCATTGCTGGTAGGACCTCCAGGCACAGGAAAAACACTTTTGGCAAAGGCAGTTGCCGGTGAGGCAAAAGTGCCTTTTTTCTCTCTATCTGGATCCGATTTTGTGGAGATGTTTGTTGGCGTGGGTGCCTCCCGCGTTCGCGACTTATTTAAGCAGGCCAAAGACAAATCTCCTGCCATTATTTTTATTGATGAAATCGATGCCATAGGCCGCGCAAGAGGCAAGAACAATATGACAGGGTCTAACGATGAGCGTGAAAACACGCTTAATCAGTTGCTGACCGAAATGGATGGCTTTGGAACAAACACTAACGTTATTGTTATTGCTGCTACCAATCGTGCTGATGTTCTAGACAAAGCGCTAATGCGCGCTGGTCGTTTTGACCGTCAAATTTATGTGGACTTGCCGGACTTAAACGAGCGAAAAGAAATTTTTAAAGTTCACCTAAAGCCACTAAAATCTGACACAAAATTAGATGTGGATTTCCTAGCAAAGCAAACCCCTGGCTTCTCAGGTGCAGATATTGCGAATGTGTGTAATGAATCGGCACTAATTGCCGCTAGAAAAAACAAGAAAAAGGTAGGTCGCCAAGACTTTTTAGATGCTGTTGACAGAATCGTTGGCGGACTGGAAAAGAAAAGTAAAATTATTACACCCGAAGAAAAGAAAACCATTGCCTTCCACGAAGCAGGACATGCTACTGTTAGCTGGATGTTGGAGTACGCATCTCCGCTTGTAAAGGTTACTATTGTGCCACGTGGGCAATCCTTGGGTGCAGCTTGGTATTTACCCGAGGAACGCCAAATTGTTCGTACAGAACAAATGCTTGATGAGATGTGTGCCACACTTGGTGGTCGTGCCGCAGAAGATATAATCTTTAACAAAATTTCTACAGGAGCCTTGAGTGACCTAGTTAAAGTTACCCAACAAGCCAGAGCTATGGTGACTATCTATGGGCTTAACAAAAAAATTGGAAACATTACTTATTACCAAACAAATGAGGGTGATTATGGGTTTACAAAACCCTATTCTGAAGAAACGGCAAAACTAATCGATACTGAAATTTCTTCAATCGTAGAGCATGAATACAAACGTGCCATTCAATTGTTGAAAAAGCATAAAGACAAACTCACAGAGCTGGCTGAACACTTGTTAGAAAAAGAAGTGATTTTCAAAGATGATTTGGAACGAATTTTTGGTGCACGCCCGTTTGAAAAGCCTGAAGCAGCCCCTCCAAAGCCGAAAGCAATCCCTAAGAAGCGCACAACAACCAAAGCAAAAACAACCAAAGATGAATCGCTAAAAGATGCGAAATAGATACGATTTGTTACCTTTGTGTGACAAGTTAATTTTGTGAGTAAATTCTGGTCAACATTATTTGGAAAAAAGACAGTCCCTAAAGAATTGGATGCTGAGGAGCGTGGTCCACATATGCCCGCAAAGGAGGCTCCAATTGAGCAAATCTTTGCTGGAAAGTTTACACAGCGAGGTGGAAAATTTGTGTACTGCGAGCAACTTGAAGATGCTAAAACTGCCTTTGCTGATATTATTAAAGAATATCCATCCGAAATCCGTGAGTTACTGTGCTTAGACCCTGCACTAGCGGAAAAACTCGATGTTGGCATTACCTTGACCAAAACAAATCTTAATGCCAAAATAATGCTATGTAACTGCGAATCTCTTGTTTCCTATGACGGCAGCTTAGTCGTATGTGAGCATCAATTAGGCGCAAATAAACTCTCTGACTTACCTGAAACTCTTGTGATTCTGGCAGGAACTCGCCAATTTTCTAAAACGGTTTCAGATGCATTAAAAAATATTAAGCATCGCTATGCTGATAATATCCCTTTGAACATAACTTCAATAAAGCAATTTAAGTCTGAAGCACTTAATGAGGATAACTATATGAACTACGGAAGCGGTGTTAAAGAGGTATACTTATTATTGCTTGAGGATTTTTCATGACACTTTTTGTCCGCGCCATCACCTCGTTATGCTATGCTGCTCTTTTATTGGGTAGTCTCTATTTAAATACACATTTTTTTACTTTGGTTGTGTTTGCTATGGCTACTTTATCGGTTTTGGAAATCCAACGCATGACCAAACATAAATTACATCTTGCTTTTATTTTTTTTCCAACAATTTTACTAGTTCTACACTATGTTGAGCAGACAACCTTACCGCTGCTAGTTTTGGGGGTTGTTGGTACTTTATTGTTGACTTACTACTACAAGAGCAAGCAAAAAACTCCATTTAGCAAAACTTTTGCTACCGTTTTGGGATTTTTTAGTGTTAGTATTCCGCTTATTTTATTAGTGGTGTTAGGGAATCAAAATCCTGACTACGTTGCGTTCTTTTTCGGTATCATATGGCTTAATGACTCCAGTGCTTATTTGGTTGGTAGTTCGGTAGGTAAACGTGCGTTGGCTCCCACAATTTCTCCAAACAAAACCATAGAAGGAAGTATTGGAGGTATTGTTGTTTCAACTTCCATTATGTTGTATTTGGGAACTTATTTTGACCTGTTAGATGCCAATACTATACTTTTGACCGCCGTTGTTACTGCTAGTTGCGGCGGATTGGGGGACTTGGTGCAATCAAAACTCAAGCGTCAGTGCGGTGTCAAAGACAGCGGTAATATTTTACCAGGTCACGGGGGTATATACGATCGCTTGGATAGTTCGTTATTTTCGATTCCCCTATATTTTTTAATCTTATTTGTATTTGAATATGTTTCATAAAGAGGGGTTTGTCATCATTATTATAAGTTTTGTACTTATTGCAGCTGCAGCACTAGTTGTGGAGCAATTTGTAACTCTAAAGTGGTTACGCATTGTACTGCAATTAAGTCTGTTTGTTTTTTTGATACTCATACTTCAATTTTTCAGAAATCCAATCCGACCACCACTCGCCTTGCCAGATGCTGTAATCGCACCTGTTGATGGGAAAGTGGTCATTATCGAAGAAGTAGAGGAGCCTGAGTATTTTAAGGGGAAACGATTACAAGTTTCCATTTTTATGTCGCCTCTTAACGTGCATGTTACGCGATACCCTGTTACGGGCAAAGTTATTTTTAGCAAATACCATCCTGGAAAATACTTAGTTGCGTGGCATCCAAAATCATCTACTTTAAACGAACGCACTACAATCGTCATTAATAATCCAACTTTCGGAGATGTATTGTACAGGCAGATCGCGGGTGCGGTAGCGCGTCGTATTGTAAATTATGCTGAAGTGGGTGAGCATGCTATTCAAGGAGCAGATGCTGGATTTATAAAGTTTGGCTCTCGAGTTGATGTGTTTTTGCCACCAAATACTCCTATTCAAGTAAAAATTGGACAAAAGGTAAAGGGTGGTATTACGCTAATTTCTGATTAGGCGAACTAAAATGCGTTTAGTCGAGATTTGAGGGTGGCAATTTTTTCTTCCGCGTCAGCAGCTTTCTTGCGCTCCAAATCAACCACTTGCTCAGGTGCGTTTGCCACAAAGCGTTCGTTGGAAAGTTTTTTCTGTACTGATTTTAAAAACCCTTCTTGGTAGCTAAGTTCTTCTTCCATTTTACTGCGCTCTTCTTCTAAATTCGATGCTGTCACAGGAACGAAATACTCATGTGCGTTAACCCGAAATGAAAGTGATTGTTCAGGTGCCGCGTCAGTCAAATCCCATAAAGAAATATTTACCAGTTTCTGTACAATTAGGCGCAACGAAATTTTATCTTCAGATGTTTCTAATAAATGTATAGGTTCTTTAAACGCTATGTTTTGTTTTTTTCGAATGGTACGAAGCTGTGAAATTAGTTCAGCTGAATAGTCAAATTTATCTAATAGCTCAATATCGATGTCTTGCTGTGTTGGCCAAGACGAAACAATAAGCGCCTCTTCTTTGGTGCGAGGCGTAAACGCATGCCATAATTCTTCTGACAAGAAAGGCATAAATGGATGCAACAATCTTAAATTGTCTTCAAAAAGCACACAGACTTTTTGGTAGGTTTCTGCATCAATACTTGCGCCGTAGGCAGGCTTTACAATCTCCAATAACCACGAACAAAAATCGTCCCAAATCAGTTTATAGGTTGACATCAAGGCATCCGAAATTCGATATTTGCTAAAGTGATCATCAATAGTAGCTAGTGTTTGCTGGAACTTCGCTGTATACCAATCCAACCCAACGGCTGCTGTTTTACAAACGGAAAGATTTTCATCTACATTCCAACTTTGTACTAAGCGGAAAGCGTTCCAAATTTTGTTGGCAAAATTCTTTCCTTGTTGACATAGATTTTCGTCAAATAACAAATCGTTTCCTGCCGCTGCACTTAACAGCAATCCAACTCGAACACCATCTGCGCCATACATGTCCATTAATTTTATAGCATCGGGCGAATTTCCAAGCTGCTTGGACATTTTACGTCCTTGACTATCGCGAACAAGACCAGTCAAATACACGTGTGAAAAAGGCTTTTCGTTGCGTAGTGCGTATCCAGACATAATCATCCGTGCTACCCAAAAAAACAAAATATCAGGACCTGTTACTAATTCTTGTGTGGGGTAATAATAAGAAACTTCCTTATTTTCAGGTTCCAATATGCCATTAAACACCGAAATAGGCCATAGCCAGGATGAAAACCACGTGTCAAGCACATCTTCATCCTGTGTTAAATCTTCTAATGTAAGAGTGTTGTTGCTCGTCTTCTTTTTTGCTTTTTCTAATGCTTCTTGCTTTGTGTCAGCAACAACAACATTTTCGTTGTGAGTACCGTAATAATATGCTGGAATTTGATGTCCCCACCACAACTGACGAGAGATGTTCCAATCGCGTATGTTGTTCATCCAATGCCGATAGGTGTTGATGAATTTTTTAGGAACGAGCTGTACATCTTCATTTTCCACAGCATCAATGGCAGGTTTTGCTAAGCTTTCCATGCGCAGGAACCACTGATCTGAAAGGCGTGGTTCTACTACTGCTTTTGTTCGCTCCGAAGTCCCTACTTTATGTGTATGTGGTGTAACTTTAATTAAGCTTCCGTTGGTTTTAAGTTCTTTTACAACAGCTTTTCGTACCGCAAATCGATCTTGGCCTTCAAAATGAAGTCCTTGGTGATTAAGGGATCCATCGGAATTAAAAATATCTATAAATTCAAGCTTGTGCTTATCGCCTAGCATTTTGTCATTTTCGTCGTGGGCAGGCGTAACCTTTAGGCATCCGGTTCCCATCTCTAGGCTAACGTAGTCGTCTTTGATAATGGGCACTACTCTATTCACAAGCGGAACGATGGCTTTCTTTCCATGAAAATTTGCATAACGCTCATCATTGGGGTGAATGGCAACTGCCGTATCTCCAAAAAGTGTTTCAGGTCTGGTAGTGGCAACAACTACCTTTTCGTCACTATTCTCCACCGCATAAGCAATATGATATAGGTTGCCTTGCTTTTCTTCGTAAATAACCTCTTCGTCAGAGAGTGTAGTTTGCGCTTCAGGATCCCAATGTACCATGCGGAAACCGCGGTAAATCAACCCTTTTTCATACAAGTCGACAAAAACCTTAATGACAGATTTGGACATGTCCTCGTCAAGGGTGAATTTTGTCCGTTCCCAATCACATGAACATCCCAATTTTTTTAATTGTTCTAGAATAATACCGCCATGCTCATGTGTCCAATCCCATGCCTTCTCTAAAAAAGCTTCACGTCCAATATCTGTTTTGTCAATACCTTCATTTTTGAGTTTGTTTACCACTTTTGCTTCAGTGGCTATGGAAGCATGGTCAGTTCCAGGAACCCAGCAAGCATTAAAACCGCGCATTCGCGCCCTTCGAATAAGAACGTCTTGCAACGTATTGTTCATCAAGTGCCCCATATGCAATACCCCCGTTACATTTGGTGGCGGAATAACAATAGTATAGGCTTTGCGCGCATCAGGAGATGAATGAAAGTAATTGTGTTCAGTCCAATACTCATACCATTTTTGTTCTATGGCTGAAGGAGTAAACTTTGAAGGAATGGACATATGTTACGCATTAATATGCGCAAATGTAGGCATCGAAAGGTGAAATTGAAAGGCCTAATTTTGCTCTGTTCATTAGAATGTGTACTTTAGTACTACCAAATTTAATGTCATGAAAAAAATATTTCTATCCGTTTTCTTTGTAGGCTTAGGTTTTACTGCTGTAGCTCAAGAAGTTGCAACCATCACTTTCGACTCGTTAATAGTAGACTATGGAACTATAAATAAAGGCGAAGATGGCGTTCGTCAGTTTAAATTCACGAATACAGGAACTGCTGATTTGGAAATAACACAAGTGCGTTCTTCTTGTGGGTGTACCATCCCCAAAAAACCGTCTGGTCCTATAGCACCTGGCGCATCTGATGTTATTGAAGTAAAGTATGATACCGAACGTATTGGACCGATTCGCAAAACGATTACTGTGGCCTCGAATGCTTCAAATGGAATGGTGGCACTCAAAATTAAAGGGGAAGTACAAGAACCCATCGAAGAATAAAATCTAAGAGAACACGCTCATTTTTTGCATCTTTGCAGGCAAATTATTTGTCAATGCCTAAAATTTCACGCAAGGGAGCCAATCTACCCACCTCGCCTATTCGTAAACTAGCTCGTGAAGCTACCCTGACAAAAAAACGAGGTGTTGAGGTATATCACCTTAATATTGGCCAACCCGATTTGCCGAGTCCCAATAAGGCGCTAAAGGCTATAAAATCTTACGAGGAAACTGTTATTGCTTATGGCCCTTCTGAAGGAACTCAGTCTTTTCGAGAGAAGTTGGTGGCATACTACAAACAACATGATATTGATGTTGATACAGATGATATTTTGGTAACCACTGGAGCAAGCGAGGCCATTATCATGGCGCTCGATTGCATTACAAACGAAGGCGACGAGCTCATTATTCCCGAACCTTTTTATGCCAATTATGAAACTTTTGCAGCTGCTTGTGGTGTAAATGTTATTGGCATTCCTTCAGATTTTGAAAATCAATTTGCCTTGCCGTCAATTAATACAATTGAGGCTGCAATTACACCTAAAACACGCGCCCTTTTTATTTGTAACCCCAACAACCCATCAGGCTATGTGTATACCAAGTCTGAACTTGAAGCTTTAGCTCAAATAGCCCTAAAACACGATATCTTTTTTATTGTAGATGAAGTATACAGGGAGTTTGTTTACGATGGACATACACATATGTCAGTACTACAATTTGACGGCCTTGAAGAACATGCCATTTTGATAGACTCTATGTCTAAAAGATATAGCATGTGTGGTGCGCGTATCGGTTGCCTCATAACCAAGAATAAGGAAATTACGCATGCTGCTTTGAAATTTGCACAATCTAGGCTATGTCCACCAACAATTGCAATTCACGCATGTGAAGCTGCCCTTGACGAACCACAACAATACCTAACAGATGCTGTTGAAGAGTATCAAAAAAGACGACAAACAGCTATGGAATGTCTTCATGGGATTAAAGGCGTTGAAGTCGCGCAACCTAAAGGGGCATTTTATTGTTTGGTGCGCCTTCCTGTTTCTGATAGCGATCATTTTGCCAAATGGATGCTCGAGTCTTTTGCGGACAATAACGAAACGCTGATGGTGGCTCCTGCCAACGGTTTTTTCTCTGGAGATGCCACGGGTAAAGATATGATTCGCATTGCCTTTGTGCTTAATGTCGATAAGCTAAAAAGAGCTTTAGAACTTCTAAAAATAGGCTTAGTAAGATATATTAAAGAAGGATATGGAGATTAAAGAGCAGGTTTCCTTAACGCAATTCAACTCCTTTGGTCTTTCAGTTAACGCACCCCTTTTTGTGGAAGTAACAACAAGTTTGGCGTTACAAGAAGTACTCAAAGACCCCCGCTTTGAGAACGCGCTTATTTTGGGAGGCGGAAGCAATGTTTTATTGCTTCAGGATTTATCCAGACCTGTTATTAAAATTTCCATACCTGGTATTCGAATTTCAGAGGAAAACGAGCAAACTGCTATAGTGTCGGCTGGCGCTGGTGTGGTTTGGCACGATTTGGTTATGTGGTGTATCGTAAACAATTTAGGCGGTATCGAAAACCTAAGTCTTATCCCTGGTTTGGTAGGTGCAGCACCCATTCAAAATATTGGCGCCTATGGCGTTGAACTAAGTGATGTGTTTTATAATGCTATCGGGATAGGTAGGAAAACGGGGGATTCAAAAATATTTGA
Source organism: Flavobacteriales bacterium (assembly GCA_003331305.1). GTDB lineage: Bacteria > Bacteroidota > Bacteroidia > Flavobacteriales > Flavobacteriaceae > UBA7446. The sequence continues at coordinate 46,159 of QOQB01000003.1, read as the reverse complement.
AGCTGAGGACTGTAACTTTGGCTATCGGGACTCTATTTTTAAAAACGAATTAAAAGATGAATACGTAATTACTACCCTGCGTTTATCGCTAACAAAAGTAAATCACCAACTCCATTTAGATTATGGAGGTATTACACAAACACTTGATGCAATGGGTGTTATAACCCCTACCCTAGATGATGTGGCAAGAGCTGTTATCCGTATTCGTAGAGCCAAACTCCCCGACCCCAGCACATTGGGCAATGCGGGAAGTTTCTTTACAAATCCAGTGGTGCTTAAAACCAAAGCTGCTCAAATGGCATCGCTTTACCCTGACATGCCCTCATATAGCATTGATGATCAGTTCACGAAAATACCAGCGGGTTGGCTGATAGAGCAAACGGGGTTTAAAGGCAAAACTTTCGGAAATGTCGGCATGCACAACAAGCAAGCATTGGTGTTGGTGAATTACGGTAATGCCACAGGTGCCGAACTTTGGGAACACGCACAACGCGTCATGGATGCTGTAATGTCAAAATTTGATATTGAGCTAGCACCTGAGGTAAACCTCATCAATTAATTTTTAGCTATTTTTATAACATGGAACTCTTTATTATCACCCTCATATTAATTGCATTAGCTTTTGCGGGAATTGCCATTAAAATTTGGGCAAAAAAAGGAGGTGAGTTTGCAGGTACTTGTGCCAGTCAAAGTCCATTTCTGAACAAAGAAGGTGAAGCTTGCAGTCTCTGTGGAAAACTGCCCAGTCAACAAACAGACTGTGAACTACCTAAACCCGAACACAACTAAACCGTGGCAAAACCTGCGGCACTTGACGAAAACATTATGTTGGCCCAACAAGGAGATCAACATGCCTTTCGCTATTTATTAGAGTTTTTTTGGAGTGACGTGCTTGGATTCATGATTCAACGCACCCAAAATGAGAACGAGGCAGAAGAGCTTACTATTCGTTGTTTTGGAAAAGCTTTTGAAAAAATTGATACATACAATAAAGCATATGGATTTAAAACATGGCTAACAACCATTGCCAAAAATTTACATATTGACCAAGTGCGAAAAAAAAATCTTTCTACAGTTACTACAGAAGCAAATCAGGAAGTAGCACATGCTATTGCTGACAATGCGCCTGATCCAGAGGATGACCTAATTAGAAAACAACGTCTTGAAACCTTACTTAATAATATCAAAGCGCTAAAACCACACTACAGAGAGGTTATCCAACTCAAATACTTACAAGAACTTAGCATCAAACAAATGGCAAAAAAACTGGATAGTAGCGAAAGTACCGTGAAGGTAAAATTGATGCGAGCCAGAAAATTATTGGCAGAAATTTTAGCAACTCAAAACCTGTAAGTGATAGCTGTTTTTAGAAGATTAGGACCAGGATTACTTTTTGCAGGAGCAGCCATTGGTGTTTCTCATCTAGTTCAATCTACCCGCGCAGGTGCCGACTTTGGTCTTGGACTTGTTTGGGTACTTCTTCTTGTAAATCTGGTAAAATATCCCTTTTTCCAATTTGGACCACGCTATGCGTTGTCCACTGGAGAAAGTCTGTTGGATGGGTATCGCCGCTTGGGAAAAGGTATTTTGATTTCCTATTACATCCTCAATTTAGGGACAATGTTTGCCATTCAGGCTGCCGTTACAGCTGTCACAGCAGGAATAGCTGCACGACTCTTAGGCATTGAATCATCGCCGATGCTATCGGTAGTAGTTGCACTGTTGTGTTTTGCCGTATTGTGGCGCGGGAAATACAGTTGGTTAGATAAAAGCATGAAAATTATTGTGCTCGCACTAAGTATTAGCACACTAATTGCTGTGGTATTTGCCCTCGGAACTAAGCCCAATCTCACAATGACACAAGTATTGCCCGTAACTTCTTCTGAGTGGGTTTTTCTTATTGCCTTTATGGGCTGGATGCCTGGCCCTTTGGACATTTCGATTTGGCATTCCCTTTGGGCACTTGAAAAGAAAAAAATCAATCCAAAAACAACACTAAAATCGTCTCTTTTTGATTTTAATATCGGGTACGGCGTAACACTCTTTTTGGGCTTGTGCTTTATTGTTTTGGGCGCGACGGTGATGTTTGGATCCGGTGTTTCTTTTTCTTCAAGTGGGGCAACTTTTGCGGGACAATTGATTGGGTTATACACCTCCCTTATGGGAAATGGATGGTTTGTGATTATTGCAGTTGCTGCGCTCACTACTATGATAAGCACTACCCTAACCACACTCGATGCCTCACCGCGCGTGATGGCACATACCACAACGTTACTCCAAGGGAAATATGCTAACAACCAATTCGCGTGGATAGTTATGCTGACCATGGGAACTTGTCTTATTTTTTTGGTCTTTGCTGCTGAAATGGGATTGCTCGTAAAAATTGCAACGGTACTTTCCTTTTTAACAGCGCCTTTCTATGCAGCTGCAAATTTAATATTGGTTACCAGCAGTCACATGCCCGAAAAACATCGTCCTAAAAAATGGTTTCGTATAGCAAGTATGTTAGGAATTTTGTTCCTAATAGGCTTTAGCGTTATATACCTTACTGTACTTTTTTGATACCGTTTTTGTTTTGTAAATTTGTATACTAAAATTGCTGAATGTCTGATACTGTTACTACTACCGCTCCTGTACGAGCACCCAAACCAAAATGGTTGCGTGTAAAACTGCCTACCGGCAAAAAATACACAGAGCTTCGTGGATTGGTTGACAAATACGAATTACACACCATTTGCACCTCGGGCAGTTGTCCCAATATGGGCGAATGTTGGGGCGAAGGAACAGCGACGTTTATGATTTTAGGAAACATCTGCACGCGCTCGTGTGGTTTTTGTGGCGTACAAACAGGTAGACCCGATACGGTTGATTGGGCAGAGCCAGAAAAAGTGGGGCGTTCTATTAAAATCATGGGCATCAAGCACGCCGTAATCACTTCTGTTGACCGTGACGATTTGCCCGATCAGGGTACTATTATTTGGGTCGAAACCGTACAGGCCATCCGGCGTATGAACCCAAACACCACATTGGAAACCCTTATTCCTGATTTTCAAGGACGAGAAGATTTACTTGATCGCATCGTTACTGTTGCTCCAGAGGTAGTTTCACATAATATGGAAACCGTACGTAGACTAACGCGTGAAGTACGCATTCAGGCCAAATACGACAGGAGTTTAGAAGTGCTACGTTACCTAAAGCAAGAAGGTGTTCACCGTACTAAATCTGGCTTAATGCTTGGCTTGGGTGAAACAGAGGAAGAAGTTATTGAATCTATGGAAGATTTACGTAACGCAAATGTGGACATCATTACACTTGGTCAGTATTTGCAACCCTCTAAAAAACATTTGCCTGTGGCCGAATTTATCACCCCAGAACAGTTTAAAAAATATGAGATTTTAGGCAAGGAAATGGGCTTTCGCCACGTGGAAAGTGGCGCATTAGTACGTTCTTCGTATAAAGCGCACAAGCATATACTTTAGTTAATTTTCAATTGCATTCTCAAGAATGCTAATAAACTTTTCTTCCTCTTCCAAAAACCTTACACGAACACCCAACGTATTCAGCTGCGGTAAGTTATAAGGCGCAAGACGTACCGCGTCTTTTTCTGTGGTCAAAATGGGCGTATTGCTTTTTTGTAGTGCTACAATTTCTGCTTTGGTAAACACATGGTGGTCTGGGAACGATTGATGTGTATACGTAGCCTTTTTTTCATCCAAAAAAGCACATAGTGTACTTGGATTGGCAATGCCAGTAAGTAACACAAAGGGAGTTTTCATAAACTCTTCCAAAGGTATTTCAGATGCACCATAAACCTTAGTGTCATACTCGAGCGTGGTAAAAAACAACTTTTGGGTTGGTAGGACACCCAGTTTTGCTGTGTATGCCTTTTTGGTTTTTTCGGGGAGTTTTGCTGGGCATTTGGTCACGACAATCACATCGGCTTGTTGGGCTGCCGAAGCAGGTTCACGTAAATTTCCAACAGGTAGAAGTGTGTCCAAAAACCACGGATCTTGAAACGTCGTTAATACCATTTTAAAAGATGGTTTTAGACGTAAATGCTGAAGCGCATCGTCCAAAAAAAAGGCATCAATTATAGGATGTTCTTGCAGCATTCGAACAAGTCCATTGGGACGGTGTTCACATACGGATACCGCTACGTTGGGATGCTTTTGTGCAAGCATTTTAGGCTCATCGCCAGCCAAATCGGCAGTTGTTTCTGCGGAAACGGCAACATAACCTTTACTACTGCGTCCATAGCCTCGACTAAGAACGCCAAGTTGGTATTTTTTTGAAAATTTAGTTAGTAAATAATCCACCATGGGCGTTTTTCCAGTACCACCCGTAGAGATATTCCCTATAGCAATAACAGGAACTGGGGCAGTGTAGCGTGAAAAAAAACCCGTTTTATACAACGATTTACGCAAGAAAACCGCTCCTGCAAAGACAATTTGAAGCGGAAATAATGCTTTTCTCCATACAGCCATAAAAACAAAAGTAGAACTTTTATCTTTGGAACTATGACAGTACGCGAAATAACATCATGTTTGGAGCAATGGGCACCACTCGCCTATGCCGAAGACTTTGACAATGTAGGATTATTGGTTGGTAATTTTGACCAAACAATTGAACGTGCACTGGTAACGCATGACGCAATTGAAACGGTTATTGATGAAGCAATAAAAGAAAAGTGTAATCTCATTATTTGCTTCCATCCCATTATATTTCAAGGACTTAAGCGTATTACAACGAGTACCTATGTGGAACGAGTTGTAACGAAAGCTATCAAAAATGATATTGCGATTTATGCTTTGCATACGGCTCTTGACATGCAACTTCACGGCGTAAATAAAGGAATTGCCGATGCACTACAACTCAATGACAGAAGTGTTTTAGTACCATCAAAAGGGAGTTTACTCAAACTCAACACCTACGTGCCGAACACACAGCTTAGCAATGTGCAAGCAGCACTTTTTGCTGCGGGCGCTGGTGCTTTGGGGAATTATGCCGAATGTAGTTTTACGTCAGAAGGAGCAGGAAGTTTTATGCCGTTGGCAGGTAGTAATGCTTTTGTGGGTGAAAAAGATAAGCGACATGTGGAATCAGAAACACAATTGCAAGTGGTTTTACCCAAACATGACAAAAGCAAGGTAATATATGCCCTACAAGAATCACATCCATACGAAACGGTCGCTTATGAATTAACCGTGCTAGAAAATAGTCGAACCGATTTGGGAATGGGCTGCATTGGAGAATTACCCAAACCAGTAGCTGAAGAAGGCTTTATACAAAAGCTAAAAGATATTCTGGGAACGCCCATGTTTCGTCACAGTAGTTTTTTAGGAAAAAAAATTGAGCGGGTTGCCCTCTTGGGCGGGTCTGGGAGCTTTGCTATTGATGCTGCCAAACGCCATGGTGCTGATGTTTTTATCACAGCAGATTTAAAATATCACGATTTTTTTAAAGCAGAAAATAGCATTCTACTGGTTGACGTTGGTCATTACGAAAGCGAACAACACACCAAAAAAATAATCATGGAGTTTCTTAGCAAAAATTTCCCTAATTTTGCGTTCATTTCATCTAAAACGGATACAAATCCTGTTCATTATTTCTAAACTATGGCTAAAAAGAAAACGGAAACTACTGTCGAAGAAAAATTACGCGCCTTATATAACCTCCAACTCGTTGATATGCGTATTGATGAAATCAGGAGTGTTCGTGGCGAACTTCCATTAGAGGTTGAGGATTTAGAAGCAGAAGTTGCGGGCTTAGATAAAAGACTCAACAATTTAGGAATCGAGGTTACGGCTTATGAAGACGAGATTAAAACCAAAAAAAATGGGATTGAGACTTCTAAAGAGCTAATAAAAAAATATACTGAACAGCAGAAGAGTGTTCGGAACAACCGTGAGTACGAATCGCTTAATAAGGAAGTGGAATTTCAAGAACTTGAAATCCAATTAGCTGAAAAGCAGATTAAGCAGCTTGGAGCGCTTATCGAGCAAAAAAACGAAACGGTGACGGAAACAACCACCAAAATCGAAGAGCGTAAAAGCCATTTGCAGCACAAAAAAGATGAGCTGGATGCTATTTTGGCTGAAACACAAAAAGAAGAAGATGTACTTCTTGATAAATCCAAAGATTTTGCTGCGAAAGCCGACGAACGTTTAGTGACAGCATACCAGCGTATTCGTTCTTCTGTTAAAAATGGTTTGGCAATCGTTTCGGTAGAACGTGGTGCTTCTGGTGGTTCGTTTTTTACCATTCCCCCTCAGGTACAAATGGAAATTGCGTCTCGCAAAAAAATCATTACAGATGAACACAGCGGACGTATTTTGGTTGACAAAGACCTAGCCGACGAGCAAGAATCCTTTATGCAAGGTATTTTTAAAGGGTAATCAAAATTCTTTTTTTACTTATTTTGAATCATTAAAACCTATTTAACCAAATGCTTTTAAAAACCACTGCATGGCGTTTGGGTTTTTTAGGGCATCTAATGAAATCACATTTTCTAATTTTTCTCCTTGTAGTAATCGTTTCACTGGGATTTCCACTTTTTTACCACTAATGGTGTATGGAATTTCGGGTGCACTAAGAATTTGATCTGGTACATGACGAGGCGAGCATGTTTTGCGAATGTGTGATTTAATTTCTTCATATTCCCATTCGGTATCTGATTGGATAAACAACACAAGCTCGTCTTTATCTTCATGTTGTAAGTGCACCATCAGTGCATCATCAATTCCTTGAAATTGAGCCAAAGCAGCGTAAATCTCCGCTGTGCCAATCCGCACTCCAAATCGATTTAGGGTTGCATCTGAACGCCCATAAACAACAATGCCGCCATTATGGGTTATTGCTGCCCAGTCACCATGGTTCCAAACAGTGTCAAACATGGCGAAATAACTTTGCCTGTAGCGTAAAAAATTTGAGTCATCAAGCAAATAAAGCGGCATGGATAACAAGGGGGCTGTAAGAACCAATTCGCCTGACGTTTCTTTCACAGCATACCCATCAGCATTCCAAACCTCAACGGATGCACCTAGCATTTTACATTGGATTTCTCCTGGAATAACGGACATATCTGGATGACCGCCCACAAAAGCTGTACAGACGTCTGTGCCTCCACTAAGCGAAACAATGTGGGTTTTTGGAAATTGCTGTTGCAATTTCTGACATACTTCTGTCGACATAGGCGAACCCGTAGAACCCATTGTTTTTAGAAATAGAAAATTAGTTGATTGCAAAAATGCCGAAGGTTGCTCCATCTGTTTTTGAAAATATACCGCTCCCCCACCAAAATGATTAATTTTTGCATCTTTAGCAAAATGCCATAAGCTATCTTTTGTAGGATGATTTGGTGCGCCTTGATATAAACATAATGTAGCACCACAGAGAAGACTGCTCAGCGCATAATTCCACATCATCCAACCCGTAGTGGAGTACCAAAAATACGTGTCGCCTTCACAGACATTTTGATGTAATGCCAGCGCTTTGAGATGCTCTAGAAGCATATGTCCAGTGCCATGTACCAGTGCTTTTGGCTTTCCAGTAGTCCCTGATGAAAACAGTACCCAAATGGGGTCAGAAAAGGAAACGGAAACAAATTGAAGTTGGTCTATTTGGGCAGACACATCGTCAAAAACAGCATGTGCATCCAAATGAATCGTATGTGTAATGGACTGAACTTGCTTTTGAATTGCTGCTATACGCTCCGTGCAATCGTGCTGCTTTCCATTGTATTGATATGATTGATGCGCAAAAAATACTTTAGGTTGGAGTTGCTTAAAACGATCGTAAACAGCGTCAACACCAAAGTCTGGCGAACAAGAAGACCAGACTGCGCCCAGCGCATTTGTTGCCAAAAACGCTGCAATGGTCTCGGGACTATTTGTACCAAAACAAACCACAGCATCACCCTTAGTTACTCCCAATGCAATAAGTTTTTTTTGGAATGCATATGTCTTGGAAATAAGCTGCGCCCAGCTAATTTCGACAAGCTTCTCTGTTTCGTTTTGAAACACCAATGCAGCACGTTCAGACGAAGCATTTTTAAATATATGCTTGGCATAATTTAATGTAGCTTCTGTAAACCACTTGGTTTCCCAAAAATGTGTTCTTGGCACAAAAACCTCTTGGTAAGGGCTGTCAAAATCAACATCAAAAAAGCGTGCAATACTTTCCCAAAATATCCCTTGTTCAGAAATGCTCCATGTGTGAAGACTGTCGTAATCTGAAAATCTTAGCCCATAGTGTTGCTGTAAAAAAGCCGTGTATTCACGGATTCGATAAGTCGTTTTGGGTTGCATAGGGTGAATATACAATCTTCTATTGAAATATGTATTTTTAGCCTATGCATACACCCAACCTTTCTGTGCTTAATCTTTGGAAATCTTTTATTCAGCATAATCCCAAATATGCTACTAATCCGACACCTCCATATTTCCATTTTTGTGACAACGAGCAAGATGCTAACCTATGTGCGGCATTAGTAATGCAAAACATAAAACAGGCTACTGCACCCTCTATGTGGTGGTATGAGCATCATAACGAACCCATGCCAAAAGTGGGGGATTTGTTTATAGTCACCGATTGGCACGGAGTGGCAAAAGCCATTATTGAAATAACAAAAATGGAACAAGTCCGCTTTACGGACGTAACAGAAGCGTTTGCCCAAGTTGAAGGCGAGGGAGATAAGAGTTTAGCCTTTTGGAGAAAAGTACATCAAGACTACTACAGTAGAGAAATGAAAAAGGCGGGCGCGTATTTTAAAGAAGATATGCTGATTTCGTGTGAGTATTTTAGGACATTGTTAACAGTAGAATGAACTATTAGTAATATCTCACAATTCAAAAAGTTTTAATCAAAGATTTCAATGCAGGAGCATTTTTTTGGTTTGTATAAATACTGGGGTCGATATTTTATAGAAGTATAAGCCGTTAGGTAATTCTGACCCGTTAAAAACCACCGAATGCTTACCTGCTGGTTTAGGGCCATTGATTAGTTCAGCAATCTTCTTGCCATCCACATTTAAAACTTCTAGCTTAACTTCAAGCGCTTCGGGTATTGTGTATTCTATTTTAGTCGTTTTTTTAAAAGGATTTGGGTAATTTTGAGAAAAGTTAAAGCTGGTGTTTTGTGCTTGCATTGAATTGGACATTGTGTTTTTCTTAAGTAGTTTGAGTAATTCCGCATTATGCCAATCCAAGATAGATTTTGTTTCGTTATTCATTACTGTATTAGCCAAGTTATTCCACTCGTTAGGGTCATTTAAATGATCATATAACTCTTCTGCGCCATCACTTGTGAGTGTGTATCTATAGCGTTCTGAGCGCACGGAGTGGTGATTTTCAGAAATTGGAGATGGGATATTATCTTGTGGGGTGATCTCACCATGAAGGTGATTCAATGCTACTGCTGGTCCATCCCAAGTTCCACTTGTAGGATTTTCTAAAAATGGTCTTATGCTATATCCGTCTAGGATGTGTCCGTTACCATTTGTATTTGGATTATTGGGTAAAGAGGCCAAATCAATCAGTGTTGGATAAAGATCAATGAGTGATATTGGGTGTGAAACTTTTCCACCAGCAGTTGATACTCCTGGTGCATAAAAAATAAAAGGCACACGAGTTGATTCTTCCCAAATGGTTGTCTTGGCCAAGTGATTTTTCTCTCCCATATGATATCCGTGATCTGCAGTAAAAATGACTATGGTATTATTGGCATATGCACTGTTATCAAGGCCATCTAAAATGACCCCAACTTGATGGTCTACAAATGCAACACTAGCCAAATAGGATTGAACCCATTTCTTCCACCACATATCGCTTCCAATTTCAGTTAGTTCCGTGTCGCGAAGAAATTTTGGCAACGCATTACTACGGCTACTATTTTCCCATAAAATAGTTGGCGTATCCTCTAGATCTCCTTCTAAATAAGGCGGCAAGGTTATGCCTTCAATAGGAAACAAATCGAAGAACTGTTTGGGTACATAACGAGGCGCATGAGGTCTATTCATTCCTGCAACAATAAAAAAAGGCTTATCATGTGATTCGCTCAACTTTTCTGAAACCCATTGAGAAGTAATTTCATCTGGCATAAAATCCCTGTCGTTTTCGCTTTGATAGTGAAAGTCCCAAGGCGATTCCCAATCTTTTGCCCAACCTGTGTATCCATCCACAGTTGGCACATCGCTCAAAGGACTAAACCCACCCCATTTACTGTTTCTAATGTTCGGTGGCATAGAGGAGTGACCCATACCAATTGGTTTGCCCCAATTATGCATGGAATTGCCATCCCAAGGATATGGACCAAAACTAGAAGGCCCACCGTCTAGGGGTTGATTAAACACGCTGTTGTCTTCGTGTCCATTGTGAAACACTTTTCCGCTGCCATACACCTTGTAATCATGAGAGGCAAAATACTCCATTAATGTAACTGCATCCTCTAAAATTGGAAAACTACGCCATCTATTTTGTTGTTGATTGTGCCCATAAAAACCCGTTTTACTGGGATACATTCCTGTCCAAAGACTTGCTCTTGATGGCGCGCAAATAGCTGCATTTGCATGTGCATTTACAAACTGTACACCTTTGTCTATTAGCCTATTAATGTTTGGCGTTTGTGCTTGTGCATGTCCGCCCATACCCTCCACAGAATCATTTAAGTCATCGCTTATTATAATGATGATATTGGGCTTATCGTGTTGTGCGATTATGATACCCTGAGTTAAAATGAAGAACAGACCAATATGTATGGGTTTTATACCTATTGTTATACTTATTCTAGTAATGTCCATTTTCATTCTTTCAGAATTAATTATTGTTGTGGACCTACTCCACCGTGACCGACTTGGCCAAATTTCTGGGTTGGTCTACGTTGCAGCCACGCATTACAGCAATATGGTACGACAACAATTGAAGGGGAATAGAAGCCAAAATAGGCACCAAGGCTTCGGTAACTTCAGGGATTTCAATCACATGGTCTGATAATAGTTTTACACTTTCATCGCCTTTGGTTACTATTGAGATAATTTTAGCATTCCTAGATTTTATCTCTTGCACATTACTAACGATTTTTTCATAATGCCCCTTGTTGGTGGCAATAACCACTACAGGCATGTTTTCATCAATAAGTGCAATAGGGCCGTGTTTCATCTCTGCGGCAGGATAACCCTCAGCATGGATATAGGAGATTTCCTTAAGCTTAAGTGCGCCCTCTAAGGCAGCTGGAAAATTGTATCCCCTTCCTAAATACAAAAAGTTGGTTGCGTCTTTGTAGGCCGCAGCGATTTTTTTGATTAGTGGATCGTATTTAAGTACCGTTTGAACTTGACTTGGAAGCGATACCAATTGCGTTGCTACTCTATTAAAATTGTCTTTATCAATAGTTCCTTTAAGTTGACCTAAACGCAATGCCATCATAGTAAACACGGTTAGCTGCGTGGTAAAAGCTTTGGTCGATGCAACACCAATTTCAGGGCCTGCATGTGTGTAAGCACCCGAGTTCGTTTCTCTGGCAATTGACGACCCAACCACATTGCAAACTCCGAAAACAAATGCGCCCTTTTCTTTGGCAAGCTTAATTGCAGCCAAGGTGTCTGCTGTTTCACCAGACTGTGAAATGGCAATAACAACATCTCCTTTTCTAATTATAGGATTACGGTAACGGAACTCAGAAGCATACTCCACTTCAACCGGTATTCTAACAGCATCTTCAAATAGGTATTCCGCTACAAGCCCAGCATGCCAAGATGTACCACAAGCTATTATGGTAATTCTGTCAGCTTGCTGAAAAACATCCAAATGTTGCTCAATACCTGAAATATTTACTTTTTGTTCTTTCACTAATAAACGCCCACGGAATGTATCTGTGATTGCAGTAGGCTGTTCGTGAATTTCTTTAAGCATGAAGTGATCAAAACCACCTTTTTCAATCTTTTCCAACGACAATTGAATTTCCTGAATTTTTGGCGTTACGGTTTTGTCATCCGCTATTGAATACATCTTAAATCCCTTTTTTCTAGAAATAACCGCCATTTCATTGTCTTCCAAATATATCGTTCTATTAGTATATTCTATGAATGGGGAGGCGTCTGAGGCTATAAAGTATTCGTCTTTTCCGATACCAATAGCCAGTGGACTTCCAAGTTTAGCAACCACGATTTCGTGTGGTCTTTCGGAGTCAAATACAGCAATGGCGTAGGCACCCACAACTTGATTAAGTGCAATCTGCACCGCTTGACCAACTTTAACATTTTGTGAGATTTTAATAAACTCAATAAGGTTTACCAAAACTTCGGTATCTGTTTCAGATGAGAAGGTAAATCCGTTATCTGTCAGTACTTTTTTAATAGCAGCGTAATTCTCAATTATACCATTGTGAACAATGGATATATTTCCCGAATTTGAGGTATGTGGATGAGAGTTTACATTGGATGGAATTCCATGAGTAGCCCAGCGGGTGTGGCCAAGACCTAAGGCACTTGCTTGCAAATCTTGAGTTGACATAAGCTGTTCCAAATCGAAAACTTTCCCTTTGGTTTTTGCAAGCTTTACTTGATTGCCATAAAGCGTAATTCCAGCACTATCATATCCTCTATACTCAAGACGTTTAAGCCCTTTGATAATGATGGGATAAGCGTCTCTATGTCCAATGTATCCTACTATTCCACACATAGTTGTTTTTTTAAAGATATATCTAATACAAAGATATTGTAATAATTAAAAGGAACTTTACTGTGCGGGATAAATTAAAAGAATTAGTTTTCCTTTTAAATGAAAAAACAAGCTTCCCCCATTTTAAAAACCAAAAAATCCCAATGCATTGCATTAGGATTTTGTTTGATGTGGGCGCTGAGGGATTCGAACCCCCGACCCCTTGGGTGTAAACCAAGTGCTCTGAACCAACTGAGCTAAGCGCCCGAAGGCTGCAAATATATAAAAATCCGTTCGTTCAAAAATTACTTTTTAATGCAATTTTTTAGGCCAATATTTCAGCCACTACAAACAAACTTCCACCCACAAAAATCAAATCGTTTTTAGAAGCTGCTGTTTTGGCTGCCTCAAAAGCCTGTTGTACACTATCGTGTGTACTAAAACTGAAGTCATTCTTAATAAATTCAAATGCCAGTTCAGACGTATTCATTGCTCTAGGAACATTTGCGGTACATAAATAGTAATGCGCTTTTTTGGGAAGGAATGTTGTTATTTCACTTACTTTTTTATCAGAAACTACTCCAAAAATAATATGCAATTTATCAGATTGTTCCTTTTTTAATTGTGCAAAAACGGCTTGCAATCCTGCTGGATTATGCGCCACATCAGCTATAATTTTGGGCTGATTCTCGAGTATTTCCCATCGCCCACGCAAACCTGTGTTTTTGACAACCCGTTGTAGTCCATCTATTATGTGTAGCTCGGAAACTGAAAACTGTGGTAGCACATGCAATAGTGAAACCACCCCGTTGATATTTTGTTTTTGATAATCACCCAATAAATCGGTGGTAAATTGACGCTGGGAAGCCAAGTGTAAGGATGCGTTTTTCTCTTGCGCTATTGTTTTAAAAACAGGGAAAGTTTCTGCGTCATTTTCTACTACAACAACAGGTATTTTAGACTTGATGATTCCGGCTTTTTCTCGCGCGATTTCGGCACGAGTAGTTCCTAAAAATTGTTGGTGGTCTAAACTAATATTGGTAATCAAACAGCCCTCTGGCATAATAATATTTGTAGCATCTAATCGACCACCTAAACCAACTTCTATTATTGCCACATCTACCTGTTGAGAAGCGAAGTAATTAAAGGCAAGCGCCACCGTCATTTCAAAAAATGAAAAGGATTTTGCTTCAAAAAAATATTTGTTTTCCGCTACAAAATCCACAACAAACTCCTGCGTAATTGGTGTGCCATTTATACGAACGCGTTCTTTAAAATCTTTTATGTGCGGAGAGGTATACAACCCCACGTTATACCCAGCTTCTTGCAATACAGAAGCTAGCATATGCGACGACGATCCTTTGCCGTTCGTTCCTGCAACGTGGATACTTTTAAATTTAAGGTGAGGATTACCCAAATGGGCAGAAAGAACGGCAATGCGGTCTAAATTTGGGTTGAGTGCTGCTGCGCCTACCCTTTGATACATGGGAAGTTGGGCGTACAGCCATTGTAGCGTAGCCGCATAATCCATTACACAAACAAGTAATCACGCATCAGCATAAAGGTGATGTACCCTGTCACAAAGCCAACAAATGCCAAAAGTGAAATCTTTTTGAGGTACCAGAAAAAGTTAATTTTTTCCATTCCCATGGCAACCACCCCGGCGGCAGATCCAAAAACCAACATACTTCCACCTGTTCCAGCTGCAAAGGCAATGGCATGCCAAAGCGGATCGTCAACTCCTTGTGAAAACATGCCCATACTTGCAGCAACAAGCGGAACGTTATCAATCACCGCTGAACCTGAGCCAAGCAATGCTACTACCACATCCATATTAGGGAATGTAGTGGTTAAATCTTGTGCGAAATTAAACAACAAGCCCAACGATTCTAATGCAGCAACAGCCATTAAAATCCCTAAAAAAAACAGGATGCTAGGCAACTCAATTTTGGTCAGTGCGCTATGAACAGGACTGTGTGAGCCATGCACGTCAGAATCAGCATCTATGGATGACATTGAAAATTTTGAATTGCTGTATATCTCTGCAAACGTTGCTACAACTGCCAACGATAGCATCATGCCCACGTAGGGAGGTAAGTGCGTGACTGTTTTAAAAACGGGCACAAATAAAATAGAACCAAGTCCCAAATAAAGCATCGTTGCGCCAAAAGGAGTTTTGGAATTCTCATTGACTTCAATAGCATCTATTTTTCCTTTAAAGGCTTTGTATCTACTAGCAATCAGCGTTGGAATAACCATACATACTAAAGATGGAATGAGTAAATATTTAATTAGTTCTGGTGTGGTCACTTTTTTGCCAATCCACAACATGGTTGTCGTAACATCTCCAATGGGCGACCACGCCCCGCCAGCATTAGCAGCCACAATAATGAGCCCTGCAAACCAAAGCCTGGTATCGCGCTCTTTAACAACTTTTTGTAAAATAGTAATGAGTACGATTGTGGCGGTAAGGTTGTCAATAATAGCTGATAAGATGAATGCCAAAATGGAAAATATCCATAAAAGCTTGACTTTACTACGCGTTTGAATAAATCCTTTGATGGTTGCAAATCCATCAAAGTAATCAATGATTTCAACAATGGTCATAGCGCCCAGTAGGAAAACCAAAATTTCAGCAGTTTTCCCAAGGTGGTGCAGCAAAATTTCATCTATATGTGTTTCGTGTAAGCTTTTAGAAACGGTATCAACATCAAAAACCGGAAGGTGCCCTAACGCAATAAGCGCCCACAAAATAGCCATCATGGCAAGCGCAGGAATAAGTTTGTCTATTTTAAGGTTATGTTCAAGGGTGATGGACAGGTATCCTAAAAAGAATACTACTAATATGATGGTTTCCATAAATTTTGGTATGTCGTTATATAGCACAAATATAGTAATGCAATAGGGTTTGGAAAATAAAAATTTTATGTGACAACACTTAAATACTACCACATCAATAGTTATAAATTAATATATTTTATCAATAAACCCCATTAAATTGTGGGTACAAAGTATTAGATTTGCATTAATAAAATAATTGACCCCTGAAATTACAGGGGAGATGTAACACTAATCCCTTATAAATTTATAATTTGTTAATTATATAGTGGTGAATTTACTTTTTCGGCAATACTGCTTGTGCATTTTGGCAATACAGTAGTCGAATAACGTTATAGCTCTCACTTATTTAAATAATTTAAAGTCAAAAATTATATTTGATAAAAATTCAATATGCTACCTAATCCTCAAGGTTTATACCACCCAGAAAACGAGCACGACAATTGTGGTGCTGGCTTTATTTGCAGCCTAGAAGGCAAACGTACCAACGATATTATACACAAGGCATTGGATATCCTCGTGAAACTGGAACATCGTGGTGCGGTCAGTGCTGACGGTAAAACAGGAGATGGCGCTGGAATTCTTATCGATATCCCACATGATTTTCTAAAAGAAGTTTGCTCTTTTACACTCCCTGCACCAAAAACCTATGCGCTAGGCATGGTATTTTTACCACAAAAATTAAATCAACGTACGCGCTGCGTAGCGATTTTCGAGGAAGAACTGAGCAGACAAAACCTGAGTATTATTGGGTGGCGTGATGTACCCACGAATGTAGACGTGGTTGGAAAAATTGCAAATCAAACCCTTCCAAACATAAAGCAGGTTTTTGTAGAAGATGCCACGGGAACCCTCACAGAGGACCAACTTAACACAAAATCCTTTATTGCGCGTAAACGTGCAGAACACCGTGTGTTTAGTAGTAAAATGTCACAAAATCAATATTTCTATTTACCGAGTTTTTCTACACGCACCGTAATCTACAAAGGACTCTTAATGCCAGAGGACATTGAAGGCTTCTACATGGATCTCAAAGATCCACGAGTAGTTACACGTCTAGCGTTGGTGCATCAACGATTTTCCACCAACACCTTCCCCACTTGGGATTTGGCGCAACCCTTTCGCTATATGTGTCACAACGGTGAAATCAACACCTATAGAGGAAATGTGATCCGGATGAAAGCACGTGAGGAGCTTTTTGCAAACGAATTTTTTGGAGAGGAAATGAAGCATATTACTCCAATTGTATTGCCAGGAAAATCAGATTCATCATCAATGGATATGGTAGTCGAACTCCTCTTACACACGGGTCGTTCGCTTCCTGAGGTTATGATGATGCTAGTTCCTGAGGCTTGGGAAAAGCATCAATCTATGGAGCCAATCAAAAAGGATTTTTATGCTTACAATGCCTGTATTATGGAGCCTTGGGATGGCCCAGCATCAGTACCTTTTACGGATGGAAAATACATCGGTGCATTACTTGACCGAAACGGCCTTAGACCATCTCGTTACACGGTAACCAAAGACGGCTATGTTGTCATGTCGTCTGAAACTGGGGTTATTGATATCGACCCTGCCAATGTATCTTTGCACGGACGTTTAGAGCCGGGACGTATGTTCTTGGTCGATATGGAAGAAGGGCGTATTATTGAAGACCGTGAAGTAAAAGAAAAAATTTCTGCCAAACACCCATATGGCGATTGGCTCAAAGAAAATTTATTACCCCTAAAAGAAGTACCGTACACAGGAAACAAAACTCCGGTCGAGGCAGAGCCTTTTATGAAGCGTCTACAAACCTTTGGATATACCGAAGAAGACATCAAAACACTGATCACTCCCATGAGCACACAGGGTAAAGAAGCGATAGGCTCGATGGGAACGGATACGCCTCTAGCGGTGCTTTCCAACAAGCCACAGTTGCTCTACAACTACTTCAAGCAATTATTTGCGCAGGTAACCAATCCACCACTAGATGGTATTCGCGAGGAAATCGTAACGGACACTTCGATGGGTGTTGGCAGTGACGTAAATATATTTGATGTTACCGCCGATCATGCGAAAAAACTTCGTATTCAAAATCCTATTATTTCCAATGAAGATTTGGACAAGATTAAGTTCATTGAACACGAAAATTTCAGCACAAGCTCTGTCACCGCGTTATATGACATACAATCGGGAAATAACGGACTAGAGCGTGCTCTAGATGCTTTGCTTTTGGAAGTTAAAAGCCAAGTGGAAGCTGGTGCAAACATCATCATCCTTTCAGACAGAGGAGTAAGCAACGAAAAAGCTCCAATACCTATGCTATTAGCATGTGCACACGTACATCATGGCATGATGAAGCATCGCTTGCGTTCCAAATTCGGAATCATTGTTGAATCTGCTGAGCCTCGCGAACCGCATCACTTTGCACTCCTATTTGGGTATGGCGCAAGTGCCATCAATCCGTATATGGTAAATGAAGTCATTGAGCAGCAAATTGAAACCGGCGCAATCAAAGGGCTTTCTGCTGAAAATGCCATTGCGAATTTCAACAAAGCCATTGCCAAAGGATTGGTTAAAATCATGAATAAGATTGGTATCTCCACACTACATTCATATCGTGGAGCACAAATTTTTGAAGCACTTGGCCTAAGCAAAAAATTTATTGATACCTACTTCTGCAAAACCGCCACGCGAATTGAGGGTATTGGACTCAAGGAAATAGAGCAAGAAATTGCCAAACGTCATGATTTTGCTTTTGGTGAAAAAGCCGCTGGAGAGAACTTAGACTTAGAAATCGGCGGTAGTTATCGCTGGCGTAGAAACGGGGAAGCGCATATGCTGAATCCCGCTAGTATTGCCAAGTTACAACTCGCCACAAACAAAGGGAATTACGATACTTTTGAAGAATACTCAGCGCTCGTAAACGATCAATCCAAACAATTGATGACTCTTCGTGGTATGTTTGAGTTCACTGACTTAGACCCCATTCCAATTGAGGAAGTTGAGCCGTGGACGGCTATTGTAAAGCGCTTTAAAACAGGAGCGATGTCTTTGGGTTCTATCAGCGAGGAAGCGCATGAAAACTTAGCCAAAGCCATGAATCGAATTGGTGGTAAAAGTAATTCGGGTGAAGGGGGTGAAGACCCACGACGCTTTACTCGCGACGAAGATGGCGAATGGCGTAATTCTGCTATTAAGCAAGTTGCATCGGGAAGGTTTGGCGTATCGTCACATTACCTTACAAATGCGCGCGAGATTCAAATTAAAATGGCACAAGGAGCAAAGCCTGGAGAAGGTGGTCAGCTACCTGGTGCAAAAGTAAATCCATATATCGCCTCGGTGCGAAACTCTACGCCTTATGTTGGGCTCATTTCACCACCGCCTCACCACGATATTTATTCAATTGAGGATTTGGCACAGCTTATTTATGACCTGAAAAATGCCAACCGTGAAGCGCGAATTAATGTAAAGCTCGTTTCTGAAGTAGGCGTTGGAACCATTGCTGCTGGTGTTGCTAAAGCAAAAGCAGATGTAATTTTAATTTCGGGTTATGACGGTGGTACAGGCGCATCTCCCCTAACCTCATTAAAACACGCAGGATTGCCTTGGGAACTTGGTATTGCCGAAGCACAACAGACACTTGTCATGAACGACCTCCGCGGACGTATCGTTATGGAGTGTGATGGGCAAATGAAAACGGGACGTGATGTTGCTATTGCATGTCTTTTAGGGGCTGAGGAATTTGGTTTCTCTACAGCACCGCTTGTTGCTTCTGGTTGTATCATGATGCGTGCATGTCATCTAAATACATGTCCTGTTGGAATTGCAACGCAAGACCCAGAACTACGTAAAAACTTTAAAGGGAAGCCTGAGCACGTCATTAACTTTATGCACTTTGTGTCAGAAGAAATGCGCGCTATTATGGCACAACTTGGCTTTAGAAGTGTTGACGAAATGGTGGGACAAAGCCAAAAGATAAACATGAACTCTGCCATTGAGCACTACAAAGCGCAGGGCATTGATTTATCAGCGATTTTATACAAGCCTGATGTTGCTGAAAATGTTCCTGTTCGAAATATGTCTAAGCAAGACCACGGTCTTGACAACGTACTTGACGTGGATATTGTGTCAAAAGCGCAAAAAGCGATTATTTCGAAAGAACCGCAAACACTGCATTTTGATATCAAAAATACCGACAGAAGTGTTGGTGCATTATTGAGTAACGAAATTTCCAAAGCTCACGGACGTGATGGACTACCAGCCGATACCCTAAAACTGTTATTTAGAGGGGCTGCAGGTCAAAGCTTTGGCTGTTTTGCCACCAAAGGACTTCATATGGAAGTTACGGGGAACGCCAACGACTACTTCGGAAAAGGACTTTCAGGTGCACGCTTAGTTGCTAAAGTTCCAGAAGAAGCAACCTTTAAACCAGAAGAAAACGTCATTATTGGAAATGTTGCATTCTATGGTGCAACAGGCGGTGAGGCCTACATCAATGGAATTGCAGGGGAGCGTTTCTGTGTTCGTAACTCAGGAGCCATTGCCGTAGTTGAGGGTGTTGGTGACCACGGTTGTGAATACATGACAGGTGGTGAAGCCATCATTTTAGGTCAAATTGGACGAAATTTTGCAGCGGGAATGAGCGGTGGAATTGCGTATATTTATGCTGAAAATGGGGTGTTTGACGATCGTAATTTCAATATGGAAATGATTGGATTGGAAGACCTTAGCGATGCAGACATTACGCATGTTGGGGAGTTTATTCAAAACCACATCGACTATACGGGTAGCCCGTTAGCAAAACAAATTTTAGATGACTGGAAAACAACTCAAAAACATTTTATCAAAGTCATGCCAACAGATTACAAGGCAGCACTTGAGCGCATGGCAAACGAAAAACAAAACGCATAAGCATGGGAAAGTTAAGAGGATTTATGGAGTATGAGCGCGTGAACGAACAGAATATTGCTGTTGAAGACCGTGTGAAGAATTACAAAGAATTTACAGTAACGCCAAGCGAAGAAACGCTACAAGATCAGGGCGCACGCTGCATGGACTGCGGTGTTCCGTTTTGTCATAGCGGTTGCCCATTAGGAAATATGATTCCTGATTTTAACGATGCGGTTTACCGCAATGAGTGGCAAAAGGCATTACGCATTTTACATTCGACAAACAACTTCCCAGAGTTTACAGGGCGGTTATGTCCTGCTCCTTGCGAAGCGGCTTGTGTTTTAGGTATTGTCAATCCACCGGTATCTATCGAAATGATTGAAAAATACATTGTAGAGCGTGGATTTAAAGAAGGTTGGATTAAAGCTGACCCACCTGCACAGCGCACTGGAAAAACCGTTGCCGTTATAGGTTCTGGACCTGCTGGACTTGCTGCTGCACAACAATTAAATCGTGCCGGACACACCGTGACAGTTTTTGAACGCGACGAAAAAGTAGGTGGATTATTGCGTTATGGTATTCCAGATTTTAAGATGGAAAAAAACGTTATCGATCGCCGTTTAACTATTTTGGAAGAAGAAGGCATCCAGTTTAAAATGGGTGTTGAAGTAGGAAAAAATATGCCGGTTGAGGAGCTAAACGCATTTGATGCTGTCGTACTTTGTGGCGGCGCAACCATTCGCAGAAGACTTCCTATTCCGGGGTCAGACTTGCCAGGCGTAGTACAAGCGATGGACTTCTTACCTAAGAGCAACCGTTGGGTAGATGGGCTTACAGAAATAGACAATTCACTCCACGCTGCCAACAAAAATGTGGTGGTAATTGGTGGTGGTGATACGGGTTCTGACTGTATTGGAACATCAAACCGTCAAGGGGCAACTAGTGTTACCAACTTTGAGATTATGCCAAAGCCTTCGGAAACACGCACCGAAGATCACCCATGGCCGTTTTGGCCCTTCAAGCTCAAAACGACTTCGTCGCATGAGGAGGGAATTCACCGTGAGTGGAGCATCATGACCAAAAAATTTGTTGCTGACAATGACGGTAAGCTAAAAGGTTTAACAACAGTAAACGTGCGCTGGGAAAAGAACGAAGAAGGCGGTAGACCTACCTTGGTAGAAGAACCCAATTCTGAAAAAGAATGGCCATGCGAATTGGCATTGTTAGCCCTTGGATTTACAGGTCCTGAGCCAACACTAGCCGAGCGATTAGGCTTGGATCAAGACGATCGTTCTAACGTAAAAGGAAACGAAAAGTACCAAACCAATGTACCACATGTATTCACTGCTGGTGATATGCGTCGTGGGCAATCGTTGATTGTTTGGGCCATTTCGGAAGGTCGTGAAGCGGCACACCACGTAGATGCGTTTTTGATGGGATCGTCTAAACTTCCTATCAAGGAAGGTGGCGATTTACCTTTAAACTAAGCTCGTTTTATTTCGCTTTTTTTGTAAGCTAAATTTTTGATTCGTTTTGTTTCAAGACAAAATGAACGTTACAAATATTTAGAATTTAATATGCGACAGCGTATTTCATTTACGCACAAACGAATCTACTGAAAGAAATTCCACACAATTCCAAAACGAATCAATAAATCGCGATAGGGATAACCAGGAGCAGCAAAATAGTCGGGTGCTTTGCGGTTGGCATTGGCGTGTTCTACCACCAAAAACAACCGTGTTTGTCTGATTTTGGCATTAAAAAAGGCATTTACCACAGGGTAACCGCCCAATTCTTCGTGCTCTTGCACCACAAAATCCGACAATAGCGGATGATAAGCGCGCATCTTAAAAGCAGAAAAATAATGCGCACTTACGCCAAGGTGTAAAAACATGGCTTTTTCAAACCAGTGATCTTCGTAATACAAGGCCGTCCGACCAATAAGATCGGGTAATGGCATGGCGTCTGTAGCGCCGCTAAGTTGCTGGGCACGTACTTTGGCATCGAAACGAAACACACCAAATTTTAGTCCGCCTTCCCAATCGAGTTGCAATAGGTTTATTGCCTCTTCTGTTTGTGTGGGCGTTACCGTTAGCGCATCGGCATCGGCTTGTAAAAAATAGGCGTGGTTGTTGATGTTCGTTGCCGTTAGCGAAAGTGTTCCAAAACGCGGATGATGTAAGGCTCCGTAAATGGCCGTTCGCTGCTCCATTTTGGGCGATGTATTCCATCGGTAATCGGCGTAGCTACTGGTAAATCGTTCAAAGACAAACCCCGGATGTTGTTGTTGTATGCGGATTCCCGCCGTGATGCTTCCTGTTTTAAACCAAGGCAATGCTATTTCACCGTGTATAAAATCTCCTGTGCGCGAACCGCTAAGGGCAAATTCCGCCTCAGCACGAAGGCGCAATGCACCAAATTTTTTACGCCACTCGCCTCCTACCGAATAGGCATTTTCCGATAGCGCAGCACTACCCTCAATATGCTTTTCTGTAAAGCTGTATTTGTGGTGGCGTGCATAGCCCGAAAACCACCCCAAGGAAGGATTCGTAAGTATCGTATATACATCAAACTGACGTAAGCTGTAATGTGTTTTGTCGTAGGGTTTGGAAATGCCTTCTGCCAAGCTGCCGTAGCCTTCGTAAGCAGTGGTTTGACTAAACCGATTGTCGTGAATGTTACTTTGCGCCCTATACCCTACGCGCAATCGTGGCGTTTGCAGCGTATCTTTGGAACGCAACACCAAATAATCTTGTTCCAACAGGTAAAATTTGCCGGTGAAATTGTTATTCGCATTTTCATATCGGACACTTAGCACATCTCGGTCGAAAAATTCATCATCACCCGATTTAAAATCTTCAATAGACGCAACGTCTAAACCGCCATTTTCTTGTTGTTCTATTTTCTGATTGGCAACTTGTAAGCGCAAGCGATAACGCCCGTTTGGGTTTTCGTAACGGGTAGTAAAACGCAGTTGGCTACGCCCTGAAATTTGATATTGATACTTCCCCAATGAACGGTGTCCGCGATAGCCAATGGCATAGTTTAACCGTGGGTGGATGTTGGCGGTAATCAATGCATCGGAAGACTGCCCTTGCGACTGTGTGCTTTTATAAAACACTTCTGAAAGTGGTGTAGGTACGTGGTAGTACGCGAGCTGATGCGGTAAAAAACGCTGACTTTCTTTGGCGCGAAAACCAGCAACGGCAGCAGTGTTCTTACGCCAGGCTTCCAACGAAAGCGGATTAAGCGCCTGCCCCGAATTGTTTAGCGATACCCACGCAAAATTGTCTCGCCGTTGGGAATTCATCTTATAGTATTTTGCCATGGTAAGCGTGGTATCCACATGGGTGGTGTCGCGGGCTTGCGAAACAATCAGGTAGTCTGTAATGGCTATTTCGGGCGTGGTATTTTCAGAAGCCGTAGGGTCTGTTTGAGGTTGTTGGAACTCTTGCAACTCAGGTAGGTTTTCTGCTATAGAATCGAAGACCGCCTTTTTGGTTTGCGCCAAAACACCCACCGAAAAACATAAAAAAAGTAGCTTGTGTAGCACCTTAGATAATTTTGGTAAAGGTATAGCTTTCGGGAATAACTGAAAGAAATCACACAATCCATTTCTTTTATGTTTTCACTTGCTTGAAATCCACAAACAGTTATCCTCCTCTAAATCAAACCCCAACCCCCTTTTTAGCTTTTCCCATTTCAGCAATTAAGGCAGCCTCACCCAAAAACACAGGTGTTTTTTGATGGAGTTCGGTCACATCAAGGTCAAGGATTGCTGTATCGCCATTTGACGATGTTCCGCCTACCGCTTCCAATACATACGCCATGGGAATGGCTTCATACACGAGGCGTAAATGCCCGTGGGCATAGCCTGGTCTGTTGTCGTTGGGGTAGGCAAAAATACCGCCTTCTAAAAGAAGCCGTTTTACTTCGGAAACCATAGAGGCATACCACCTTAGGTTAAAGGAAGTGCCGTTTTTATCTTCATTATTGATAAGCCTATCAAAGTAGTCTTGCAGCCAATTGTCCCATTTTGTTCGGTTAGATGCATTAATGGCTATCATTTTTTTAGTTGGCATGGCGGGCAGAGCGCTAAACTTCCAACGGTTGGTATCTGCATCCCAAACGCCTTTTGTGGCGGTTCCATGCAGCGAAAAATAGAGTTCTAGGTTTATGCTAAAAACAAAAAAACCACCCATAACGATGTGCTTCCCGTTAAAATCTGAAATCTGCTGTGCGTCTTTAAAAACCCCAAAAATAGCACCCGGTGGAATGCCCACAGCCGCCGATTTAGAACCGTCCAACGGATCGAGAGAAACGCTGTATTCTCCTTTGCCGTAGGATTGTAAATTGGGGCGTTCCTCAGAAATGATATAGCGCACTTGGGTAGTGCTGGCAATAGCATCTTGAAAATAGGTGTCGGCGATGATGTCCAGATTCAACTGACTGTCTCCAGATGCATTTGACGCAGCAGTAAGGTCTAGGCCGTTGCCCATTTTAACCTCTTGATATACTTGAACTCCTGCGATAAGAAACGCATTAAGGATACGTTGAAGTTCAAGGTCTTTGATGTCGGTCAATGCGGTCATATACGAAACTGTTTGTGTGGCCATTAGTGGCCTAGCAAAAATAAGCTACTTACACATACATTAGGGCGTATCCAAGAACGCTTTTTTGTGAAACCAAAAACAAACATTCTTTTGTATTTTTACTTTTTATGCAAACACAGTTTACGCAAACGCTAGAATGCGGTACAGACGAGGCGGGTCGGGGTTGTTTGGCTGGGCCTGTTACGGCAGCAGCGGTCATCCTGCCGCCCAGCTATACGCATCCGCTCCTAACAGATTCCAAAAAACTTACTGCCAACCAACGCTATGCGCTACGCGAGGAAATCAAAACAGTTGCCTTGGCCTATGGCATTGCGCATGTGTCGCATACCCGCATTGATAAAATCAATATCTTAAATGCTTCCATAGAAGCCATGCAACTGGCCATCGCCAAATTGGAGGTAGTTCCCGAAACCATTTTGGTAGATGGAAATAAATTCAAACCCTACCACAACATTCCGCACCATTGTATGGTAGGCGGCGATGCCCGTTTTTTAAACATTGCAGCAGCGTCCATTTTGGCAAAAACCACCCGTGACGATGTCATGCAAGCGCATCATCAAAAGCATCCGCACTACGGTTGGGACACCAACAAGGGCTATCCCACAGCCAAACATCGAGAGGCCATTATGACGCATGGCGCTGTTAAAATACACCGTAAAACTTTTGCGTTATACCCCAAACAACTGGCATTGGATTTATAACTTTGCCGTATGAAAAGACTGCTGCTCCTTGCGCTCTGCCTTAGTATAGGTGCTTGCCAACAACAACAAACCCATTCAGCATCATTATTGGACTATTTGCCCAACAATGCCGTAGTAGTGGTCAAAAGTGAGTCGTTTGGACCCATGAAATCCTATGCCACGCAGCATACCGCAGCGGCGGCACTTGCCGAAGTATTCCCCGACTTCTTCGCTCAAATGGATGCCGTAGCGGAAAACACCAGTGGGCAATTGAGTTTTCACCCCGAGGGTAAAGACAACCTCAGCTACCTGTGGATTACGCATCAAAAACCGCAACAGTTAGATTCCATAGCTGCCGATACGCTAAGCTATGCCAAAACACAACTGCTGCAATTCAAGACTTCCCCGCCCACCTATTACGCAACTTGGGACAGCTTGCACATGCAATCGTCAAGTAAACTGTTGATGGAAAGTAGCATTCGCCTGCGCAGCACACCCAACAGCATCGATAGCACGCTAACGCAACTCTACAACAGCACCAAAGAGCCACAAACCTTTTTTGTACAAAACAAGATTGCACCCTTTTTTAATTCGCTTTTTGATGATATTTCTCCTGTACCGTGGAGCGAATGGAGCAACTGGACTGCCTTTGTGCCAAGTGTCAATACGAACGGCGTATATCTGCGTGCTTATGGTGTTCTGCCGGCAAATGGTGCGTCGCGCTTATCGCCATTGGCAAACCAAACGACAGCCTTGCAAGACGTGGCAGCACATCTGCCTAGCAGTGCGAAAAGTATTCAGGCCTTTGCCTTTGATGACAAAGTGTTTTCAAAAGCTGCCAAGCGTTTTCAAATTACCCACAACCAACCCGAAACCTCCACCGATTCACTACTGTTAGACGCCGCTTATGTGGCGCAAGTTGGATTGGGAAATGATGTGGTATTTGCGTTAAAATCAAATCAAGAAGCGGAAGAATTACGCACTGCGCTTTCGCGCCAATCCAAGGCACAGCATAGTGTAAGCGGGCAAACTATTTTTGAATTTTTGGAAGAAAACCAAAAGACAAACGTACTTGCACCACTTGCCAAAAACGAAACCTATCCATACGCCGCGTTTCTAAACGAGCATCTCTATTTTGGCACGTCCAAAGCGGTGATGGAGTCGCTTTTAAATGCGTTAGAAAAAGACGATGTGCTTGCCAACGACATCCGCTTTGAAAACTATGTAAAAACCCTTCCGCGCCAAAGTAGCCTGTGGGCATGGGCAGCGCCTTCAGAAGTTGAATCTACATTAAAAAAACATGTAAAAAAATTGGCGAAAACCGATTTTGGGGCTTTTCGTCAAGTCGATTATATAGGTGTTGTAGAAGGCGATGTGTTTTATATCACATTAAGCTTACAACAACCCAGCGAAAGCGGGAGGAAATCGCAAGGGATAGAATCGGCTGGAACCGCACCGTTTAGCACACCCATAGCATGGGGGCCCTATGCCGTACAGAATCACAATACAAAAGCATTGGAATGGGTCGTTCAGGACGAGGAACATCAACTTTACCTGTTAACTTCTACTGGGAAATTGCTTTGGAAAAAGCAACTTGATGGCGCTATTTTAGGAGCTATTCAACAAGTGGACGTATACCGAAATAAACGCTTGCAGCTCGCTTTTACCACTACCAAAAGTTTTCAAGTTTTAGACCGAAATGGAAACGCCGTAAAAGGGTTTAGCAAATCGGGGATGAGCACGTCCAGCACACTTGGCATTTTTGATTATGACAATCAACGGGACTACCGCATTGTGTTATCGACTGGAAAAACATTAGGCATGTATGACCGCCGTATGAAAAAAGTAAGCGGTTGGCGTAAAACAAGACTCTCTGGCAGTTTGGCATATTCACCCAAACACATTCGCATTGGAAACCGTGATTATATTGCCATAGTTCAAAAATCTGGTAAAGCAGAGCTGCTGCACCGCACCGGAAAAACACGCATTAAAATTCCAACGGATATCAAATTCACGCAAAACATCTACCCATACCAAAGCGGTTTTGTAAGCATTGATGCCAAAAACAGGTTGATTCAAATCAGCACTTCGGGGAAAATCACCAAAAAAGCGTTGCCGTTTGAAACCCGCTATACGTTGGAGGCCAATAAAAACACCTTGGTTACCCAAACCGAAAATAAAATCACCATCAACAACCAGTTGGTAGAATTGGATTTCGGAGTATATGCACCACCGCAAATTCAGGTAGTAAACAACCGCACCTATATTTTAATTTGGGACAATCAGTCGGGGAAAGTGTATGTGTTTAATCGCGACGCAAAACTTCTGGATAGCTTTCCCGTAATCGGCGAGGGTTGGGCCATGTTGGGACAAGGAACGCCCGGATCGACTGTATATTTAGCCGCACAAAACAACAACAAGGAATTGCGATTTTACCGAATGCCTTAGCGCACCTCAGCCTCAAAGTGATGTGCAAAGTGTTTTTGAAAAAGGGTACTAACTTCTTTGATATCAATGGTTTTCCCCAACTCTTTTTGCATAGAGGTCACGTCTTTATTGCGAATTCCGCAGGGGATGATATAGTTAAAATACGATAAATCTGTATTTACATTTAAAGCAAACCCATGCATGGTAACCCAGCGACTGGTACGAATTCCCATGGCACAAATTTTACGGGGATTGTTGCCATCTACATCAATCCAAACCCCTGTTTCACCTTTGCTGCGTGTGGCAGAAATACCAAAATCGGCAAGTGTTGCAATGATACATTCCTCCAACAAACGCAAATATTTATGGATATCGGTAAAAAAACAATCCAAATCCAAAATGGGATAGCCAACCAACTGCCCCGGGCCGTGATAGGTAATATCACCTCCACGATTTGTAGGGTAAAAGGAAACGCCTTTTTCGGCAAGGGTTTCATTGTTGATGAGTAAGTTATTTTCGTCGCCACTTTTACCGAGGGTATACACATGCGGATGCTCCACAAAAAGCAAATGATTTTCGGTAGTCACTTGCGCATCTGGATTTCTACGGTTGTGAATTTTCTGGTCAATGGTGCGTTGAAACAATTCTTGTTGCAAATTGGTAACGGCATCGTATGCTGCCAAGCCCAATTTGCGCACCTGAACAACAGGTTTAGGGTTCATAATAAAAGGGTCTGTTCAAAATGATAAGCGCCCCTATAACTCCGGGCACCCATGCACAAAGCGTGAGTAAAAAAACAATAACAACAGATCCACAGCCTCTGTCAATAACTGCCAAAGGCGGAAAAATAATAGCTAGAAGTACACGAAACAGACTCATGGGTTAGCCAAATATACAAATTCATGCGTTCTTGAGAACTCATGCGCATTGGTTATCTTTGCAACAGAAAAATTTGGGATGCACGAATTATCAGAACAAGAACTTGTCCGCAGAGAAAAGCTCACAAAACTGCGTGAGTTGGGCATAAACCCCTACCCTGCAGCAGCATTTGACACCACACACTACGCTACTGAAGTCGCTGAAAAATATACAGAAGATGGTGCTGTTTGCTTGGCAGGACGATTGATGTCGAGACGGGTGCAAGGAAAGGCAAGTTTTGCCGAATTGCAAGATGCTACTGGAAAAGTGCAGTTGTATTTTAACAGAGATATTTTGTGTCCAGATGACGATAAAACCTTGTATAACGATGTCTATAAAAAGTTATTGGATATTGGGGATATTATTGGAGTTGAAGGAAAATTATTTACCACACAAGTAGGTGAAAAAACCGTTGAAGTACACAAGCTTTTTGTGCTTAGCAAATCGTTGCGTCCGTTACCACTTCCAAAAGTAGATGCCGATGGCAATACGTACGATGCCTTCACCGATCCGGAACAGCGCTACCGCCAGCGCTATGTTGATTTGATTGTAAACCCCAGCGTGAAAGATGCATTCGTAAAACGTACTAAGATTACAAACACCATCCGTTCGTTTTTTAACGATCGTGGTTACTTAGAAGTAGAAACGCCTATTTTACAACCCATTCCAGGTGGCGCAGCCGCAAGGCCTTTTGTAACGCATCACAATGCACTAAACATTCCACTTTACTTACGTATTGCAAATGAGTTGTACCTCAAACGCCTTATTGTAGGTGGATTTGATGGCGTGTATGAGTTTGCCAAAGACTTTAGAAACGAGGGTATGGACAAAACCCATAATCCTGAGTTTACGGTCATGGAGCTTTATGTTGCATACAAAGATTACCATTGGATGATGAACACCACTGAAGCACTTCTTGAGGAAGTAGCGGAGGCAGCCAACGGCAGTTCTGCCGTGCAAGTGGGTGAAAACTCCATTGATTTTAAAGCACCCTATCCGCGGGTTCCCATTTTAGAGGCAATAAAAGAACACACCGGAATTGATGTATCCGAAATGGACGAAACCGCATTACGTGAAACGGCTAAAAAACTTGGCCTTGAAGTTGATGACACCATGGGCAAAGGAAAACTTATTGATGAGTTATTTGGGGAGCTTTGCGAACACCACTACATCCAGCCGACATTTATCACGGATTACCCAAAAGAAATGAGTCCGCTGACCAAAGCCCATCGCAGCAAACCAGGACTTACCGAACGTTTTGAACTTATGGTCAATGGAAAAGAACTGGCAAATGCTTACACTGAGCTTAACGATCCAATTGATCAACGGGAGCGTTTTGAGGATCAAATGTCGCTATCAGAAAAAGGCGATGACGAGGCCATGTTTATTGACCAAGATTTCTTGCGTGCATTGGAATACGGGATGCCACCCACATCGGGAATTGGGATTGGTATTGACCGCTTAACGATGTTATTAACCAACAACAGTTCCATTCAAGAAGTCTTATTTTTCCCACAAATGCGACCAGAAAAGAAAGGTCCTGCACTTACCGCAGAAGAACAAGTTATCATGGATATACTAAAAAAAGAAAGTCCTGCCGCTCTTACAACTGTGAAAGAACAAGCAGGACTTAGTAATAAAAAATGGGATAAAGCGGTTAAAGGTCTTACGAGTAAATCTGTGGCAGAAGTAACAAAGACAAACGAGACGTTGCACATTGCGCTTCGTTAGCTAATCAAACCCTAATTTTAAACTATCGTCAAGTTCAACAGCAAAAGGGTTGGTAATGTGCAAATTATTTAAGATTTTAGTTGACTACTTATAAAATTCCATGAAAAACCTAATCCGATTCCTGTTTGTATTGTGTTTTGTAACACATGTAAATGCACAAATTCCGAAGCTATTTAAAAAGAAAAAGGCACCTGAAAAAGTGGAAGCCCCAAAACCTAAAAAGAAAGATAAAAACGCTATTAAGCCTTACGATGAAGTCATTACTGAAAAAGCGGTTTCAGATATAGGTTTGTTTGATGTTCATAAAGTTGATGAGGATTACTTTTATGAAATTCCCGATTCACTATTTGGCAAAGAAATGCTCATGGTAACTCGAATTGCTAAAACTGCCTCTGGTATTGGTTTTGGTGGCGGTAAACAAAATACGCAAGTACTGCGTTGGGAAAAAGATACCAAAAAAGTACTATTGCGTGTGGTATCTCATCAGGTAGTTGCGGCTGATTCCCTTCCCATACACGAGGCAGTTGTAAATTCTAATTTTGAGCCCATATTATATCGTTTTGATATCAAAGCCATTGGAAAAGACTCCATATCTACGGTGATTAACGTAAATAGTTTTTTTGAAAGTGATGTAAAAGCCATTGGATTTCCGCAATCTAGGCGTAAAACCTATAAGGTTTCAAGTTTAGACAAGTCACGCTCTTTCATAAATACACTGAAAAGCTATCCGCTAAATGTAGAGGCAAGGCATATAAAGACTTATAATTCTAGCGATCCACCGTCTAACTCAAGTACAGGTTCTATTTCCTTCGAAATGAGTAATTCTATGATTTTGCTTCCTGAAAAACCTATGAAACGCCGCTATTTTGACGAGCGTGTGGGATGGTTTTCGAGGGGACAAACCGATTATGGGTTAGATGTTCAAAAAAGTAAAACAGTACGCTATTTGGACCGCTGGCGTTTGGAAGTTAAAGACGAAGACTTAGAAAAGTTTGAGCGAGGCGAATTGGTTGAACCCAAGAAACCAATCGTTTACTACATTGACAGGGCTACACCAAAAAAGTGGGCGCCTTACCTAAAACAAGGAATTGAAGATTGGCAAGTGGCATTTGAGGCTGCTGGTTTTAAAAATGCCATCATTGCAAAAGACCCGCCAACGCCAGAAGAAGATCCAGACTGGAGTCCCGAAGACGTGCGTTACTCTGTGGTGCGCTATTTGGCGTCTCCTATTCCAAATGCCAACGGGCCGCACGTTAGTGACCCGCGTTCTGGTGAGATTTTAGAATCTGATATCAATTGGTATCATAACGTAATGACATTATTGCGCAATTGGTTTTTTGTACAAACCGCAGCTATCAACCCCGAAGCGCGAGGCGTTGCTTTTAAAGATGAGATTATGGGAAGACTTATCCGATTTGTGTCCGCACACGAAGTTGGACATACCATAGGGTTGCCGCACAATATGGGAAGTAGCGTTGCCTACCCCGTAGATTCGTTGCGTTCGCCATCATTTACTAAAAAATACGGCACGGCACCTTCTATAATGGATTATGCCAGATTTAATTACATTGCCCAACCAGGTGATGGTGATGTGTCACTCATGCCTGATATTGGCATCTATGATATACACGCCGTACGCTGGGGCTACCGCCCTATTCCATCTGCAACGTCAGCGGAGGAAGAAAAAGAAAGGCTTGATCAATGGATTTTAGCACATCAAGATGATCCTATGTATCGCTTTGGAAGCCAGCAATTTGGAAGTCCAATTGACCCTAGCTCACAAACGGAAGACTTGGGCGATGATGCTATAAAAGCAAGTCAATATGGTATTGCCAACCTAAAACGTATTGTACCTAACTTAATAGATTGGACTGCCGAAGACGGAAAAAATTATGATGACTTACAAGACTTATATAATCAGGTATTGAGCCAGTTTAATCGTTATATGGGTCATGTGGCAGCTAATGTAGGTGGTGTTTATGAATACTATAAAACATACAACCAAGAAGGACCTGTCTATACGCACGTGGATAAAAGTCATCAACAGGCATGTCTGGAGTTTTTACAAGACGAATTATTTGCAACACCCAAGTGGATGCTTGACGAAAATATTTTTAATAAGATTGAGTTTGCAGGTGCCTTAGACCGCATGCGACGTACACAAACGGGTACGTTAAACCGTTTATTAACTTTTGATCGGATGGCGCGTATGCTTGAAAACGAGGCGTTAAACGGCGTGGAGGCCTATGCCTTAACACAAATGATGAGCGAATTACGCAAAGGTATTTGGGCAGAGCTGTACAGTAACAATACCATAGATATGTATAGACGAAACTTACAACGCGCCTATATTGACCGTTTGGAATATCTTATGACGGAAAGCCAAGAACCATTAAGTGGTTCGGCTAGACGCTATAGCAACCGCACGCGAGTGTTGGTGAGTCAGTCGGACATTCGTGCTGTAAGTCGTGCGCAACTGATAAACTTAAAAACAGCTATTGCAAGAAGTTTAGCTAAGGTAAATGATCAAAATACGCGTTACCACCTACAAGAATCTGTAGTGCGCATTGATGCTATTTTAGACCCGAGCTAATTATAACTCCTTTAAGGTTTCAGAAAAGGCTTCGAGCGTATGTTCAAGGTCTTCTTGGCTAATGGCATCATTTAAAAAATAGCTTTCAAACGCGCTTGGCGGTAAATACACTCCACGCTTAAGCATGCCATGGAAGTACTTTTTAAAGAATTCGTTGTTGCCTTTAGCTGCGGTGTCAAAATCTACCACAGGGGTATTGGTAAAATGCAGCGATAGCATTGACCCTAATCTATTGATTTGGTAAGGGATCCCTTTTTGTTCGAGAATAGGCGTCATTTCGTTGTGCAAATAGGCTGTTTTTTCATCTAAGCTGCTATAGGTTTGTGGGTGTTCTTGCAGCAACTGTAACATGGTAAGTCCTGCTGTCATCGCCAAAGGATTCCCACTTAATGTGCCCGCCTGATACACAGGACCTACAGGTGCCAAAAACGCCATAATTTCTTTTCGTGCGGCAAATGCCCCAACAGGAAGTCCTCCGCCAATCACTTTTCCGTAAGTAACCATATCGGCACGTACGCCTAAACGTTCTTGTGCCCCACCCGGTGCCAATCGAAAACCTGTCATTACCTCATCAAAAATGAGTAAAGCACCGTGT
The DNA here is from genome assembly GCA_003331305.1 of Flavobacteriales bacterium. Classification (GTDB taxonomy): domain Bacteria; phylum Bacteroidota; class Bacteroidia; order Flavobacteriales; family Flavobacteriaceae; genus UBA7446. The sequence goes on along the minus strand of QOQB01000003.1, from coordinate 12,236 downwards.
GTGTCACACAAACGCCTCAGTCCTTCCAAAAAACCTGCTTTAGGTAAAACACAGCCCATATTTCCTGCTACAGGCTCAACGATAATGGCAGCAATTTTTTCGGGATTTGCAGCAAATATTTCGGCAACTTGTTCTAGGTTGTTGTAGGCAGCTAAGATAGTGTCTTGTGCTGTTCCAGCCGTTACGCCTGGACTGTTTGGGCTACCAAAAGTAACCGCTCCACTACCTGCTTGAATTAAAAAAGCGTCAGCATGTCCGTGATAGCAACCTGCAAATTTGATGATTTTATCGCGCCCTGTATATCCGCGTGCCAAGCGCACTGCGCTCATACAAGCTTCGGTGCCGGAATTCACAAATCGAATTTGATCCATATGTGGTACCATCGCTAAAGCTTGTTTGGCAATTTGCGTTTCCAACGCAGTTGGGATGCCATAGGAAGTGCCTTTTTCAGCGCGCTTTTGAATGGCTTTGACCACTTTTGGGTGTGCATGACCTAAAATCATAGGCCCCCATGATGAGATGTAATCGATATATCTATTCCCATCTTCATCGAACAAATACGCCCCTTTGGCATGTGTCAAGAAAATTGGCGTACCGCCGACTGCTTTAAATGCACGTACGGGTGAGTTCACTCCACCTGGAATAACTTGTTTTGCCTCGGCAAAAAGAGTACTACTGCGTTGATATTGCATCATTTTAAATTGAGTTGTTGACCTATTGCCAAATCAGTTGAATTTAGTCTGTTGATCGCTATAAGATTTTCTACAGAGAGGTCAAATTTTTTAGCAATGGAATACAGCGTGTCGCCTTGCTGCACCACATAACTTTGCCCTTTCTTTGTCCGTTTTGATGTCTTTAGAGGTGCTTTACTGCCGTCAAATTGCCATAATTCGTAGCGCTCAATAAGTGAAATAAGTTTATATGCGTATTGTGGATCGGTAGCATAGCCTGCCTTTTTAAGTCCATGAGCCCAGCGTATATAATCTGTTTTTTTCATTTTGAACAAGTCGCTGTAACGCCCACGATTCCGTAAAAAATCGGAGTGATCTCGGTACGACTGTTCTACTTTTTTATACTTTCGAAAACACTCTCCTTTAGCATCGTCGTCGTGTGAAACGCGCGCACCGCGCCACCCTTTATGGCATTTTATTCCAAAGTGGTTATTGGACTTGGCCGCTAATTCACCCATACCTGCCTGAGACTCCAATAAGCCTTGTGCTAAGGTAATACTTGCCGGAATACCGTACTTTTTCATTTCTTTTTGCGCCATTTCGGCATATTGTAGCACATATACTTTCATACGGGTATGCGCATCGAGTTCTGCTAATTTTTTAACGGATTTTTTGGGGGATTTGTTTTCTATTTTTTTTGCTGTGCGCTTCACGCTTCCAGAATAAACCACCTTTTTAGAACCACAAGAAACAAGAAAAAGGGCAACAAAAAACAACCTTAACCCACGGGCCACTGGAGCGCAGCGCGTGAATTGAAGCCTGCTATTCCTTGTATTCCGCCCGTATGAATTAAAAGCAAATTTGTTCCAAATGTCCATATGTCGTCTTTTATCATTTGCACCAACTGAAACAGCATAGGTGCGGTATAAATTGGATCTAACAATACCCCCGTTTGTTGCAGTACATCATGTGCAAAAGCAACTAAGGTCGGGTTCACCTGAGCATATCCACGATGTATGGGGTGTTGCACAAGCGTCCAATTATTTTGCTTAACAAAGGTACGAATCCGCGCTGTGATTGACACATCTTTTACCATTTGAAACCCCACTACATGTTGATGTGTTGTGCACGAATTTGCCAAACCTGCTAATGTTCCTCCAGTACCTACAGCGCAACAAATGGTGTCAAACATCTCATCCTCTGGAGTTAGTATCTCTGTACAGCCTTTTACTGCAAAGGCATTGGTGCCTCCTTCGGGAAGAATATACAATGTGTCATGTGATTTTTGAAGTGCTAAAACGGTATCTCCTAGTTCTTTTTGACGGTATTCTTCTCTTGAAACAAAGCTAAGTATCATGCCGTTTTGTTGACATGTTGCAAGGGTTGGATTGAGTGGTTTTTTCGCCAATTCAGCCCCGCGAACAATACCAATAGTGGCAATGCCGTAGCGTGCACCCATGGCAGCAACAGCGGCTAAATGGTTGGAAAATGCACCGCCAAAAGTGAGCAATGTGCTGGCATTTGATTCCCGAAAAGCTTTGAGGTTGTATTTTAGTTTGCGCCATTTATTACCAGATCCTAGTGGAAAAACCAAGTCCTCGCGTTTGATATGTACACTAATGCCTGCTGATGCAAACGAAGGCAACTGTATTCTTTGATTTATCGCAACAGGAAATTCCATACTCAAAAGTAGTGTATTGCTTTTAGGATGTAAACGCTACGCATAAAAATGTAAACGTGTTTTCGGCATATTTTTTGTGTAATTTTAAAAAAATTATACAATGAAACGGTTTATTCTTTTTGCCACTGCGCTAATCTTAACGTCATGTGCTTCCATTCGAATTTCTAGCGATTATGATACGAATGTAGACTTTAGCACCTATACCACCTATGCTTTTTTTAAACCTGGAATAGACAAGGTTGAAATCTCAGATTTGGATAAACGTCGTGTGTTAAGGGCTCTCGAAAGCACGCTTCCCACCAAAGGATTTAGTGCTTCTGAAACACCAGATGTTCTTATCAGTTTTCATACCAAAGCAGAAAAAAATGTACGTGTTAGCGAAAGTTATTTGGGTTGGGGCAGTCCATTTTACGGTCCTTACGGCGGTTGGGGCTGGGGCTGGGGTTTTAACAGGCCGTATAATGTGAATACCACTACAACAGGACTACTTTATATTGATATTATTGATGCCACTAGCAAAAAACTAGTATGGCAGGGCAAAGGCACTGGGAGTTTAAGCAAAGGAACGCCGCAAGAACGCGAGGAACGCATTCGTGTGTTTGTCACCGAGATATTGGCTGCATACCCGCCAAATGCCAATGAATAGCAAAATGTAATTGAACTATTCCGCTGCGATAAGGGCTTTTGCTGCTTCCAAAGCTTTGGGAATGCCGTCGGGATTTTTTCCTCCTGCGGTAGCAAAAAACGGTTGTCCGCCCCCACCACCTTGAATGTGCTGACCAATTTCTTTGATAATTGCATTCGCAGTTATCGTTCCATTTTGGGCAATTGCTTTAGACACATAGCAAGATAAAATAGGTTTGTCATTTTTGCGACTTGCGAGAACAGCCACCAAATCATCGCGATTATTCCCCAATTGGAATAAGGCATCTTTCATTCCAGCAGCATCCAACGCCACTTCTTGTAGTAGTACAGATCTCCCATTGTGGGTAACAATATTGCTTTCCAGTTCTGAAATAAGCTGTTGCACGAATTGCTTATTTAGCTGCTCTATTTCTTTGCGTAGTTTGGTGTTTTCGTCTTGTAAAGCCTGTACGGACTGAACCAGATTTTTTGGGTTTTTCAACTGTACTTTAAGCTCGTCTACCATGGCAGCTTGGTCGTAGACCAGTTTTTTAGCTTCGTCAGAAGTAACGGCTTCAATACGTCTAATTCCAAAAGCTACTGCCGACTCGGAAGTAATCGTAAAATGCCAAAGTTCAGCTGTATTGGCCACGTGTGTTCCCCCGCACAATTCCATTGATTCACCAAAACGAATGGTACGTACCGTATCGCCATATTTTTCGCCAAACAATGCTGTGGCTCCGCTATCCATTGCCTGCTGAAAAGGCACATTGCGGTGTTCTTCTAAATCGATTTGCTCTTGAATACGGGCATTGACAAATGCCTCAACAGACGTAAGTTCATCTTGTGTAAGCTTGGCAAAATGCGAAAAATCGAAGCGTAAATATCCCGAACGTACCATAGATCCCTTTTGGGAAATATGGTCGCCAAGAATGGCTTGTAAAGCTTGGTGCAATAGGTGTGTTGCCGTATGGTTACACGCAGTTGCGGTACGCTTTTGAGCATCTACAACTGCGGTAAATGTAGCATTTAGATTTGCAGGAAGTTGATTAGCTACATGCACAATAAGATTATTTTCACGTTTGGTATCAGTGATGTAGGTAACATTTCCATTTGGTGCTTCCAAGTAGCCTTTGTCGCCTACTTGTCCTCCCCCTTCTGGATAGAACGGTGTTAGATTAAACACCAGTTGAAATGAGGCGCCGCTTTTGGTCGTTACTTTTCGGTAACGGACAATACGGACGGCGGTTTTGAGGGTATCGTAGCCAACAAATTCTTCCTCATCGTCACTTCGGAGCTCAATCCAATCTTCAGTTTCAACTTGTGCAGCAGCACGAGAACGTGCTTTTTGCTGTTCCATTTGGGAGTTGAAATCAGCTTCGTTGAGTGTCATATTATTTTCCGAAAGAATAAGTGCAGTAAGGTCAACGGGGAATCCAAAGGTGTCGTATAACTCAAACGCCTTTGCTCCCGAAAGCTCTTTTCCTTTGTTACTAGCAATCAATTGATTCAACAACACCAAACCTTGAGCCAAGGTTTTAAGAAACGACTGTTCCTCTTCTTTAATTACATTTTGAATTAGGTTTTGCTGTGCCTTAAGTTCTGGAAAAGCAGCACCCATTTGATCGGTAAGCGTATCTACTAACGCAAAAATAAAGGGTTCTTTTTGGTCTAAAAAAGTATAGCCATAACGAATGGCACGACGTAAAATACGACGAATCACATAGCCTGCACCATTGTTGGAGGGCAACTGCCCGTCGGCAATGGAAAAGGAGACTGCCCTAAGGTGGTCAGCAATGACACGTATGGCGATATCGATTTCTTCGTTTTTCCCGTAAGCAGTAGCTGTGCGTGTTTCTATTTCCCGAATAAGGGGGGTGAACACGTCTGTATCATAATTGGACTGTACTTCTTGCACTACCATACAAAGGCGCTCAAAACCCATCCCGGTATCTACGTGTTTTTCGGGTAGTTTTTCTAGTGACCCATTTGCTTTTCGGTTGAATTCAATAAACACCAAATTCCACACCTCGACCACTTGAGGGTGATCTTGATTGACAAGATCGGCCCCTGAAATTTTTACTTTTTGTTCGGCGCTTCTAATATCAACATGGATTTCGGAGCATGGACCACAAGGTCCTTGATCGCCCATTTCCCAAAAGTTGTCCTTTTTGGAACCCATCAAAATACGCTCTGAATCGATATGCGCTTTCCAAAATTCGATGGCTTCATTATCAGTTTCTAACCCCTCTGTTTGATCTCCCTCAAAAACAGTAACATACAAATCGTTTTTATCAATTTTCATGACAGCAGTCAGAAATTCCCATGCATATGCAATGGCCTCTTTCTTGAAATAGTCACCAAAACTCCAATTGCCGAGCATCTCAAACATGGTGTGGTGGTAGGTATCTTTTCCTACTTCTTCCAAATCGTTGTGTTTGCCCGAAACCCGAAGGCATTTTTGGGTGTCTGCAATGCGCGTATCTTTTGCTTTTTTATTCCCTAAGAAATACTCTTTAAACTGATTCATGCCAGCATTGGTAAACATTAGGGTCGGGTCGTCTTTCATCACCATAGGTGCAGAAGGAACGATTTTATGGTTTTTAGCAGCAAAAAAGTCTAAAAATTGTGCGCGGATTTGTTGTGCTTTCATGAAACCGTTTAATGGTTGGTGCGAATTATGTATCTTTGTTTAATACTCATTTCGACGGGGTAAAAATAGTACATTTTACTGAATGGCAAAGGTTAAGTATTACTACGATCAAGATAGTCTTTCGTACAGAAAGATAGAGGTTAAAAACAGACGTAAAGTACGCAATGTGTTGGCGTTTATCGCGGCATCTGCCATCTTTGGTGTAGGTTTTGTTTTGATTTTACTTTCTACGCCTATGCTAAGCACCCCAACAGAAATTTCTCAAGCACGTGAATTAGAAAACTATAAACTCAACTACGAGCAATTACAACGCAAAATGGGCCAAGTAGAGGAAGTTTTGGAGCATTTGCAAGAGCGTGATAACCAAATATACAGAGTAGTTTTTGAAACAAATCCCATTTCTGAGGATGTTCGAAAAGCTGGATTTGGAGGTGCCAACAGATATAAAAACTTAGATGGTTTTACCAATTCTGATGTGATCATTAGCACCACTAAAAGACTTGACATACTATCTAAGCAAATGGTAGTGCAGTCTAAATCGTTTGACGAAATACAACGCTTAGCGGTTGATAAAGAGAAACTTTTAGCAGCCATACCATCTATTCAGCCCATTGCAAACGACGATTTGACGCGTATGGCTTCTGGATTTGGTTGGCGAACAGATCCCTTCACCAAGGCCCGTAGGCGGCACAAAGGAATGGATTTTACCGCACCTCGAGGAACACCCATTTATGCCACAAGCGATGGAAAGGTTAAACGTGCTGATGCAAGGGCGCTTGGCTATGGAAAACACATCCGTATTGACCATGGGTTTGGTTATGTGACGCTGTATGCACACTTGAGCGGGTACAACGTAAAAAGAGGTCAACGTGTTAAACGCGGTGACATTATTGGATACGTAGGAAATACGGGGCGCTCACAAGCACCTCACCTTCATTATGAAATTCACAAAGACGGCAAAGCGGTTAATCCAATTAATTTTTACTCTGGTGATTTAAATCCTGTGGAGTTTGAAGCGATGTTAGAAGCTGCCAATAAGGAAAATCAATCACTTGACTAATGCGCCATCAGTTATCCGAAAAACTATATTACAGCATTGGAGAAGTAGCCGAGGCCTTTGACGTTAAGCCATCACTTATTCGGTTTTGGGAAAAGGAATTTCAAATCATAAGCCCAAAAAAAACGCAAAGCGGTACTCGCAAATTTTCCGCCAAAGACATAGAAAAGTTTGAACTGATACATGCTTTAGTCAAGGAACGGGGTTTTACTTTAGAAGGTGCTAAAAAGCAACTAACAAAAGGGAAAAAAGGGAACTTGGACGTACTTAAAAAACTACAAAAAATACGTCAAGAGCTACTGCGTATCAAGGCTGAGTTGTGACTACTTTTTTCGAATAAAAACATCAATTGTTACTCCGTTAAAATTGTATTCGGCGCGAAGTTTGTTTTCCAGAAATCGCTTGTAGGGGTCTTTTACGTACTGGGGTAAATTGCAGAAAAAGGCAAACTGTGGGTGTGCGGAATGTAATTGAGTTGCAAATTTAATTTTGACATATTTCCCTTTTAGTGCTGGGGGTGGGTTTTTTTCAATTACAGGAAGGATATAATCGTTTAGTTTTCGGGTTGCTATGCGTTGTGAACGTCTTTTATATACATCAACTGCTGATTCAATTGCCTTAAATACGCGTTGTTTTGTTAGGGATGAAATAAATACAATCGGCACATCGACAAAAGGCGCTATTTCAGCTCGGATTTGTTCTTCAACTTGCTTGGTAGTTTGCGTGGTTTTATCGACCAAATCCCACTTATTTACTAAAATCACCACTCCTTTATGATTGCGTGCTGCTAGCCAAAAAATGTTTTTTACCTGTGCGTCAAAACCCCGAGTAGCATCATATACCAGCATACAAACATCTGAATGCTCAATAGAACGCAAAGCACGCATCACAGAATAAAATTCTATGTTGGCTTTTACTTTTGCTTTTCGTCGAATTCCTGCAGTATCTACCAAACAAAATTCAAATCCAAAACGGTTATATACCGTGTCAATGCTGTCGCGTGTTGTACCTGCTTCGTCTTTTACAATGTTTCTAGGCTCGCCAATAAGGGCATTCACAAATGAAGATTTTCCCGCATTGGGTCTTCCTACCACCGCAAATCGAGGAAGGTCATCTCTCAGGCTGGTAGTTTGTTGCGGAAGTGCCTCAACCAATGCGTCTAACAACTCGCCTGTACCACCTCCATTTATGGCGGAGATATGAAACAAATTATCCATTCCCATAGAATAAAACTCAACCGTAGCTGGGATACGAAGAGCATTATCAACCTTATTCGCAACTAAAAAAACAGGCTTGTTAGATTTGCGAAGTAGTTTGGCAACTTCCTCATCCATCAAATTAGCACCTGTTTCTACATCTACCATAAATATAATAGCATCTGCTTCTTCAATGGCAATTTCGACTTGCTGATCAATTTCTTTCTCATAATCGTCATCGCCTCCAATCACGTAGCCGCCCGTATCTATAAGGGTAAACTCGTGACCGTTCCAATCGGACTTTCCATAATGCCTGTCGCGGGTAACGCCGCTTGAGGAGTCAACAATAGCTTCTCTACGTTGTACTAATCGATTAAAAAGGGTGGACTTTCCTACATTAGGCCTGCCAACAATAGCTACTAGGTTTCTCATAATAATGGGTGCAAAGGTAACTTAGTCTGAGGTCAATAACCAAAACGTTTTAGTGCATTGGGGTTTGAGCGCCAATCTTTGTTTATTTTCACAAAAAGCTCGAGGTGTATTTTTTTATCAAAAAACTGTTCTAATTCTTTTCTTGCAAGCGTGCCTACTTTTTTAAGTGACGCGCCTTTGTGTCCAATCAGTATTCCTTTTTGCGAAGAACGCTCCACATAAATGATAGCACTAATTTTGATGATGCTTTCGTTTACTTTAAATGATTCTGTTTCGACTTCCACAGCATATGGTATTTCTTTGTCGTATGAGAGTAAAATCTTCTCACGAATTACCTCATTAACAACAAAGCGTTCAGACCTATCGGTTAGTTGATCTTTAGGAAAATATGGCGGATGTTCGGGAAGCAGCTGCACTATTTTTGCAATGAGCGTATCTACTTGAAATTTTTCCAATGCAGATATGCTCCAGATATCCGCATTGGGTAATTGCAATTTCCATGCATCAACCGTTTCTTCAAGGAGCTTTTGATTACCCGTGTCAATTTTATTAATGGCAAGAATTAGAGGTTTGTTTGTTTTGGATAAGCGGCTCATTACATCTTCGCTTTTACCCTTCTTTTCACCGATTTCAACCAAATAAATTAACACATCAGCATCGTCAAAAACGGTTTGCATAGCCTCCATCATACTTTCTTGCAATTTGTATACAGGATCTATAATTCCGGGTGTGTCGGAAAGAATAAGCTGATAATCATCGGAATTGCGTATGCCTAAGATTCTGTGACGGGTAGTTTGTGCTTTGGCAGTAGTAATAGCTAATTTTTGACCCAAAATAGCATTGGTCAGGGTAGACTTACCCACATTTGGACTACCAATAATATTTACAAAACCAGCTTTATGCATGTTACAAAGGTAATGATTGCTAAAGAGGTATTGTCAAATCAGGTAAGTTTTGTATTTTTGCCCTCCACATCGCGGGATAGAGCAGTAGGTAGCTCGTCGGGCTCATAACCCGAAGGTCGCTGGTTCGAGTCCAGCTCCCGCTACTAAATGAGACTCAAGCAATTTTTGTGTTTGGGTCTTTTCTTTTTTAGTGTCGTAAGTTTTTGAAAAAGAACTGGTTAAGTCGAATAAAATGTTCAATTTACTGGTTCGACATTCCTTGTTTTTCATTGAAAATCTAAAGCCTTCGGGAAATAGTATATTCTGGAACACCCTTTTGCTCTGGTATTCGAGTGATTCGTAGAATTGACCAGGGTTTTCAGAAATTTTCAGGAAGTCAAAATCCAGCTAAAATTTGAAAAAAAGCTATGAGCCTTAAAAATCCTGATTGACGCATTGTGTTCATGGTAATTATATAGCCAACTGGAGCTTCATAAGAACCCTTTTCAACTATAGTTTCCACGATTTCTTTTTGGGTAATAGGTTTTAATTTAATTGGAATTTTATCTATTCCTTTAAAAATGAAGAAAAGAGCTAAAATGATAGTTAACACAGCGTTTATTTTGGATTTCATATGTCATGTAATTTTAAGCTAATATATGTTAATAATATTTATTTAGATTGAATATAAATAATTTGGTTTTATTGAATTTCTACTCTATGTTTGCGCCTAATTTGAAACTATTCTAAATAACTAAATGAAAAAGCCCTTACTGCTTCTAACCATTTTATTCTGTGTTTCGTTAAACGCTCAAAATCAACCTGTAGTTTTAAAAGATTCTATTTTCCCTCTAGATGAAGTTATTATTAAAGGGAATACGATATTGGGTAACAAGTTTGTTGCAAAAAACAGAACAGGGGCAGCCTACTTTCTTTCAAAGGAAGAATTAGCGCAATTTGATTATGTGGATATCAACAGGGCGTTAAATAAAATTCCTGGAATCAATTTTTTTGAGGAAGATGGCTTTGGATTGAGACCTAATATAAGCATCCGGGGAACTTCACCTGAAAGAAGTTCTAAAATAGCCATTATGGAGGATGGTGTTTTAATATCGCCTGCACCATACAGTGCGTCATCAGCATATTATTTTCCATCCATTGCCAGAATGGAAGCATTAGAGGTCTTAAAGGGCAGTAGTCAAATTCAATACGGGCCTTATACTTCAGGTGGAGCTATAAACTTTGTCTCTACAGGGATTCCCGACTCATTTGAAGGAAAAGTAAGAAGCATTTATGGAAGTTTCCACACGGGTCAGCTTCATACATCCATTGGAGATAGCTTTGAAAATTTTGGCTACTCGTTGGAATACTTAAATTTTAATTCCAACGGTTTTAAAACGCTTGGAAATAATTTAAATACAGGATTTGATATTAACGAAATATCATCAAAAATTCGGTATAAAACCTCTGAAGATGCTAAAATAAAACAGGTTGTGGAGTTAAAATTTCATCATTACGATGAGGTTTCTAACGAAACGTATTTAGGCTTAACAACAGCCGATTTTGAAAAAGCTCCCTATATGAGATATAGCGGGTCAGAAAAAGACAAAATGGATGCTGAACAGATTCAATATGTGCTTACACACGAAATTAACTTTACAGAAAATTTTAAAATAACATCCAATTTTTACCACAATGAATTTAAAAGAAATTGGTACAAGCTTGATGACGTTGTATTTGATGGCAGCTCGCAAAAAATATCGGAAATACTATCAAATCCAGCTCAATACGCAGGGCATATAGCTGTCGTTAAAGGAGAATTAGATTCAGAAAGTGCTTTGAAAGTAAAGGCAAACAACAGAAAATACCTATCTAAAGGAGCACAAACAAAAATTGATTACCACTGGTATGGTAAAAATGATTCATTTCATGATCTTGAAATTGGATTTAGATTCCATTACGACGAGGAGGATCGATTCCAATGGGAAGACACCTATGCCATAACTAATGGATTTATGTCATTAGAAACTTACGGAGAAAAAGGAGCGCAAGGGAACAGAATTAGTTCAGCAAACACATTTGCGTCATACGTGATGTATAAGTATAAATTCAATGGGCTTACCATATCCCCAGGAATTAGATATGAAAACATTAAATTGTCTAGAGATGATTTTGGGAAATCAAATCCATTGAGGAGTCTTAATGACGTTTCATCAAGAGAAAATAAGGTTTCTGTACTCATTCCCGGGATTGGCTTCAACTATACATTTAACAACAAATTATCTGTCTTTAGTGGTATTCACAAAGGGTTTTCACCACCAGGAAATTCAGTTGGACAAAAACCCGAAGAGAGTGTAAATCTGGAAGCAGGAATTAGATTTTCGGTAGACACATTTAATGCTGAATTGATAGCATATCAAAATGATTACAGTAATCTTTTAGGAAATGATCTTGCTGCTACGGGTGGATTAGGTGAGCTAGATCCGTTTAATGCTGGCGAGGCCTTGGTCAACGGGCTAGAAATGCTGATAACAACTGACTTAATGGAAAATGGAGATATAAAAATTCCTTTCTCAATTTCATATACGCTAACCAATGCCAAGTTTTTAACTGATTTTGGTAGCACCCAAGATATTTGGGGTGAAGTTAATAATGGAGACCGCATCCCCTATATCCCAAAACACCGTTTAAATACTGCCATCAGCATACAAACTAATAAATTTGAGTTCCATTTAAATTCTAACTACAACGGGAAGTTTTCAACTACCGCTAATGGTTCAGTAGAAATTCCTGCGTATTTTATTTTAGATGCCTCCATGATTTATAAATTACGTTCTAACCTTAAGCTGAAAACAAAATTTTTAAATCTTTTAGACGAGGGCTATGCCGTTTCAAGAGCACCAGCTGGACTAAGACCTGGTCACCCTTTTGGTGTTTACGCTGGTTTCGAACTTAATTTTTAAATTATTTTTTATAAGTATTGATTTACTGTGACCGTTTTTTTATATAAAATGACCTAAAATAGAACAAATTTGGAT